>JBIICI010000001.1:0-240090 GCA_044238935.1 Gemmobacter sp.
CGTAATCACATCATTCGGATTCGTCGCATCCGCGTGATCTAAGCTATCCAATAATTTGAATGTGTATGTGCCATTCGCATTCACCTTCAACGTAAACACATCGCGTGTCCCCGCTTTACCCGTAAAGGTATCGCCAACCAATGTCACAACAACAGGTACACCTTCGGATGTTAATGCGCCGCCTTTTAAGCTACCGCCAGCGGTAAATACATTACGCGCCTCAATGCTGCCAGGGCCGTCATTGCCGTAATCAACAGTGACTGATCCATTCACACTTGTCCCAACAACCGCAACTAGGTTCGTTTCATCAACCTGTGCCCCAGCATTCACGCTAATCACAGGAACATCATCCTTAATCGTGACATTCAATGTCAATGTCGATGTCGTCGGATCACCGTCACCATCAACGGCCTTATACCCAAACACATCATTCGCAGGATTGTTCTTCGTGATCACATATGTGTACGCACCGTCTGCACCAATCTCCAATTTCCCATTCGGGCTGGTCACTGTCAACTTACCTGTCGCAGGTACAGCAAATGTTTGACCATTGAATGTGACTTCTTTCAACGTCAACGATCCGTCTTCGCCTTTATCATCATTCGTCAACACATTCCCTGTCGTGCTTACCGCCGTTTCATTCAATGTCGCAACATCCGCCACCGCAATCGGTGCATCATCTAAGACGCGGATTTTGATATTTGCATCCTTTACATCACCATCAGCATCTGTAGCACGAACGGTAAATTCCAAATTAATCACATCATTCGGGTTTGTTGCATCGGCATGATCCAAACTATCCAATAAGGTGAATTTATATGTACCATCAGCATTTAATTTCAACGTAAACACATCGCGTGTGCCGGCTTTACCCGTAAATGTATCACCAACAAGCGTGACAACAACAGGCTGACCTTCAGATGTTAATGCACCATTTTTCAAAGAGCCACTGGCTGCAAAATCATTGCGGAATGCAATAGTTCCGGGGGCATTCACACCAAAATCAACATTCACTTTTCCAGAAACGTCTGTTTTTCCATTCACAATGTTTGTTTCATCCACTGTGCTGGTTGCATTTTGAACAATAGGATCAACATCATCACAATCTGGTTGCAATTGCAATGTTGCCTGATCTGTATCACCATCAAAATCTTTTAATGTGTAATCAAAATTATCTGTACCATGCACATTTGGCTTACGGACATAGGTATATGAACCATCCGCTTTGATTGTTAATGTACCAAAAGTCCCTTCAATGGAAACGTTTCCTGTTGCTGGCACATCTTTAACAGTTCCGTTAAACGCAATTTTCGTTACAAGATTTGGCGAATCTTCTGAAAGAACATCAGACGCGCCAGTACCCCCATTTAATCCCGTGATCACGTTACCAATGGCATTACCAGAAACAAAATCATAGACATTAACATCGCTTCGCGCATTAAGACCATCATCAAAAACTGTAACGCGTACTGTTGTATTGACCGAATCACCATCATCATCAGTGGCTCTAATCCCAAAAGTCAATAATGAGGGGTCATTATGATCATTGGGATTTGCATGATCTAAAGGTCTTTCAAGCACAAAAGTTGCTTTTCCATCTTGATCAATTGTCAAAGTAAAGACTGTTTGGCCGTTGGCTGTTCCCGTGAAGCTCGTTGCTGTGCTAGTAACCACAACAGGCTGACCATTTGAGGTTAAATTTGCAGGGAAAACAGATGGATTGGTTGCAAAACTACCCTTATTATCCGCGCCAAAATTAACCAAGACCGTTGCTGTACCGGTTACATCACCAGAAATCAAATTCGTTTCATCAACAGACGCCGCAGAAGGTGAAGAGATTACAGGAACAGAATCCTCAGTCACCGTTAGGATAAATTCTTTAACATTTGTGGCAACGTTATTATTCAAATTAAATTCCGCACCGCTGAAATTTTTTTCAATGGATGTTGAGGTCACTTTAATTGGGAAATTGCCCTTGATACCATCAGGTAATGTAATTTTCAAAGCAGGCAAATCAATGGGACGTAATGTCCATACACCCGCAGATGTTTCGACACCTGCAGAAAGAACGGCATCAACAGGAACGCCCTCTAAAACAATCATCGACAATTCTTCGGAACCATCTGTATCCGTAACGGCGCTTGAGATAGGAAGATTAATTGATTTTCCTTCTTCGCCTGTAATATTTGACACATTCAAACTGGGGACATCCGCAACCGCATCCACAAGCACATCAAAGGGTTGTGATACCGCTTGAGTTTGATTTGTTGTCGGATTCGTGACAGCGACAGTAATCGATGTTGTTGTTAAGTCAACATCACTATTGGCAGGGGGTGACAACGCTAAGCCACCATTATATGCCTGCCCCGCAGAAACGACCAATGTCAGACTGCCGTTTGGATTTTGCGTCCAACCATTATTGCTATTTAAGCCCACAGCCCAAGATGCTGGCACACCTGTAATCGTCAATGTTAAGAAATCAGTTAAGGCTGCACCAACCGGAAGACCTGCCTGAATAGGTACAAAAACACTGCCATCCTCAAGAACCTGCGAAGCGGCCGCGATTGAAAGGGTTGGATTCCCCAATGGCGCCGCTTGGTTTAAAAATAAACGAGGTTCAAACGAAGGAAGACCAAACTGCAGCGCTGTTGGATCAATAGGCCCAACCGCACTTAATGCACGAATATCAACAGCATCAACATCACTACGGAAACCTGCGCCACCGCGACGATCTGCACCACCAGCACCAGCATCACCACCAGCCGCAGGTTCAACACCCGCCAATTTATTGGCAATTTGTGCTAAATCACGCTCAACTGGCTGCTCTGACAGAGGCTGATCATTCGGCTCAGAAATAACCTCACCTGATTTTGCAAGCAAAGGCTTTCTATCTTGAGATAAACTATTATCTTCTGCCTTTGCCGTCAGACGTAGAGAACCAACCAAGCTATCGATAGCAACAACATCACCATCTTTGAATGTGATGTCGCCATCCAATCCTTCACCTGCACCCTGTGCTGTTTCTAATATAATAGCCGCGCCATTTGTAAAATTCAACTTTAAGACCGCGCCATTTTCTTGGATTTCAACGACATCAGCTTTATCAAAGGTTGTGACATAACCTTGATCTGCATCAAGATTAATCACAATTTCTTTGCCAGCCTCTGGCGTATTCAACAAGGCCACAGAATCATGCTTATCCAAAGCTGCCGCCAACATATCCAATGACAAAGAACGACCATCTGTGAATTCAATTAATGTTCCCTTCGCCGCATCAGCATTACCCAATAAGATCTTGCTTCCATCAGAAAGGGTCATAATCCATGCGCCACCCTCACCATGAGCAATAGATTGAACATCCGCCGAAGAAATTGAAAAAGCCATGGCAGAACCTGACTTAATGTCAACAACTTTTAAGTTTGATGTATCAGTTACAGAGGCTGGAGATGCGTTCAAAGAAGGTGTCGTCATGATCTTTATAAACCCTTTTTAAGTATTATGCAAATTTAGAATATTTAATATATATACAGTATAAATGACCTTGTGTCAAAAAAATTATGGAAAAATTTAAATTCTTTTAGAGTTGACACAAAAATCTACTTATAGCAATAATCCTATGATCAAGAATATGCAAGTTTTTTTTAAACCTTTTATTAATGGAATTTTATGACCGCCCCTTTACGATCCATTATCTGGGATTTAGATAATTGCCTTTATACCAAGACCCATGCACTAGAAGAAGCGATTATTGATGGGCTAACGCATGCCCTGTACCAACACGGTATTCCATTACCCATTGATCAAATCAGACAGACAACCATTGATTCATGGTATGAACATGGCTGCAGCATTGCCAAATTTCATAAGGAATTAGGATTCAAAATTCACCCAAGTGATATTCACCACCCGTTTTGTGATGGATTGGATGAAAAACTCATTTCACCCTGCGATACGACCAAAGACTGGTTCTTAAAACATAATCACAACAATAGCCTAACACATGCGCTTATAACACATGCTAATCAAAATTGGGCAAAACGCACCTTATTCCATTTGGGGATTCGCGATTTCTTTCAAGAAGATGCAATTTTTGGGTATGAAAATTATCATTTCCACAGCAAAGCCGAATCCTTAACAGGATTAGAAATGGCAGCCAAAGCTTTAGGCACAGATTTAAAGCATATTGTTTTTGTGGAGGATACATATCATAATTTACGCCCTGCAGCGGAGGCAGGATTGCGCACTATTTTCCTAAATTATGGTCGTGATCTTCCGCATTTACCCGATTATATCACAACCCAATGCCATGATCGTATTGAGGCCTTTTCGATCATTGATAGCTGGGTAGATTAGCTCGCCCCCAATTTCTTTTGCAGATCGCTGGATGAGGTTGTATATTGAAAACGCAGCTTTTTATCAGGATAGACATAACGGAAAGCTTGTTGTGCCATCAAGGCGGCCTCATGAAAACCTGATAGGATCAGTTTTAATTTGCCTGCATAATGATTAATATCGCCAATGGCAAAAATGCGCGGCACAGAAGTTTCAAATTTTTCAGTATCCACGGCAATCAAATTTTCATGCAAATTTAATCCAAAATTTGCAACGGGACCTAGCTTCATGGTTAGTCCATGAAAGATCAGTAATGTATCACAAGGAATTTCGCTTAAATGTTCATCATTATGTTGCACGATAACGCTGCTTAAAACCCCCTGTTCACCTTTTAATTCAACAATTTGACCAATCTGCAAATCCATCTGATTGTCCGCCACCAATGCACGCATTTTATGAACACTGTCAGGTGCGGCGCGGAAATCATCGCGGCGATGCAATAATGTGGTGCGCTGAGAAAGGGGCTGTAAGTTCAATGTCCAATCCAGTGCAGAATCGCCGCCGCCTGCAATGACGATCTTTTTCCCCTCAAATTGTTTCATTTTACGCACGGCATAAAAAACGGATGTCCCCTCATACGCCTCCAAGTTCGGGATAGGTGGTTTTTTCGGGGTGAATGATCCACCGCCTGCCGCGATAATCAGCACGGGAGCAATCAGTTTTGTACCCACATCCGTGGTTAGTTGCCAGCGATCATCAGGCAACTTTTCTAAAGAATCTGCCATTTGACCCAAATGGAAGACAGGATTAAACGGTGCAATTTGCTGCAACAGGCGATCTGTGAGCTCTTGTCCTGTGACCGACGGTAAGGCTGGAATATCATAGATAGGCTTTTCAGGATAAAGTTCTGCGCACTGACCGCCGACCTTATCCAAAATATCAACCAAATGCGCCTTAATATCCAACAACCCCAATTCAAAAACTGCAAACAAGCCCACAGGCCCCGCGCCAATAATAATGGCATCAGTTTCATGTATAGCTATATCAGGATCAGCAAGATGAATCATAAATTATATTACCTATTTCTTTTTAACAAAATTCTTTTTATATTAAGCGATATGCATGCATCAAGACAAATTTCAATATGGCTTTTTATTGTTTGTGGTTTTATTTTTACCATGACCATGATTGGCGCAATCACGCGCCTGAGCGAATCGGGGTTATCGATTGTGGAATGGAAGCCCATTACAGGGACATTGCCACCCTTAAATGATGCCGCATGGCAACATGTATTTGCCCAATATCAAACCAGCCCCGAATTTAAAACCCAACATTCTTGGATGCAATTGGATGATTTCAAAAAAATATTTTTTTGGGAATGGTTTCACCGTTTTTGGGGGCGCATGATTGGCTTGGTTTTTGGATTACCCTTGCTGTATTTTGCCATTACAAAAAAAATTCCCAATGGATATGGACGAAAATTTATAAGCCTTTTGGTCTTAGGTGGTATCCAAGGTTTTATTGGTTGGTTTATGGTCAAAAGCGGTCTTGTTGATCGCCCATCCGTCAGCCATTTTCGTCTGGCGATGCATTTAAGTATGGCTTTGATTTTATATAGCCTCTGTCTTATTTTTGCCCTGCAATTATGGCCGCTCAAACGCGCTGTCCGCACCCTCTCTTTACAAAGACATGGCTGGCTTTGTTTGATGATGATTGCCCTGACTTTAATATGGGGAGCGTTTGTGGCAGGGCTGGATGCAGGGATGATTTATAATGAATTCCCCCATATGGGTTCAGGATTCATTCCCGATGATTTTTCAAAAACAATCGATCCGTGGTGGATTGATGCGGTAAAAAATAATGCGTGCGTTCAGTTTATCCATCGTTGGTTAGCCATGACCTCAGCAATTATCATTTTTTCATGGTCTGCACGATTACTATGGCAAGGTGTGATTACAGCAGGGCTTTTGATTATGGGCATGATTTTTGTGCAAATTATTTTGGGGATTTCCACTTTGTTATCACAAGTCCATATCGTCCTTGCAACACTCCACCAAGCAGGGGGTGTTTTATTACTGAGCTTTATTTTATATGGCATTTTGAAAATAAGGGGTCATTTTCAGAAAGTCTGAAAATTATTCTTCATCCCTTGCCATATCCCGAATGGCGGAGGCAACTTTATCTTTATCCATCGCATCGATCTTACGACGCATTTGCTCAACGATTGATTTTTCTTTGGCAGCCATGATTTCACGGATTTTATCCATTGTTTCTTCACCAATCTCCGTTTTCGCATTGCGCATATTTTGCAAGGCTTGTTCGCGGATTATTTCACTTTGGGTTTTTTGCGGTGTGGGCTCTTTATCTTTTTTATTCCAAAACATTTTTATTCATCCTCTGAATCTAGAATTGTTGGGATTTGTACCTTGGGCAAGCGAACCGTTACAATTGTTCCCTCCCCCACAACAGAGTCAATGTGCAAAGACCCGCCATGCAGTTCGATTAATTCCTTTGTAATCGCCAATCCTAAGCCTGAGCCTTGATGCCCCCGTGTTTGAGAAGAGGCGGCTTGTTCAAAAGGTTTTGTGACCAAAGACAGTTTTTGAATGGGAATCCCAATCCCTGTATCATGCACACGAATAATTTGGTGATCATGCGTTTCTTCGCATGATAGGGTAATTTTACCCCCCGCATTGGTGAATTTAATCGCATTGGATAGTAAATTCAGCATAATTTGCATGATGGCGCGTCGGTCACCATATAAATTTTCAGTGCGCATATTTTTATGAAGATCAAGGGTCAACCCTGCCTCCGTCGCACGACCTGACATCATGTGCACAGCTAAATCAATGGCTTTGGATAGATTCAACATATCGTAATCTAATGTATATTTCCCAGCCTCAATTTTTGACATATCCAAAATATCACTGATTAAATCCAGCAAATGTTCGCCACTTTCGCGAATCCCAGAAATATATTCCAAATATTTATCATTGCCCACAGGCCCCAAAAGCTGCCGTTGAATCATTTCAGAAAATCCAATAATTGCATTCAACGGCGTTCTGAGCTCATGGCTCATATTTGCCAGAAATTGCGACTTTGCAGCATAGGATCGTTCGGCGGTTTCTTTGGCTAATTGCAATTCTTTTTCATGTAAGATGCGATCTGTCATGTCCTGCATCACACCGAATAGAGCGCATACATCGCCATCTTCATCCATATCACAACGCCCTTCGCACCGAATATAGCGTAATTCCCCGTTGGCGCGAATAATCCGAAATTCGACTTCGTAATTATTCTTTTCAATCATCGCGCGCTGAAACGTTTGCATCAAACGACCCAAATCGCGGCGGTGCAATAAGGTATTAATATTATCAAAAGTGGGTTTAAATGTAAGGCGATCAACATCAAAGATACGATAAAGCTCATCTGACCAATCAATCACTTGATTCCCAATTTGCCAACGCCAATGCCCCATATGACCGATGGCCTGTGCCTCAGACAAAAGCTCAGCTTGCTGTTTCAGGGTTGCCTCACTTTTCTTTTGCTGTGTCATGTCTAATCCAACGCCATATAACAAACCGCCGCGTTTTTTAAACCGCCATTTGACCCAACGTTCTTGGCGTGATTTTGTGAGTAAACGATGCGTGCTTTCAATCGCATCCATCGATGGTGAGGCGTGCGTGACCTGATCCAAAAATTTCTGGAATGCCATTTTTTCATCATCAGCGATTAAATCCACCAATGATGCGTGTAAAATATTATGATCTGAATATTCGGTAATTTCATTAAACACGGCATTCACACGCAATACGTCACCATTAAAATGGGTAACCAGCATCATTTCATGCGCCATATTTAAAAAATGCACCAGTTCAACTGTATCATGCATGTAATCGCCTTTTTTATAAGTTTGGGACATATCTTTATCATAATCCACAGGTATATTTTGGAGCAATGTTTTGAAAATCTTTTTCTCTAACTCTTGTTGAGACTCTTCGGTATTGCTAAATAACAAAAAAGAACGACGATTATCTAATGTAAAAATCTGTGTATGGATTATACAACTGGACTCATGATGATGATCTATAACCTCATGCACGCCCATCTTGATCAAATTATGAAAATTTCCTGCAGATAATCCATCTTTCTTATGGGACAAACCAAAATCAGGACTATGCAGAAACAAAGATGCAAAATCCGTGAAATTTAAAACATCTAAAATATGACGCCCCGCCAAATTTTCATGGCTATCTTTGACATGAAACTGGGGGGTTAGGGTGAAATATAAAATATGACCACTTTCATCCGTTAAAAACCGCATCGTCTGGCTTAGCTGATTTAATATCGTATGATCATCACCTCCACCATCATTGCGCACAGTATTTCCGAAAAAATGTGCATTTTGTTTTAAAACAGACATAGATTTTCCCACAAAATAAGATTATATCTGAATTAAGATAACAGATTTTTACGCAAAAGAAAAACATAAAGGATGCCAACAGAAACGCAAACAGATTTTGATGTCTTAATTGTGGGGGCAGGCCCCGCAGGTTTGGCATTAAACGCGATTTTAGCAAAATCTGGTCTGAGCGTGGCCTGTATTGACCCATTGGATCGCGCCACGATATTGGGCAGCACCTATGACCAGCGCACAACAGCCATTTCCTATCGATCTGCACAAATTCTGAATCGCGCTTTTGATTGGGAAAATTTTGTGGCACAAAACGGATGTGCGATTGAACATATTCAAATTATGGATGGCGATTTAAAAAATCGTCTGCAATTTTCCAGCACGGATATTGATGATAAAACCTTTGGCTGGATTGTTCAAAATCATGATTTACGATTGGCGCTGTATAACATGATTGATTCACATGCTAACGCCGCCTTGATAACAGCAACCGCCACGGGCATGCATATTGAAAAAGACCATGCCGTTTTAAACACAGATAAGGGCGACTATACAGCACGTTTATTGATTGGTGCGGATGGACGACAATCCAGTATTCGGAAATGGTGCGGTATCGGCGCGCGGTCTTGGTCATATCATCAACGCGCCCTTGTTTTTACGGTACAACACGAAAATCCGCATCATCATACAGCCATTGAATATTTTATGCCCGAGGGGCCTTTTGCGGTTTTACCCATGGTAAATGATGCACAGGGCAACCATCAATCCTCCGTTGTATGGTCAGAACATAAGCCGTTTAAACAATCGGCTTTACATTATGATGAAGGGTTGTTTAACAAAGTTCTTAATCGTCATTTTCCTGAATTTTATGGGACAGTTCAATTAAATTCACCGCGCTTTCAATATCCCCTATCGCTGGTGCATGCGCATGATTATATTGCCCCCCGCACGGCTCTGATCGCTGAGGCTGCGCATGGTATGCACCCAATTGCGGGTCAAGGGCTTAATATGAGCTATCGTGATGTTGACAGCTTGGCAACATTATTGATTGATGCCCATATACAAAATACAGATATGGGGGCTTTTTCAATCCTGCAATCTTACCAACAGTCCCGCCGTTTTGATAATATGCAGATGATGGGGGCGACTGATATTTTAAACCGCCTCTTTTCAAACAAAAGCAAAATCTTACGCTTTGGTCGCCATATGGGGATGCGATTTATTGACAACACGCCAAAGGTCAAAGAATTTTTTATCCGCCGCGCCATGGGATTATAGGGAGAGAATTTATGAATGATGATATGATCAAAATCCAAGAAACCCTGACCCATCATGAAAAAATGTTGGATGATTTAAATATGATCGTGCAACAACAATGGGATCACATTGATTTATTGAAAAATCATATCAAATCTTTATCAAGCCATATTCAGACTCTGCAAGATGACAGAGGCGAAGTCGAGGGATCAGCAACCGATTTCGCCAAGCAAAATAAGCCACCGCATTATTAAATTACGCTGATTTTGGGGTCAATTTATCCTGATTAAAGGGGTCTTTTGGTGTGAGTTGATCTAAAGGTTTAGGTTGCACAGAGGGCGCGCCCATATTGGTTGCTGCTTTTTGTTGTAAGGAGGGCACATCACCGATAGAAATCACATTATTGAGCTCAACGCCGCCTGTGGGTGTATTGACCTGTGTCAATCTAACATTGACGCCCGTTTCTTTCGATAACGCCACCAAGGGGGAATCTTTGCCATTTGCAGGGGCGTTTGTGGTCATGACCACATCTGTTGGGGCTTGATTGCTTGAGCCAATGCCTTGATTGCCTGCAAACATCCCCATGACCGATTCAAAAAGCGGCGAAAGCATCTTATCCAAATTGGCGAACATGGCCTTTTGATCTGCGGACATATTTTTATCATCAACTTTTAAAAAGCTCATTAACATCGTAAGAAATCCACCTTTGGGAGGATTCATATTCTCTTCTACCTTTGGCGCTTCGGTGGGTTTTAAGTTTCTGAGATCAAGTCTTTTTTGTGCAACTTGTTTGGGGCTTGTATCCTCAACACCTTTCTCTTGATCTTTCTCTTGGTCTTTTGTAGGAGACGGCGCCATAGCGGTTGGTGTATTGAACATCGTCTTTTCCAACTGCCCTAAAAACCCCTGTTTCAAACCAATATCAAAGAGCAAGTTTCCATCCTTCTTAAAAGCCTGATATAAATCTTGCCCCTGCTCTTTATTGGATAATAATTTTTCTGTCCGCGCTAAAATGGTTGGGTCTTTCTTAATTGCAGCATGCAAATTATGAATAGAATTTTTCATTTTTTCATTATGATGCAATTCCGCATCAATGATATTTTTGGGGAAAGTTCCAAAATTATCGCCATAATGTTTATTTAAAACACCATGTGCTAAGGATGCTTTTGTAACAAAATTAGCATCCTTAAATCCATTTTTAGAAATGGATGGTTCTTCAAATAATTGTTTTAAATGGGGGTATTGCGCTGCTAATTGACGGATTTCTTGAACATTCTTATAGGTATCAGACTCTAAAATACGATCCGCCATTCCCAATGCTTTTTGTTTGTCCATATTTAATCCCCTCACTGACTTTAAAACTTTAAAATGGGTTCAGAAGCCACCAAGCCTAAGGCATAGAGGCGTTTATCTTTGGCATCTTTATAGGCTATTATATAGATTTTTTGGGCTTTATGCAAATAATCATGCATTTTATTTGAAATGGGTAAGCCCAAGGGCTGGAAATTGCCATCCTCATAAAATATAAAAACCTCACGCCGATTGCTGTCAAAGCTGCACCATACGGGTTCTTGTGCTAAAATCCCGTCACAGACCATCATCACACGCCCCTCATTATTCACCGCCAAATCCACGATCATCAAGGAGGATAGAGGGACATATTCCTGTGGTGCTGCGATCTTTGGATCTGTTCTAGGGCGCAAACGTTTATATTTTTTTAGAATCTCTGAGAATTTCTTTATCATAAAAACAAGCTTATTCCTCTGGCAATCCATTGGTTATTTTTTGATTTATTTTTTGTAATAACACATCATCTTTTGTAAAATTGACAGCACGATTCCATTGAAAGCGCGCATCGGCGTGACGGCTCAAATACCAATAGACATCACCCAAATGGTCATTAATAACGGCATCATCATAAATAATGGTTTGCGCCTTTTCCAGTAAAGGTAAGGCCATATTATATTGCTTTAACTGCACATACGCCCAGCCCAAAGAATCCAAGATAGCGCCATTTTGTGGATCTAATAAAACAGCCTTTTTTAAATATTCCAATGCCTGTTTTGGATCTTCCTGCCGCTCAATCATCCCATAACCCAAATAATTTAATAAATCAGGGTGCTGTGTTTGCGTGACGGCTTTTTCTAAAACAGCCCGCGCCCGTGGCCATTGACCTGTTTTTTCCAAGGTTAATGCATATAAATACAGGCTGTACCAATCCTGTTTTTGATCCCCATCGGCTTTATAGGCTGTTTTATAAATTTTATTGGCCTGTATAAAATCATCATGGCTTGCGTATAAATTCCCCAAGACCATCATTATATTTTCATCTTTTGTCTGTTGATACAGATTTGTAAGCAGGCTTACAGCCTCATCTAAACGTCCTGCTTGGTCTAAATATTGTGCAATACGAATTTGTTGTCTTTGTTCAAATTTATGCAGCCAATTCTCAGATAATTTTGGCAAAAATTTTGTATAGTCTGTTTTTTGAACCATAGAGATAGCATGATCATAATGCCCAAAACGAACAAAAAGATCTGTCATCAAATCTTTTGGTGCCATGAAATTTGGATCCAGAACCATTGAAAGCTGTGCGAATAAACGAGCGCTATTCAAATCATTATCATGATATAACATGACTGCAATATCAAAAAATGCCTGTGCAATCCCTATTTTCACCACCGCAATTTTTGCATCCGCACCCTCAGCAGGCAGTGGCGCAATATCTGGAAACGCATCATTCCTATCTGCTGTAATCCGATCTAATAACCATAATGGGTACAAGGTATCATTTTGACGACGTGCTAATTTCCCCAGCACATCTTGTGCTTTTTGGGTTTGTTGACAACGTGTATAAAGCACAGCTGCACGATACAACATTGGTAAACTCGATTGCCCCTGCCCCATAAAAACATCATTCACAACCGCATCAATTTTCGGTAAAGCAAGCTGACAATCGCCTTTTAAAACCTCAACTTCTGCTTTGTGAATCGCGTGCATGGCAATTGGCAAATCATTTTGCAAATTTTGGTCATTTTGACCATACGCAATCCATCCCAGTAATAAGGGCTGTACAAATTTTTGCAGGCTTGGCGTTTGCAAGGAAGAAAAGGCATTTTTTGCTGCCACAATATCATTTTTTTGCAGCGCATAAACACCCGTTAACAAAGGCAGCACATCAATTTTCTTTGCCACATCAGGGGCAAGCTGCGTCAATGTTTGTGCATATTGTTGGGTTGACTTCAAATCCCCAACACCTGCGCTTAAAATAATCGCGCGTTTCAAATGCTCAATATTTTCAGGGTCAAATGCGATTAATGCCGTGACATGCTTTAACGCAACATCCCAATCTTGGGTATTTTGTGCCTTGGTCGAGAGCAAATAATGCGATGCCAAACTGCGCACAGGCATAGGTGATAAGGCGATTTCTGAAAAAGAGGATAGCTGCGATTCTGCGTGAGATAACCCAAGAAATTCAGAAATATCCCGATGACGTTTATAGATAAAAAACGATAAAGAGAGGCTGAGTAAGATTGAGTATATAAAGAGGCGTCGGATCGTAATCATAATGATAATATCCTAACAGCTTTTCGATTTCGCGCAAGGATTTCCTATAGCCAATTTTATAAATGTTTTTGGCGGTAACGATCACATGCATGATTCATTTCTGTCACTAATGTTTTGAGTGCGCCATCATTTTGGTTAACTTGCGATGAAAAAATCAACTTGATCACTTGGCATAAATGGTGGGTCAATGCAATCAGATCTTTATTCCAACATTCAGTTTCATCTAATATATCCAATACAGGGGCGGCGATAGCGGTGATTTCAGGGTAACCGAACATAGACGCATTGGCTTTGAGATTCATCACAGAACCCACAATTTTCTGACTGTCCCGAACATAAAAATCTTGTGTCTGAGATTTCATTTCATCGACTAAGATGTTTAAATTTTGTTCAAGTTCATTTAAGAATTCTAATCCTGTTCCCTTGAAATTTTGACCATGCGTTTTTATTTCAAGAGCGATCTTTTGAATTTTCTGATTTGTGTCTTCTGAACCAAGGTTGACCTGACCAACCTTATCTAATAATTTACGAGAAGCCTGTGTAATTTTAACTGGATTGGATCGCATATCGTATTTTCTCCCTATTTTAAACTATATCCCAACTATCCCCTGTGGACATAGTCTTTTCATCTGTATCACGGCGATAAGGGCCTTGAAAAAAAGCATTCCGAACTTTACGGCGGCGATCCGGCCCTTTAAAATCAGAGGCTTCAATAAAGTTGCGGGGATTATTAATGACTGACACAAGGCGACGCATTAAATCATCTGCAGAAAATGGCTTGACTAAAAATTCATGAATGCCTGCATCCCTTGCTTCTTGGACGCGGTTTTTGGTGCTATAGCCCGTCATCATAATAATCGGTACCATACGATCAGGATACATTGTATTGGTTCGAATATCCCGCATCAAAGTTAGACCGTCCATAGGTTCCATATTCCAATCCAGAAAAATAATATCAGGATCTTCTTTCTTAATAATCCCTTGAGCACTTAATCCATTATCAGCAAGAAAAATCTGCACAACGCCCAAAGCTTCCAATGCCCCTTTTACCAAAAGACGCATCGGTTCAGTATCATCAACGACCAGAATTTTTAATTTATTAAATGATGCCACTCTATAATCCATTTCAATTAAACTTAAATAAATAAGTCTTCTCCTCAACTTTAACACCCTATCTTATAAAAATATGTTAAAATTGTGGTGTACTATCCTTCAGTATAGGGGCTAAGTTTTGGATAATAAAAGATATTGAAAGCCTTTATCCGCATGAATCTGCATAGAATTCTTTGAAAATAACAGATTCAGCGTTTCACGGTAGGGTAAATGGTCATTCATCACCATCAAGAGTCTTCCCTTTGGTTTCAAACAATGGGCAGCCTTCTCAATGAAACAACGCCCCAGATTTATATTTTCTTGTTTATTTTGATGGAAAGGGGGGTTCATAATAATCCAGTCATAATGACGATCATACTCTCTGCCCAATTGTATAATATCAGCCCATTTGGGATGAATATGCGTGGAATCAAAATATTGCGCAAGGGATTTTATAAAGGCTTCAACCGCACGCGCATCGCAATCAAAAGCATCAATCCTTTGGGTGTCTTTCAACAATCCCGCCTTATATAAGCTACCACTTAGATACCCATATCCACAGCCAAAATCTGCACCGTTTCCTATAAAACTCAGCTTCTGATCTATAATCCACTGAATCAATCCCTGCGAACCCCGATCAATCTGATTCCAGCCATATAACCCCGCCCGTGTTATATAGCCATGCGCAGGATGTATAGCGTACTGAGAAAATGCAAACCATGGATCAAAGGCAGGAAATGATGTTGTATCCAGTGTTTTATATCCCCAAACCACACGCCCCTTTGCACGCGATTGCGATTGGATATTGTGCAATCCCATATCCGTGAACAGAGATTTTAGACGATTTCCACCATCCAAATTCATCCCTGCGGCGATTAATATGCCGTCTTGTTTCAAACACATATACAGATTTGCCAAAATCCCCCTTGCCTCATCCATTGATTTTGGAATACGCAAAGCACAAAAATCATAGAAATTTTCTGAATGCTCAACACCAAAATCACACGCAATGGATTGCTGGCCTATTTTTTGTATCGCATGATAATCCACAAAATCATGATGGATAAAATCTGAATTTTGATAGGATTGCAAGGATTCATGTGGCGCAATAGAATGAAACAGACCCTTGGATAATCGATCTAAAACATCCGATTGCGTCAGCAGTAAAGAGGCGGGATCAATGCTGTTTTTCATGATAACGGTGATGTTAACCCAAATTGCTGCAACGCAGATTGCTGTGTTTCATGAAGCCTATCAACATTAAATCCATCAATCATTTCATTAAATAATCTATACCAGTTGACTTCGGCCTGTAAATGAATAAAGACAGATCCCAACCCCAATGCCGCACGATCCATAAACACAAATTCACGCGGCACATTAATGCCACCACCCAATTCCTTTAATTTCTTATGGACTTTTTCAGCCGTTTCACGACCATAAACACCATTTGATGTTTCACCAATTGTGCGCACCTTATCATCCATCACAGGGGCATATAAAAACCGCGCCCAAATATTCAGTGTATCAATTTGATCATGTGTTAACCCTGTGAATCCCCATGTTTCATACGCCTGAACAGCACGGGCTTTGTCATCATCCATAAGGGCATGATATAAATCAATCACGCCACCGATAAAACGGGCAGGGAAAATACGGATACACCCAAAATCCATTAAATTAATGTCTTGGTTATCGCACACACTATAATTGCCCAAATGCGGATCACCATGGATAACGCCATAATGATACAAAGGCACATACCATGCCCGAAACATATTCATGGCGAGACGATTGCGAATTTCTAAATCTGCATTTTTATACTCTAAAATGGGTTTCCCATCCAACCAATTGGTTGTTAAAAGGCGATGTGTTGACAGATTTTCATTGATCACAGGCACATGAACAGAATTTTCATGCCTCAGCATAAATTCATATAAACGACAATGGGCGGCTTCTTGGGTATAATCCAATTCCTCCTTCAGTCGATCTTTGAGCTCCGCGTGAATATGCTGTGTTGAAATGGTACGATCATATTTTTCGAAAATTGAGAAAATAATTTTTAATTGTTTTAAATCTGCCTCAACGGCCGATTCCATATCTGGATATTGTAATTTACAGGCGACATGTTGACCACCCAGCGTCACAGCACGATGCACTTGCCCTAATGATGCGGCAGCAGCAGGGTCTTGATCAAAGGAAGTAAAAAAACTTTCCCAATCCGCCCCTAATTCCGTACGCATGCGTCGGCGGACAAACGCGCGATTCATCGGGGGCGCATTGGATTGTAAGGATTGAAACGCTTGCGCATATTCAGGCGGCAAAGCCTCAGGAATTGTTGATAAAATTTGCCCCACTTTCATCAAAGGGCCTTTGAGATTGCCTAAGGCTTCGGTTAATTGTTGCGCATGATCGGCGCGTTCAATCTTAAAACCAAAATAACGCTCCCCCGCCAATCGTGCAGCAAGTCCTGCCATTGTTGTTGATACACGGCCATATCGCGCCATACGGCTGAGGGCATTATTATCTTTGAATGATTCGTTGCTCATAAACATAATGTGGGGTTTTTAGAGCAAAAAGTCTATAGACTTGATCTAAAAAAAGCCCCTATAAAACCCCTTGCACACAATTTCGACCGGATTTCTTAGCCTCATAAAGTGCACGATCTGCGCGTTCTATAATTTGTATGATGTCATCATTTTGTCGTACCTCAGCAATCCCAGCCGAAATTGTAACGCGCCCCATATTTTGACCTGATGTCCGATTGATAATTTCTTTCTTTGCGATTGCTTCGCGCACAGAATTGGCAACAATATGCGCCACATTATAGGTGGTATCAGGCAATAAGATCGCGAATTCTTCACCCCCAAATCGGGCAACAATATCTTTTCCCTTTAAACTTTGCAGCAATGTTTTAGCGACCAAAGTCAAGACTTGATCACCAACCAGATGCCCATAATCATCATTAAATTTCTTAAAATGATCAATATCAATCATAATCAAAGAAAAAATACGATGTTCGATTTTAGATTCTTTATGCAAGCGTTCGAGCTCTAAATCAAATGCCTTACGGTTACTGACATTTGTTAGACTATCCGTCATAGCCTCTTTTTTGACCTGCTCTAAATTCTTTTGCAGCTCTTCCATCAGGGCAGCAGATTGATGCAATTGCTTTTCTAGCATCTCATTTTGCTTAATCATTAAATCCGTACTTTTTAAGACGGAATGTACCTCTTGTCTCAGAACCTCTAAATTATCTTTTCCTTCAATCTGGGAGGAGATTTTGATTAAGCGGCTCCGATATTCATGGCTTGTGCTTTGTGTATCATTGACAATTTTTTGAACATCTTCAATCGTATCAACAACATGATTACTGGCTTTCTCAATTTCATCTTCTTGTTTTTTAGGGGATAAATAATGATAATGTAATTCAGATAAAACAAGATCGGTCAGCTCTGTTTGATCTTCTAATAATTTCTTTATAGCAATTGTAATTTGCTGAATGCTGCGCGCATGATAAGCATAAACAACCTCATAATTTACGGGATGAAGTGCCAAATGATGCTGATCTAAAAACGCAATAGATTGAGCACTTAAAGTTTTTGCACGGTCGAAATCATCTGTATAATTCATGTATTCATCACTTTGTATTTATAGTCAAAATTTATTGTTCCCTATATTTTTATATATAAACATTAAGTACGGCTTAATATTCAACGTAAATATTGACTTATATTTTATTATGATTATCTCTTAAATATGAAATATATCATGCTGAAAACAGATTTACCGCTGATCATACCAATCTTTCCGCTGCAAAACGCCCTTTTGCTGCCGCGTGGAGAATTGCCGCTGCATATTTTTGAATCTCGCTATGTGCGCATGATTGAGGATGTTTTACAGACCTCTCATCGTATGCTGGGCATAATTCAACCCCTCAAAAACCCCAGTAATTCGAATCAAACACAACAACCTGTGTCCTTATACCAAACGGGATGTGCAGGTCGTATTACACAATTCCAAGAAACATCTGACGGATGTTATGATATTGTCTTATCCGGCATAAGCCGTTTTCAAATATGGGATGAACTTAAACCCAATACGCCTTATCGACAAATAAAACCTGATTGGTCAATGTTTCCCCAAGATCTTGAGCCCATAGAATGCTTAAAATTAGATCGAACCCATTTAATATCCCTGTTACAGGCTTATTTTGAGCTAAATGAAATGCAATGTGAATTTTCACAATTTGATGGGATCAATGATGAACGTTTGATTACATTACTCTGTATGGTATGCCCCTTAAACGCACGGGAGAAACAAGCCCTATTAGAAACAAATGGCTGTATAGATCGCGCACATTTATTTATGTCCATCATTGAAATGGCCATCAAATGCGTTAGCAAAATCCATTAATCCAACGGAATAATCTGTATTGAAAAATCAATATTGATCGATAATTTACGATACAGATCAACAGCCCCCTTATTGCTATTTTGGGCAAACCAATAGATTCTTTCCCAACCGATAATTTGCCCGTAATCTTTTAATGATTTTAATAACAATGTCCCGTATCCTTTGCGTTGATAGGGTGGCATGATATATAAATCTTGCATATAAGCGACGTTTTTGGTGCTGCCCGTGATGGGGTGCGCGGTATAATGAATAATGCCGGCAATTTGTGTTGCCGATAAAAACAGCCCAAATCCCCCCATATCGGGATATTGTGTTGGATGCGATAGACGTTTCCATGTTGATTCCGTAACATGTTGCGATAAGCTATGTTCTGTATTTTCTAACCATACAGGTAACCACGCGGCATAATGTTGTGGTTCTAAACGTTGAATCAGTGGATATTGTGACATAATATAGAAATCGATATTAAAAGGTGACAAATCAGACTTTGTTCGCTAAGATCGCGCCATTATGACAGAAGATACTGAACAAACCAACACAGAATTTATACAATCTGCCCTAACAAGCATAGAAGAAGATCAGATGATCCCCTATGCCGAAGAAGGTCGAAAGTTTTTTGCCGGCAGCTGTGATTTTATTTTAGGGATCGCCGCGCTTTCTCAATTACCTGAGGGGGACATGCCTGAAATTGCCTTTGCAGGGCGTTCAAATGTTGGAAAATCATCTTTGGTCAATGCCCTCACGGGGCGCAAAACATTGGCGCGTACATCCAATACACCGGGACGTACACAGCAATTGAATTTTTTTAATTTGAACCAAGGCTGCTATTTGGTCGATATGCCCGGATATGGCTATGCCAAGGTTTCAAAATCCATGCGCAGTGATTGGGATAAATTGATTCGCTCTTATTTAAAAGGCCGTGTGCATTTACGATGTGTCTTTATTTTAGTGGACGCACGGCATGGGTTAAAAGACAGCGATCATGAATTGATGAAAATGCTAGATGAATGCGCCGTATCATACCGCATTGTTTTAACAAAAGCCGACAAATCCACCAAAAGCGAACGTCAAGCTTTAGAGGCTGCAATCACAACGCGTATTAAGAAAAACGCTGCGGCCTTCCCTGAAATCATGGCAACCAGCGCATGGAAAGGTCAGGGGTTGGGCGAATTACGCGCGGCAATTTATCGTATTGTTATGGGATTGGGCATGTAAAGGACTCAAGGGTCAAATTCAATCCACAAATCCAATGGCGCTTTTATACAATTCCAGTAATTCATCTTCTTCACGGCGTTTATTTTCTTCCATTTTACGCAAGCGAATCAGTTTTCGAATAATTTTAATATCAAACCCCACAGATTTTGCTTCGCCAAAAACCTCTTTAATATCTTCGGATAAAACGGCTTTTTCTTCCTCCAAGCGCTCAATACGCTCAATAAATGCTTTTAGCTGTTTGCCTGCTACGCCACCAACATCTTGGGGGGCATCTTTGACATTCTCTTGGGAAACATTATTTTGTGCGGGAAAGGAGGCGATATTGTCTGACATAAGATGATGAAACCTGATTCTTTAAAAAATGAACATACATAAAAAAATTGTTTTTTGTGTATAACCGATTCTCTATAGCTTTGTCCAGCCAATCACGGCTAAATCCCTGCCATAGGATGTGTTATTGGGATTATTGGGGTCGGTGCGCGACAAATCTAAACGAATATTCATTTGTATAGAATCTGATTGATTTTTCTTGAGGATAGGCTTCCCACTCGGGTCAAATTTGACCTCAGAATCCACGGCGATAAAGGAAATAATAACAGGGGCGCTCACGCTCCATTGATACACACCTTGTGGATTTCCTTTAAACAGCAACAAAGGCGTATTAAACACAACACCACTTACACGAATCGGGCTTTCGGATACAGCACTGATCAGCCCTTCGGTTTGCAAAAAATTACTAAATTGTTGCCATGCTTGGGGGGTAAAATAAGGACGCACTTTGTCCATTTTTTGCTGCATATCTTTTTCATCAAAATTCAATGCTGTTGAAATAAACTCAACCACCCATTCATTGACATTATTAAGAGAGCGCTGCGGAACATTAATATCCATACTGCTTTCAATTGCTTGGTCTTGTTGGGTCTTTAAATTCATTAAATCCATATTACCGCTCTTTGCACGTTTTTCATCTGGTGCAAAGGGGGATAAAGTGCCTCCATCCGCTTGGGTAACAGGGGAGGATAGGCTGTTATTTTTGGCAAAGGATCGGCGCATTGATTTTTGCGTGACAAAAACAGTACAGCCTATGACAATCAAAACCAAAAGAATCCAAAAACGATAAAGATTTTTCATGAATGCACGGCCTTAGACTCAGAGCTTGCGTTAGGGGTTACCCATCGTAAAATAACGTTAAGATAGGGTTTTAAAGGCGAAATCGCCCGCCCCCATTTTAGGATTGTATCAATACGACGATCAATAAACAAATGGAAATCATCAATATCATCATCCGTTTGTTGTATGAAATATAAACTGACCTCCAAAAGCAGTTTTGAAAGCAGCAAACGCTTGGTATAATAATTATAATCTTGTGACGTATCGCCTGCCCATTGCCAAATCTGATCCGCGCTTTTCCACAAAAAATGAGAAGGGCAAAGGGATATTTTGCCCAAAGCAACATTCATAATTTTCGGCAAAGACGCTTTATAGGGGCGTAATATCTGAAAACGAATCTGCGTCGCATAGGCAATACGATCCCGAACACGCATTTCATCAACCACAACATCATTCAGCTGTTGCATCATCTTATGATCAAACCATAGCTGGATTACATCCAAAACACTAGACATCCCTTGAGGAAACAAAGCCTGTATTGTCAAGGGTGAATACCCATATTTCCCTGCAATCTCTTGGAATAATCGAAAAGATACAGGCTGATCTGCAGCCGTTTTCAAAAAATCATCAAAGATTTTATCCGCAAGCAAAGCATCGATAGGAAGATCGGTATGGTTCATACCGTGTATCATGAAACGCCCCCTTGATCCCGTCAAGGATATTTTTATAAAAGAAAATGTTAAATAAGGGTATTATAATACCTATTATATAAACCTTTGAAAAATAATGATATTTCATGGATATGTGTTTTTATTGTTGACTCTTGTTGATGAATAGGCAATAAACGCATCATTGAATAAAATAATGTCATTTTTTATAAGGATCAAAGCATGAAAACCTATTCTGCGAAACCTTCCGAGGTTGAAAAAAAATGGTTTATTGTCGATGCAGAAGGATTGATTTTGGGGCGTCTAGCCAGCCAAATCGCCTTACGTTTACGCGGCAAGCACAAACCAACTTACACTCCCCATATGGATTGTGGTGATAATATCATCGTTATCAATGCTGAAAAAGTAAAATTAACCGGTAAAAAACGTGACCAAGACGTATTTTATTGGCACACAGGATACCCTGGTGGAATCAAAGGTCGTACAAAAGGTCAAATTTTGGATGGTCGTTTCCCCAATCGTGTTGTTGAAAAAGCCGTTGAGCGCATGTTACCAAAAGGCCCCTTGGGTCGTCAGATCATGAGCAACCTACGCGTTTACGCTGGCACACAACATGCACACGAAGCCCAGAAGCCTGAAGTTCTGGATGTCGCTGCTATGAACCCCAAAAATAAAAGGTAATCATATATGACTGATACAGTAAATGATTTAAAAGATTTAGCAAAAGCGCAAGCCACAACAGCACCAGCTGGTGCAATCGCTGTTGCCTCCGTAGGGACTGTTCAACCCATTAAACGTGAGCCAAAGAAGGACTCTTTGGGACGCGCCTATGGAACAGGACGTCGTAAGAAAAATGTTGCTGCCCGTGTTTGGATCAAAGCCGGTACAGGTAAAGTCACCGTCAATGGCCGTGACCAAAGCATCTATTTCGCACGTCAGACACAGCAGCTTATTTTGAACCAGCCTTTCTTGGTTACAAATCGCGTTGGTCAATTTGATGTGATCTGCACCGTAAAAGGTGGCGGATTATCAGGTCAAGCAGGCGCTGTTCGCCATGGAATTTCCCGTGCATTGGAAAATTTTGACCCTGAATTGCGCCCTGCCTTAAAAGCAGCAGGCATGCTAACGCGTGATAGCCGTATTGCAGAACGTAAAAAAGTCGGCAAGCACAAAGCGCGTCGTACAAAACAATGGGCAAAACGTTAATCCATTTTCTTTTATTATTATGCCTTACAAAAAAGCCATTTCGTATTTTGAGATGGCTTTTTTATTAAATTTTCTAAATATAAACATTTTTTTAAATAATTCTTGTGTAAATCGTTGCTTGTTTAATAGAATGAAACGGGCTAAACTAACCCCTGATTGTTTCAGAACATGGGAAATGGTAGAAATCGAATGCAATTAATTAATTTTTATAATAAAACTCCATCTCTTTTAAGAGCGTTTCTTCTTTTGTCTTTATTCTTGGCCTTACCCGCCTGCAGCAAAGGAAAACCGAAACTGATTAATAATCCGCAATTGGTGGCCTCCCCTGATCGGGTTGATGCGATGATTGCAGATGCCGCAGACCGGGCTGCTGTCGCACTGGAAACAATGGCCGCGGTTGATGTTAATTACGCGCCTGCTGTATCAGTTGCCCCGATTCCCAATGCCCCAACAGAACTTAATCGCGCTTTAACGCTGGAATGGGTTGGGCCTGTTGAGCCTTTAATCAAGAGCCTAGCCGATCAAGCAGGCTATCGCTTCGAAGTTTTGGGCAATGCCCCTGCATCGCCTGTTGTTGTATCGGTTAATGTTGAAAATACTCCCTTAATTGAAATTATGCGCAGTGTTGGATTACAATTAGGAACACGCGCGGATGTTCGTGTTGATTCGGATGCACGCGTTGTTGAGGTGCAATATGCATCCAATGCCGCCAACGCAACCTTAAGAGGGGATCAATGATAAGATTCACAAATAAATCGCTGATTCTTTCTTTTGCGACGACTCTTTTTATTTTGAGTATAGGATTTCATATTCCTACCGTATCCGCTGATGTTATCAAGGAAAAAAGAACCGAAACGCCCCCTCCGTCTCTTGAAACGCTCCAAGAAATTGAAGGCACAAATATCATTGAAAAAATCAAAGAGCCTGAAAAAGATAAATTACAGCTGCGGATTAATGCCTTACAAGAAGCCGCATTTTCTTACGGCGCACGGGGTGGACTAGCATGGCGTACCTATTTTATCCGCAAAGAATTGGTGACGAAGAATGATTATTTGGATCGAATCTATAGCTTTCGTCAATTATTAATCCCTGCGCCCTCAGGTTTCTTAATTGAACCCCCCATTGTCAGCGAAGCCTTAAACGCACAAATTATTGAAAAAGGCGGTTTACAGGCCGCCGTTACGGATCGTGTGTATAATATCAGTAAAAATGCCAAAATCGTTTCTGCCGCACGGGATTGGCGTGTGTATTTAGAGCGTGATTGGGGAACGGTTGAGCCACCCCCTGAGATTTTACGCCCTGCCAGCAAAGAAGAGCGCAAACAATGGCGCATTTGGGTTGCCAAGGGCTGGGAAGAAGGTTTAAAACAAGCCGATGATATTTTTGAGCAAGACTTAAATCGCTTAACGGCTGATTATCTGGGCATGGTGCGTTATCGTAAAATGTTGGCACAAAATATGGTCTCTCTCCCCTATGCGCTGCAGACAGATCGCGGCGTGACGGGTGGTGGGAATGAGCTGAAAATCGGTGACCGTGCTGTTGAAATCACAGGTCTGCCCTCTTTAACCTCAGGATATAATCAATGGCGTCCCGCAAGCCGATAAGCCTGATTAAAGGCATCGATAATGTTGCCCAAACATGGCCGGAAGAACCGCCGCGTTTTCAAACCGATATGGTTGATCGTTTGCTGTTATGGTCAGCCAAGAAAAATGCATCTGACATTACCTTACAAACAGATCGCCCTGTTTATCATGAAATTGATGGTGTCTTATACCCTGCCACGCATCGCCCTTTAGATGCAGGGGATATGGATGTAATCTTGACCCATATTTATGGGCCCGAAGCACGGGCACGCTTGGCATCAGGGGATGATTTGGATTTATCCTATGAGGTACGCCCTGATCGTTATAGCCGCATTCGTTTTCGGGTTAATATTACTGCAATTTTAGCACGCGGACGTGATGCTGCACAGGTGACCATGCGTGTTTTACCCAGTTCCCCGCCCTCAATGACAGATTTGAATATCGAACCTGAAATCATCAAGGCATGGGCGCCCAGACAAGGGATGGTGATTATCACAGGCCCCACAGGATCAGGGAAAACAACCTTATTGGCCGCAGGCAATCGCATGATTATGGAGCGCCCCCAAGGGTGCGGCAAAATGCTGACCTATGAGGCGCCGATTGAATATGTGTATGATTCGATTGAAAGCCCGCGCTCTTTGATTTCACAAACCGAAATACCGCGCCATTTGCCTGATTTTGCGCGTGGGGTACGCAATGCGCTGCGTCGGAAACCTAATATTATTTTGGTGGGCGAATCACGGGATCGTGAAACCATTTCCGCCTCCATCGAAGCAGCGCAAACAGGGCATGCTGTTTATACGACAACCCATACAACAGGCGTTGCCGCAACGATTCAGCGCATGATTTCAACCTTCAGCAGCGAAGAGCGTTCTGAGCGTGCTTATGCTCTGATGGAAACATTGCGCTTGATCGTCACGCAAGCCCTTGTCCCCCGTGTGGGAGGGGGACGTATCGGAATTCGCGAATGGATGGAATTTCCTGACGAAGTGCGTGAAAAATTAATGGAAATGGATTATCATGATTGGGTACCAGAAATTACGCGTATGATGCCGTCTTATGGTCGCAGCATGTCTGCATCCGCGAATATCGCGTTTGAGGCAGGATCGATTGACAGACGCTGGTATTTATTATTAACCAACACAAATTAGGCCAATAAAAATCATGGCAGCCATTGACGATACCATTATTGAAAAGCAAAATTGGCACTGGCGCAATTCTATGCGCCCTGTGCGTTTTTTTAATTTGGACGCACGCGCTGCGATGCCGTATTGCTTTTTACTGGTTTATGCACGTTGGGTGACGTTGTTTATTTGTATTGTTTCAACGGCTCTGTTTATCTTTATGGAACGACGCGGCCTGACATTTCCATCGGCCTTACGCGCTTTTCGGGTATTTTTGTTGGGGTCATTTCGCCCCGGTCTGAATTTATTGCGTCAGCGACGTTTCAAAGATTACGGTTGACCAAGCGCGGGTGCTCAGTTAAACAAAAGAGAATGACACAGCCCTATTATAACGACATGATTGATCAGATTCCGCATGATTTTCAAAATCATGTGCTGGTGATTGGCAATTTTGATGGGGTACATCGCGGCCACCAAACGGTGTTGGCACAGGCCAAAAAAGCCGCAAATTTATTGGGCTGCAAGGTTCTGGCGCTCACATTTTCACCGCATCCTCGTTTATTATTTCAGCCTGATCAAGCACCATTTTTATTGACCAATGCGGCTCAGAAAAAAACATTATTACATCACTATGGCGCTGATTATGTGTATGATATGCCCTTTACAAAGGCTCTGTGTCAGCTTTCGAAAGATGATTTTATTTGTGATATTTTGCAAAAAGGTCTGAAGGCACAGCATATTTTTGTCGGTGCCGATTTCCGCTTTGGTCACCAACGGGCAGGGTCACCCCATGATATTGAAAAAGCAGGAATCCCCATTACTGTTGTGCAGAAAATTGGGGATGATACACAGCAAATTTCATATGGATCACGCGTTATTCGCGATTATATCGCCAGCGGTGATATTGAATCTGCACGTCATATTTTAGGGCATGATTGGTGTATTGAGGGCGAAGTCAAACATGGTGATCATCGCGGGCGCACGATTGGATACCCAACCGCCAATATTGAATTGGAATCCTTATTGCATCCTGCCTATGGGGTCTATGCATGTTGGGTACGATTACATCCTGATACAGCCATTACAAATGACCCCAAGCTAGAGCGCCTCAGACAATGGTTACCTGCCGCCGCCAATATCGGGATCAGACCCATGTTTGAATTATCCGTGGGGCGATTAGAGGTGCATATTATGGATTTTGCGCCGAATGAAAAATTCGAAGCCGATTTGTACGGAAAAATTTTGCAAATTATCCCTGTTCAAAAAATACGCGATGAGATGAAATTTAATGGGCTAGATGCCCTAATTCATGCGATTGATCATGATTGCACACAGGCAATCCAGCTCTTACAAAACAAACAAATTATCGCAAACTGTGGATAAAATAAAAAAAATAAGTGACAAATTATGTTTTTCTGTGATAATTCACGTTAAAGGCCGTTTTTAAAGTGATTGACGTGTCTGTTGAACTGGTTTAAAAGATCTTTTTAAATCGACCTACTAAATTAATTTAAGGAATTGAGATAATGAGTGACGTTGCAAGTCGTGTACAAAAAATCGTTGTTGAGAATTTAAGCGTTGATGCTGCAAAAGTTGTTGCAGCGGCTAGCTTTGTTGATGATCTGGGTGCTGATTCCCTTGATATCGTTGAGCTTGTTATGGCGTTTGAAGAAGAATTTAACATTGAAATTCCAGATGATGCTGCAGAAAAAATTCAAACTGTTGGTGATGCAATCAGCTATATTGAAAGTGCAGCTTAATTTTATTGAGTCTTGAAAAAACGCGGTAATGTGATATTTCATTTGTGAAAATCTATATTGCCGCGTTTTTCGTTTATTTGAAAAATACATAATCATACAAAATTTTTAAGGATTTTATAAAAATGACCATCAGACGGGTTGTAATTACGGGAATGGGAATTGTATCTCCACTGGGATGTGGTGTTGATCACAATTGGGAACGTTTAATAGCAGGTCACAGCGGTATTGTTCCGATTACACATTTTGATGTATCTGACCTACCCGCCCGTATCGCAGGATTGGTCAAATATGGACAAAATAAAGGGGAATTTGATGTGGACAGCATCATTCCATCCAAAGAACAAAAGAAAATGGATCAATTTATTATCTTTGGGATTGGCGCTGCGCATGAGGCGATCAAAGATAGCGGCTGGGTGGCAGATACCGAGGAAAAACAAGAGCGCACAGGCGTTTTAATCGGATCAGGCATTGGCGGCATGCCCAATATTTATGAAACATCCTTGATCTTGGCTGAAAAAGGCCCGCGTCGGATTTCACCATTTTTTATTCCTTCTGCCTTGATTAATTTGATTTCTGGTCATGTTTCCATTGAATATCAATTTAAAGGGCCGAATCACGCCGTTGTCACCGCTTGTTCAACAGGTGCGCATGCCATTGGTGATGCTGCGCGTTTAATTATGTTAGGCGATGCCGATGTCATGGTCGCAGGCGGCGCAGAGGCAGCCGTTAACCGATTAGGCGTTGCAGGATTCGCCGCATGCCGCGCCCTGTCCACAGAATATAATGATGCCCCAACAACTGCATCCCGCCCTTTTGATGAAGGTCGCGATGGGTTTGTCATGGGCGAAGGGGCCGGCGTTGTTGTTTTAGAAGAATATGAACATGCGAAAGCCCGCGGCGCAAAAATTTATGCTGAATTGGTCGGATATGGCATGTCAGGCGATGCACACCATATTACATCCCCTGCGGAAGACGGCAATGGCGCTTTCCGCGCGATGAAGGCGGCTCTGAACCGTGCCGGTCTAAACCCACAGGATATAGATTATATCAACGCCCACGGCACATCTACACCGGCTGGTGATGGTATTGAATGTGGGGCGGTCAAACGTTTATTTGAACCTGCGTTAAAAACCGTTGCGATGTCCTCCACAAAATCTGCCATTGGGCATTTATTGGGCGCTGCAGGTGCGGTTGAGGCTATTTTTAGCGTGAAAGCTATCCAAACAGGAATTCTACCTCCCACATTAAACTTAGATAATCCGTCTGAAAACTGCTTGGGCATTAATTTAGTGCCCAAAGTCGCACAAGAAAAACAAGTCAATGCCGTTTTATCCAATTCCTTTGGCTTTGGTGGAACAAATGCCAGTTTGGTCATGAAACGCGTTTAGAATGATTATTCTATAGCGCACGCACGGCATTTGAGTGTCTCAAATCAAATGGAAATCATTTTATTTGAGACAGGCGCTATGGATTTTTCTTGTAAGTTTCATAAGGGGCGTATAGTATTTTCACAGTATTTCTAATCTGTATGGGGTGATCATGTCAAAAGTTGGTGTTCAAAAAGCAGCGAATCTGAGTGGAAAATCGAAATCTTCTATCCAACGCGATATGAAGAGCGGAAAATTATCCTATGAAGTCAACGAAAAAGGGATTCGCAGCATTGATTTATCCGAGCTTGAGCGCGTCTATGGCAACATAACCGAATCAGCACAAAAAACAGCATCCGTAAAGACTGCAAAAGATTCCGCCTCAAACGATTTTGCCTTACAGGCAAAGTTAGAGGTTGAAAAACTGAAAATGGAAATTCGCCTATTAGAAGAGAAATTACACATCACCGAAAATGTTGTGGATGATCTAAAGGAACAACGCGATCAATGGCAAAAACAAGCCCAGCAAGTGTTAATCACAAGCCAATATAGCCAAAAACAAGCCGAAGATTTGCGCGAAGAGTTACGCCAAAAAGCAATGGAAGATGAAAATCGTCGCCTGCGTGCCTTGGATAAAAAGCGTCGCCTGTTATTAGAACAACGCCAAGCCCAACAAAAAGCCCAAGAAGAGCAAATGCGCCAGCAAGCTATATCAAATAACGATAATTATGCTGAAGATGATTATTATGACGAACAGGCCTATGCTGAGGATGGATATGTTGACCAAGATCATGCGCATCACAGCGGCCCCTTGCAATATCGCTCTTTGTTAGACCGATTCAAAAATACACTCACACGCAATAAGAAAAACGCGGCGTAAGAAGGCGTTGCCGCTTTTTTCTTAGATAAAAAATAAAACCTTATAAAATTCAATACGTCTTGAGCTAGAATAACTTAGAAGATTGACCGAGATGTTTGTCACTGATATGATCCAAAGAAAAGTAGTTTCTTAAGAAAAAATCGGAAAAGTTTATCAATGGATAATCCATTAGCAGAGGAACAAAGAGAAAAGAAAGGCGCGGAAACCTTCGGCAAATACGAGTACCAGTATCACTGGGCACTCCATAAGCTGCTGGATGAACATAAACAGCTAAAAGAATATGCTATTTTTATTGAATTGCATGAGGATGTTATTTTTTCGAACTCATTGCAAAAAGACACTGCTGAATTTGAATTCTATCAAATTAAAGAGAATAGTAGCAGCTCCCAATATACCGCCAATAGCCTTACGCTTATAAAAAAAGATGCTCAAAACTCAGTACTTGGCAAACTTATCAAATCTTATCATGTAAAACGTTTTAAAGATATTGTGAGTTCAGCAAATCTGGTTTCGACAAGCGGGTTCAGCAAAGATCTTCTGAGAGAAAAACTTGATCTTGAAAAAATTTCCATACAAGACATAAAGCTACGAAGTCTCGTAAAATTCAAAAAAAGTATTTTGGCCGAGTTAGAATTGGAAGAATGTCCCGTAAATGTTTGTTTCATCGTGCCAAAATTATTACCAAAATCGCAAAGAGATGGCGTAATTACTGCGATTGTTGACCTTATTTCTACAATTTATCCAAACAGCCAATGTGATGCGGCAAATATATATAGGGTTTTAATTGATGAACTGCACAGCAAAGGTCAGGTGAAATATGACTACGGCCAATGGGATGCGCTTTTAAAAAATAAAGCCTTAACCTCAAAAACAGTGCAAAAAACTATTGAAACGCACAGCAGCATTAAAGGGTTAAGCGATGTTGAAAGAGATGCTCAAGACCTAATTGGCGATTTAGGATTGAGTTTTCCGCGTAGAAAACAGCTAATTCAGTCAGTTAATAACTATTACACAAGAAAACTAGCCAATTGCACTAGTCTAAACCTTAAATTAGAAAAATCGGTGCGTGAGCTTTATACAGGCTTCAAACATTTAGAAACCGCCGAACTTATTTCAAGTATTGAAAATACTCTGGACGCCGATCTGAAAAAGAGTATCGGGAATGAACATGAACTGAGAGCCGCAATTATATGCGAGATCATCACAGGTGAAGTATGAAAAAAGAGAATTATAGACTGCTAATTAGAAATCTCAGAAAAGGTGAGCATGAAAAACTTAACATTCAAACGCGTGGTTCTTCTGTCAGATTCCCAAAAATCCGCCAATCAATTCGAATTTCAGACGAAGTACAACCTGATAACAGCGCACCAAAATAGTTGTGGCAAGACTTCTTTGGTCAAAGCTTTGTTTTGGGCATTGGGTTGTGATCCTCATGATATACCAGATTCATGGAAAGAACTCGATTGCAAAGTTTTAGTAGAGTGTGAAATCAACGGCATAATTTGTAAATTTTACCGTTATCAGAATAACATTAAGATCAGCGTCGGCGGGCAACCCTATGAAAAATTTGCGAGCATAACTGGTGCTTACGCAAGAAAATTTTCAGAATTAGTAGGTTTTAGCGCACTCTTACCAAATCGTCCTTCAAAAGATGAAGAGCCGGAATTGGAAACGCCCCCGCCTGCATATTATTTTTTACCTTTTTACATTGACCAGAAGAAGGGTTGGAATGAGCCTTGGAGCGGCTTTGATCGTTTAGCTCAATATGAAGACTGGAAAAGAACCATTGTTAAGTTCCATACAGGCTATTTGCCGCCCCGCCATTTTGTAATTGAACAAGAAATTTATGAGCACAAAAAAGAAGAACGTATCGCTGAAAATGAGATTAAGCGGATCAACACAGCGCTGGCTGTAGTCGATGAGTATGTGCCAAAGGCAAAATTCACTATCGATGAGATGGAACTGAAGAAAATCACAGATGAAGTCCAAGAAAAGCTTCAAGATCTGTCTCGCAAACAAGAAACAACACTAGATGTCCTCGCCCGTTCCACGTCTGAAAAATACCATTTGAGCAAGCAAGCTGAACTATTAAACGAAGCTATTCGTGAGCTTGAGGCCGACTATACTTTTAGTGTGGAGAATATTGATGGGGATGATTTAGAATGCCCGCTATGTGGCACTCATCACGACAACACGATAATCAGCAAAGCCGAAATTCTTGCAGACAAGAAACAGCTAGAAACGCAATCTAAGACGGTCAATCGACAGCTATTGACTTTAAACAAGGAAATAGCTTCTGCCAGCCGCGCTTTAGATGAGTTAAAGGCTGAGATAGAAGTAATAAACACCAAATACTCCCTTGAAGGCTTGAATGGAGATAGAGCTAATCTTGCTAATATTGTAGATAGCCTCGCTTCACGCGCTGTTCAAAAAAGCGTGAATACATCAAAAGATCAAAAGCAGCTTTTGTCAAAGAAAGCCCAAGACGCACAAAAAGAACTCAAAAAGGAACAAGCCAAGCTACTATCTAAAAAAGACATTGATGATCGTAATGCTTATTTCACAAGCCAATTAGAAGCCTATATCCATCAGTTATCTGCATCCGGTGTTAGTATGAATGGAGTCAAATCTCCCACCGATTATAAAAAATTATTCAAAGACGGTGGCGCAGCGGAAAGCACAAGAGCTATTCTTGCTTATCAAGTTACTGTAATTGATATGATAGCCCTTTACGGCACAGAGATTCTCGCACCATTTGTTGTGGATACGCCGAGACAACAGGAGCAGAACGATTTAAATTACACAAGCATGATAAAACTTATTCTTGAAAAATTACCAAAACAACAACAGGTTTTCTTATGTGCTCTTGATGATCCTCTCATAGAGCCCTTCAAAAATGGAGCTCAAGTAATCATACTCAATGAAACAGACAAAATATTGAAAACTGAGCATTATGAATGTCTTCGCCAAGAAATTTTAGAAGCCATTGAGGCAAAATAAGATTTAAAATTATTGATTATGGATTCAAAAAATAGGCTTTTGAAGAGGCTTCTATAGACCAACAAATTCGGAATAATGATAAAATCCTTAACCACAAAATAACTGAGATATTGAGTTATGCAAGGGCTCTATTTCTTTGTACTAAAAAAATCGACAGGATTGGGTTTGGCAATTTCGGTTGCTTGCGTATCCCCTGCACCAGAATCGCCAGACGAAGAATCACCCGATTTTCCGCCTGATTTTCGGCCTTGGTTGAGTCTGAGATTGTCTTGTGCTGCGGCAAGCTCTATCGTATTTTGTTGCAAGCCAGCATCGCTCATCTCCAGCGCTTGCAAGCCAATTTCAGAAAGATCCATTTCAATATCAGGGAACAGAGCCTGACATAATTCATCTAACATTCCCAAACAACGATCCACACCCAACCACACATTTTCCGTGGATAAATACCCCATACTATCGGTAGGATAGCGCTCTAATTCCGCAGGGGAAAGTGTAAGGATATAGGCGGTTTCCGATTCATGCGCCGATACATAAAAATCAACCAATGTGCGTTGTAAGGTGATTTCTAATAAAGGATTATCAGACTCATTATCCATGTTATGGAATAAGGCCTCTCTGACAATATTGGTGCGTTGTTGTAATTGCTGAATGGTTTCTTTGATCATTTGATTTTCATTGCGACCAAAGGAATAATTATTAACCGCATTGATAATCGGTGTATATAAATTCACCGTATGGGCAAACATTTGAAATTCATCCACAATCAATTGATCCCCGAATAAATTTTCAATGCGCTTAACGGCTTTGTCCCTATCCCCAAAATTCTCAGAAAAATTCAAAACCGCCTCAACAGACATTAACATTTTTTGCGTGGCCGCATCATCGGGTAATTTTCCCCCTGTTTTATAGGCATTGGCAATCATTTTCGCTGCCAAAGATGTAAAGGATAATCGAACAGCATCCCCTGAATCGCCGCCGCCTTTTGATTCATCGTCCTCATCCAAATCCATCATTTTGATAATAGACATGGCCATTTTGACAGACATTTTCAAAAGATTGGCAACAATTTCGGCTTGTTTCAAATCACGCACAGCGGGATCTTTTTGACCAAGGCTGCTTTTCGTGGCACTGGATTGCGCCACTTCTAATAAAGGGCCCCCAATAAATTGTATGACTTGATTTAAATAATTTTGGGTGTCATCCATGTGATTTCTGATCCTTTGAAATTATACTGTTTTTTTAAGGCAATGTTTTATAAATAGCATCCATATCCTTAGGGATTCCACGAATGACTTGGATTTTTCCAGTTGCATCACGATAGAAACTGGTGGGCGTATCCGTTAGATTCCATTGCTGCATAAGCTGCATATTTTCCTCAATCGGTGCGGTAAGAATTGTTGCAGAAGATTGCAAATCCTTGGGGAAAATGTCTTTTTGACCTGCGACAATATGCGCCCATATATCATCGGCATTCGGTTGATTCAGCATATAAGCGGCCTGTTTTAAGCTTCCATCTTTAAAGCCGACTAAAACTGCTCTCAGTTCAATTTTGCCCTCTTTTAATAAGGTTTGTTGCAGCTGCCTAATCAATTTATGACAATGAGGGCAATTTGGATCAACAAAACTGTATATAATCGGCGCGCCCTTCTTGCCTAAGCTCATAAAATGACTTTGTTCTAATTGCCCAAATAGCTGCTCACTTAATTGTGCGCTAGAAGATTGCGTATCCTTCGTTTCTGTAGCACTAGCGGTATCAGGGGTCTGAATTGAGTCTAAATAATCAAATTCTGGTTTTTTCTTGCTTAAAGCAAGCACCTGATCTGCTGTTATAATCTCCCCCTTTGGGTTCATTAATAACCCTGTAATAATCGCATTGCCTGAGGGGGGGATATAGAAAAATTGTTCATTGCCTTGATATAACGCCATCCATCCATCCACGCCCAGATCATTCCCCAGATAATGGATTTCAGCCCCCTGTGATTGTATCTGTAATAAAAAGGCAGGCAGAGGCTTTTGATCTGCGGCATGGGCAAAATTGCCGCCGATGATATTAAGCAAAAGAATCAGCAAAAAAATATATTTCATAAAAGCCAAATAAAATCACATAAAGTTAAAATAGACCGATTCATTATGCCACAAACAAAAAGACAGCGCAATCAACGTGCCCTATCAACGTGCCATAAGTGTGTAAAAATAATGATAATTCGCACCACATTGAACACAGGCTTGAGAGGATGGCTTAATGCTAAAACTTGCTTCTGTAACAGTATTGGGAGTGCTATCATATTGATTGCCGGCATCAAAGCGATCAGCGGCGCCTGCATAAAGACAGGTTGCGCCATCTGTTGGCTGTATTGCAGGATCATAGTGCAAAGCTTGATTAACCAGCTCACAAAATTCTAAGGTGACATTCGGTAAAACGGCGATCAAATCCGCACGATCACTGCCCACTTGTGGCAAGGCTGTTGTGGCAACAAATTCCCATGCACTGCCATCATTGACCCCTTCAGGTGGGGATTGATAGGTAACGCCACCCCCCTTTGGATGGAAAACTAAAATATTGGGGGTTGCGGATAATGCACTATAATCCCCATAATCGGGTGATGCATCAGGATGCGCAAAGCGTATATCATATTCACTGATTGGATTTTGCATTATGATTTTAATCCCGCGTTCCAGCTCATTCGCATATTGCTGGACTTCGGATAAATGCACACGCAATGTCTCATCATCAATATCATTGCGGTTTGATTTTGACGTTTGCAGAATTGCCGCCGTGACCAATCCCAGCAAAACAATCGACAATAAAATAAAAAATAAAATATTTCCGTTGCTAGACGTCTTATAAAACATAAACATCATCCCGAAATTCTTTGTGTCGGCGCAATCGTCATGCATTGCGATAAAATTTTACAGGTTTTTTTGGCTTCTTCTTGTGTCATTCCGACCAATCGCCCCCTAAACAGCCAGCCTGATCGTGTTTTTACAGGAATGACCACAGGTTGTTTGGCTGATAGAGGCCTTGGTAAGCCTGATAAAATCTCTTTTAAGGAATATTCCGCGCTGCTTCGGCTTGCATAAGCCCCCACCTGCACAGACCATAAAGGTAAGGCAGAAGATAGAGACGGATTTTGTACTGAATCTTGGAATGTTGTGGGGGCGCGTAAAATCTGTTTATACTGTTTTGTCGGCGCATTTGTTGATGGAGGTGCAGATAAAAATTGCTGATTCGGATTTTCATTCCGTGGCTTTGATAAAATATCCGCATTAATATTAGCTTGTGCTGTCTGGTTCTGTGCGGCCTTATCCTGTTCCGTTTCAGGGGTTGAATCTGCGTAACGATATTGGGGATCTTTTTTGAGTGCTAAAAATCCTGCATCCAAAATTTCTGCCATATGTGCGTTACGGGACGCTGTGCTTTGTCCACCAAAAACAACACCAATTAAACGGACATTATTCCGCTTTGCTGAGGCAACAAGATTAAATCCTGAAGGGTTAATAAAGCCTGTTTTCAAACCATCCATCCCTTGATAGCTTTTCATCAAGTGATTATGATTATGATAAACCTGCCCCTTATAGGTAAAATTTCTTTTGGAAAAATAATGATAATATTGCGGATAATGTTTCAAAATATATTGTGCCAATATTGCCATATCATGCACGGTTGTTAATTGCCCACTATTATGAAGGCCAGATGCATTTTTAAAGGTCGTATTTTGCATACCAATTTCATGCGCACGACGGGTCATCATATTCGCAAATTCATTTTCTGTGCCACCAATTGATTCCGCAATCACAACCGCAATATCATTGGCTGATTTTGTTACCAAAGCATAAATTGCATCTTCCACCCGAATTTTATCCCCTGCCCTCAGGTTTAATTTACTGGGTGCCATGGTTGTGGCATAGCGTGAAACGGGAATCTGTGAATTAATGGTAAAGCGCCCACGCTGCAACGCATCAAACATCATCATTAAGGTCATGATTTTCGTCACAGAGGCAGGATGCAATCTTTTATTTTCATTGCGGGCAAAAAGCACGCGCCCCGTACCGGCCTCAATAACATAAGCGGCATATTTTGAATTAGGTGGGTTCTTTTGTTGACGCGCCCGTGACTTTGCCATCGCAGGTGTAAAACATAAGCCAGCCATTAGGAAAACTGTTATAAAAAAAAGAATGAATCGCATAGGAAAATATTATAGAAAAAATAGACATTATTGTCCATCACCGATCCTTAATTAAAAAAATATTGCATTGCACAAGATTTTTGTTGAATTCTTATTCAATCAACTATATATTGTAATCCAAGGAAATAAATCCCTAATCTCTTTATTATTTTAAAGGCTAAATTTATGACCAAAGATTTAAAGCAAAATAATACCCCCCTAGCAAATCCAGCAAATACAAACAGCAATGCGCCTTCTTTGGCAAAACCTGCACCTGTTGCTCTTTCTGCGCCCAAGGCCGCCGCACCCGTGGCACCGTCTTCACCGAAATCGGTTCTTGAACCCATTGCCCGTGTTGCACAAGCAGAAAAAAAACAGGCAGAAAAGAAAAAAGCCGCTCCTGCTGTTCGTAAGGCCGCTGTTGCCGTTAAAAAAGCAACAAAAGCCACACAAAAAATTACCCAATCTGCTGCAGCTGTTTCCCAAAAAGCTGTACAGGAAGCCAGTCGTCAATCAAACAATTTTCAACAAACCTCTTTTTACAATATGGAGAAATTTATGACATTAAACGCCCCTCAATTTGATCAATTCGCAAAAGATGCTGCTGAAATCCAAAAACAAAGCATCGAAACATTAAACAAATCTTTTGGGATCTTCCAAAAAGGTATGGAGTCTTTTTTCAAAAGCTACACTGAAATTGCACAGAATGCCGCTGAGAAAAATTCTGAATATTTGAAAAAAGCATTAGGCAGCAAAACTGTCAGTGAGTGGACAGCAACAGTAAACGAAGCCACACAAAGCTCAACACAAGACATGATTGCCAACACAAAGAAATTAACTGAAAAAGCTGTAAAAGTTGCAACAGAAACTTTTGAGCCTATCAATGCACAAGTCACAGATGCCGTTAAAAAAGCATCAAAAAAAGCAGCGTAATCATCGTTTAAAAAAATCTATAAAAAAAGGGCGATAATTTAATGATCGCCCTTTTTTTCTGTTAAACAATCATTTCTTAGTGAAACGTATAGTCAAACCAAATAAATTTGGTTATGGTGTTTTGAACAGGAATCGTCATACTGGACATGATCTGGTAGCCCTGTGATCAGCAGCAATTTCCTACTTAGGAAGATCCCGTGTCGCGCACGGGATGACGTCATAAGGCAGGAAAATAAAGGGTAAATAGACCGAATGATAAAATCATTGAGTGCTACAAAACACACCCGAAACTTTTTAAAGAAATATAAAAACACTGTGATGAATAAGAGTAAAGAGCTTATTCCCGATCCTCACGGCTGATCTTATATAAAATCTCATCAATCTTGGTGGAATAGGCAACCGCCGCATCCTTGACGAATCTGAGTTTTGGGGTGAATTTGATTTGCATTTGGCGGCCGATTTCTTTTTGGAACATAAAGCTGTTATCATTTAAGATCTTTAATGTTTCCGTTAAGTCTTCGGGTTTTACGGTGCTGATATAGACTTTGGCTTGTTTTAAATCGGGGCTGGGGCGGACTTCGGCAACAATCACGCCGCCGCCTGAAAATTCTCCTGCGACCCCATTATGATTGTAAAAAAAGCCACCGCGCAACGTATCCGCCAAAATATGACGGATTTGTTCACCTACGCGTAATTGTCTTTGGGAGGCTGGTTTCATAGGGGATTATAGCGTTCTTTTTTCTTCGACAACATCGAAACATTCGATAATATCGCCCACGCGCATATCATCGTAACGCTCAAACGCCATACCACATTCCATGCCTTCGCGCACTTCTTTGGCCTCGTCTTTGAAACGTTTCAGGGTTTTCAATGACCCCTCATGAATCACCACATCATCACGCAACAAACGCACCTTCGCGCCGCGTTTGACGGATCCAATTTTAACCATACAGCCTGCGACCTTACCAACACGGGTGATGTTAAAGACTTCGCGAATTTCGGCTTGCCCCAGATATTCTTCACGAATGGTGGGGGAGAGCATACCGCTTAAGATCGCTTTGGCGTCATCAATAATATTGTAGATGATGCTGTAATATCTGATCTCAACGCCTTCTTGCTCGGCCAATTTACGCGCTTGGGCGTTGGCGCGGACGTTGAATCCGATAATCATCGCATTGGATGCTTTTGCCAAGGTCACATCGGATTCGGTGATCCCACCCACACCTGTATGCAAGGCTTTGACTGCGACTTCGTTGTTATCTTCTGTGATTTTATCCAATGTGCCGGCAATTGCCTCAACGGAACCATGCACGTCGGCTTTGATAAGAACGGGGAGGATTTGTTTTTCCCCTTCCCGCGCGCGCGCCATCATTTGTTCCATCGTATTGTTGCCCGCAATTTTCAAGTTTGCGGCATCTTGGCGTTTATTATGTCTGTATTCGGCGATTTCACGCGCTCTGGCCTCATTTTCAACCACGTTAAACGCATCACCTGCTTCAGGTGTGCCGTTCAGACCTAAAATCTCAACAGGTTGTCCCGGAATGGCTTCTTTGATATTTTGGCCGCGATCATTGATGATGGCACGCACGCGCCCCCATTGTGATCCCACGGCAAAAATATTTCCAATGCGCAATGTTCCGTTTTGAATCAAGACGCTGGCAACATTTCCACGACCGCGCTCCATTTTCGACTCAATAACTGTACCGCTGGCCTCTCTATCAGGATTGGCTTTGAGCTCCAGAATTTCAGCTTGTAATAAGATGGCTTCTTCCAATTTATCAAGATTGATTTTTTTCTTGGCGGAAACTTCAACACATTGTGTGTCACCGCCCATTTCCTCAACGACCACTTCGTGCTGCAACAGCATTTCTCTGACCTTAGCAGGTTTGGCATCGGGGAGGTCAATTTTGTTGATCGCCACGATAATCGGCACGCCTGCGGCTTTGGAATGGTTGATCGCCTCAATCGTTTGCGGCATCAGACCGTCCGCGGCGGAGACAACCAAGACCACAATATCCGTCACATTCGCGCCGCGTGCGCGCATTTCCGTAAAGGCGGCGTGACCGGGTGTATCAAGGAAGGTAATTTTTTGATTATCAGAAACGGTGATTTGATATGCGCCGATATGTTGCGTGATCCCGCCTGCCTCACCAGAAACAACATCGGTTTGACGCAGCGCATCCAAAAGCGAGGTTTTTCCATGATCGACGTGACCCATGATCGTAACCACGGGGGGGCGGTGGATTTTTAAACCTTCATCATCGCTGATATTCAGCAATCCATCCACCACATCAGATTCTTGGATACGTTTCACCGTATGACCAAATTCACTCACTAATAACTCAGCCGTATCAGCATCAATGACTTGGTTCATCGTTGCCATCACGCCCATTTTCATTAAGGCTTTGACGACATCACCGCTGCGTTCTGTCATACGGTTGGCAAGTTCCTGCACCGTGATCGCCTCAGGCACAATTACTTCGCGGTACACTTTCGATGCGGTGCTTTTGACAACGCTGCGTTTTTCACGGGCGCGACGTTGTGCAGCAAGGCTTGGGCGGCGATCACTTTCGAAATCGTCATTTAAAACTTGGGTGACTGTCAATTTTCCACGGCGGCGATCTTGTTCAGCCGCGCCACGTTTGGCTTTTTGTTCTTTTTCGGCTTTTTCGGCAACTTCATCGCGACCCCGAATAACAGGGGGTGGTGTGCCTGTTTTTTCGTATTTCTCAATAAACGCTTTTTGACGTTCCACGTTGGCGCGGCGAATACGGTCTTCTTCGGTTTCAACGATAGGCGCTTTGTGTAAGGCCGATTTTGGTGCCTCAACGACTGATTCTTTTACAACCTCTTCATTGGCAACAGTAACAGGTTCGGCTTCGACTTTTTCAGCTTTAACTGGTTTTTCGGCCTGTTGAATCGCCTCTAACTCCGCCAATTCTTTTTGGCGCTGCTCTTCCTCAGGGGACAGTTTTTCGGCTTCCAATTTTTGCTGTTGACGAAGCGCTTCTTTTTTTGCCTCTTCAGCGGCGCGCTCAATTTCAGCTTGTTTTGCTAATTCCAAGGCACGACTGCGGGATTGACGCTCTTCATCCGTCAGCTCTTGATGATCTGTTGGTTTTTGATCATTGGGTTTTGAGGCTCGTTTCTTAACAACCTCCACCGCAACACGATTACCGTACCCTGACCGTACAGGCGCAGCAGCCTTAGGCGCAGCGGGGGTCGTAGGATTATTGGTGCCACTTGGCTTAAGGCTAAGGGTTTTTGCACCTAAGCTGAGGGTTTTTGTTGGTTTTTGATCTTCACTCATTCGACTTGATTGCTTTTACTAAAATAATGACAATGCCATTTTGGTTTAAAAATATATTGTACTCTATACACTGTATCCCGTAAATGTGCAAAACTTCTTTTTGAAAAAACCAACGATTCCACTGATTTATTTATAGGACAGCCAGATCAATAGCATAATGCATATTCACAATGGCTTGCAATGCGCCCTTTTCATATTTCCAAGCATAGTCGGATAAGCCAATAAAATCAACATTTATAGACGCCAGCGCGGCACAATGATCGTTGTTATGATCCCCAATAGCAGCAAAGAGTTTTTCAGGGTTTAAGTCTTTCCATGCCATCATTTGCGCCATTATTTTTGAGAAGTTAGACGATTCTTGATCCCAATCCCCCAATGCAATATAATCCAAACGATGATGCGGTGTATGCACAGGAACAGTTTGACCGTAAACGCCAACGATTTTTTCTTCACCCAATAAAAAGCGCGCCTCTTCCACAATTTTTAAATCATCGGGAACAATCACACCATCTGCATCGCAGGATACCGCCATATTCAGATCATCACGAATAATAAAAACAACCCCATTATTTTTGCATATTTCTGAAAAAAGGGCGCATTTTTCAGTTTCTTTTTCAGCATTGATAACAGGCGCATATTCCATGACATGAAAATTTTCTTTCCAATGTGATGCATTGATGGCTTGGAAAATCTGGCGCATGGTGCGCAAATCACGTTCTAACTGAAAATCAGCAGGGATACGAATATACAAACCACATGACGGTGTTGCTGCTTTTTCTATGTTTTCTTTTTTATCCATGATTTTTTATACGGCCTTCAAATTATAAATCAATAAAAATCTTCTCTGAAGTTTATAAATTGTAATAGATTGTAACATAAGCGTGACTTGATTTTTGTTGGTGAATTTCTAAAAATGCCTCTATGACACAAACATCCTTAACGATTATCATTTTAGGCGCAGGAAAAGGGACGCGCATGCGTTCATCATTGCCAAAAATTATGCACCCTATCGCAGGAAAGCCAATGATTGGCCATGTTTTGGATACGGCCTCACAATTAAATCCCGATAAAATTCATGTGGTCTTAGCCCCTGATATGCAACAGGTGCAAGAATATATTGCCCCCCATAGCTATGCGATTCAATCGCCCGCGATGGGCACAGGGCATGCGCTGCGCTGTGGATTAGAAAATTTAGGACAAAACCATGAATCAGGAACAATCATTGTATTATTGGGCGATGCCCCTTTAATCAAAGCCGAAACATTACAAGCCTTTTATCACCATCACCAATCCACAAACGCAGGAATCAGTGTTTTAGGAATGCAGATGGAAAATCCCACAGGATTCGGGCGCTTGATCACAGACCCCGATCACGCCCATATTTTACAGGATATTGTGGAGGAAAAAGATGCCAATCCTGTACAAAAACAAATCAATCAATGCAATAGTGGCGTATTTTGTTTGGATGCCGCAAAAATACAGCAATGGATCAAGCTGTTAAAGAATGAAAATGCCCAAGGGGAATATTATATTACAGATTTACCCAAAATCGCCCGTGCGGATGGGGCGATTTGCAGCCTGTATGTTGAAAAAGATTCGGATCAATTCCAGAATGTGAATAGTAAAATGGATTTAGCCCGTGCAGAGGCATTGTTTCAAGAACGTCTGCGTCAAGCGCATATGAAAAATGGCGTCACATTACAAGACCCTAACACCATTTATTTCCATCATGATACAAAAATCGGAACAGATTGCAGTATTGGGGCAAACGTGGTTTTTGGAGCAAATGTACAAATTGCCAATCATGTAACAATTTACCCCTTTTGTCATTTAGAAGGGGTTGTGATTAAAGATAATGCACAGATTGGCCCTTTTGCTCGCGTACGCCCCAACAGTATTATTGGGGAAAAGGTTCATATTGGAAACTTTGTTGAAGTTAAAAATTCAGACCTGCATGAGGGCGTAAAAGCAGGGCATCTGTCTTATTTAGGGGATAGCGATATTGGCCAAAAAACCAATATTGGCGCAGGCACAATTACGTGCAATTATGACGGCTATCAAAAACACCGTACCTATATTGGCGCCGATGTTTTCGTGGGGTCAAACAGCACGCTGATTGCGCCGATTCGTATTGAAAATGATGCCTATATCGCCGCGGCGTCCGTCGTAACCAAGCCGGTTCCTGCTGGTGCTCTTTATATTAGCCGCGCCTTAGCACAAATTAAAGAAGGCTGGGTACAGCGGTTTCGGGCGATGAAGAGCAGGCAAAAATAAGGCGCTATGCTATATTGTTGGCTTTGGCTGAAACGGTTTCTTGATCGCATTATAGGCCATTTTTGAGCCATTCACAGCACCAATCGTTGCCGCACCCCCGATAAGACCTATGGCAATAGAGCTTGCAGCAGATACAACAGGGGCAAAGCTGCCAGCAGCATGTTGAAAATCATGCATCATATGGCTTAAAGGAGGGATACCGTGGGCTAAAATACCACCGCCAACGGTGAACATCGCAATTGTTCCCCCGACTGATAGAATCTTCATAAAGGGAGGCACGGCCTTTAAAATCATTTCGCCCGTTTGTCGAATGGCGTGATCCTGTGGTTTATTGCCTGTTTTGGTGGTCATGTGTAACCCCACATCATCTGCCTTGACAATCGCAGCGACCAATCCATAGACAATCCCCGTCATACCAACACCAATAGCAGCCATTGTCCCCAGTTGCGTTAGGGCGTTCATATGTTCGACACTGCCCAATGTAATGGCCATAATTTCAGCGGATAAGACAAAATCTGTACGAATGGCGCTGTTGATTTTGTCTTTTTCGATTTGGGCATGGTCTTCTGCTGTTAAGGCAGCGATCAATAAATCTTCATCTTCAGCATTTTTATGGTGTAGATCATGGAGGATTTTTTCCACGCCCTCATAACATAAATACGCCCCCCCAACCATCAAAAGAGGTGAGATCAGCCATGGCGCAACTTGGCTGATACCCATACCACCTGCGATTAAGAACACTTTGTTTTTTAGTGAGCCTAAGGCAACTTTTCCAATCACGGGGAGTTCACGGCTGGGGTCAATCCCAATCACTTGTTTTGCATTGAGTGCCAAATCATCGCCAACAACGGCACTGGTTTTTCGCGCTGCAATTTCTGTCAGTTTAATAATATCATCTAATAATGCCAATAACCCTGAACCTGCCATGTTTTATGTCCCTTGTTGATTTAAAATATCGTACATGAATTGGTGTATCTTTGGTGTTGGGCGCATTGTTTCAGGCCAATTTGCTAAAACATAGCGTAAATTTTCCAAAGCATAAGGAATGGACTCTTTGAAATAAGATTTCTGCAAAACCAACCCTTGATAGCCATAGACCCCTAAAATCTGAATAATACGCATAAATACAAATAAAATAAAGCGTGCATTAAGACGGCTTTGGGGAATATCAACCCCCTTTTGACGCAATTGATCCCCGTAATATTGTAATAAAATTTCTCGGTCCTTGGGATCTAAATTGGCTTGAGATTGGTATAAAAGGGACGCCACATCATATTCCAACGCCCCCAATCGTGCCGATTGGTAATCAATATAGACAGGCACATCATCCATAATCATAATATTGCGCGATTGAAAATCACGATATAAGAAATAGCCTGAATCGGCAGACAAAAACAAAGACTGGAATTGCGCAATATCGTCATGAAATTCTTGTATATCCGCCATAATCCCAATTTGTTGCGCATAGTTTTTTAGAAATAGCCTGAAATCATTGGTAAAATTCTGGGCGTCAAACTTTGCGCTTTCTGTACAATATTCAGGCTGAATCAACCCCCATGCACTGGTTTGGAAGCGAATTAAATCTGATAAAATATGTTGGTATAAATTCAACCCTCTTTCATTCAATCGGTTTTGTGGCGTTTTTAAGTGGGGTAGCAAATCAAATAAGGTTTGATCCCCCAAATCTGTTTCAATATAAGTGGTTTCATCATCACTGACGGCAAAAATCTCAGGCACAGAAAATTTGGCGGCATGAAATTGTTGGGTAAAGTGAATAAAGGCACGATTTTCACGTAAATCTGGGCATATAACGCCAATAACGCTTTTCATGACTTTATCATTATGCTGTATATTATCGGGCAAAACACAACGGTAAATCTGACGATTAGATGCATGCGCGCCTAAGCCCTCAATCCGCATTGCATCGCAACCCCAGCATTCACGGATTAATCTATTCAGACCATTGATGGTCGTATCAGCAATTTTATGATTCATGATGTAAAATTATGTACACAAAACACCAATAAAAATCAACTATCTGTTTTATTTATATTGTTTTCTTCTAAATATTTGTTATGATTATATCTCTTTTTAAAAATTAACCTACTCAGGTTTTAATCGTCCCTTTTTATGATCCACACTTTCCCCGATTTAAAATCTGTTTCGTTGCTCAATAGCTTTGCTATGCTTATTGATATTGTCAAAGCATTGGATGAAGACTTAAAGCTGTGTCTTGCGCAAAATCACGATGAAAAAATAGTGCAGGAGGCATTGTTTATACGATCCGGTTTATTATTAATTCTAACATTTTGGCGGGAGGATGTTTTGTCACGCTTTGATGTTGATGATCGAGATTCGATATGCCCGTTAAATCACCAAGAAATTGATTTTTTTGAACGAAAACTCATTAAAACATTGGAAAAATTAAAGATGACAGTTGGTTTTGTGCATTTTGAGGCTGTCTCTCAAGAAAACATGCCCTATATCACCCAAACGGCTTTATTATATACAAAAAGCAGCCTGCAAATCTTACAAAACTCTTGGGCGTTCCGTCATCAGATTCTTCATCTTAAACTGCCTCCCATACAGCCAGAGGGATTACAACGCACAGCATCGGCGATGAAAGATCAGTTGCAAGAAAAAGCATGATTTAAGGATTGAGTTTTTATACAAATATATTATACAATACCCTGCAATTTATTTTTATTCTTAAAACCCACTTAAAAACCCATGGGGTTCTGATTTTTATGCGTCGTTTTTTATCTGTTTTATTTTTAACATTATCCCTTATTCTCATAACATCCACAGCCTCTTTTGCAACAGGCGTTGCAAAAGAAACGCCTAAACTGGATCAAGCAATTCAAGAACAGCCAGCGCTTGAGAAAACGACCCCTGCTATCCAAGTGTCCGATACAAATCCCCATGTGGTGAAACCACAAGCATGGGCGCATAATTTCCAAGAAGCCGCCAGCCCCGTGGCAGAAAGATTGCATAGCTTTCATAAAATGTTGCTTGTGATTATCACCGCAATCGTGGTTTTTGTAACGGGTTTATTGCTGTATGTGATGATTCGCTTTAATGAAAAAGCGAATCCTGTGCCGTCTAAAACCACGCATAATGTGATGTTAGAAGTTTTGTGGACAATGATTCCTGTCTTGATTTTAGTGGTTGTGGCTGTGCCATCCTATAAATTGCTATTTTACATGGATCGCGCTGAAAAGCCTGAAATGACGCTTAAGATCACAGGATACCAATGGTATTGGGGTTTCCAATATCCTGATTATAATGATTTAGAATTTACATCTGTGATGGTTCCTGAAAAAGACCTAAAACCCGCGCAAGGTCAGGTAAGATTATTATCAACAGACCAACCTGTTGTGTTGCCTGTTGATACGGATATTCAACTTTTGGTCACAGCCGCCGATGTGTTGCATGCCTTTGCCATGCCTGCCTTTGGTGTTAAAACCGATGCCGTTCCGGGGCGCACCAACGAAAGCTGGGTTCGAATCACAAAACCCGGTATTTATTACGGACAATGTTCAGAATTATGCGGTAAAGATCACGCTTTTATGCCTGTCGAAGTTCATGCTGTAACTAAAGCACAGTTTAAAGCGTGGATTGATGCCAAGAAAATTGAAAAAGACGGCGGCATAGAGGCAAAATCTCCCTATCAGCAAATAACACTCACGCAATAATATTTTTACGAAAGCCACTGATTTCAAAGCAGGTTTAATTTTTATGACACATACACATACACATACAGATATACAAACACATACAGATGCAGCACATGGATCACACCATGATGATCATCATCATGACCATATGCCCAGCTTTTTTAAGCGTTGGTTTTGTTCCACAAACCACAAAGATATTGGGATTTTATATATTATATTCTCAATCTTTGCAGGCTTAATTGGAGGCGCATTTTCCATGATGATGCGTGCGGAGCTGCAACAGCCTGGGCTGCAATTCATTGAAACAGGTCAGATGTGGAATGTTTGGATTACCGCGCATGGTTTAATCATGGTTTTCTTTGTTGTCATGCCTGGGTTAATTGGAGGGTTCGGGAATTATTTTGTGCCGCTCTTGATTGGGGCACCTGATATGGCGTTTCCACGGTTGAATAATATTTCTTTTTGGTTGATTATTCCTGCCTTTTTATTATTGGTTGGCTCTGCGTTCATTGATGGCGGTGCTGGTACGGGGTGGACGGCCTATCCGCCGCTTTCAACCATGCTCGGGCATCCGGGGATGTCCGTTGATATGGCGATTTTTGCCCTACATCTTGCAGGCGCCAGCTCTATTTTGGGGGCGGCCAACTTTATTACAACCATTTTCAATATGCGTGCCCCTGGCATGACATTGCACCGTATGCCTTTATTTGTTTGGGGCATGTTGGTTACCAGTTTCTTGCTTGTCTTATCTGTCCCTGTTTTGGGGGGCGCGATTACGATGTTATTGACGGATCGTAATTTTGGCACGCATTTCTTCTCCCCTGAAGGCGGCGGTGACCCTATTTTATACCAACATTTATTCTGGTTCTTTGGTCATCCTGAGGTTTATATTATGATCTTACCGGCCTTTGGGATTGTAAGTCATGTGATTTCAACTTTCTCTAAAAAACCTGTATTTGGTCATATTGGAATGGCCTATGCGATGGTTTCCATTGGATTTATCGGTTTTGCCGTTTGGGCACACCATATGTATACAACAGGCTTAGATGTCCATGTTCGCGCCTATTTTACAACAGCCACGCTGATTATTGCTGTTCCCACAGGGATCAAAATTTTCTCTTGGATCGCAACAATGTGGGGAGGGTCGATTCGTTTTGTAACCCCTATGTTATGGGCAATTGGCTTTATTTTCTTATTCACTGTTGGCGGAGTCACAGGCGTTGTTTTGGCAAATGGCGGCATGGATATTGCCTTGCATGACACCTATTATGTGGTTGCGCACTTTCACTATGTCTTAAGCCTTGGCGCTGTGTTTGCCTTATTTTGTGGCTTTTATTATTGGATTGGCAAAATGTCTGGGCGTCAATATCCTGAATGGGCTGGAAAGTTACATTTTTGGATGACCTTTGTCGGTGCGAACATGATTTTCTTCCCACAGCATTTCTTAGGGATCAATGGAATGCCACGCCGTTACCCTGATTATCCAGATGCGTTTGCGGGATGGAATGAAATTTCATCATATGGTGCGTATTTAACAGGAACAGCAACCGTATTTTTCGTCTTTATTGCCATTTACACGGTCTTTTTTGGGCGTCGTGTTGGGGCAAATTATTGGAATGCTGAACCCCAAGTCTTTACGTTGGAATGGGCGGTTTCTTCACCCCCACCTTTCCATCAATTTGAAATTCAACCAAAATTAGAGGTTGACTCAAAATAACAAAAACCAAATAAAAAACACTGGAATTTATTTTTAAATAATGCTATCACCCTATGAAAGGGAAATAGCATTATTTTTTGTCTAAATTCTTTTTTCAGGCGCGATGGCAGAATGGTCATGCAGAGGACTGCAAATCCTTGGAAGCCGGTTCGATTCCGGCTCGTGCCTCCATTTTACACTTTTCCAACATTCATTATTATTCAGATACAATCGCATACACCGCATAAACCTTGGGCTCAAAGCTATTTCGAACAATGCTGAATACACTATTGTTTATTTACAACCACCAAAAATGTTGGTGTATTTGTTGGTATAAAGTAAGGGGGTTGACCATTATCTACGCACCTTCAAACCGAGGGTACAATAAATCTTGGAATAAGTTTATCAATGCTATCCCTAATCTGTACAGGTGTTTTAAATTTCTGTTGCGCTTGGTAGATTATAGAATCGCCTTTACGCTCGGGGACGCTAGAATCGCAACCATATTTGTCCATAACACCCTTGAACCATTCAATCTGATCTTCTTTCGTGCCCTCAATCATTGTCGCCATAAGCGTTAATGCTTCTCTATTCGACAAAGACTCTTTCGAAAGCCCAACTATTGAAAGAGAAGCATTAGCAGCTTCTTCGAAAATAGGTCGTATATTATATTCTGTTTCACTAGGAAAATCTTCAACATAGTTTGTTATAGCATAATCTGTAGCGACCTGTAGGTCGTTTAACACATCTTGATGCGCCTGTAAATTCGTACTTTCAGGCATTGTGGCCAAAGAGGTCAAGGCAACAATCTGAACCCCTGCTTCCACCAATTGTTGGTATAATGTGATAAATGTGCTGCCTGTTTGGACGTGGTCATCTGCTAATATAACAAGGTCTCCGGGCTGAAAGTTTTTGAAATTAAAGATAGCTTGCTTAGCCATGCGCTCCATAAGATTCCCTGTAGATCGCTTAATGGTAAGAGAAGCTTGTGCGTCATGTCCTGATAGAGGTTTAATATCATCAATATCATATTGCGCTAAACTTTCGGCAATACTCAGTACATTGAATATTGGACTTGTTCTATCACTTGCATCTTTAAAAGATACGTTTAAATCAGGGTATTTATGATCAAAAATTTCATTTAATTTTTCTTGCAGAACATGAAGCATTCCGATCCTTAACATATTCTGACTTCCACCTATATGGGGGAGATGAATAATTATTGTTTCTGACTCTGGATAACCCTTTTCTCTCTTTTCTTTGGCTGCTGCATAAGCCTTATCAGCGATACGATTGATCATATCATCAGTCAGTAAGGTTTGGACAACGTATAAACCAGATTTCAATTTTTCTTCTGGAGAATAATTTCCGCTTCCATCAAGATTTTTACCTCTTTTGGCAATCCAGCGTTCATTATGGAAGGCTTTTTCATCTTCTGTTAATGTAATACCATCTTCTGGATCGTCTGTTGCAGGGGATTCTATGTAATCAATATCCCCTTTAATGATTTCCGTTTTCTCTCGATCAATATTGTTTTCAACATATGAAAAACGTTTAAAATAGTTGGGTTTAATGACATCTTTGCCAATTATAGAAGCCAATCTTTGAGTCAATGTTTCCAGATTTTGGAAAGCAAGCCATTGTGACACATCTCCGCTATTATGATCAGGAATGATAACATGGCTAATATTTGCATTTTCTGCTAGTAAACCGTCTTTATCGGGGCGATCACCACTGATTAATATGTCTTTACTAGGCGATATATCATATCCAAACTTCTCAGAAAGTAGCTCCAAAGCCTTATAAACAGCAGTCGGATTGGGTTTCTTAGCAATAAAAGCTGAGGTACCCACTAAAATAGGGACATCGATACCATTAGCTGTTAAAGTTTTGGTGGCATTATTATCAAGTCTATCTTGGACTGTATCGCTCACAATAGCACAAGGAATGTCATGCATCTTAAGATAGTTCAAAAGTTCCTTGGCACCCGGTTTGAGTTGAGGTAGAATAGGAGGATTTAATAAATAAGATTGATGTAAGTCTATGGCAATACGCGCCATTTCCGTTCCGAAAACTTCTTTATAATATTCTGATGACTTTTGACGTCCACGATCCTGATAAAGTTTTAACGGTTGTTCAACGTCATATTCTTCAATCATTCTTGAAATGACATATTCACCCGCCTGACGGTAATATTCTTTACTGTCAATAAGATGGTCATCCCAATCCAGCAAAACCGCCAAGGGATGATTTTTTGTATTCCATTGACTATTAATATTTCCATTCAAATCTCCAAGTGTTTTCATAATCACTGGCTGCATTTGACTATCTTGCCTCTTCAAGTACCCAGCTCTATCTGAAGAAATGATATGATGCTTTTTGGTAACTGCCTGAATATACTCACGTAAATTATTCATATTTCTCTCCTATCGAACAGGGCCACTTGCAAAGGCATGTTTTATTTCACTCATTAACATTTGTGGAGTCTTGGGGGGCATTGAAACCTCACTTTCCAAATCATCTCCTATACCTTCTATAATTTGTGCATAAGCGCCATTAATCGCCTGCATTGTTGACTCAAAAACTGTCTTGTGTTGAGAATCATTTCCATCGATAAACATGGATAAAAGTGTTAAACCTTCTCTTCTTGTAAGCGTATCAACACTCAGTCCTAGAGGATTTAAGACCATATCAATATCTTCCTTAGGGTATAAATTTGTTAATTCCCTAACCAGTTCTGAAGAAATTAGCACTTTTTCAGAATTAGGATGTCTGGAGAAGGACGCTATACCTACCACTCGACCACCCAATGCTTCAATCTGGGAAAATAAAGAGGCTGTAAATGCCCCTGCATTCACATGATCATCTGCAATGATAACATTTTTGTCTTTAATGTCTGTTACCTCAAACAAAGGTTGTTTTAGAATTCTACCTAACGGTGAAGCATCTGTCCTATTGGTTTTGGTCAGCATCATAACAGGCTTTTCATATATATTTATGTGCATATGTGGGTAATATTTTTGAGCAGCAAGCTCAAGATTTTGCGACAAAAGCTTAACATATGTTGCCGTCAAGAAATTATAGCTATTTGAGGTATCCGTATAGTCTTTAATTGGACGTATTACATATAAATCTATTGGCTTAGAGGAGTTTTTCACATCAAGATGTTTCATTGAATTTGCCAAAACCTCTTTAGCCTGACTAAATAAGTCGGTTTCAGTCAAAACCTCATGCGCAGCTTTAATGCGCTCCCGATAAGATGGATGGGTTTTCCCTTGTAAATGTGCATCAAAATGCCTAAGATCATTTAGGTCGTTGCCTTTTTTACTAATTTGCCTAAGATGACATAAACGTATTGTAGAAATTTGCTTAGCAATAGCACCTAGCCAAGGTTCATTTTGTTGAATCCCATCATTAGATATTAATCGCTTCGCCAAAAGATCATCCACATATTCAGATGGAGGTGTCCAACATAATCTGTTTGATTCTTTTGAAATATAGGACGCTAATTGACTTAATTCTTTATAAAAAACTTTTTTATTCAGTTGAGTTTCAAGATGAAGTGTTTTGTTAAAAGCGGACTTTAAGCTATCAGGGGCAGAATCAGCAATAGCCTTCAAAACTGTTTCAATTTTCCTAATATCAGGTTTTTCAGCGCAAACAGCCAGTGACGAAACAGTTAGACCATTCATTCTCGCGCTGGCTGAAAACTCCCTTTTTGTAAAGCATATTTCACTCTCATGAGCGTCGAAAGTATCTAGATATTTTAAATTTAGTTTAGCATCTGACATGTTAAAAATCCCTGTATTTATTATATTTACATATATATAAATACATTAGTTGCTATAGTCAAGCTTTTTTTCAAGCTTTCAATGTAAAATTTGGAGCCTATATGCCTATGGTCAACCCCCAAAATATGATCCATTTGTAAGTTCGTGGTTTATGCAACATTGGGTAGGTGGATGAAAAAATGCGGATTGACACGCATAAAATTATAACAAAACCTTCTAAATCACGATTGCGTGTTCAAACAGTTGTCATCTTGTTTCGATAGTGCTCCCTTTGTATTTTATTTTATAAGAAAACTATGATAGTTTAAATTTTCTTCAAATTCAATCATCATTACTCATCTTATGTCACTTTTTTATCTTACCTGTATTGCTTCAACAACGCCGTTATTGGCGGCACATATTGCGCAGTTTCTGTCTTTATTGGATAGAATGGGGTTGCAAGTTGCAGGTCATCCCAGCATCTTAGCCGCAGAAAAGGCGATTGATATTCCGCTTTATCATGCGCCTCATTTTGATCAGCTACAACAATTGCGGGCTGCGTTTATGGCGCAAAAATTTGATATTATCTGCAGCAACGCGGTTAATCGGCGTAAGAATTTATTATTGGCAGATATGGATTCCACGATTGTTCAGGGCGAAACATTGGATGAGCTGGCGGCATTATCTGGGGTTGGTGATCAGGTCGCAGAAATTACACGGCGCGCCATGAATGGGGAATTGGATTTTGAACAAGCCTTAGACGCGCGTGTAGCCATGTTAAAGGGTAAAGAAGCCTCTTTGTTGGAAACGATTTTATCCCATACGCACTTAACCGCAGGCGCGCGCATTTTGGTGCAAACGATGAAAGCGCACGGGGCATTTTGTGTTTTAATATCAGGGGGCTTTACCTATTTCACACAATCCATTGCTACACAATGTGGATTTGATGTGCATTTTGGCAATGATTTGCAAATTGAACAAGGCATATTAACGGGAAAAGTCAACCGTCCGCTTGTATCCAAAGAAACAAAATTCGAAAAATTCAATGAATTTGTGGCACAATGTGGCATTGAGCGCAGTCAAACTTTAACCACAGGCGACGGCGCCAATGATTTATTGATGTTATGTGCCGCGGAAGAAAATGGCGGATTAGGCATTGGATTCCATCCTAAGCCCAAAGTGAGAGAGTCCGTTCGCAATGTTATTCTTCACGGAGATTTAACCGCTCTGCTCTATGCTCAAGGCTATCGGAAAGAGGAGTTTAGCGCATGACCAACTATGTGATTTCAGATGATCAGCTCAAGCATTTAACGGATTTATATTGCCGTGATTTTACGGCATTGGCCGCACAAAATCGCTTTGATCCCATTACGGGGCGTGATGATGAAATTGACCAAGCCATTTTGATTTTACTGCAAAAAGGGCGAAAAAATGTGGCATTGTTGGCGCCCGCTGGGGTTGGGAAAACCGCCCTTGTGGTTGGGTTGGCTCAACGAATCATCAGCGGCAATGTGCCGGATTATTTAAAAAACGCCCGCGTTTTAGAGGTCGATTTGGCCAGCATGGCCGCAGGAACAATGAATAATGCAGAATTCCAAGGGCGCTTTATTCCGCTATGCCGTGGCTTTGCCGAACGATACCGCGATCCGAATGTTCCAAAAACGATTTTATTTTTGGATGAAATCCATACCATTATGCCTGCTGTGACCGGCAGTGCCTATGCAGGTTTATCGGAGGCCATGAAGCCCTATTTAACGGTGGGGGATTTGCATGTGATTGGAGCAACGACGTTGGATGAATATCGTTTATTTGTTGAAAAAGACCCTGCACTTGACCGTCGCTTTCAAAAAGTCCTTTTAAAAGTCCCCAGCGCCGCCGAAACAGTGCATATTTTAAAAACAATCCGAAAATCCTATGAATCCCATCATAAAATCACGATTCCCGATGATGTGATTGAAACATTGGTTGATTTAACAGAAACGCATTTACGCCGTCGTAATCAACCCGATAAATCCATTATCATGATGGATGCCGCCTGTGCGTGGTTTGTCTATCATCATGGGCGCGACAAAATATTGGATATTGATTCTGTGAAAATCATGATTGCTAAGGAAACAAATGTGAATGCAGGGGCGCTTTAAAATAAACGCCTTATACCAAAATCATCATTTTTGAATAAAAACAGTTGCTGTATAGATTGGGATAGATTAGATTTTACTTTATGCGTGTTTTATATCATCTGTGGCTTCATCCTTATTCTCGAAAAGTTCGTCTGTTGATGGCGGAAAAAAAGCTCGACTTTGATTTGCAAATTGAGAAAATTTGGGAACGTCGCACTGATTTTTTGGCGATTAATCCCGCGGGTGATGTCCCTGTGTTGATTGAGGCGGATCAGACTGTTTTTTCAAACAGCCAAGTGATTTGTGAGTATTTGGAAGAAGCCTATCCTGATTATAATTTTTTGGGCAATGATCCTATCCAACGCGCTGAAACACGTCGTTTAATTAGCTGGTTTGATGTAAAATTCAACCGCGAAGTCACTGAGAATTTATTAGGTGAAAAATTAATGAAACGATTCTTGCGCCTTGGTGAACCCCACGGCCCGTCGATTCGCGCGGGACACGCAAATATTCATTATCATCTGGATTATATTGGCTATTTAACCGAAAAACGCAATTGGTTGGCAGGGGAATATTTCTCATTGGCGGATATTGCGGCAGCGGCGCATCTATCATCGATTGATTATATTGGTGATGTGCCATGGGATGAACACCCTATTGCACGCGAATGGTACTCACGCATTAAATCACGCCCCAGCTTCCGCGCTTTATTAGAAGATCGAATGCCTGGCTTTGCGCCCTCTGCCCATTATAGCGATGTTGATTTTTAATCCGTATATTAAAAAACAGGGACAATAAAAACAATATGGATCAATCACCGCATTTATTCTGTTTTGGTTATGGGTATTCTGCGGAATATATTGCCCAGAATCTGTTAAAAAAGGGATGGCAAGTCAGCGGCACAACTCGTGACCGTCAAAAACGCTTGATGATGCGTGAACACGGGATAAAGGCATTATATTTTGATAATGTCCAACCTTTGGAAGATCCCGCCTATATTTTAAAAGACGTCACACATTTATTATTATCCATTCCCCCAAATGACGAAGGCGATGCTGTTTTTATTCATCACGCCATAGATATTACAAAAATGCCCAATCTGAAATGGATTGGATATTTATCCTCCACCGGTGTTTATGGGGATCGTGACGGAGCTATTGTGGATGAAGAGTCAGAATTACGCCCCAGCTCACGCCGTGGATCGCGCCGCCAAAAAGCAGAGGAACAATGGCTTTCTCTATTTTATGATTTTGATTTACCTGTCCATATTTTTAGATTAGCTGGCATTTATGGTCCTGAGCGCAGCGCCCTTGATTCGGTTCGCGCAGGCATTGCACGACGTATTTTTAAGGAGAATCAAGCATTCAGCCGTATTCATGTTTGTGATATTGTCAGTGTCATTAATGCATCGATTAATCATCCCGCAGCGGGGGAGATTTTTAATGTCGCAGATGACCTGCCCAGCCCCAGCCACGAAGTCATTGCTTTTGCTTGCCAGCTTTTAGGCAAAGAGCCGCCGCCGCTGATCCCGTTCGAAGAAGTGGATTTAGCCCCCATGGCGCGCAGTTTTTATTTAGATAATAAACGCGTATCGAATCAAAAAATCAAAGACATGCTAGATGTGGAATTAAAATACCCCACTTATAAAGAGGGGTTGATGGCAGAGTTAGAGGACGACAAGAAACAAAATTAAATCATTCTGAAGATCATTGGATTATTATCTTGCTTTGATTCTACACGCTTTGCAGCACCACCTGACACTTTAGAAAGTAAATTATATTGTGTATAAAGATCAGGGATGTAATACCCACCTAAATTCTTCTTATCTTCGATTTCTACGCGCACACGATCTTCGCTCTGTTCAAGTTTAAGAACACGAAAGAAAATGTCGTTATATTCATCCTCAAAATGATAATGAAAAACACCCCCACTAATAATGCAAGCTGGTGAAGATGAATCATTAAACAAACTTTTTGCTGTATTGTGTTGTTTCGCACTCATGGCTAAACAATTAGAATATTCACCAAAAAAATGCAAGAAAATAAATCAATAACAATATCCGTCTAAAACCTTTTGTTTTGAGATAGCGTATGTTTTAAAAAATTGTTCATTCTCTTGGATTGTTTTCAACAGATTAAATCCTTTATATCCGCAACGCTCAGCAATCTGGTTATTAACAGCCTGCAAATCATTCAGATGATTTAAGGCTTTCATTGGAAATGCAATACCATCTTTTGCTGTTTTTGAATATGCAGACGCCGCATTAAAATCAGCGCTGGCTGTCTTATAAGACCCCTCAGTTTCAGGTTGGCTTTCATAAAATGATTTTGGTACAATTCTCAATTCTCCAATCCCATGCGCATCAAAAGATAATTTTGCATTCACCTTACGGTATCCTGAAATATTGTGACCAACCAACGATCCCTGTGATGCGTCATCTTGGATATAGACCGTATGGGGATTGCGTTCAGGGTGCATGAGCCATGTTAAATAGGCCATGGCTTTTTGTCCCTCAGCGCCGTCAGGTACAATAATTGACCCACGCGCAACATCACGCACTTCACAAACGGCCCTATGACCAGCCTTTTTTGCAATGCTTTCATAAGATTTGACATCAACACCCACATAATCAACTTTAAACCCTGCTACTTTCGCAAGCTGAACCAAAATCACTCCATACGAATCAATTTTTTCCTTGATAAAAGGCGCGGCTTTAAGAAGTGCATCAATAGTGTTGTGCGGTTGATATTGAGCAATAGCAAGATTTTCTAAACGAAAATTCGAGTTCCAATCATTTTTTTTGCCTGTTTTTGAAGAAAATAATTGACAAACATTTTTTCCGGCGTTATGGTTGCGCAAATATTGAGGATTCGATATATTTTGTGAAACATAGTGATCAATCATATCCTAAGAACCTTCCTGAGGTTTTTGTATTTTTATAAAATTTATTTGTAACTATATTATTTTTATGGATTTTTTTAGCCAAAAATAAATTATAACAATCAAAAAAAATATTCGTCAACATCTATTATTACAATTTTCTGATATAATTATTATTTTGTAATAATATTACAAAATAATGTTTGCATTATTCTTGCTCTTATTGCTGAGATAGATTAGAAATCATCTTCGTGTTTTTTAATATACATATAAATATAGGAAAGTAACAATGAGCATCACTCCCTCCATTCAGCAAACATTATGCATCATCAAACCCCATATCAAAGACGAGGAAACCATCCATCAGATTGATGAAATCATTAAGAAAAATGGATTAAAGATCATTGCAAGCAAGGTTTTTCAATTCAATAAGGAAACTGCTAAAGAATTTTACAAAGAGCATAAGAACAAGCCATTTTTCAATGATCTTGTTAATAATCTTACAGCCGATATATGTTATCCACGCATTTTACAAGGTGAAAATGCGATTCAAAAATACCGCGATTTAATCGGCGATAAAGATCCTAAGAAAGCAAATAAAGGGACATTACGCGCAATGTTCGGGGAAGATACGGATTTTAATGCAGTGCATGGATCAGATTCAGAACAATCTGCAAAACAAGAAATTTCAACTGTGTTTTCTAAGATTGATCTTTTAGGCATTCTATTATAAAACAAAGTTTCCTTTTAATTCATCTTAAACATAAGAGAGAAAAACCATGATTGAATACACCCTATCTATTATCAAACCCGATGCTGTCAAAGCCGGTCACGCCAAAGCGATCCAACAATTATTGATTGATGGCGGTTTGGAAATTGTTGCACAACAAGCAATGCATTTGACCCCTGAACAAGCTGGCAATTTCTATGATGTCCACCGTGAGCGTGGATTTTTTCAGGAATTGGTGGATTTTATGTCCTCTGGCGAAGTCGTTGTCCAAGTTTTAAAGGGCGAAAACGCCGTGGCGCGTAACCGTGAATTGATGGGCGCAACCAACCCAGCTGAAGCGGCTGAGGGTACAATCCGTAAATTATATGCCGCCAGCATCGGTGAAAACGCCGTGCATGGATCAGATTCCGCGGAAAATGCCGCGATTGAAATTAAGTTTTTCTTCCCTGATTTGGCAATAGCTGCCTAAATTATATCCTCCCTTTTATTAAAGCCCTGCACCTGTTGCAGGGCTTTATTTATGGTATAGTCCCAATATGTTTACATTCCCCACTGATTCGTCCGAAGACATCGCTCCCCCCCCACAAATGGCGGGTGATTATCTCTCTGCGCTGAATCCGCAACAAAAATTGGCGGTGGAAACCACCGAAGGGGCGGTTTTGGTTTTATCGGGGGCAGGCACAGGCAAGACAAGGGTTTTAACCACGCGCATTGCGCATTTGCTGCATACACGCCGTGCGTTCCCCTCCCAAATTATGGCAGTGACCTTTACCAATAAAGCGGCCGCCGAAATGCGGGAGCGTATATCGCACATGATGGGGGGCGCGTCGATGGATGGCTGGTGGATTGGGACATTCCATGCGTTGGCAGCACGCATGGTGCGGCGGCATGCGGCGGAGCTAGGCTTAACGTCCAGCTTTACGATTATTGATCCTGACGATCAAATTCGCCTGTTGAAACAGATCATTGAGCCTTTGAATTTAGACCCCAAAAAACATCCCCCAAAAATGATGGCAAGCATCATTGATGGCTTTAAAAACCGCGCCCAAACACCGCTTCATTTAAGCGAATCCGATTGCGGCGATGTGGCGGATGGGAAAATGTTATTGATTTATAAGCAATACCAAGACCGCCTGAAAGCCTTAAATGCCTGTGATTTTGGCGATTTATTGCTGCATATGATTAGCCTGTTTAAAAACCCCAATCACGCGGATATTTTGGCGGATTATCATAAACGCTTTCGTTATATCCTTGTGGATGAGTATCAAGATACCAATGTTGCGCAATATTTATGGCTGCGGCTGTTGGCACAAAAGCCCCATAATGATGGGGATGCGAATATTTGTTGCGTGGGTGATGATGACCAATCGATCTATGGCTGGCGCGGCGCGGAGGTTGAAAATATTTTGCGGTTTGAGCGTGATTTTAAAAACCCCTCCATCATTCGTTTAGAGGCAAATTACCGATCCACCGCGCATATTTTGGAATGTGCCAACGGATTGATTGCCAAAAATCAAAATCGCTTGGGCAAAAATTTGCAAAGCACCCAAGGCATGGGCGAAAAAATCACGGTTTACGGATTATGGGATAGTGATGCCGAAAGCCGCTATGTCGTTGAGCATATTGAAAATTTGCGCAGCATGGGCAGTAAACTTTCGCAAATGGCGATCTTAGTCCGCACAGGCGCACAAACACGCGCGTTTGAGGAACGATTGATTCAAATGAGCATCCCATACCGCGTGGTGGGCGGCGTGCGCTTTTATGAACGTGCGGAAATTCGCGATGCGATGGCGTATTTGCGCGTCACCGCCCAACCCCAAGATGATCTGGCCTTAGAGCGCATTATCAACACCCCCAAACGCGCCATTGGCGACACCACCATTCAGCTTTTATATAAACACGCCCGCGCCACCAACCAAAGCTTATTCAGTGCCGCCGATGAATTGGCGCAAAGCGATGAATTACGCGGCAAAGCCAAGGCAGCCGTGGCAGGGTTGGTTGCCCAATTTAAAGGCTGGCAAGATTCTTTAAAAAATCCTGATTATACCCCCAATCAGTCTGCTTTGTGTGAAACCATTTTATTGGAAAGCGGCTATATGGATATGTGGAAAGATGCCAAAACCCCCGATGCTGCGGGGCGTGTGGAGAATTTGCGAGAGCTGATAAACAGCCTTGCAGGCTTTGAATCCATCTATGATTTCTTAGAACATGTCGCCTTGGTGATGGAGGTTCAAGATACCCAAAGCCATGAAACCGTCACCCTAATGACCATGCACGCCGCCAAGGGATTGGAATTTGATCATGTATTTTTAGCAGGTTGGGAAGAAGGGCTTTTTCCCTCCCAACGCGCTCTTGATGAAACAGGCGGTAAGGGGTTGGAGGAAGAGCGCCGCCTTGCCTATGTCGGCATCACCCGCGCTCGTAAAACCGCCACGATTACACACGCCGCCAATCGTATGCTCTATGGCAGTTGGATGAATTCCATGCCCTCTCGCTTTATCGGCGAATTGCCTGATGAGCATGTGAATCGTAACGCCATGACAGGCATATCCAGTGGCACATCCTCTCATTTTAGCGGACGCAACACGCATTGGGATTCATCCCCCAAAGCCCCTGTTACCAATACCCCTGCGGCTTCGGTTTACAAAAACCCCCAAATCGGCAAAAAAATCACCCACACACGCTTTGGCAACGGCACGATTATTCATGTTGACGGCAATAAATTGGATATACGCTTTGATAATGGGGAAACGAAACGATTGCTGTCCAGTTTTGTGGAGTTTCTATAGAACCCCCTTCAGACAATGGAATCGATATTACTGCGCTAACTGTTTTCGTCGATACATAACCAAGGCAGCAAAAATACCATTCGTGAAAATCAGTGCAAATGGATATAAAACTGTTACCCAATTATAATCTTGTAAAGCCAGCAAAACAAATATGGATTTTATGGCGCTTAAGATATAAAGGGATATTGATTCCTGATAGGGTCTGATCCATGTTTTGCGAAATGTTGGCCAGAATGCGAAAAGCTCGATACAGGTAATCATAATAATAGCATAAAGAGGTTGATGTGTCATGCGCCATATGGGAATGCTGATCAATGCGGCGGATAAGGCAACATAATCAGATTTTGTAATATGCTTCTCACCCTTAAACAGGCTTAATATAAAAATAAAAAACGATATGATTGAGCTATATCCTGCGGCAAAGGCTCCTGCTCCGGCACCCGATGTATATTGTGCAAAAAAGGCAATCCCCGTTAAAATACACCAAATCAGCCATGAAAACATGTGCGGCTTAATGCCATGGTAAAAAATCCCTCGCAAATATAAGATATAGGCAATGGTTAAGGTCAATAAGGACAAAAAAGCAAAGGCATGATGAATCATCATATTAAAAAACCGCATCATCCATTAAGTCGGTGATTTTTGGTGTCCGTCTGGCACGGGTCACCTCTAATAACCCCGCAGCCGTAAATCCATGAATGGTAACGGTACATGAATCATTTAAAAAAGCTTGCTTGGCAATATCCAAACAGCTTACGCGATCCACCTCTTTTTTCATGCGCAATAAATCAATCATAATAATGCCGGATAAATTCCGCATACGGATTTGATTCGCGGCTTCTTGGATAATATTATGATTAATCTGTTTTACGGGGCGTTTATCCCGTGCTTGATTGACATCAATTGTTGTTAAGGCTGCTGTTTCTTCGAAAATCATCTGAGCCCCAGATTCCAAAAATACCACAGGGTTCGTCAAGGCGATGATTTGTTCCATTAAATCAAAATGGGCATAGATAGATAAATCACTATGGGGATCATCCAATTCCACGGGCATGACACATTGTAATAATTCTGGTGCAAAAACAGCACACCATTGATCGGCCTCTTCAAATTGTTCCAATGTGACAACTTGGATTGTTTTAACCGTATGTAAGGCTTGGTTGCTTAACAGACGTTGAATTGCATCGGGGCCATCGGTCACCAATATCGGGCTTTGACCTTTAAAAAATTGGCTAATCTCTTTCCAGATTGATTTTAAGATTTGTGCTTCTCGTGACAAGATTTCTGTTTGGACGGACGCCGCACCTGAGCGAATGATACAGCCTTTGATCTCTGGTTGCGTTTCTAACATCTCCGTTATTCGGGCACGCAACACAGGGTCTTGGATACGTTTTGAAATTTTATTATCTTGGTTATGCGGCGCATAAATTAAATAACGCCCAGAAAGGGTAATATCCATACTGACAACAGGACATTTTTTTTCGATAGAATTCGGCAAAAAATACCCATCAGGAATGGATTTGACCTGCACCGCAATCATTTGTCCCTGCATCAGCGTTTTGCCAATGGATTGATCGCCGCCCTTTTGATAAATCTGGCGGCCATCTTCTTGTTTAATGGCAATACGCACATCGCGATTATAAATCAGCGCTTCAATGCCTTCACCCAAATCAACATAGGCACAATCATTATGCACATCAATGCGACTGACTTTTGCCCAATGAATTGCGCCATATTTGACGCTTTCATAGGTTGCATCAATTTCAATATCCGTGATGCGCCCATCTTTGACAGCGGCAACCCATAATGAGCCTTGTGCTTCGTCGATCAGAATATCCATTTTACCTATCCTCTGGTTCTATAGATTGAAAACCATTATAGCCATTTCCAGATAAAAGCTGCCGTGTTTGATAAATATCTAACCCCACAATATTGCTATATGATCCTGCAATAAACTTAACAAAGCCTGCGGCTAATCCCTGTATGCCGTAAGATCCCGCTTTTCCATCCCATTCATTTGAGGCAATAAAATGATCAATTTCTGTTATATCTAATTTTTTAAATTGTACAATTGTTTCACTGACACGGCTGCAGATTTTTCCAGATGGGGTAATCACGGCCTGCCCCCCCACCACACGATGCCGACGTCCCGATAAAAGCTGCAGCATCGCCAACGCATCACGTTCATCCTTTGGCTTGCCTAAAATTCTTGCACCGCATGCAACCACTGTGTCTGCTGCTAAAATAAAAACAAAATCATTTGAGGGGAGAGTTTCATGAATTTTACGCGCTTTTGCGATAGCCAATCGTTCCACCAAAAATCTTGGCTTCTCATTTTTCAGAGGGGATTCATCAATATCCGCAGGCATAATTTGGTTTGCGCACACACCAATTTGCGCCAATAACGCAACACGACGCGGCGATGCAGAAGCTAAAATTAATTGCCCGCTTTTATTTTTCACGGAAAGTAATACGCCCCTTACTAAGATCATAAGGGGTCATTTCCACCGTCACTGTATCCCCTTGTAAAACACGAATACGATTTTTGCGCATTTTCCCAGCAGTATGTGCTAAAATTTCATGGTCGTTTTCCAGCTTAACACGAAACATCGCACTGGGCAGAACCTCAGTAACCACGCCTTTAAATTCAATAACGTCTTCTTTTGACATAGGATAAAAATCCACCTTTGATAAAAATAAGTTCACGATTTCCTGCTTTATAGCTTGAAACCATTCAAATCGCAATGATTTTTATAGCTCTATCAATAATCGTTACGAATTGAATCTATTTTTAAGGTCACCTTAAGAGTTTCCGCATTATTGTTGATATAGGGAATAATACTGTATTATGTATTTTAAAGAACCAAACTTTGAACCATAAATTATGAAATTAAAGGAGAAAGATTATGTTCCGCAAGATTTTAGCAATGAAAGAAACATACTTCCATAACGAAGAGGGAGCGACAGCGATTGAATATGGATTAATTGCTGCAGGTATTTCGTTGGCCATTTTAGGCGCTGTCTTTACATTTGGGAATGATTTACGTGACCTATTCGGCACAATGAACGACTCAATTGGCACAGCCGCTGATAATGTTGATACAGGCACAATTGAATAAAATAAAAGAGACGATCTGATAAAAGCCTATTACCATCAATCCTTCTATAATTTTATAGAAGGATTTTTTTATTTCAAATAACCAGCTGAAAAATCAACCTTACCAATGACACAGCCGACAATCACATCTTCTGCACATAGGGCATCGCGATGAATAATCTCTTGTTCAGCGTTGCGATTAGATAAGGCGGTATTTAATATATAATATTCATAATCTTTAAAATCAGTGGACAAGACACGGAATAAAAGAATATCACCCGTTACAAATTGATGATAATCAAAGCGCACGGCGTGCATAAAAAAAGAATTTTCAGGATGAAGCTGTACAGAATGAAGTTCGGTCTGAAGAAATTTGACATTAAAAATAAAATCTTTGGCAGGTAAATTCACCGAAGACGGCAATGGCTTTTGCGCAGATTTTCTTTTTGGTTTCGCATTCTCTCCCACAATCCCCAATGATTCGGCTGTTAAATGCGGTCTGAAGTTCTGGCTATAGATCCCTTCTGCCAAAATTGTCGCATGTGGGTTGTATCGATCAGCGGTTAAATCAATGGTGGATAAGCCAAAAAACTCACGCATGATATGATATTCGCGTGCCTTGATTTCCCTTGTCCCACACAAAATCTTACTGACAGCAGGAGGCTCAAGAGACAACGCTTTCGCCAAGTGAATCTTGCGTTTCGAGGGATTTTTTCTGAATTGCTCTCTAAGCCACTTACCGTCCATAAGGGTTGTATTATGCCTTTTTATTTTTTAAAAATATATTGCTATATTAGAAAATATAATTTATTATTTCTTTTAAAGAAAAATAATAGCTTAAAATTCTTAATATTAGCAATATATATAAGAGGAAAATAAATGGCTCAGAAATTGCCAAAAAACACACAAAACTATTCTCAAATGGAACAACCTGAATTGTCAAAAATAATTGGTAAGAACCTCAGATTTTTTAGAAAACAGTGGGGGCTCAACCAAAATCAGATTGGTAAAATCTTGGGTGTTAGCTATCAACAAGTTCAAAAATACGAAAAGGGAATCTCCAGAATCCCCATTGATTCTCTCTATTGCCTCGCGTGCCATTTTAATATTCAATTTGACTCTTTTTTTAGCGCGGCAGAGCATCCCTATAATATAAGTCGACCTGAGGATCACAAATATTTCTCACAAATTGTTGATGCTTATTACCAAACGGATTCATTAAAACAGCGTCAAAAATTAGCAATGATTTGCAAAATCCTAACCTCTTGAGAAAAAAGAAGAAGAGCGCTTTTTATACCATATATAGATTTCTGAAATTAACTCTATACAAAATATTGATAATATTTTATCTAAAAACCCTTGTATAATTTCTGATATGGTTTACATTAAAATCAATCTTATTTCTTTTTCTTCTGGAGACATAACCATGAATCTTGCCCTAAACGCCGCCAACGATGTTGAGATGAAAAAATCCCCTCTGTTACAAGAACGCCATGTTTATAAACCTTTTTTATATCCATGGTGTTATGAGGCATGGTTGACACAGCAACGCATTCACTGGTTACCCGAAGAAGTACCCTTAGCCGAAGATGTGCGAGATTGGAAACAAAAGCTGACCCCATCTGAAAAAAATATCATGACTCAGATTTTCCGTTTCTTTACCCAAAGCGACGTTGAGGTCAATAATTGTTACATGAAACATTACAGCCAAGTTTTTGGCCCTGTTGAAGTGCAGATGATGTTATCCGCCTTTTCAAATATTGAAACGGTTCATATTGCCGCCTATTCCCACTTGCTTGATACAATTGGAATGCCTGAGGTCGAATATCAAGCCTTTATGAAATATAAAGAAATGAAAGACAAATTCGATTACATGCAAAATGCATCGATGAAATCACGCCGTGATATTGCCAAAACCATGGCGATGTTTGGCGCATTTACCGAAGGATTACAGCTTTTTGCATCCTTTGCGATCTTAATGAACTTCCCGCGTTTTAATAAAATGAAGGGCATGGGGCAGATTGTGACATGGTCAGTGCGGGATGAAACGTTGCATTGCTTATCCATGATTCGCCTCTTCAAAAGCTTTATCAATGAAAACCCCGATATTTGGGATGATGAATTAAAACAAGAAATCACCCAATCTTGTGCAACGATTATTGGATTCGAAGATGCCTTTATTGATCTGACCTTTGAAATGGGAGATATTGAGGGATTAAAAGCAGAAGAGGTCAAACAATATATTCGCTATATTGGGGATCGTCGTTTGCAACAATTAGGGCTAGATGCGATTTACGGTGCTGATAAGAATCCATTACCTTGGATGGATGAAATGCTGAATGGCGCGGAACATACAAATTTCTTTGAAAACAGATCAACAGAATATTCCCGCGCCTCCACCCAAGGCACATGGGAAGAAGCCTTTAGCGATGATGTGTTTGCGGGCAATTACGGTATTCGCGGCACTGTAAAATAAGGGTGATGCGAAAGCGCGCTTATAGAAGCCGCTGCCAAAATCCAGACTTTTCTTGCGGCTTCTATAGAGTACATTATGGTTTGTTTAAACACCTAACTCTTCCAATCTTCTAATGCTTTCTGGGCGCGATCTTTGGCTGATTCTAATGTTTCACCAATTTTGGAGATTGCGTTTATATCATTTTTACGCGCATAATCTTCGATTGCTGCACTCAGGCTGCTCAGTTCAGTTAAACCAAAGTTCGCTGCCATCCCCTTTAATTCATGGGCACGGTTTTTAATATCGATGCTATTTTGTTGTACGATAGCGATATGAAGACGCCCTAAGATTTCATCTGTACTGGTTATCAAACTATTGAAAAGCTCTTCAAATTGCGATTCTCCGATCACGCTTTGTAGGTCATTTAACATTTTAGGGTCAAAGACACTGTTGATTTCAGGTATAACCACGTCTGACACCGCATGATCATCGTGCCGTTCATGAGATGTGGCTACTGATTTTTGATGTGTATTAAAGGAGTCGGTAGGCGTTATTGTATTTACACCGCCCAAACTTTCTTGAATGGTTACGGCTAGAATATCATAATCAATTGGCTTGGCTAATAATCCTTGCATACCTGCCTTTTTGGCTTCGTCTTCATACTCTTTACCCACATTACCTGTCAGCGCGAATATGGGGGTCTCTTTGTTCATATTGCCGTAAATTGTCCGAATTGTACGGGCTGTATCGGCTCCGTTAATACCGGGTAAGTTCATATCCATTAAAATCAAATCATATTTTTGTTTCATTGTGATTTGAGTGGCTTTCTCCCCTGATTCCGTGACATCGCACTGATGTCCCATTTTTTTAAGGAATTCAACCATCAGTTTCTGGTTTATCACATTATCTTCGACCACTAAAATATTAGCCTCAAGAATTTTCCTTGGTACGGCAGGGCTTACTGCAGAGGCTTGGTATTTATCATGTTCTATTACCCCCTCAGAATAGGGCATGTTTAAATAAAAGAAGAAACTTGTCCCAATATCCTCCACACTATTGACCCCAATCATACTTCCCATGGCCTCAATTAACCGCTTACAAATAGCCAATCCCAAGCCTGTACCACCAAAATTTCTGGAGATACTGCGATCGGCCTGAGAAAATGGATTAAATAAATTGGCTTGGGCTTTTTTGGATATACCAATGCCTGTATCTTCTACGACAAAATAAATTAAGTGCGGTTCTTTTGTGGATTGATCATGTGCTTTATCCCGTCCTTTATCGTCATCTAATGTTTGAATATCTTCGGTTTTATTGATTTTCAAACAAACATGCCCTTGTTGGGTAAACTTAATTGCATTACCGACTAGATTCAGTAAAATCTGTCTTAATCGTGTCGGATCGCCCTGAACATAACGCGGCACATCTGCGCCCATATCTAATTTTAGCTCAATATTTTTAGCACTGGCATGACCAGACATCAGAGTAATCACTCCATCAGCCAAACGATGCAGATCCATATCTAAGATTTCAAGCTCCATCTTTCCATTTTCGATTTTTTCAAAATCTAAAATATCATTCAGGAGGGAGAGCATTGCATCACACGAATCTTGCATTGTTTGCGCATAACCCGTTTGCTCACGCGTCAAGCTAGTGCCCATCATCAGCTTTAGCATCCCCATGATGCCATTCATCGGTGTTCGAATCTCATGACTAACAACGGCTAAGAAAGCAGATTTTGCTTGGTTAGCTTGGTCAGCCATTTCTTTTGCTAGACGCATTTCTTCGGTAATTTTTGCATCGCGCTCACGCAATGTTGCCATGACTTTTCGTTCATGTTCGATGACTTTTAATAAACGATCATGTTCAGATTGATGCTTGTGACGATTCAGTGCCTCTGAAATTTCGTCTTCGTGAATTTGCTGACTGTGAATCCGTTGTGATCCAACAATATTATCCTTAGATTTTAAAATAATCGCATACAGAATTAATATAAAATATGCGATATTCCCAATCCAAAAGCTGTTTAAAAAGACAGGCAGGGGTTGTATCCAGCCCAATAAAGCAAATTGCTGAATCATAAATCCCAATAATAAACAGGTATGCGCAACCGCCCAATAAATTTTCCCATTCACAGATTTGATATTGGCCGTGATTGGAATGATAATACAGGCGCTATACACAACCCAATAAGATAATGAAAACACCCAAGTCGGCAGGGTATGACTGCCCCCAAAGAATAAAAGAGGCAGAATCAATGCCACCAATATAAAGGTCAGTAATCCATGAATAATATTTTTTTCTTTTAGCCTGAATCTTTTCATTTCCAAAAAAGATCGTGTGGCCATGATACAAAAAATAAGCATGGCACTATTGATAAAAGGCCATGACATATTGATGAACTGTGCCTGCCCAAATGTCGTGCCGCTGGCCAAGGGATAATATAAAAACAACGCCAAGAAATAAGCGGCCACCCATAACCCCACATCAAGCTGTTGAATCATGTATAAAATAAAAAATACCCCCATCGCCATAAACAGAAAATGCCCAAAGAACCATGAAAATGATTCTGTGTTTTGTCTGGAATCGATATAATTTTTAAGGGAATAAATCTGGGGGTTTAAAGAGATCATTGATCTGTTATCAGGATCAACAAAGAAAATAAGCAATTGTGATTTATAGGGTGCAATTTCTATTTTCAATGCGCCATGCTGAAATAGATTGTCTTTATATTCTGCTGTCTTCCGTGAATCATACAGAATTTTCTGTGTACTGGCATTATACGCCAACAAGCGCTCAATACGTCCGAACTGACCATTTTCTGCATTGCCAAAATTAAGAATCCAATCTTTTACATCACTGTTGTTTTTAACAGGAACAATAAGCCAAAACGGGACACCTGATTTCGATGATCGGTAATGGGATTGTGTGTATTGATCGCCTAAGTTTTTTGTTTTGTACAGATCAATAATATTTTTTAAACTATACTGATATTCTGGGTCATATTTAACATAGGATAAACCTAAAAAATTTATCTGATCTGTTGTGTTTTGTAAAATACTGATTGATGATGTTGGGCGCTGGTCTTGTGCGAAGCTATAAAAAGAACAAAAAATTAGAACAAGAGCCACCATCCCCAAAATGAGAGGTTTTATATTAAAGGAGTGCGATGATCGTTTTGCTGATCCCATATATCATGAATGTATGTTGCGTGTTTAGATTACGCCATCATGACATGATAATATTTATGAATCCTTAAGCCACAGACAACCAAAGCGTGACCCATTCCCCGTGGGTAATGCGATGTTTCTCAATTAATCCTTGTGCCTTATGGGCATCCAAGACCATTTCAGCCTGTTCCATGAGTAAACCTGATAAAATCACATGCCCCTGTGGCGCAAGAGATTGTTTCAAATCAGGCGCCATCATCACCAAAGGCCGCGCCAAAATATTTGCAATGATTAAATCATACGGGGCATATTGCCGCGATAAAGCCGTATGATACCCATCACCTGCCGCAAATATAATATCATCATCCTGCAGATCCGTCATGGATATATTTGCGGCTTTGTGCAAATTCGCAACGCGGATTGATTCCTCATCAATATCAATCCCGATAATGGGGTTTTTCAACGCGTCTTTATCACATAAATGCCATGCAGCAATGGCCAAAATCCCAGATCCTGTGCCCATATCTAAAATAGATGTCACTGCATTATTTTTAAACACAAAAGACAGCATTTCCAAACATCCCCGTGTTGTGCCATGTTCGCCTGAACCAAAGGCTGTGGCGGCATCAATTTGCAAAGGGATATAATTCGCAGGAACAGATTCGGTATAATGCGAGCCAAAAATAAAAAAAGGCTCAACGACAAAAGGGGGGAATGATTGATAGGATTCCGCCAACCAATCTTTTTCAGGGACTTTTTCAATCAACAGATCAGGCATCCCCCATTGTAAATCATCCAATATTGGCTGTAATCTGGATTGAATAAAATCAATTTGGGGGGCATAGCCAAAATACCATTCAATTTTCCATGCATGATCTTCTAAACTAGCGGGGATGACATGCCCCTCCTTCGTTTGGGCGCGTAACAATGTGGTGGCGTACGCCTCTTCTTCAAAAACAACTGAGATTTTGGCGGCATCGTCCTCAAGATAATGCGCAGGCAATTCAAAAGACACACAAAAATAATCCGTCGGATTTTCATCATTATATAAAATATTATTCATAGGCTGGAGCTTATGCTGAAATGCCTAAAAAGTCAATCTGACATTGCATTTCTTCGTTGCTAAAAGGGTAATCCGTACCTGCGCGCGGGTAAATCAGGTCTTTGTGTGGGATGCGCGCCATTTCTTGCTGTAGCTTAAGCGCTAAGCGCATCGGCAGCCCTGCCTTCCACGTCACAGCCACAATCGATTTTGCCGATTGCGCGGCAAAGATGGTCTCAATCCCCTTTTGGGAAAACCCACCCATCACAGCAATACAGGCTTGCACAAATTCATAATCACGCATGCCTAAAGCATCGGCAACAAAATCCGCGTTTAACACGCCCTCTGATTTCAGCTTTCGGGCGCGTTGTAACAGGCTTTGTGGTGTTTGTGGTTCAATGTGATTTTGGTGATCTGTGGCATATTGCAGGCGACGTTCAATTTTATCCCCCATTTCTTTTAAGGTTTCATCTTCTAAAACCCCGCTTTTTTCCAATAATTGCCGCACAGTTCTACCTGCAAATTCAAAGAGCAAGGAAGCAGCCTCAGGCGGTAAAGATTGACGTTTTGCCAAAGATTTCTGCCATTCTGGGGTTGTCTTTGATTTCTGAATAATGATCTGCAACAATTCCATGCTTAAAAACGCATTTTCATTTTCAATCAAACGGCGACCTGCTTTGGCATCATTCGTATCAATAATGGCTGTACTGACGGAATCGCTCACTATTTTACGGCTGGCAATGGCTTGGATCACCCAACTGGCAGGGTGTGAGGATAAAATATCCAACAAAGCCTGATCATCTAACGCCACACAGAACCGCAAAATAGGCTCAGAAACGGCTTTTTCAACGTCTTTTGCTAATTTCGAGGCAATTTCTGGCGGCGTACATGTATAATCTTTGAGCGTAGAAGAAAGCGCAATCCGAATTTTTAACACTTCATCTAATGCCAAAGAACTCAGTGCCTGCACAGCATACGCATAGAGATGGCTTTGTTGGTCACGGGATAGATCAGGCAAAAGCTCCAGCAACCGTCTTGCCAGCGTAAAGCGAACATATTCGCTTTTATCCTGTGCCAATAATGGGCTGGCATGAAGAGGGGTGGAGGGGTTACCTGCAACTTCTTTACGCACACGCGGATCTGGATCTTCTTGCGCTAAATAATATAAAATTTCACGGCTGGTCTGACTGTCGCGCGCCAAGCTGATGCGCGATTTTACATGATCATGTTTCAGTTTTTCTTTTTGGATTTGATAGGCATCACTGTTTCTATCAGATGATGGATCACCTTTTTTATTCGGATTTATAAAATCAAAGAATTTTTGGAACATGGTTTCTTTATTTTATTTTCATATTTAAGATTATTTTACTGGAAAAATGATTCTTTTTTTGCTATGGTGTTTCTACACTAAAAACATAAACATATCGTAAATTGGACACTGAAATATATGAGCGACTCTGATCAAAACCGCCTGAAATGGACCGACGAACGCATTGATGCCTTACAAAAATTGTGGTTAGAGGGCAAAACAGCGGCTGAAATCGCAAAAATATTGGGCGGTGTCACACGAAATGCCGTGATCGGTAAGGCACATCGCCTGAATTTAGCAGGGCGCACTGTCCCCACAACCTTAATGAAGGATGCAGATCCGCATAAAAAACCTGCTGTCAAGGCGGTTGAAAAATCTGTAAAATCAGCGGTGGCAAAGAAATCAACGCCAAAGACTGTTTTAAAAACAGCGGAAAATTTTAATGATACGCCGATACCGTCAAAAGTTGAAACTCAAGCGAAAAGAGAGGCAAAAAATCGCGCCCTTCTCCAAGAACGTCAAGATCATTTAGACATGGCCTTAGAACAGGTTCGTGCCATGCCTGCACTGAAAAAAATCAGCCCTGCCAATGATGATGGCGATGAAGCAAGTAAAATTGGACAATATAAATTAATTGATCTGAAAGATTGCATGTGCCGTTGGCCCTATGGTGATCCCAAAACAGATCAATTCAGTTTTTGTGGCGATAAAATTGTATCGGGTACGCCGTACTGTTCCAAACATGCCGCAAAAGCCTATCAAACAATTTCCAAAAACCGCGCCCTGAAAATGGACGAAAATCTGTATGAGAAAAAAGGCATTGCATAAAGCAATGTCTTGTTAATCCAGCACCAAGAATTGTCATGCCGTGTGGGGGCATGACGGCGGTGGGGGAAAAGCACAACCCGCGTCACCACCTTCCCTATAAATCGATCCATGCAACAAGGTCGACCTAACGCGCAATCTCAGGGATCATGAAAGAATTATAGATGATTGGATCACATCCAGCATAATCACCTTTTATTCACCTAACGATATGTCACTATTATCCGCCATCACCCTCTTGTTTTGGAGGCTGTGCTGCTTTTTTAGCATTTATTTGGCCTAAAGACGTGGTTGTCTCCCCCCCAGCTCTATAGACACTTTGCAGACTATTCCCCAGCGTATTCCCAATCATGCTGCCCCCTAATGTTGCATATCCAATCATATTTTGCGCAGGGTCTTCTGCACCGGCACCAAATGTTTGCACGGAATTCCCCATCCAACGCAAAATATTATTCGGGATCATATCAATCATTTTAAACGATGCCATCGCCATCATGTAAGAGATCAGGGCAAATAAGATAAGATAAAAGAAATTATCAATGCCGTTGCCTAAATTTGCAAGACTTGCCTCCAGATCAGCCGTATTTTTGATATTTGCAACATTTGAGATTGTTTGGGCAGCCCCCGTTGCGGCATTGCTAACGCCACCACTATCTTGTGCGCCGAAAATACCGCCCGTTACGGAATCCCAGATTAAATTTAGAATATCCATTTGTGCGGCAAAAATTGTAATGCCTGCGATTAAACCAAAAATCGTTAAAATCGGGCGTAAGAATATTTCAAAGATTAAGAAATATCCCCCCATCGCGGCACTTCCCGGTAAGCCATCCCCGTCAATACGAATATGTGCCAATGCCCATAAGGGGACACCCACCATGGCCTCAAACAATCCCTTGACCCATCGTGCCGCCGCAAAAAAGAAATAAAGGAAGGGTAAAAACGGCACAATATACGCCAATGTAAACCCTGCCCCCAATCCCATCCCTGCGATCGTGACTAAGATACCAGCAACGGTTATGCCTGCACCCCCAAAGGCCATAATCTGACCCTGACCACTTAAATTACCCAAACCAGAAACCCCTGCAAGGACAAAAGAACCAAATACATCAACAATCGTACTTTCAATCAAAGCCTGACCAATCGCGGTAAGACGGGCAATCGGATGCTTGTCTTGGTTTTTACGAATATCCAACATTCCATTCACACCAAATAACCGTGCAACAAAATCCTTGATTGAATTCCCCGTTTCTTCTTGTTTCCCCTGCGTCAACCATGATTGATAGACTTCGTTCAGCATTTTTGCCACCTGAAGCTCATGATTTTGCACTTTACTGGGCTCATTTTTAAAGTTTGTGGGGGTAAATTGTTCCGCCGCAGATCCTGCGGCATCATGATTTGCCCGTTCCTCCGCAATTTTTTTCATGATCAAAGGATAAGCATCAGGCTGTGGTAAATTATAGGCCGCCTTGATAAACGTACCGTTTAATTCAGATATTTTATTATACCATGTTGCCGCCCCTGCCCAACCATTAATCTGAACATCAGGTAAATCATTAATCAGATTGGCTTTCATGGCCTGTTTAAATAATCCGGGGAAAGGACCATAAGACATTGATTGTTTTTCTGGCGTCTTATAAATAGGTTTATTTTCAGCATCATAATGATCAAAATTTTGTAATTCATACTGACATTGAACAGATTGTGGCACACCTTGTAAATAATCTTGGTATAAATTTACAAAACATTCCCTTGCCGCATTATGATATTGCAGGGGGAATCCTTTGTTTTTATCAAAATCCGCTAAGGGATAATATCGATTGACCACGTTCATCGCATTAAAATGCGTAAACGGATCTGTCCACATGGAAATAATCATATTATAATAGCCGTTCAAAATGACTTTTGCGCCTTTATGCTTATTAAAATCCAGCGTGTTCATTTTTAAACTCAGCTCGCCACACTCTGGCACAATTTTCCCCATATATTTGCTGTTGGGATCAAGATGCCCAAAAACAATGTGGATATTATTTTTCTGCCCTGTAAAGGCTAATAATTCCTCAAAATCCTTAAACGTAGAAATTGATGCAGCACTGGCTTTGCCTGATTGCGGATCATATTGCGGATCGGTCAGTAATAAATAATCTTGCGCGCCCAAAGATTGCGTATTTTGCGTGGGGCGCACGGCATAGGCCTTGATTTGTTTTTTATCGCCATAAATACGCTCTTGCGCGACTTTACAAGTATGTGCAATTTGCGTGAAGGCAACAAAACTCTTTACCCGTGGCGCATCAGGTTCTGTAATCATTTTTGATGGCTCAACTAAGAATTTGTTTGAACCATATAATGGGTCTTTGATATTGGCGTTGTATAAGGTATTGGTAAAGGTAATCCAGCCATTTGTTGCAAAACTAGATCCCAATTTAGCGGCATAAAGGGTAATATATTGCCCCGAATTCATACCATAGGCAACAGGGATCAATAATCCAATCCCAAAGACAATCCGAATGGGTGCCCATACCGTGTTAAAACGCTTTCCAAATGGTGTGCCTGTTTGTGCCGTTTCAACAACAACAACGACCATATAATATAAGAAAATAATGGCGGCAACAATCAGTAACCCCTTGGAATAAAAATGGAAAATACTATGCAGCGCCGTATGATACGCCGATGGAAAAGCACCATCGCCCAGCGCCCCCACACGTCCTCCATCACCACGCGGCAAACAGGCAATATTTTGTTCAACACATGAACCAAATAAATGCGGCAATCCAAAAACCCGATCCAACATAATAAAGGCAATATCCTGTGTGGGGGCTTTGGTTTTAAAAAACTGGAAAATCGATGGGTCAACAACCCCCGTTGTCGATGCCGCCATGGCCGCCCCAGAAATAAGGGAAGACAGCAAAACCAAGAACTGACCCGCCAGCATGACAATACCAAATAAAATTGTATAAAAGACAATAATTTGATCAATATGCTGACGATCATGTTTCAAATTGCGCCATGCTTGGCTGACAACATGATGCACCGAATATTGCGCAAAATTTTCCTGTAATAAATACGGATGCCCCTCAGGCAATAAACGGATCATGCGAAAAACCAACGCCATAAAAAAAGCGATATACGCAAACCCAGACGCCGTTAAATCTCTGACCCGTGGTAAGATCTGAGGAAGAAGAACGAATTTTAAAATTTGTTTCTTTTGCATCTTTTATCTCATCTAACTTAAGGTGTTTCGTCTTTTGGTGGCGCTTTTTTTATAGATCCACTGCTAATAGGGCTACCACCATTATTAGGCGGAGGGTCACCCCCTGTTTCTTCTGGTGAGCCACTAGTAGGAGATGGCTTCTTAGCAGGTGGTGTGGACGCAGATGGTTGAGGATTTGATTGTTGAGGCTGAGGCTGGTTACCACCTTGATTTCCGCCGCCTTGTCCACCACCACCAGAACCAGCTTGGTTACCGTCGCCCCCTTGTTGTTGGTCACCCTGTTTTTTATCCTTTGGTGATGTTAGTGAAGGAGGTTCAGGGGGCGCAGTTAATCTTCCAAGCAATGTTCCCACTGCTCCGCCTGAGTCGTGGACGATCTCAGATAATTCAGTCATATGCGTTCCAACCCCCCCTGCGATATAGGTGGTGCTGATATTCATCGGGTCTTCGATCTGATTTAGATCATTAAAGGTTTCCACACCAGCCCCCATCCAACGCATAATATTTTGAGGGATCATATCAATTAATTTAAAGCTGCTATTGCCCAACATATACATTAAAACCGCATACATACAGGTAATCGCAAATTCATCAAATTTCCCACGCGCTGAATAGGCTGTGTTTTGCAGCTGATTGACAAATTTACCCGTATCAAAATCCTTGCCTTTGTTTAGGGCTGTTGCAATATCCCCAACCGCACTTGCGCTTGCCTGCGCACCCCCTGAATTGTTGGATGCATTCAACATTTCATTGGCGATAATCGGGAATAAATCATGCATAATCCGTGCGGAGGCAGAAAAAATGCTCAAGGATGCAATCAAGCCAAACACAATGAGAATCGGCCGCAAGAAAACTTCAAAAATTAAATAATAGCCCATAATCCCCGAACTTCCGGGAAGGCCGCCACTATCGTTCGATTCTAATTTCAAATGCGCCAATGCCCATAGGGGCACACCGACCATGGCCTCAAAAATCCCCTTGACCCATCCCCCAACAGCAAAGAAAAAGAAAACAAACGGCATGAAGGGAATAACATATCCCAAAATAACGCCTGCGGTTAGACCCATCAAAGCAAAAACGGAAACCGCCCCTCCCAACGCGCCTAATATAGGCATAGCGGAGGCCAGAAGAGGTTGCGAAGCGCCCCATTGAGAGAAAAAAGCAGACCCACCTTGAGCAAAGACAGAAATACCCAGATTACGCACAGATGTTTCAACCATACTACGTCCTGCGGCGCTAAGATGTGATAAAGGATGCACATCATCCATATCAATCAAATCCATCAATCCTGATGTTCCCATCATCATATTTAAAACGGCTAAAAGCGTGTTTGATTCACGATTTTTCTCTCGATCAGATTGCATAGATTGAATCAATTGCGTCCATTCATCGGCAGCCGATTGCAAAACTTTTTTAATTTCATGATCAAATTGAAAATCATCGCCTTGATTATGCCCTGCCTCATCATTTTTTTGTGACGTGGTGCTGTTGGCCTGTGTGTTATTTTTACGCACAAAAACATCCGGTTTCCGGCTTACGGTGGGGGCATTATAAACAGCCCCAATCAACGCCCCATTATATTCAGAAACCGTATTATACCAAATGCCTGCACCACCCCAACCATATTTTTGCAATGAACCTTGGGGGTATTGCGCGCCATACGCCCCATTTTTTTTCCAGCTATCCAATAATGATTTTTCTGCGACCTTTAGCTGATCAATGATGGTTAATTCCATATCAGAAATCAAAGATGTCGAAATATTTGGTGATGATGGATTATTATTCTTCCTGTTATAAGGCAAGAGTTTTTCATTCAGATATTCTGCGTATTGAAGTAATTTTGGATTATTATACCATAGATTCACAATCATTTGGAAATAGGCCGTTTCAATGACTTCTACGGCTTCTAATCGAAATTTTGATCGACGATGAATCACTAGCTCCCCACAATGTGGGTAAATGCCGGCTCTTGCATTTGAATATCGTACGGGGTCTAAATGCCCAAAAACAATTCTAACATTTTCGCTCCCGACATTCAGGGCAAGGGCTTTTTTCCAAAAATCCCCTCCTGCCCCTGCAGGGATTTCTAAGAAATTAACTTTATCATTGGATTTTTGGCCTCCTCCATTGATCCAATGATTTTGCCGCAGCACATAAGGCTTGATCTGACGGCCTTTGACATTGCCTGTGAATTCCTCACTATAGGCACGCTGATGCGCAATTTGGCATGTTTTTGCAACCGCCATAAATTGTCCCAACGACGCCAAAGGTGGAATCGATTTAATTGGGGCAACAATTTTTAAGCCTTGATTTTTATTATTCCCTGCCTGTGCCGCTGTGCTTTCCGCACCGGGTAATAAATGATTATGCGCCCCGAAATAATACCAACCATTCGTGGCAAAACCTGATCCCCATTTTGCCGCATATAAAACGATAAATTGCGCGGAATTTAAACCATAAGCAACGGGCACCAATAAACCAATGGCAACAACCAATCGAATAGGCGCCCAAGTTCCTGAAAAACGCTGACCAAAGGGTGTACCTGATTGAGCCGTTTCTGCGATTACCACAACAATGTAATACAAAAAGATCATCACCGCGACAGCCAAAAGCGCATATGAATAAAAGCCCAGCAATTTCTGTAAACCCTGCTGAAATGGCGGAATTTTTGAGACTGAGGCAGGCGCATCCAAAGAGCCAAAGATACCGGGAATACCAAAAACACGATCCAACATCCGCAAGGCGATGTCTTCTTTTGGGTATTGTGTATGAAACATACTGGTCAATCCAGCATTCCCTGTGCCGGTAAGCCCTGCCGCATGTGCGGTTTCAAAAACCCATCCCATCAGAATCAACGCGATTTGACCAAAAATCAAGGCAAAGGCCAAAACAATGACACCGAACATTAAAATTTGATCAATATGATGCCGATCCCATTTTAAATTTTTCCATGATTGGGCAATCACATGGCGAATGCCAAATTGCCCTATTGAATCAGCACGGCCATATATATGATTGCGCGGTAATAAGCCCACACTGATCAGCAACCACGCCATTAAATAGGCAAGCTGTGAAAAACCAACACCAAACAGATTATGCAATCTTGGCAATAGCGCAGGCAACAAAATATACCGCGCAACATCACCGCCTTTAATCTTAAAGGGTATAGAAGAAATAGTGTGCTTCCCTGCTTTTATGGTCATAGCTCCCCTAATATTATTTCTATAAAAATAGAAGTAATTTTATCTATTGTCCCCATAATACCACACTCCATCTATCAAACGCCATTTTTATTTCACAGCAGGATTTAATAGATCCGTAGGCAGGCTTTCAATCTCATCCTCTGGCTTTGCTAAAAGGGGCTGTTCGATTTTCTCTCTCCGCCCCCCTTGTTTAGAGGCAGGATTTGTCAAGGCAGGATCTAAGCGATGCGCTTTGTTTCGGGCGGCTGTTTCATCAGCCGTGCTAAAAACCACAACACGGGGGCGCAACAAAAACACAAGCTCTAAGTTTCGTGTTGTACTGGTGCGGCTATTCGGTAAAAATGGGCGCATAAAACCTAATCCCGTACTATCAAACGCATCACTTTCACGAACAAGCCCTGCAATCAACGCGGAATCCCCTGGGCGAACACGAATTTGCGTTTGTACCTCACGTTCGGTTGTTTTGGGTAACTGAACGCGGTTTGCACCACCGCCAACTGTTGAAAAATCAAAATCTTCGATACTGGATACATCCGTCAATAAAATGTCTAAATCTGCATAAATTGTTGAATTATCCCATGCACTGCCAATCGAAATTGTAAATCCCGTATCCACCGTATCTGTTGTAACGGCTGTGGTGGATTGACCATTATCAATCGTTTCAGCCAATTCAGAAACATAATTTTCAGTATCGGCAACGCGCAATCTGGCTTTTGATCCTGATAAGACTGAAACTTGCGGCTGTGAAATCGTTTTAACAGCGCCGTAACGGGATAAGAATTCCACAACTTCCGTGGGGGTCAACGCCCCCGTGCTGCTAATAATATTTTTGGTTGTTGGCAATCCGATACTGACCGGATTTGTGAAATCAGAATTGACACCGCCTTTAAAGTTCAAGCCTGTTTGAAATTTCCCAAATTTTCCAAACTGATCCCACTTCACCCCTGAGGAATTGCCGCTATTTAAGCCGACCTCCCAGATATAGGTTTCAAAAACAATAAGCGCTGTACTGGTTCGCATGCGTTGGAAATAATTTTCTGCCAATTCTGCGGTTCGGTTTGTGGCTTGGTAAATTAATGTTCGTGTGGATTGATCAATCACGGGCGCCGTACCAGTAACGGCCTGCAGACCTGTGGCAATATTTGTGATATAATTCGTATCAGAGCTAATGGGTGGGATCTTGACTGTAAATGTTTGCGTATCACGAACAACAATCGTCCCATCTTCGTTAGAACAATATAAATTCGCTAAACCACAAACGCGGCTCACGACTTTATTGATTGATCCCTTCAGATTGCTCACGGTAATCGTCCGTGTAAGGGCTGCGTTTGTTTCAAACGCTAATGAAATATCATAATCCGCCAAGATTAATTGTAATGCCCCCGCAACGGTTTCATTGCGTAATTCAAATGGCCCCACTGTTTCAGAGGGCAAGGGATCATTATTCGCCTGTAACGGAATTAAAACATCATCCCCTAAGGGCAAATACATAACACTGTCAGGACGCTCATTAATAGCTTCCTTGCGCTCTTGCGCTTGGGCAGGGGTTGGAATATCGGCGTTACGCGCACCGGGTACATCGGCCTGTACGCATCCATTCAAGCCTATTAAGGCCATGCAGACAAGCATTATAAAAGACGAAAAATTAAACTTCATTTTCTTATCCATCTTTCTTTGTTAACAAATTTTGGCGACGCTGCCGCATCACCAGCAATCGTTCAACTGTTTGAATTAATCTATCTTTTTCAACAGGTTTCATTAAAATAGCGCTTGCCTTCAACTTACTCATGCGTTCCAATAAATCAGGATTTTGATCCCCTGTCATAAAAATAACATCACTATCGACCTTGCGCAAAATAATTTGTCGTACAAATTCAAAACCATCCATAGGTTCCATGCGGACATCAACAATCATAATATCCACGGGAGGGACAGAATCACTATGATTCGCGTCTGAATATTGATTGATAAAATCCAGCGCGGCTTTTGCATTATTTTGTTCGGTCACCAAAACATCCCCCCATTCGCCTTTCCATTGGGCTTTTTGAAGATAACGGCTGGTTTGCATACGGACAAAATCATTATCCTCAACAATCATAATATGAATCGGTGTATTGACAGACGACATGATGGCGATCATAGAAAAAATATATTAACACTTTATTATGGCAGTGTTTGTAAAAGGAATAAAGGACTATTTCAATATCAAAGGGTATCATGGTTATTTTCAGTGTCTTATGCCTATCCATTGCATTAATATGTTTAATATATCTAACAATTATTGATTTACGGCATTATTTGCTGCCGGATATTTACACGCTTCCCTTTGGGCTAAGCGGGTTTTTATTTCATGCGATCCATAATTTTCAATTTATCTCTTTTGAGAACCTCGCAAATGGATTGTTATTAGGCATGGGGCTGCTGGGGATTATTCGATTTCTAGCGAATCTTGCCTATGGTCGTGATACTTTGGGATTAGGTGATGTCAAATTAATGGCCATGGCAGGGTTATGGATTGGATATTACGCCATGCCTCTTGCGCTTATCATTGGCGCGATTGCCGCGATTATTCACGGTTTTGGAATGGCTCTATACCAATATTCCCGTCAAAAATCTTGGCCACAGCTCAATCAACTCATGATCCCCGCAGGACCAGGATTAATTTTTGGTATTCTCACCGCTGGATTAGGGATTTATTTTCAGATTCCTTTGTTCTTGTAATTTTTCATTGGAAAAACATCATTACAATCAACAGGCAGAAAACCCGTAATGATCTAACCAGCGTGTATCCGATTCAAAAAAGGTACGCAAATCGGGGATACCGTATTTCAGCATTGCAATACGTTCAATCCCCATACCAAAGGCAAAACCTTGCCATTCATTGGGGTCAAGGCCGCAATTGCGGATGACATTTTCGTGCACCATGCCGCACCCCAAAATCTCCATCCAGCCCTCACCTGCGCCAATCTTAAAGCCACCATCTTTGCGTGAACAGCCAATATCCATTTCTGCGCTGGGCTCAGTAAAGGGGAAAAAGCTAGGGCGAAAACGCAAAGGAACATTTTCTGTTTCAAAAAACGCATCAATAAATGTTTGTAAACATCCCTTTAAATGCCCCATATTGACGTTTTTATCGATATAAAGCCCCTCCATTTGATGGAACATCGGTGTATGTGTCATATCATAATCAGAACGATAAGTACGCCCCATGGCCATGATTTTAAACGGTGGTTGACCGCTTTGCATTGTTCGGATCTGAACAGCAGATGTATGCGTACGCAACAGACGTTTTACAAAATCAGGGTTTATCTCTGCATCACTTTCCTGCGCTGCGTCAGGCAAGTAAAAAGTGTCATGCATTTCACGGGCGGGATGCCCAATAGGGAAATTCAAAGCGGTGAAATTATGATAATCATCCTCAATATCAAAGCCTTCGACCAATTCAAATCCCATGGCGCTGAAAATTTGATACAGCTCATCCATGACATGATTGATGGGGTGAATCTTGCCCTGCCGCATGGGGCGCGGCGTTAATGTAACATCCAATGTTTCTGTACGCAATTTTTCATCCAGATGTACGCGTTGTAAAATATGATCGCGTTCGTCAATGGCTTGGGTTAATTTTTGTTTTAACTGATTGATAAATTGACCAAATTCTTTTTTTTCATCGGCTGTCAGATTGGCCATATCTTTCATGGCTTCGGTTAAAAATCCCTTTTTACCTAAGCACTGTACGCGTAAATCATTTAAAATTTTCAAATCCGGCGCAGCATGAATCGCGGTCAATAGATCACGAACTTGTGTTTCCAAAGAATGGCTCATGGTTTTTATCCTTATATTTTATCTTTGATCACTAACAAAGCAGGTTTCGTTGCTTTTGGATCCATTTTATGGAATTGATATTCAAAGCCCTGATGTTCGGGTCGTGATAAAATCGCCGTAATGGCATCTTTTAAGCTGCCATTATAGGCTTGGTTTGTATCAATCACGACTTGTTTTTTAGAATCCCAATAAAAAACCAGCCCTTCTTCTGCGCTCCATTGATTTAAGACTTCTTTTAAAAGCTCGCCATTCATGGCTTTCCATTTTCCTTGTGGCAAGGATTCTTTTTCAGAAGCAACAACAGGAATCTTGACGATTTCTTGTGATTGCACCTGAATATTAGACACATCCCGAACAGGGGCATTTAAGGTCACAGAATCTGTATAAAGTCGGGTAATTTGCACCGTTTTACCCACAATATTGACCGATAAGTCCAAGGGTTCTAGCATTTGTTTTAACAAAGTTGGCCATGCCTGACCGCCCTTCCATGACACATTATGTTTTAGGTTAATCCCCTTTTCAAACGCCCATGGATAAGACGGCGGAATAATTTGTGACAACGCAATCACCAAGGGAATATCACTCCCAAAACCATTGACCGTTTCATAAACAATATCAGACACAGGCGCGATATTTGTGCCTTGCGCGGATATTGACGCCCCTGAATTCAGCGGTTCAATCTGTACGCCAATTGGTGCAACAGCAGGCATGGCATTAAGACCCGTCACATTAACCCCCTGTACGTCAGACGATTTCAATGGATACGGATTAATACGCCCCTTATATACTGGTTGTACGGGCGCGGGATTATTTTTAACAATCACGGGCGTATCGGTCGATACAAAAGGCGCGACCACAAAATTCTTTGTTTTACCAAATCCTTTTTTAATCCCCCCGAAAAAACGCCCGAAAATCGATTCTTTATCCGCATTTGTATTCTGCGCATCAGATAAAGTGCGAGAGGTCACATCAAAATTTTCTTGTTTAATTGCGCTTGGTTGCGCCTGTCTTATAATAGGCTGAGGATTATTTTGGGCATTCAGCGTATTCATCCGCATAGAAGCAGGCGATTTCTGTGTTGATTGATTATACAGGCTGCTTTCATTTTGTAATGCCGCAACAGGATCTTTGACAATCGGAACTGGCATCGTTGAGGCTTTTAACGGTGTGGATTCCTGTTGAATTTGATTTTGGGCATTTTGTAATTTTTGTTCAATGGACTGCAAGCTTTGATCGATAGGTGTTGGTGTTGGCGTTCCCGATGCTCTGGCTGCCGCAATAGGATTCGGAACAGCAGGGGCATCCCCTTTAAACTGCTCAATATCTTTATATAAGGGGGGCAAAGATTGCGTTGGCACAATATTTTTGACAGATGGTGACGGCGCCGAAGATACAGATGTCTTCGCAACAGGCTCAAGCGGAATGGCAACCACGGGCGATGGATAAGGCGAGGCAGGCATGACAGGCGCAATATTCTCAGATGATCTCTGTGACTGTCCTTGTGCCTGCATTTGTGATTGCGGTTGTTGTTGGTTTTGGGATTGCGCTGCTGGTTTTGACCATTCAAACCCAGCCTTTGCCGCGGAAAAAGGGAGAGCAAAACTGCATAAAAACACAGCAGCAGACATATAAAAATGAATTGTTTTTTGTGTCATGTTTTCAATTACCCTTATTCTTAAGACCCGAAACCTTAATGTTCGGGCACAGTATGCAAAATATTCCAATGAATATCAATTGTTTTTGTGATGGTTTTGTCTTGTGATCTTCTATCCCGTAACAATGCGCCCTGGATAGTGGGATAAACGATGCAACACATCATCCAGCTGGTCTAAACTTTGGAAATGAATCGATAATGCGCCTTGGTTCGGAGCGCCCTTTAACTCAATATCAACCTTCATCCCCAATGCCATAGAAACCTCATGTTCTAATGCCAAAATATCATCTGTTTTTTCAATAGAAAACTCTTTGTTATGGGAATTTTTTGCGCTCTTTTTAGGCAATGATGATGATGGTTTATCCGCTGCAACCATATGTTCCACTTGGCGAACACTTAACCCTTTTTCAATAATTTGCGCCGCAATATCTGCTGCATTCTCAACATGGATTAAGGCACGCGCATGCCCTGCTGAAATTTTTTGCGTTACCAACAATTCTAAAATAGCATCGGGCAATAACAACAGACGCAATGTATTCGCAATATGGGGACGGCTTTTGCCAATGATTTTGGCGACTTGATCTTGGGTATAATCAAAGTCATCCATCAGGCGTTTATATCCCCTTGCCTCCTCCACATGATTTAAATCTTCGCGCTGTAGATTTTCAATTAGAGCCAATTCAAAAGCGGTTTTATCATCCAAATCTTTGATCACAACAGGAATTTCATGCAATCCCGCCAATTGTGACGCACGCCAACGACGTTCCCCTGCAATAATCTGATAGGGCTGTTTTTCCCCTGCAACAGATCGAATTAAAATTGGCTGTAACACACCATGTTGCGCGATTGAGTCGGCCAACATAGACAATGCCTCAGGGTCAAAATGCGTGCGGGGCTGTGTGGGGTCAGGTGCCATTTGATCAATCGGCAAAATTTTGCGACTGATTATTTGTGTGGTTGATTGATCTTGAGTGCTTGGTGTCGATGCTGATTCAACACCGATTCTCTCCCCCTCATCATCTTCGAACAAAGCGGATAATCCACGCCCTAGGCCTCTTTTGCGATTTTGTATCGTTGTGCTCATGTTTATATCGATCCTTTAAATGTTATGCGGCAATATCTAATGGGTCTTTTTGTAATTTTTTGGTACGCTTTTCTTGTTTTATGACTTCGCTGGCTAATTTAATATATGCCTTTGATCCCGCACATTTCATGTCATAGACAATGGCAGGCAAGCCAAAACTGGGGGCTTCAGAAACACGAACGTTGCGGGGAATCACCGTTTTATAAACCAAGTCCCCAAAATGTTCACGCACATCATTGGATACCATGCCGGATAATTTGTTCCGTTGATCAACCATTGTCAATAAAATGCCTTGTAACTCCAAATCAGGGTTAAAATGTTTCTTAACCCGTGCAATGGTGCGCGTCAGATGACTTAGCCCCTCCAACGCATAAAATTCACATTGCAGGGGGACAATAACAGATTGTGCGGCAATAAAGGCATTTAAGGTCAAAAGATTTAATGAGGGGGGGCAATCAATAATCACATAATCATAGCCCTGATCACTTGCGGCAAGGGCTTGCTGTAAACGATATTCCCGTTTTTCTTCATTAATCAGTTCAATTTCTGCCCCTGATAAATCAATACAAGACGGCGCGACATGCAAACGGGGAATCTTTGTTTCTTGGGTAATCTCTTTTAAGCTGACTTCATGAAACAAGACATTGTAAATACTGAATTCTAAATCCGCGCGCTTGATACTGAATCCTGTGGAGGCGTTGCCTTGTGGATCAAGATCAATCAATAATGTCTTTTTGCCCGTTGCACTCAATGCTGTGGAGAGATTCACAGCCGTTGTCGTCTTTCCAACGCCACCTTTTTGATTGGCAATCGCGATAATTCTGGTTTTTGATGTCATCTTTTTCGCTCTTTTTTAAATTTTCTGAAAGTCACGCCAGTGTAGCGTTTTTCGGTAGCAAAACACAAGAAGAGATCCTAATAATTTTTGCATCTGCATGGGTTTGGCTATCAAATAATGTATATTCTAAAGCATAAGACTGCATCGCTTCATCAATTTCGATTTGAAAATTTGCACCTTTTAATAATAAAAACTGTACAGAATACTTTAAATTCAACGGCTGAACATAATCCAAGATCGATAGAACAGAGGAAAACGCACGCGCGGTGATCAGAATCCTTACCTCATCAACGCATGTAAAGTCACGCACAAAATCTTCGATTCGCTGATTATGAACATGTATGCTGGCCTTCGTTTCACGTGAAACGGTTTTTAGAAAACTGCATTTGCGCTCATCTGATTCAATACAGTGAATATCTAAATCTGGATTGGTGATTTTTAAGGGTAAAGCTGGGAAGCCGCCCCCACTGCCTAAATCCAAAATTACATCAAAATCCATTTGCGCCAAAATGGGATTTAGCTGCACCGAATCATCCCAATGGCGCTGCGCCCAAACATCTAATGTATTTTTTGAAACCAAATTAATTTTAGCCTGCCATTTTTTAAGCAGCGCACCATAAATTTGTTTTTGTGTTTCATGTGAAACAATATTCATTGCTATGCAGCCACTTCTGAACCAATGTTTGACCGATGATCTTTGCGTATATATCGCAATAACGCCGTTAATGCCGTAGGCGTAACACCCGGAATACGCCCTGCCGCGCCCAATGTTTCAGGGCGCACTTGTTCTAATTTCTGGCAAATTTCATTGGATAGACTACCAATCTCACGAAAATTAAGATCAGCAGGAATAATCAAGCTCTCGTCCCTTTGAAAAGCCTTAATATCTGCATCTTGGCGGTCTGCATAGCCAGCATAGAGCGAATCAATAGAAACTTGTTCTTGGATCGCAAAATCCGTCTCTTGCAGCTCAGGCCAAACACGCGCAACGTCATTCCATGTAATATCCGGATAACGCAATAAATCAAACGCACTACGTCGACGTCCATCTTGGTTAATCGCAATCCCGTGATCCCCCAATTCTTTCGGGGTTGCCTGTAGGGCATGCATTTTATCCCGCGTGATATCCAACGCCACTTTCTTGGCTTGCCACACAGCCCAACGATCATCGCGGATCAACCCAAATGTGCGCCCTAAATCCGTTAAACGCTGATCTGCATTATCGGCGCGTAACATAAGACGATATTCGGCGCGGCTGGTGAACATTCGATAAGGCTCTTTCGTGCCTTTTGTAATCAGATCATCAATCAACACCCCAATATAGGCCTGTGCGCGCGAAATAACAAAAGGAATCACTTGATCGCGTTTAGAAGCCTCTTTTTGTGCTAACAAAGCCGCATTCGCACCGGCAACAAGCCCTTGAGCACCAGCTTCTTCATATCCTGTTGTGCCGTTAATTTGTCCGGCCAAGAATAATCCATTGATCTTCTTTGTTTCTAATGTATTTTTTAAGTTACGCGGATCAACATAATCATACTCAATCGCATAAGCCCATTGCATGATTTCAACATTTTCTAAACCTTTGATACTGCGTAACATTGCATCCTGAACATCAATCGGCATGGCGTTTGAGATCCCATTTGGATAGACGGTATGGTCATTCAACCCCTCAGGCTCTAAGAAAATTTGATGGCGTTCTTTGTCAGCAAAGCGGACAACCTTATCCTCAATCGATGGACAATAACGCGGCCCTGTCCCCTCAATTAATCCTGCATAAACAGGCGTTAAATGCAGATTATCGCGAATAATCTGATGCGTTTTTTCACTGGTATAGGTGATATAACAGGCAATTTGTGGCGTCGTAATAGATTGATTCATATAGGAAAAAGGCACAGGCACGGGATCACCTTGCTGCTCCTCAAGGATTGACCAATTAATAGTGCGTCCATCCAATCGCGCAGGTGTTCCTGTTTTTAAGCGTCCCATATCAAAAGCAAGGCGCTGCAGCGTTTCGCCCATACCAACGGAGGCCTGCTCTCCGATGCGTCCTGCTGGGGTGCGTTCATTGCCACGATGAATGACACCGCGTAAAAATGTACCCGATGTCAACACAACCGCGCGTGTTTTATAGATTTCACCTGATTCGGTTTGGATACCACAAATGGACTGCTGATCATCAAGAATAAAATCATGGGCAGCGCCCTCAATAATTTGTAAAGTCGGCAGCTCTGCCAATAAATCTTGCACAGCTTGGCGGTACAGCGCGCGGTCAGCTTGGGCACGGGGGCCACGCACCGCAGGGCCTTTTGAGGCATTAAGCATGCGAAACTGAATCCCTGCGCGGTCAATGGCTTTACCCATCACGCCATCCAGCGCATCAATTTCACGCACCAAATGCCCCTTCCCCAAGCCCCCAATAGCAGGATTACACGACATAATACCAACAGTGTCGCGCTTATGCGTTAACAAAGCTGTCTTTGCCCCCATACGCGCGGCGGCGGCGGCGGCTTCTGTTCCTGCGTGTCCACCACCAATGACAATAACATCAAATTCCATTATTCATCCTTGCGTTAAATTTTAATCGCTCTATGCTTTTTATATACAGCAAATCAATTCAAAAGCACAAATATTTTATATATTTAAGAGGCTTTAAACAAATCTGTGCCAATTCGAACATAGGTTGCCCCCTGCTCAATCGCCGATTCAAAATCGCTCGACATGCCCATGCTCAAGTGCGACACGCCTAAATCATTCGCATGATCTTGCATTTTTTTGAAATAAGGCACAGGATTCTCATCAACGGGCGGAATTGCCATTAAACCCATAATAGGCAACTGCAAATCAACTGTGCAATATTGATAAAATGCCCGTAAATCTGCGGGCATGATTCCAGATTTCTGAGGCTCTTGCCCAATATTGACCTGAATAAAACCTGATATTTTCTTATTTTGCTGTATGATTTCTTGGGCTATTTTTTGGGCTAATGATGGGCGATCAATGGTTTGAATGACGTCAAACAAGGAAACAGCTTGTTTAACCTTATTGGTTTGTAATGCACCAATCATATGTAATGTCACAGGGGGTCCGTCATAATTTTGCCAATGCTCGATGGCTTCTTGGACTTTATTCTCACCAAAATCTTTTTGTCCCAAATTGATCAATTCTTGAATAGAGTCTATCGATTGGTTTTTGCACACGGCAATTAAGGACGGTGTTCGGGATAGATGCGCCGATGCGGATTGAATTTTTGTTTGAATATGTTGAAAATTGCGCGCCAAAAAAGACATAAATTAATTCACAGATGATCAAAAATTAATCTGCGTCCCTAATAACAAGGATGTGGCATCTTTTTTGCTTTGTGCCTGCATCGTATGCTCCGTATAATTCAAAGATCCGCGAAAGCTCATACCGGGACCATATGTATAGGTCAATCCCCCCGAATAACGATCTGTATCCAATTTCCCTGCATTTTTACCGTAATAGGCACTAATATCTTGGGCGTTTTTATAATAGGATGTGCCGACTTTCAAATATCCTGTTTTATAATCCGCACCGACAACGGTTGTTTTGCTTTTTGCGCCTTGATCAATGCCTAAATTATCCTCCTGATAGCTTGTCCCAAAGCCAAAAGGGCCATATTCGCTATCAAACCCTAGATTCCATGCGGTGCGATCATCGCGCCGCGCCAAAATCTGCTCCCCTGCGCTTAATAGATTATCATTATTTGCATCAATAAAGCTGATATTTTGCTGTGCTTCTAAGGCGTTAAAGGCCAATCCAGCGCCCATTTGATAGGATAATTTTTGCAATTCCCCCTCATATCGCAAGGCAACTTCGTAAGCGCTGCCAAAATCGCCTGATTCGTTATCAGCGCGCACGCCTTCTAAGTTCCGATTATCATCATCATTTTCAGGGACATAAGATATGGCCGCCTGTGCCCCTGAAATTTTGGGGGTGATATAGGTTAATTTATTCGCCCATCCCGTGATGGCATGATCATAATCATACCCTGCGGTGACCCCTGCATTATAGCTTGTTGCGCCTGTAAAGGCATTGGAAACCACAATATCATCACCGCCGCCATCGGCTGCGAAAACATTCAAATTTGTACCAGCTTGAATGGCACTTAAGGAATTCAGGGTCGAAACTCGTCCGCCGATCACGGCATAATTGACAGGGTTAATATATTGGCGCAATCCATCAATATTATTATCCGACGATGGAGCGGCAACTTGCATCAAATACGCAGCGCCATCTTCTGCACCCGCATTCACGCGCCCCCAATCGCCTGAGAAATAAGCATAAGATTCCTGAACATCAAAAGAATCATCGGCATCGGCCTCAACTTCGGCATGATACCCTACCGTAAGGCCATTATCTAAAGCCGATTCCCCATTAAAATGAATTTCTGTATTTTGTTGCCAATCAGTGCTTCGTGCCTTGGCATTCGGGGCGTGGTCTTGGTTTGTTTGGGTTAAATATCCATTGTAAAACCCACCCAAAGACAGATCAACGCCTTTATCTTCCGCGTACGCAGACAATGACAAAAGCGTGAAAACCGTAAAAAATGATCCTAAAATAAAATAACGCATGCCCACAGCATACACAAAGCCACACTGAAAAATCAAGTCCATGATTCAAGTGGGGCTTTGTTTTTGCGGTCGAGTTACAACATAAAACACCAATAACCTCCTATATTTTTTCCAAAACAAACCAATAATTTCCAAATTCTGCCTTATTTATTTCACACGCATTATTTTTATTATCAAAAACTTGACACAACTTAAAACTACCAGAAAAGCAATCTAAAATATATTTGGGACAGCCCCCAAAATATTTATGATATCTTACTCAAGTCTTTAAGAAAAAATCCTATCTAAAGTTCACCAGACCCTCTTTTTAGGACTGATTGGAACAACAGAAATATTAATAATAACATCTCTATCATCCTCATCTGAAGCTCTATTTTTTTTTCGATGGCCACAATCAACGCATTCATGCTCTATAATGTAACTATCTCGTTTTATCTCTACTCCTACCGGCTTCATTAGTCCTCCACAGTCAGCCGACCTATCCCCAGGATTGATATCGACATGCTTGCTGTACAAACATTTTGAACAATGGTTGGTATAGCCATTACCTATATTGTGATGCCCACAATTATTACAGATAAAGTCCTCGGTCTTTCTCAAAAATTTTTTACCCAATTTATTTTCCATACATTAACCTAGAATGTATTTTTCAGATTAATATATCTGCCACAATAGAGACGCTGATGTCAAGCTAGACATCAGAAGCCCCCTAAATATAAAAAAGCACGCACGTTACAAAGTTTGCAAAACTTGATTCTGCGTGAATATTATTTTCATACATTACTAAATTGTACGCTTAAGCCGCGTCTGTAATCCAAGCCGCCAAGGCTGTTTTAGACAGAGCCCCCACTTTTGTATCCACCAATTTTCCGCCTTTGAACAACATCAAGGTTGGAATACCGCGCACACCATATTGTGTGGGCGTACTAGGGTTTTCATCAATATTTATTTTTGCAATCGTGACTGATGATGCCATTTCATTGGCGACTTCATCCAAAATCGGTGACAAGGCACGGCAAGGGCCACACCATTCTGCCCAGAAATCAACAATAACGGGCTTATCCGCATTTTCGATGGTGCTTTGAAAATCTTGATCAGTTAATTTTATCGTTGTCATGGAAAAACCTCTTTCTTTATACTAAAATCATTTATACTATATGGGTGAATCCAATTAAAAATCAAGCGAAAGAGAGCGTATCAATCATGCAATCCACAAAAATTGCACCCTCTATTTTATCCGCCGATTTTGCGGCCTTGGGAAAGGCTGTACGGGATCTGGATCACGCAGGGGCGGATTATATTCACATTGATGTGATGGACGGGCATTTTGTGCCAAACTTAACCTTTGGCGCACCGATTATCAAAGCCTTACGTCCGCACACGCAAAAAATATTTGACGTGCATTTAATGATTGCACCCGTTGATCCCTTGATTGATGATTTTATCAATGCAGGGGCGGATATTATCACCTTTCACCCCGAAGCCAGCCCCCATTATCACCGCACCTTACAACGGATTCGTCAAAGAAATATCAAAACGGGCTTGGCGCTCAATCCCGCAACGCCGCTTTGTGTTCTTGATCATGTTTGGGATATGCTGGATATGGTTTTGATCATGACCGTAAATCCCGGTTTTGGTGGACAAAGTTTTCTTGATCTTACCGATAAAATTCGTACCCTCAAATCAAAAATTGATCAAAATGGGCGGGCAATTGACATCCAAGTTGATGGCGGCATCACCCCACAAAATGCACGCGCCTGCAAAGAAGCCGGTGCCAATATTTTGGTTGCAGGCACCGCCATTTTCAAAGATGGGGAAGCACAGTACGCAAACCATATTCAATCCTTACGCGACGCATAGAAAATTAAAATAAAAACCATGAAACAAAAAATGCCCAAAGCAACAAAAGAGATCGATCTGAAAATCAGCTGGAAACAGAAAATGCAATCGATATTGAGTCGATTGAACGAAGGATGCTGCCGTTTTCCTTTTTATCATTGGATGATGGGGCGCGGAAATATCCCTGCACAATTTTTGTTTTACCCCAATGATGGCCGCCAAGGCGACGCAGGGCGTGGGCGTTGGTTATGCAACAATGCCTTTGATATGGATGGCGAACAATTAACATGGGTCAAGGGGGAATGGTTGCATGATGTGAACAAAGCCCCCTTATCGCATGGATGGTGTGACCATATTCATGGCTTTGCATGGTTGCGTGATTTGAAAGCCTTAGGCGGTGAAACAGCCCGTCAACAAGCCCGATTAATGATCGAAGATTGGATGCAGGTGAATAATCATTGGGATCCTTTGGTCTGGCACGCAGGCAGCGCTGGAAAACGGATTTTTAACTGGATCACGCAATATAATTTTTATGGCGCCAGCGCATCCGACGAGTTTCGGGATAATTTGATCGCCAGTATTATGCGCCAAGCACGCCATATTAGTCGCTCTTTGAATGGCTCTTTATGGGGAATGGATGCGCTGTATGCCGCGGCAGGATTAATCACGACAGGCGCCGTTTTCGAAGGGTGCGAACAATGGGTGGATCAAGGCGCCCGTTTTTTCACCAAACAAGCCGATCAGTTTATTTTAGAAGATGGACTGCCGAAAAGCCGCAATATACAGCATCTCTATCGTGCATTACGATTAATGAATGATTGCAGATTGATTTTACTACAAAGCAGCTATCCCGCGCCTATGGCATGGGATCCTATTTTCGAAAGGGGTCTGAATGCATTGCGCGCTTTGTTGTTGCCCGATGATAAATTACCCACCCTAAATGGCACACAAGAGGGCACAGCAGAAAGTTTTCGACGATTCAACGCACAATTTTCCCATCGCAGCAAACCTATTTTTTCCTTCCCGAATGGCGGTATGGAAAAAGTCCATCAGGGCAAAACAATCCTATGGGTTAATCGGGGGGATGTCGCCCCTTGGCCACAAGATATACATGCCCATGCCGCGCCCTTGGCGTTTGAGATGATGTATAACAAAGACCGTCTTTTTGTATCCAGCGGCACGCACCCTGTTTCAACAGAATGGGCGGAGGAAACACGGCAATCAAAATCTCATAACATGGTCACACTCAATGATCAAAATGCCTATGATATTCGCCCTGATGGGCATATTAGCCGTCGTCCGTCTAAATTATGGTTACGCCGCACCGAATCCGATGACGGTGTTTTAATTCACGGGCATCATTCAGCCTATGAGCCTGTCAATGGCTATAGCCTTGATCGGTTTTTATTTGTCAATCAAGAGGGCGAAGATATTCGGGGAGAAGAGCGCTTTTCGCACGTCACAGATACGCCACAACCACAAATGATTGTAGCAACATTTCATTTGCATCCTCGTGCGCTGGTGTCTTTGGTCAAAGATGATTCTGAGGCCATTATTAAGCTCCCCAGCGGTTCAGGATGGCGGTTTTATAAATCGGCTGGCAAACTCAGTATCGAAGATAGCCTCTATATTGGTCAGGGCTGTCATATTCGGAAAACAAAAAAATTAGTGATCCGCGCAAAATTAGAAACAAAAGAAGCCAGCCTTAAATGGGCGCTGAAAAAAGAATAGGCGTGGTAAAAACCCATAATTTTTAGATGATTTTTAGAGGGCTTTTATCAATCTTATCCTTGCCTTTCGCAAAAGACTGTGTTAAGGCATAGCATTATATTTCAATTTTTATACCAGAAACAAAGGATATTTGACCTGTGTTTGATCTGAAAATTTCAGAAAGATCAAAGCGATATGCGCAAGCAAGCTTGAAAGCGACGCCCTCTGATTTCTTAGGCACTCTAGAATCAGAAATATCTTCTTTTATTGAAATTCTTACGCAGCATGATGATCTCTTGACTGTGTTCAATTCGCCTATTTTTACAAAAGGTGATAAATTACATATACTGCAAAATATTTCTAAAAAAGCCGGCTTTTCAACGCATTTTTATAATGGCTTTTCGCTTTTTATCCAAAAAGGACGTGCGGCAGATTTATTGGAAATTTCACATGCCTTCATCAGGCTATGTTCCCAACAACGAGGTGAAATTCTTGTATCTTTACAATCTGCATATCCCATCAGTGCCGCTGATCAAGAAAAAATCAAAAGCGCCATCACGCACTCAACGGGGCATAAACCTATTATTCGTACTAAAATATCCCCTGATTTACTGGGGGGGATACGCCTCAAGGTTGGATCAATTTTAATTGACGATACAATCAAGGGGAAATTAGACAAATTGCAACGTGAAATCTTTGCATAGACAACATAAATTTATTATTTTATATAGACTTTTAAATAAAAAATAGGAAAAGAAACATGAAAATAAATGCTTCTGAAATCTCTGAAATACTAAGCCAGCAAATCGCAGGCTTTAGCGAAAAACTCAATGTCGCAGAGATCGGTCAAGTTTTATCCGTTGGTGACGGTGTTGCACGCGTTTACGGTTTGGAAAATGTCCAAGCTGGGGAAATGGTTGAATTCGCCTCAGGGATCAAAGGCATGGCCTTAAACCTTGAATCTGACAATGTGGGTGTGGTTATTTTTGGTGATGACCGCTATGTGAAAGAAGGAGAAGTTGTCCGCCGTACAGGTGAGATTGTTCAAGTTCCTGTCGGTGAAGGTCTGTTAGGACGTGTTGTTGATGCATTAGGAAACCCCATCGATGGCAAAGGTCCTATTCAAAATCCACAATATCGCCGTGTCGAAGTCAAAGCACCCGGTATTATGCCCCGTAAATCCGTGCATGAGCCTGTTCAAACAGGGATCAAGGCGATTGACGCGCTTGTTCCGATTGGTCGTGGGCAACGTGAACTGATTATTGGGGATCGCCAAACTGGAAAAACAGCCGTTGCGATTGATACAATTTTAAATCAAAAAGCCATTAATCAATCCGCCGATGCGTCAAAGCATCTATATTGTGTGTATGTTGCGATTGGTCAAAAACGCTCAACTGTTGCGCAATTGGTCAAGGAATTAGAAGAACAAGGCGCGATGGCCTATACCACAATCATCGTGGCAACAGCCTCTGATTCTGCACCGATGCAGTTTTTAGCCCCCTATACAGGGTGCACCATTGGTGAATGGTTCCGCGATAATCAAAAACATGCGATTGCCATTTATGATGATTTATCCAAACAGGCTGTGGCGTATCGCCAAATGTGTTTATTGTTGCGTCGCCCTCCCGGTCGTGAGGCCTATCCGGGGGATGTTTTCTATATTCACTCTCGCTTGCTTGAGCGTGCGGCTAAATTAAATGATGAACATGGAAATGGGTCATTGACCGCGTTGCCTATCATTGAAACACAGGCTGGTGACGTTTCTGCCTATATCCCAACAAACGTGATCTCGATCACAGATGGTCAGATTTTCCTTGAGACTGGATTGTTCTATAAAGGGATTCGCCCAGCGATTAATGTGGGATTATCGGTATCCCGTGTTGGTTCTGCTGCACAGATCAAAGCCATGAAACAAGTTTCAGGATCATTGAAATTAGAGCTTGCACAATATCGTGAGATGGAAGCCTTCGCACAATTTGCCTCTGATCTTGATCCAGCAACCCAACAATTATTGGCACGCGGCGCACGTTTGACACAATTATTGAAACAACCACAATATTCACCGTTAAAAGTCGAAGAGCAAGTTGTTGTTTTATATGCAGGAACACGTGGCTTTGTTGATAAAGTCCCCGTGCAAAAGGTCAATGAATATGAATCATATTTATTGAGCGATCTCCGTGCAAATCAGACAGATTTATTATCTCGAATTGCTGATAAAAAAGCCTTAGATGAAAGTTTAGAAACTGAAATCAAAGCCTATCTAAAAGCATTTAGTGATAATTACACATCATCCCTGTAAGCGTTTTTAAGAGAGATTTTTTCTATGCCAAGCTTAAAGGAGTTCAGAGAGCGTATCGTTAGCGTAAAATCAACGCGGAAAATCACATCCGCGATGAAAATGGTTGCTGCGTCTAAACTTAAAAAAGCGCAGGTAAAGGCGCAGGCCTCTCAACCCTATGCGCAATCCATTAAAAAGATGCTGGCACGCGTGACCTCTTCATTAGACATCACAAATGACACATCAAAATTATTGATCGGGACAGGCAACACAAAAAAACATTTATTGGTTGTGATCTCTTCTGATCGTGGTCTATGCGGTGGGTTTAATACAAATATTATTCGTTTTGCACAAACGCAAATCAAAGATTTAAAAGAACAGGGCAAAGATGTTCAGCTCTTGTTGATTGGGCGCAAAGCCAAAGAGGGATTACGTCGTCAATATAATCGCGATGTTCTCAAAAGCTATAGCCACATTATGGGCAAAAAAGATTTGTCTTTCACAGATATTAAACCAGCCATCGATTTAATCATGGATCAGTTCCATAATGGCAATGTTGATGTTTGCAGCATTATTTACAATCATTTTCATTCCGTATTGTTACAGACACCTGTCAAACAGCAATTAATCCCGATTGCAATTGAGGCCAAAGACACAGATATTGATTCAGCAAGTGACACGCCCTATAGTTTTGAACCTAACCAAGAAACATTATTGGCAGAATTGCTTCCTAAAAACATTAATATCCAACTTTTTGGCGCTGTATTGGACAGCGCGGCAGGGGAACAAGCCGCACGGATGACGGCCATGGACAACGCCACACGCAATGCAGGTGAAAAAATCAAAGCGTTGAACTTAACCTATAACCGTGCAAGACAAGCCCACATTACAAAAGAATTAATCGAAATTATTTCAGGCGCAGAAGCGCTGTAATAGATAAAAAGACGAAAGCGAAAGGAAAAAAAATGACTGTTTCCGAAACTCATAACACACATGGTAAAATCACACAGATTTTAGGCCCTGTTGTTGATATTCAATTTACAACGGGTCATGTGCCTGCAATCTTGAATGCCTTAACAACAGATAATCACGGCAAAACCCTTGTTTTAGAAGTTGCCCAGCAATTGGGTGAAAATACTGTTCGCGCCATCGCTATGGATGCAACAGAGGGCTTAACCCGTGGTCAAGCCGTTACAGATACAGGTCACCCCATTTCAGTTCCCGTTGGGATTGAAACATTGGGACGGATCATGGATGTGATCGGTGCGCCGATTGATGATTTAGGCGCGGTAAATACTGCCCAACATTTCCCCATTCACCGTTCTGCCCCCAGTTTTTTAGAACAAGCCACAGGGACAGAACAATTGGTTACAGGGATTAAGGTTATTGACCTTTTATGCCCCTATTCCAAAGGCGGAAAAATCGGCCTTTTCGGGGGTGCGGGTGTTGGTAAAACGGTTACAATCATGGAACTGATCAACAATATCGCCAAAGGTCACGGTGGGGTTTCTGTTTTTGCTGGTGTTGGTGAGCGTACCCGTGAAGGGAATGATTTGTACCATGAAATGATCGAATCTGGCGTTATCAAACCGGGCAATTCAAAGGAATCAAAAGCCGCCCTTGTTTACGGACAAATGAATGAACCCCCCGGAGCGCGTGCGCGTGTGGCCTTAACAGGATTGACAATGGCGGAATATTTCCGTGATGTTGAGGGTCAAGATGTGTTATTCTTTATGGACAACGTTTTCCGTTTTACCCAAGCTGGCGCCGAAGTTTCTGCTTTGTTAGGTCGTATCCCCTCCGCTGTGGGGTATCAACCCACATTATCCACGGATATGGGCGCGTTACAAGAGCGCATCACATCGACAACAAAGGGATCAATCACATCTGTTCAGGCGGTTTATGTGCCTGCGGATGACTTGACAGACCCTGCGCCTGCGACAACCTTCTCTCACCTTGATGCAACGACTGTTTTATCCCGTCAAATTGCTGAGTTAGGGATTTATCCTGCGGTTGATCCATTGGATTCAACATCCCGTATTCTCGATCCACGCGTGGTGGGTGAGGAACATTATTATGTGGCAACCAGCGTACAGAAAATCTTACAGGATTACAAAGCGCTACAGGATATTATCGCGATTTTGGGAATGGACGAATTATCAGAAGATGATAAATTAACCGTTGCCCGCGCCCGTAAAATTCAACGTTTCTTATCACAGCCCTTCCATGTTGCTGAGGTCTTCACAGGATCTCCGGGGGTATTTGTGCAATTGGCGGATACGATTAAGGGCTTTAAAGCGATTGTTGAGGGTGAATATGATCACCTACCTGAATCTGCGTTTTATATGATCGGGACAATCGAACAAGCTGAGGCGAAAGCCAAAAAAATGCTGGAAAAAGCAGCCGCATAGGATTTTGAGATTAAAAGCGAAAATAGGAATTGCATTATGGTTGATCAAAACGCCAATATTTCGGGCTCACTGTTTCAGTGTGATTTGATTTCACCTGATGCACGCCTATTTTCTGCGCCTGTGCGCCGCATCTCTCTCCCGACACAGACGGGGATTATTACAATATTGGCAGGTCACCAGCCTGTTTTATTATCCTTATCTGCAGGGGTGGTATCAATTGAAACCGAAGATACAAAAATTGATTATTTCATCACAGGCGCTTTTGCGGATATTAACGCCACACAATGCACACTATTAGCCGAAGAAGCGATTGATATTCATCTGATTAACAAAGAAGAAACTCAAAAACGAATCAAAGAATTAAAAGAAGATCTGATGATTGCTGATAGCGCGTCAGAATCAAATCGATTGCGTCAGTCCATCATGACAGAAAATGCACGTTTAATGGCGTTAAATCATGAATATAGCTATGGTTTAATTGTATAAATAGAAACACGCTCTATTTATATTTATACAATTATCTATGATAATAGCCAATTCTGTGATATGGGCATATCATATGAATTGTATGAAAAATAATAAGACCCATAATTTTAAGAAAGAAAAAGTGTAATGCATTTTACCCTTGTTATTTTAGGACGCCCAAATGTTGGGAAATCGTTGTTATTTAATCGTCTGATCGGCAAAAAAATGGCGATTGTTGAGGATACACCCGGTGTCACACGGGATTGGCGTGAAGCAGAGGGACATTTATTTAATCGCCCTTTACGCGTCATTGATACAGCAGGATTGGAAGAAGCCTTTGATGATTCCATCGCAGCCCGTATGCGCCGCCAAACTGAAAAAGCCTTGGAAATCGCCGATGCCGTTTTATTTATGATTGACGGACGCGCCGGCGTAACCCCGTTGGATGAACATTTCGCCAGTTGGGTCAGAGGGCGCAATATCCCCGTCTTATTAGGAGTCAATAAATGTGAAAATGATCGCGCAACAATGGCGGGCGTTGCGGAATCTTATGCTTTAGGGTTGGGTGATCCCATCATGTTATCTGCCGCACATGGTATTGGATTGGATCAGCTTTATGATGCCCTAACCCCCTATTACCCTGACTATTTAACAGGTGATACGGATGAAGACGATGATCAAACAGACTCAGATGATGATTTCATTGCCTTTGATGCGATCGAAGGGGATGATGATTTTGTCTTTGACGCCGATGATGTGGGTGTGGAAATTGAAGAAACCGAAAAACCTATAAAATTGGCAATTGTTGGTCGTCCGAATGTGGGGAAATCCACCCTGATGAACGCGCTTTTACAAGAAGACCGCGTCATGACAGGCGCAGAGGCAGGCATTACGCGTGATGCCATTGCCGCCCATTGGGTGTATAAAGACCGCGAATTCCGTCTGGTCGATACAGCAGGCATGCGCAAAAAAGCCAAAGTTCACAATTCAATTGAGCGTCTATCCGTTGATGACACATTGCGTGCGATTCGATTAGCCCAAGTTGTTGTTTTGGTCATTGATGCGAACAGCCCGCTTGAGAAACAGGATCTGAGTATCGCTGATCATATTTTACAAGAAGGCCGCGCCTTGATCATTGCCATTAATAAATGGGATACGATTGAGGATAAAAAAGGCACATTAGATGCCATTCAATATCGTTTACAACATGGATTAGCCCAAGTTGAAAATATTCCATTGGTTGCCATGTCTGCCTTGACGGGGAAAAATATCCATAAAATTATGGATCACGCCCTATCAATTTATAAAATTTGGTCATCTCGTGTGCGAACAGGTGGATTAAATCGTTGGTTACGCGGCATGGAATCACGCCACCCTGCCCCCATGGTGCATGGTCGTCCCAATCGCTTGCGCTATATCGCACAAATCAAAACAAAACCACCAACATTTATTGTTTGGTGTTCTCGCCCTGATGATTTACCCGAAACCTATAAACGATATTTAATGAATCATCTGCGCAAAGATTTCGATTTAAACGGCATTCCGCTGCGCATTATTGCCCGTACATCGAAAAATCCTTACGTTAAATAGACTCAAAAAAAATCCCGTGTTTAACACGGGATAAAAGTTCTTTAGCGATTATTCATTCACATTTCTATTAACGCAGTTGGTTGACGGTGCTCATCATTTCATCACTGGTGCTAATGACATTTGAATTCATCTCATAAGCACGTTGTGCGGTGATTAGATTTGTAATTTCTTCGACAACATTGACGTTGGAACTTTCAATTGATCCTTGTTGAACACGGCCGAAATTCTCACTATTTGGATTGCCTAAGGTTGGGTTTCCTGAGGCCTCAGTTTCAGTTAGAAGATTATTTCCGATGGCTTCTAATCCTGTTGGGTTTGCAAAATTGGCGACTTGGATTTGCCCTAAATTTTGTAAGGCTGTCTGACCTGATAATTTTGCAAAAACTTGGCCACTTTCGTTAATATCGACGGATACAGCATTGGCTGGAATCACAATATTGGGCAACATGCGCATGCCTTGGGAATTGACAATCTCTCCATCTTGATTCACTTGGAACACACCATTTCTGGTATAGCCTGTTTCGCCACTGGGCAGTTCGACTTGGAAAAATCCATCTCCGATAATCGCAAGATCCATTGGGTTTTCTGTAACCTGAATGGGACCTTGTTCATGGATACGATAAACAGCGGCGGTACGTACACCCAAACCAACCTGTAACCCTGATGGCAAAATATTGCCAACATCAGATCCCGTTGCACCAGGGCGACTTAGGTTTTGGTATAATAAATCGCGAAATTCTGCGCGGTTTCTTTTAAAACCTGATGTGCTCATATTCGCGATATTATTCGAAATTGTATCGACATTCAGCTGTTGCGCTAACATGCCTGTGGCACCGATATGAAGTGATCTCATAATATTATATCCTCATTTCTTTGTTAAACTTTTGCCAATTCTTGAATCATAGTACGTTGGCGGTCATGTTCGGTTTTCATTAAATTTTGTGCAGATTCATAATTTCTGGAAACCTCAATCATACGGGTCATTTCTGTGACCGGATTAACATTTGATCCTTCTAACATGCCATGCTGTACTGTTGTATTCACAGGCAGGTTTGTTCGTTGATCTGTTTTATATAAATTATTTCCAATGGGATCTAATTCTTGATAATTATCAAATTCACTGATTCGAATACGCCCATGTCGTCCCACGGCACTGGTGACTGTTCCATCTTCAGAAACGGTGATTGTTCCTTGTGCCTCCGCAGGGATATTAATCGCGCCGCCGCCGTCCGCAGCCACTAAATCTCCGTCAACGGTAACCATTTGTCCCTGACCATTCACGGCAAAATTTCCGGCTCTTGTATAGTAAAATTGACCGTCTTTTCCTTGGATTGTGAAATATCCGGGCCCTTGGACAGCGACATCCAATTGATTGCCTGTTTGAATCATTGATCCTGCGGCATTATTTTGGTATTGCCCATAATCCAAAACCATGGATAAGGAATCTTTCATGCCTTCTGGTTTACTGAGATATTCTGAAAATATAACATTTTGACCGCGATAGCCCGTTGTGGTCATATTGGCAAGGTTATTTGCAATTGTATCCATTTGTTTTGATAAAGCAACTTGCCGAGATAAGCCGATAATGATAGAATTTTCCACGTTACCCTCTTGTGACGTTTTGTGACTTTGAAACTCTTTGCAATTTTCATTGCATATTCTGTGCCAACTTTAATTTGCTCAAAGGATTCTATTGATGTCTGATGCCCCCGAAAAAAATGATGATGCCGCATCGTTTGATGAAGACAGCAGCAAAAAAGGCAATAAGAAAAAATTGCTCTTATTTATTATCCTGCCGATCTTATTGATTATTGGAGCGGGGGCTGCCTTATTTTTTACAGGGATTTTAGGCGGGCATAAAGAAGAAAAAACAGAAGAAACCGCTGCATTAGAAGAGGATTTCGGGACACCCGTTGTTGAAAAAGAAGAACAGGTGAGTGTTTTTGTTGAAGTTCCACCTATGTTGGTCAATTTAAATACACCCGAAGGGCAGCCGCGTTATTTAAAGCTAAAAATCCAATTGGAAGTCATGGGACAAGAAAATGCAGATAAAGTCACCGCCATTTTACCGCGCGTTGTCGATCAATTCCAAACCTATTTGCGGGAATTGCGGGTTAAGGATTTACGTGGATCTTCTGGTTTATACCGTTTGCAGATGGAACTGTTATCCCGTGTGAATGATGCGGCCTATCCCACCGAAGTTAAAGATGTTTTATTCCAAGAAATTCTATTACAATAAATAAATCCCTGTTTTGGCAAGGGACTTGCATAAATAATCACCGTAAATAAATTTATAAAGGCATTGAATACAAATAAAATGGCTGATGAAATTGAAGAAATGACCGAAGAAGAACGCGCGATGATGGCCGAATGGGAAGCCATGGCGGGCGATGACGCGGACGGTGTAAGCGATGCATCTGCTACAGCGGCCTTAGATGATATTGGCGGCACGCGCATTTTAAACCAAGATGAAATTGACTCCCTGTTGGGATTCGAAGATGAAGGGGATGGATCACAAGCCACAGGGGTGATGGCGCTTATTAATTCTGCCATGGTGAATTATGAACGCCTGCCCATGTTGGATATTGTCTTTGACCGCTTGGTACGATTAATGTCAACCAGCCTTAGAAATCTAACATCCGATAACGTCGAAGTGAGCTTAGACCAAGTATCAACGGTACGCTTTGGGGATTATTTAAATTCAATTCCTTTGCCGGCTATGTTATCGGTCTTTAAGGCCGAAGAATGGGATAATAACGGCCTGTTGGTGACAGATAGCGCCCTGATCTATTCCATTGTTGATGTGCTTTTAGGCGGCAGAAAGGGAACACCGTCCATTCGTGTTGAAGGTCGCCCCTATACCACCATCGAAACAAAGCTTGTTGAACGCATGATTCATGTCACTTTGGGGGATTTATCATCCGCGTTTGATCCGTTATCCCCTGTCAGTTTTTCATTAGATCGCATGGAAACAAATCCACGATTTTCAACGATTACACAAAGTGGCAATGCCTGTGTTCTGGCGCGCTTACGCGTGGATATGGGGGATCGTGGCGGGCGTATGGAAATTTTAATTCCCTATGCCACGTTAGAACCCATTCGTGAATTATTATTGCAAATGTTTATGGGTGAAAAATTTGGGCGTGATTCCATTTGGGAAACGCACTTAACCCATGAGCTTTATAAAACAGATGTCCAATTACAAGCCATCTTGGGTGAAATTACCCTGCCCTTACGCGATGTTGTGAATTGGAGAATCGGTACACAGGTGCTGTTAAACACGCGTCTGGAAGATGAACTTGAGCTTCGTTGCGGACATTTTCCAATGTTTCATGGACCTGTCGGTCAGAAACAAGGCAATATTGCTGTGCGTATCGAAGGATATATCCCACCCCCATCAGATGAAGATGAACATTAAATGCCCTCTACTATCGGAACAATTTTAGATTTCACAATTATTGGTTTGTTGTTAGCAACGATCTTTTTTGCCATGCGTTTGTCAAAAAGCCTCAATAATTTTCGTGGCAATCGTGACCAGCTTTCAAAAATGATCCAAGATTTAAACCAAATTATGAGCCAAGCCAGCGCCTCAACTCTGCGGTTAAAAGACAGCATTGGAAATTCCGAAGATCAATTACGCGGCATGTTATCAAAGGCATCCGGCCTATCCGAAGAATTACAATTTATGATGAGTGCCGCTGATAAAATGGCAGATCGTTTAGAAAAATTAGTTGACCAAGGCAGGGGGCATAATGCCCCAATTGAGGAAAAAAACAGCATCGTTGATTCAACACCGCGCCCAGCTCAGGAAAAAATGGATCAAACACATTATGCATCAAAAGCCGAGGCTGAATTGGCCAAAGCGCTAAAGTCGCGCAAAGTTCCATCATCAAAAAAAGATCAGATATTTTAAAAAAAAAGTAAGGATTACAAATTATGCGTTTCCGTCTGATACCTGTTTTGATCTTAGTGGCCTTGATGTCCTGTATATTTCGCGCGTCTGAAATTATCACGGGATCTTTAAAAAATCCGGGTCAAGCTGTTGCAGAAAGCGATAAAAAAAGCGATTCTAAAAAAGAAGACGCTCAAAAAGAGCCGACGAAAAATACGTCCGAAAAAGGCTCTGATAAGAAACCCGAAGAAAATAAAGAGCCTGTTGTTGCCAAAACACCCGAAGAAATCCAAAAAGAAAAAGACATATTGAAAAAATGGAAAGATGCCTCAGATAATCTTGATAGCCATGCAGGGATTGAAAGCCAATTTTACGAAGACTTGCAAGAAACACGCAAACAATTAGAACAGCGCAGCAAGGATTTAGACGCGCGCAATGCCTTATTGATCGCCGCAGAAAAAGAAATTGATCAGAAATATGCGGAATTGACGCTATTACGTGATGAAATTAAAGGGTTTTTAAATAAGCAAAGCGAAGAAGAAAAAGCACGTATCCAAAGTTTGGTCATTATTTACGAAGGCATGAAACCAAAAGACGCCGCCCGCATTTTTGATACAATGGATTTAGATGTTTTAATTCCCATTTTATCTGGGATTAATGAACGAAAAGCCTCCCCCATCTTAGCCGCCATGAACCCTGAACGGGCACGCACCGTCACATCCATGTTAATCGAAGAAAAACAGCTGCCCGATGCAATGAAACCCCAATAATTTTGTTGAAATTTTACTGGTTTTGATGACTAATCACACGAAGAAAATGGGGCGGTTTTTAACCCCTCACAATCTTTGAATAAACGCACAGCACATTTTTTGTATGTACATTTTGATCCACAAATCGAATCTGATTCGCTGTAGTTTTGTTTTGCTAATGCGTGATCAATCGCCTCTTTCAGCCCTTGGATAAATTTTGAGTTATCCATGACGGTGGATACGCGCGCAAAATGATGGATGCCCATATGCTCTGCCACTTCACGATATTCATCCTCAATTTCCACCAAGGTTTCAACATGTTCACTGACAAAAGCATGGGGGTAAATCACCACGGCTTTTTGATCGTTAGCAACTTTTTGTAACGCCTCTTCGGTGGAGGGGCCAATCCATTTTAACGGCCCCACACGGCTTTGATAACAAATTTGCCAATCTAATGGCTGACCTTGGAGTAAATCCCCAATCCGTAAGGCTAATAAATCCGCCATTTTTTGCGCGCTTTGTTCGCATTGATGTTGATATGGATCACCGGCTTTGATAATTTTTTCAGGTAATCCATGCGCTGAAAACAGCATACGCGGCAAAGCTTTTGCCTCCTTTGCCATCGCGCGATATGTTGTTTCAATATGATCCAATGAGGCTTGCAAAAACCCATCTGCATAGGGGTAACAGCAAATCAATTTTGTCGGAATTTTCGTCTTTTTATTCTGCATCAAATTTTGCCATTCCTGCACTGATGATCCCGTGGTGGTGGTTGAAAATTGGGGGTACAGGGGTAATAAAATAATTTGCTCCATTCCATCAGCGATGACTTGGTCAATCACTGCATCTGCCCGTGGGTGCCAATAACGCATGGAAACATACACTTTAAAATTCTCAGGCAAAATCGCTTGCAGTGCATCGGCTTGTTTTTGTGTATTGGCAAGCAATGGCGAACAGAATCCTAATTTCGCATAGCTTTCCAACGCTTCGGCTTTTGATCGTTTATTTGCAATCAAACTGGCAATTAAAAACCGAATCGGCTTTGGCGCACCAATGATATTTTTATCCATAAAGAAATTCATCAAAAACGGCTTAATCGACTCCTTACGATCGGGCCCACCAAGGTTTAAGAGGATAATAGCGGTTTTTTTCTGCATTATTTTATTTTCCGTAATGTATTAATAACGTAGTTCACATGCTCAGGATTGGTCAAACGATCAACGCCATGGCCTAAATTTAAAATATGGCGATGGGGATCTAAAGTTTCAAGTAAGGTTTTTAATCGTGCCTTCAACGCATCACCCCCTGCCAACAGGGCGGCTGGGTCAAGATTGCCCTGCACAGGCATAATCTCTTGCCAAGATTTCATCATGTCCACAGGCACATTATGATCACATGCAATCGCTGTAATGCCTGAATTTTGAATGTAATCTTGATATAAAAATCCTGCGCCTTTTGGTAAGCCAATAATGGGCATCTTTGGAAATTCAGATTTTATCGCCGCACATATTTTTGCCGCGGGTTTAATCACCCAACGCTGAAATTCTTGTTCATCCAATAGACCTGACCAGCTATCAAATAATTTAACAGCCTCCACCCCTGCTTTAATTTGGTTTTTTAAATAAAGGATTGTCGCATCAGTTACAAAATCGACAAGCTGTTGGAATTTTTCAGGATTTTGCATGGCAGCTTGACGGACATAGAGAAAATCTTTGCTTCCCCCCCCTTCCATCATATAGCAAATCACCGTCCACGGCGCACCTGCAAAACCAATATGGGCGGTTTGATGAAATTCTTCTTTATCCAAAGCCTCACGCACACCACTGACGGTTTGATAGACAGGATTTAAAATCGAATCAAATTGATCATAAGATAAAATCTCTTTCCAATTATCCAAAGTAATGGGTTTTAAAGAGGGGCCTTTGCCGGATTCAAACCAGACGTCTTGACCCAGCGCGTGGGGGATCACCAAAATATCACTGAATAAAATCGCCCCATCCATTTCAAAGCGGCGAATCGGTTGCATGGTAATTTCAATGGCGAGTTTTGGATTATACACCATTTCCAAAAAACCACCTGCCTCAGTACGCAAAGCCCGATATTCAGGCAAATATCGCCCTGCTTGCCGCATCATCCAAATCGGACGGCGTGCAGGAATTTTTTGGGTTAAGACAGATATTAACGGTTTCATAAGAATTTCAAGATTAGAATGAGGAAAGATTTTAAGGATCATATCGTATAAAAAATGATTCTTACAATCCCTTAATTACGCCCTGAAATTTTACAGTCCTTAAATAATATTTAATTTATTTAAAGAAATTGTTGTTCTTTGTAGGGGGTGTGGATAATGGGGATAATTTTTATCCCTGATTTTATCCCCAAATTTATCATCTTGAAAAATCCATAGAGTCAAAGAGTTAAAATTTTTATCCCGATCATGGGTGTAAATTTTATCAACGATCCATAAATGTATAATCAGCTTCATATTTTGTTTATGAACTGTGTGTAAGATGATCATCGATATACAGGACGATTTATCCCTTGGAAAGGTCACAGGCTTATCCACAAAACCGTCCCCAATTTTTTTAAAACCATAATGCAAGATGCGGATCTTAAAATAAGAATATGATTTTTCACAAAGACTTTAAACGCCTTCCCACCAATGATTTATCCATCATATGGCCACAGGTGCAGAAATATTTTTCTGAATTACCCGATTTAAATCAAGATTTGGTCGTTTTTGGACGAGATGTTGCCTTTTATCCAGATTATAAAATCTTGGAAATTGCCTCTCAACAAACATTACCTGCAACGGTTCATTATGTTTTATATCATAAAGAAAAAAATCATTTTGTGCGTTTAGATTGGTCAATTGATGCGATTTTATCGTTAAATCAAATTGCCCCCCTGAATTTAAATGATGATAATATTTTAGATTATGTTGAATATTATTACATGACCACCACATCGGCGCACGGCATGTTAGCATTGATCAATAATATTGACGATATTATTTGGAACGAAGATCCCCCCTTACAGGTGCGCCGTGAAATCATGAAAATGATTATTCCATTGACGATTACAGAATTTACCCATGATGGATATTGGATGTTACGCGCAAGCTTTTTACACCGTCAATCTTTGTTCCAAGCAGATTTGAAATTACATTCAGATGGCACAATCATCAGCTATAATCACGAACTTATCCTTGAGGATTTACCCGTGATGGATATTATTTTGGGGCAATAATTGTTTAGTTATTCAAATATTTTTTCAACCTTTTATCAAGCATTTTTTGAACACAAAGGGGTCTGTTAGAAAATCAAGGAACATAATGTTCTTTATCTTTTTTTAGTGCTCTTTAAGGATTAGAAAGAGAAAAAGATATAGACAAAAATTATTTAATACCTTATGGTGATTTCCTATATAAAATAAGGAGGGAAATTACCATGAGACCAAAAATTATAAAGAAATTTGGATTAGAATTATCTGTGCAAAGAGTCTATGATTTAGAGAGTAAAAAACGACAGTTTGCTGTTAGTTTTCATTTTAATGAAGCTGGACAAACATTTATTGGAATTGACAAAAATCTACGAAGTGCAGTAGAGAATTTTACTGAAGCCTGTGTTGTAGGACGCTTTCTAAACAAAGCCCCTATAGACATCTATGAAATTTTTTCTTGTAGCGAAGTAGCTGTACCAAGAAACAATATCTTTGGTTATCAAATCCGTAAATTTTTTGGTCTCCCTTACAAAGACCCAAGAGATAAAATGAAATTCTTTTATCATTCCTAAAACGAAGAGAAGAACAGACCCCAAGCCTAAAATCTCAACCCTATAAAAAAACATCAAATAATAATTTTAAATTTAATCCAATAATTACAAAAGCGCATATAAACCCCAGCGCTTTTATCCAAAATGGATTTGCGAATTCGTGCATTTTTGCTTTTTCATTGGTAAAACGCAATAACGGCCAAATTGCAAATCCTAATTGCATGCTTAATACAACTTGGCTGGCGATAAGCAATTGGGTAATTTTGTCTTCACCAAAAAATCCAATGACAATGACCGCAGGAATAATCGCAATACAGCGTGTGATAAAACGTCGTAACCATGCAGGGATTTTGAAATTTAAAAATCCTTCCATCACAATTTGCCCTGCTAATGTCCCTGTTAGCGTAGAATTTTGACCAGAGGCCAATAAGGCCACAGCAAAAATAGTGCTGGCAAGGCCTGCCCCTAATAAAGGGGTAAGAAGTTTATGCGCATCTTGGATATCCACAATATCTTTGTACCCAGACCAATGAAAGGCGGCGGCAGATAAAATCAAAATAGACGCATTAATGAATAAAGCAAACATCAATGCGATGGTTGAATCCAATGTTGCAAACTTAATGGCTTCCTTCTTGCCCTCTTTTGTCTGTTTAAAAGCACGTGTTTGCACAATAGATGAATGTAAATATAAATTATGCGGCATAACTGTTGCACCCAAAATCCCAATCGCAACATAGAGCATTTCAGGATTATGCAAGATTTCTAAATTCGGAATAAAGCCCGATGCAATGGCGTTTATATCAGGTTTGGCAAAGATTAATTCAACAACGAAACATCCTGCAATCATTAAAATTAAGCCTAAGACCAAGATTTCAATATAGCGAAATCCTTTTTTTTGTAAGTACAAAATTACAAAAACATCCAATGATGTTAAAACACAGCCCCAAAGTAAGGGTAGGCCAAATAATAATTTTAAACCAATTGCAGAACCAATCAATTCCGCCAGATCACAAGCAATAATCGCAAGTTCACACAGCATCCACAAAAACCAAACAATCGGTTTGGGATAATGATCGCGACAGGCTTGCGCCAAATCACGACCTGTGACAATCCCCAATTTTATGCATAAATGTTGTAAAAGAATGGCAATTAAATTTGAAATTAAAATCACGAATAAAAGATTATATCCAAATTGTGCCCCCCCTGCTAAATCCGTTGCCCAATTCCCCGGATCCATATATCCCACTGCAACCAATAATCCGGGGCCTGCAAAGGCCAGCATTTTTCTAAAAAATGTTGCGCCATCAGGAACAGGAACGGAGGCATAAACTTCTGATAAGGAATTTTCGCCCTTTTCATGGCGCCATGCTTTTTTAGATAGCGTATCAGAATGCTGATCATTCATAAATTTAGGTTCCTGAGATTTAAGATCTGATTTCGGATTGGATGTGTTTTAATATAGCATAGACATAAATATTTCCAATGACCATTGTAATATAGAGATAGAATGGGTTTATTTTGCTTTTCCCCTCTTGCCGATATATACGAATAATGCTAAATCTTAACCATACAGAATTAACCCACCCTATAAGGACATGATCCATGAATATCCATGAATATCAGGCAAAAGAACTCTTGAAACACTATGGCGTTGCTGTTCCCGTTGGCTATCCTGCCCTAACGGTTGATGAGGCCGTGGCCGCTGCCCAAAAACTAACAACCCCTGTTTTTGTGGTGAAATCCCAAATTCATGCAGGCGGTCGTGGGGCAGGGCATTTTAAAAATAATCCCACAGGCAAAGGCGGTGTTCGCGTTGTTAAATCAGTTGATGAAGTCAAAGCTGCCGCCCAAGAGATGTTAAACCAAATCTTGGTGACCAAACAAACAGGGGCTGAGGGCAAAGAAGTTCAGCGTTTATATATCGAAGAAGGCTGTAACATTGCCCGTGAACTCTATTGCGGTATTTTACTGGATCGCGCCACATCGCGCGTGACCTTTATGGTTTCCACCGAAGGCGGTATGGATATTGAAGAGGTCGCCCATCACCACCCTGAAAAAATTATCAAGGTTGCTATTGATCCTGCCACAGGGATGCAAGCCTTTCATGCGCGCAAATTAGGCTTTGCTTTGGGATTATCCGAACAAGCCATGAAAAAATCTGTCAAATTTATGTTGGCGATGTATAAAGCCTTTGTGGATTTAGATGTGTCTATCTTGGAAGTCAACCCGTTGGTGATTACCGCAGATGAAGATGTCATTGCCCTTGATGCAAAGATGAATTTTGATGATAATGCTTTGTTCCGTCATCCCAATGTTTTGGCACTGCGTGATATTACAGAAGAAGATGAAAATGAGCGCGAGGCCACAGATAACGAATTATCCTATGTGCGTTTAGACGGCAATATTGGCTGTATGGTCAATGGCGCAGGCTTGGCGATGGCAACGATGGATATTATTAAACTCAGCGGCGGCGAGCCTGCAAACTTCTTGGATGTTGGCGGCGGCGCCACCAAAGAACGCGTGACAAAAGCCTTTAAAATTATTCTATCTGATCCCAACGTAAAGGGCATTTTGGTGAATATTTTCGGCGGCATTATGCGCTGTGATATTATTGCTGAGGGCGTCATTGCTGCTGCGAAAGAAGTGTCCTTAAACGTCCCCTTAGTCGTCAGATTGGAAGGCACAAATGTGGAATTGGGTAAAGAAATTTTAGCCAAATCAGGCCTACCGATTGTCTCTGCGGATAATTTGGCGGATGCAGCGGTTAAGGTTGTGGCAGCAACAAAACAGGCCATGGCGGCGTAAAATAGGATTATGAAGTGGATCAATCTGCATTAAAAAATCTCCTTCATCAACTTATCGCAAAAGGCGAAAATGAAACGGTTGATTTTAAGAGAACAGCCGATACAGATAAGATTGGTCGTTATTTTTCGGCACTTTCTAATGAAGCTAATCTTCAAAATCTTGATACAGCTTGGTTAATTTTGGGGGTTGATGATAAAAGTCGTGATCTAATCGGATGTTCGGCTTATCTTGATAATGAGAGTCGTACAGAGCTTAAGAAAAAAATTGCACAAAACTTATCACCACCTTCTATGAATTTCAGGAATATCCACATTCTTGAAATAGATCAAAAAAAGATCATTTTGCTCTTTGAGATTCCACCTGCTCCTCTTGGCATCCCTGTATTTTGGAAAAAAGTTGCATATGCGCGTAGTGGCGATAGTATTGATAATCTTTCAATAGGCAAGCAGGATCAAATTCGAAACCAAGAACCAATAGATTGGTCATCTGAAATTGTACCTGAGGCAACATTAGAAGATTTAGATGAAGAAGCCGTACAAAAAGCACGACACATTTTCGCTCAGAAAAACCCTAATTTTAATGATAATGATGTAAAAGATTGGGCAACTCAGATTTTCTTGGATCGTGCCCATCTTACGCGTCAAGGAAAAATCACAAAATCAACTTTACTATTATTGGGAAAAGCAGAATCATCATCTTTGCTTTCTCCGCATCCTGCACGAATAACATGGAAATTGGAAGATCACATTCCAGATTATGCACATTTTGATCCTCCGTTTCTTTTATCTGTTGCTAAACTCTATCAAAAGATCCGTAATCGCCAAATCAGTCTTTTACCAAGAAACCAGCTTTTATCCGTTCAGATACAGCAATATGACCAAAAAGTTATATTAGAAGCTCTTAATAATTGTATCGCGCATCAGGATTACAGAAAAAATGCTCGTATTATCGTTCATGAAAAACCAGATAAACTGATTTTTATAAATTCTGGATCGTTTTTTGATCGACACCCTAATGATTACATAGAGGGAGATTCAATTCCCCTGAAATACCGTAATTCTTTTCTAACAAAATCAATGAGTGTATTAGGGATGATTGATACAGTCGGATACGGTATTTATCAAATCCATAAAATACAACGACAACGGCATTTACCGATGCCAGATTATGATTTATCCGAGGCTGACAAGGTTTCTTTAACAATTTATGGCAATGTAATTGATAGCGCATATAGCCAGCTTTTGATGGAAAATACAGATCTTTCACTCTTGGAAATTATCTCTCTTGATCGGCTACAGAAAAAAAGACCTATTTCTGCTGAAATGACTGCTCAACTCAAACGTAAAGGGCTTATAGAAGGAAGAAAGCCAAATTTTTATATTGCCCCTTCTATTGCTAAAACCAAAGAAGATCGTACGCGATATATGATGGAGCGTTCGATTGATGATAATCACTATAAAAAACTTATTTTAGATTATCTAAAAAAATTCAAGGCGGCCTCAAAAAATGATTTAGACGACTTTTTAAAGCTAAAAATCAGCGATCGCTTAAATGATGCACAAAAAATAAAGAAAATCGCTAACTTATTAACTAGCCTAAGGCGTGAGGGCGTAATTTATAATAATGGCAGTAAAAAATACCCATCTTGGAAAATATCAAAAAATGATAAATTGCAGAATAAAAGAGGCGAATTGCAGAATAAAAAATGAATTATATCGTTGTATATCATATAGTTAAGTCTTTAAATTGCAGAATAAAAGAGGTGAATTGCAGAATAAAAACGTCTTAAGTCTTGCTCTTTTGGATTTATTCCCTTAAGTTATAAGCACATATCTTTTATATAATTTACTGCATTTAAGGATCATCATCATGGCCGTTTTAGTTGGAAAAAACACAAAATTAATTTGCCAAGGTTTTACAGGCGCACAGGGCACGTTCCATTCTGAACAAGCCATTGCCTATGGCACGAATATGGTGGGGGGTGTAACCCCCAATAAAGGCGGGACAAAGCATTTGAATTTGCCTGTATTCAATACAGTGCATGAGGCTGTGCATGTCACAGGCGCAAATGCAACGGTCATTTATGTACCGCCAGCCTTTGCAGCGGATGCAATTTTGGAAGCCATTGATGCCGAAATTGAACTGGCAGTTTGTATCACCGAAGGAATCCCTGCCCTTGATATGGTGCGTGTTAAACGTGCTTTGCAAGGCTCAAAAACGCGCCTTGTTGGCCCAAACTGCCCCGGTGTGATTACCCCCGGTGAATGTAAAATCGGCATTATGCCCGGTCACATCCATAAACGCGGCAGCGTGGGCATTGTTTCCCGTTCAGGCACATTGACGTATGAGGCCGTGGCACAAACAGGCGCGGTCGGCTTGGGGCAATCCACCTGTATTGGGATTGGTGGCGATCCAGTGAACGGCACGAACTTTATTGATTGTTTGGAATTATTCCTCAATGACCCTGAAACTGAATCCATCTTAATGATCGGTGAAATCGGCGGTACTGCGGAGGAAGAAGCGGCAGAATTCTACAAAGCATCCAAGATCAAAAAACCCATCGCGGGCTTTATCGCAGGGGCAACGGCGCCTGAAGGCAAGCGTATGGGACATGCTGGTGCGATCATTTCAGGTGGACAAGGCACAGCAGAATCAAAATTTGAGGCCATGCGCCGCGCGGGATTCGTTGTTTCCAACAGCCCCGCAGGATTGGGAACAGCGGTGCTGGAAGCCATTAAAAAGGCAGCCTAGAGCTTTTTTAAGAAATTCTGTATCCTTTCGTCCTGCATTTGAAAGATTGCAGGACGATTTGTATTTATGATATAGTCATTCCTAATAAAAAACACAGGGTATTTTTAAAATGAATGATATAGCAGATCTTTTTCCCAATCGTACAAAGATTGATGTCCATGCCTTTTTCTTAGGTCAAAGACTGAATCTAAAGAAATTGGAACAATTTCCACGCCTTACAAACTCCCCCTATGTGATTAAAGCAGGGCAAGATGGATATGCTGTTTTATTGCGTTATGGCGTGGTTGTGTTGTTTGGTTTGAACCCCATCGACCAAGCCCATTTTTTAAAATCAATTGCGGATTTTATCATTGATCCGTTTGAAAAATATGGCACGGAAGATGCGGTTTTAACACTTGATCCCAATGTTGATCACGATATTGTACCTGATTTGATGGATTCTATACGCTTACCATGCTGGAATTTGGAATATTTACAGCTGGTTGCTGATATTTTGGGGAAAAGCGCCGCACTGACTTATTACGAAGATAGTATGGCGTTGACCTTTGATCGATTAGAACCCTTAACAATCAACCTAAAGGCAGGTCTTGCCCCAACGCGCCATGTGCGGAATTTACTGAAACATTTGGGCTATACGCTGGCGACACAACGGCAAATGATTGCGCATGTTGAAATTGCAGATAAACCGGACTTATTATGGGATCGCCCTAAATTAGAACGGCTCTATTTAAAGCTGGAGGATGAATATGAAATCCAAGAACGCTATGAAAAACTCAATAAAAAATTGGATCTTATTTATCGTACCACTGAAACCATGTTAGGCGTACAGCAAGAGCGTAATTCCATGCGTGTTGAATGGTATATTGTAATTTTAATTGTCATTGAAATTTTATTACATTTAGCCGAAAAATATTTCGGTTTTTGATTTTATCGATTGTCATGCTGTTTTTATCGGTCAGTATATGATAAAATCAAACGCATGAAACGTATCGCCGAACATATTGCTGCTCATACAAGATTGATTCCCGACTATGAAAGCTGGGCTGAGGTCACAAAGATTTTGGGGTTGACCATTGAAATTACAGGTTTCGGACGCTCTCTTTCTATTGGTTCTCATGTTCATTTAATGCCTGAAAACCGTCCGAAGGTGACATGCGAAGTCACAGGATTTCGAGAAAATCACGCGATTTTATTGCCCTTTGGATCATTGCAAGGGATTGGTTTAGGCTGCCGTGCCTTTATTCAACAGACCCCTCCCACCATTGCACCGTCGCATCAATGGTTGGGGCGTGTTATCAATGCAATGGGGCAACCTATTGATGGATTGGGGGCTTTGGCATCGGGTGAAAATCCTGTTCCGTTGCGCTCACCGCCGCCCCCTGCAAATGAAAGACAGCGAATCGGAGGGGTTTTAGACTTGGGCGTCCGCAGTGTCAATAATTTTCTATCAACTTGCCAAGGGCAGCGTATGGGGATTTTCGCAGGATCAGGTGTTGGAAAATCCGTTTTATTATCCATGATGGCACGTTATACACATGCTGATGTCGCTGTGATTGGATTGATTGGTGAACGTGGCCGCGAAGTGCAAGAATTTATTGAAGATGATTTGGGCGAAGAGGGGTTGAAACGATCTGTTGTCATTGTTGCCACAGGGGATGAACCTGCCCTTATGCGGAAACAGGCGGCTTATGCCACGATGGCTGTTGCGGAGTATTTTCGGGATCAGGGGCAAAATGTTTTATGCATGATGGATTCCGTGACACGTTTTGCCATGGCACAACGGGAAATTGGTCTGTCTGCCGGTGAGCCCCCAACGTCAAAAGGCTACCCTCCCACAACATTTGGGGAATTGGCGCAATTATTAGAACGTGCAGGCCCCGGTAAGCGCGGCATGGGCAATATTACCGCGATTTTTTCTGTCCTTGTGGAGGGGGATGATCATAATGAACCCATTGCGGACGCTGTTCGTGGGATTATTGATGGTCATATTGTGATGGAACGTCAAATTGCAGATCGGGGGCGCTATCCTGCCATTAATATCTTGAAATCCGTATCACGGGCTTTGCCGCGGGCTTTGAATGACACTCAAAATGCCCTGATCCGCCGTGCGAAACAAATTTTGTCCACCTATGAGGATATGGCGGAACTGATTCGCTTAGGCGCTTATCGTAAGGGCACAGATCCTAAGGTCGATGAATCAATTGATCTCTATCCTAAATTAGAAGAATTCCTGACCCAAAATAAAGACGACCAAACCACCATCGAAGACGGGTTCAAAAAATTAGCACAGATTTTGAACATGCCCTATGAGCGTGCATAATCATTAATATGTGGGTATAAATGATCCGTTGCTTTTTAGGTGAGGACGTATTCTTTGATCAAAATCAGACAAATCTAAAGATTCTTTGTTGTCTTCAATTTTCTGTTGTGTATTAAGCCCCATATAGCATGTCAAAATATTCACATCCTCAAATTGCATAAGTGCGTTAAAGGTGGATGCAATATTATCCTGACCTTCTGCATTTAAAAATTTTCCGACTAAAATCGCGGCGTTTGTTGGCAATTCTTGTAGTTTTTTTTCATATTTTGCGGCGTTAAACATTTACAGTCTCCCATGATTATTCGTTAGGGTATAAATTTATCTGTAAATATAAACCGAATCAAGTGTTTTTTAAAAAAGTTGTAAAATCATACAACGTGCGGAACCGCCGCCATGTTTTTCGATTGTATCTAAAGGTGCAGAAACAATATTATCAATATATAATTTCAGCGTGTCTTTTTGAGGCAATGTTAGGGATTGTTCAGCCTGTTGGGACATTACCAATAATCGTGCACCCTGTGCATTTTCAATTTCTAATGCATTCCCACAAAAAGATAGAATTTGATCCATGCTCAGGTCAATAATGATATGGGTTTGCGATAGGCGACCAATAACGCGCTCACGATCATCGGGGGCAATTGATTCCGTACATAGCCCCGCATATCCTGTGCCAATATACATGATAACATTCGTATGATAAACCTGCCCACCTGTGTGATCATAGGCAGAAAAAGCAATGGTTTCATATCCATAGACTTCCCCCCATTGCGCAAATAAACGCGCATCCAGTCGGGGGGATATACAGCCATAGGCAACACGGTGAATATGATCAATAATAATCGTGCCCGTGCTTTCTAGGATCTGTCCCTGTTGTTCATAGGTCGATAGATCACCAATGATTTGGTAACGACGATTTAACCAGTCAATAATAGCAGGACGACGTTCCAAACGACGATTTTCTGCCATCATGGGATATAAAATATACCCGTGATTTATGGGATCATCATGGGTCGATACCCAATTATTGGGGAATAAATCATCAGGGCTGTCGGCTTGACCTAAAAAAGTTGTCACATTCGCGCCTGCATTGACCAATGCATCACGGAAATTCCGGAATTCTTGTCTAGCTTGCTGCTGAATCTTGATAATATCGGCATCATGAACATGATGTTGATAATGATTGCTGGCGGCTGTTTGGGGATTGCAGCCAAAGGCAACGGGTTCGATCATCAGCAAATCACTGGTGGACTGACGAACGCGCATCGTTTTTATGCCACCATGCGTGATGAGCTATGGCTGCGGTTAAACCATTGATAGGTTTGATTGAGCCCTTCGGATAAACCAATTTGTGGCATCCATCCTAAGGCACGAATGCGTGATGAATCCATCAATTTTTGTGCTGTGCCATCGGGTTTGGAACGGTCAAATTTCAAAACGCCTTGATAGCCAACAACCGCTTTGATCAATGCGGCTAAATCACCGATTGGTAAATCATATCCTGCACCAATATTAAGCGGTGCAGCATCATCATATTTCAACAAAGCCAAATGCACCGCATCCGCCAAATCATCCACATGTAAAAATTCACGACGTGGAACGCCGCTGCCCCAGATTAAAACTTCTTTTTCGCCACTATGCATGGCTTTGTGCATATTTAACATCATAGCAGGGATCACATGGCTGCGTTCTGATTCGAAACGGTCATATTGACCATATAAATTACAGGGCATCACGGATATAAAATTGCAATTATGTTGGGCACGATAGGCTTGGCAGAGTTTAATGCCTGCAATTTTGGCAATTGCATAGGCCTCATTTGTTGGCTCAAGTGCTCCTGTCAATAATGAATCTTCGGTGATTGGATTGACAGCATTTTTAGGATAAATACAGGATGATCCCAAATACACTAATTTTTCAACCCCCATATGATGGGCATTATCGATGATATTTTGGGCGATGGCTAAATTATCAAACAAATATTGTGCAGGGTATAGTTGATTATCCAAAATACCCCCCACACGCCCTGCGGCCATCAAGATAATATCGGGCTTATGATCTTGCATCCACGCCTTTACAGCGGTTTGATCACGCAAATCAAGTTTTGATTTTGATACCGTCAAAAGTTCAACATCTTCACGCATAAAACGGCGGCACAATGCTTGCCCCACCATACCATGGTGACCTGCAATCCAGATTTTTTTACCTTTAATGAGGAGGCTCATAGACTTAAAAGAGAACCTTTTTTTGAGTGTATTTCAGAATGAAGCAAGAATAAGTTATTTTGACAATAATTTTAAATCAAAATCAACCATTTCTTTTATAAGATCATGAAAACTATATTGCGGTTTCCATTTTAAAATGTCAAAGGCTTTTGTTGCATTTCCACATAAGAAATGCACATCATTGGCACGATAATGAATTTTATCAACGATAATGCGCGGTTTATTTGTGGCGATTTCAATGCCGCGCTCTTGTAATCCTGTGCCTTCCCACCGTAAGGGCATGCCTGCATAATCAAAAGCATAGGCGATCATATCGCGCACGGAATAGGATTTTCCTGTTGCTAAAACAAAATCATCGGGGTTATCGTGCTGTAAAATGCGCCACATGCCGTCTATATAATCTTTGGCGTGCCCCCAATCACGGCGGGCGTCTAAATTCCCAATCGTGACGAAATCTTGCATATTTGATTTGATTCGCGCGATGGCCTTGGTGATTTTTCGGGTCACAAATTCTTCGCCCCGTAACGCACTTTCGTGATTAAATAAAATACCGTTACTGGCAAATAGACCATAAGCATGGCGATAGGTGACACTCATCCAATAGCCATGCAGCTTTGATACCGCATACGGGCTGCAGGGACGAAAAGGCGTGTTTTCATCCTGCGGCGCAGGGACATTGCCGAAAATCTCAGAACTAGAGGCTTGGTAAAATCGGGTTTGATCAATCATTTTTAACAAACGAATGGCTTCTAACAGATTCGTTGTGCCGCAAACATTGGTTTGTGCTGTTAATATTGGATTTTCAAAACTCACTCCCACATGACTTTGTGCCGCAAGATGATAAATTTCATGTGGTTGGATAGAATCCAATATCCGCAACAGCCCTGATAAATCGCCTAAATCCCCTGTGTGAAGATGGAAATCAGGGTGCGCTCCTAAATCATTTAATCGTTCGGAATCATGAACCGAAATACGGCGAATCAATCCATGCACTTGGTATTGTTTGCGCAGCAAAAAATCAGCCAATAGAGCGCCATCTTGACCATTAACCCCTGTGATAAAGGCGATTTTTTGCGTCATGCAAGCAATTTTCCCTAATTATTCTTCGTCAATAATCTTTTCGGACTCTTCTTGTGGTGGCGTTGGTTGTTCTTGTATCGCTTGCTTTGGGGCAATTGTGTTCTCTGTATCTAAATCTGAGGCTTCATCAGCGCTATCCTCCGCATTTGTTTCCTCAGGTGTTTTGACGGGAGCAGGGGTCTGAGGTTTGTTTTTCAAACTTTCCTGTAATTTTTGTTGCAATGCCAAATCTTCTGCCGCTTGTTTTTCGGCTTTTTCTTGGGCTTTTTTCGCTTGTTTGGCTTTAATTTTATCTTCCTTGGCTTTACGTTTTGCCTCGGCTTTTTCTGTTTTTGCCTTTAATTCCAGATTCTGAGAAATCATAATCGCGCTGTCAGGCTTTAGAGATCCTTCAAAAAGCGGTGTGTTAAAGGGGCTTAAGATTCCACTGAAAACCTGATCGCCTGTGCGGAAAATCTTAAGATCTTGTAAGATCACATCATCCATATAATACATGTTTATGTGACCCCGTTTATTGTTCGAAAGCTCAACGCCCCCAACATGCACGCCTAAGACTTTATCATACGGATCCATAGAAAGATCGCGCTCTTCGGCTGTGAAATCATCGACATAACCTGTAATCCCATATTGTAAATGATCAACAATCGTGTCAAAGCGCAAAGATAGATCATTGCTGTTACGAATACGAATGCCTGATTTCGCATTTTTGCTGATAATATTATGCCATGTTGTGTTGTGTGGGCTTTCGTAAAATGTTAAGCCATCCCCTTCGTTGGATTCCAATCGGTTAAAGGCGATAATATTATTATGACACTGACGGTCTAACATGATTCCGCTTCCGTGATTATGGTGGCTGTGATTGTTAAAAATCCAACTATCATTCACTTCACGGGAGATAATAATACCGTGCTTTTTATGCGTCCCTGTAATATGGTTATAGGCAATGATTAAGCGTTTTGAACGGTCATGGGGGTCAATCCCATAAATAATGTTATTGATATAATTATTGCCGATAATGGCAATATCTTCGGCTTCGTAACTATAGAATCCGAAATATAAATCTTCGAATGTATTATTAATAACCCATCCTTTGGCAGGAGGAACTTCGGGCTGTGTTTCTGCGATTTTACTGGTTGATGTATAGCTGATCCCGAATGATTTTGTTCCTGAATAGCCTAAATGCGATATTTTATTATCCGCTAAATAGCTTTCTGATCCGCCCCATCCGTTGAAAAAAGGTCTGAAATTCTTTTTCTCAACAAAAACAGCAGGTTTGTTTTCAGTGCCAATCCACCCTGCTAAGGTTGAATTGATCAAATAAAACTTCCCAAAATTACTGATAAACGCACCACGATCTGACCATAGATGAATCGGGCGATCAGCATCGACAATTTGTAAAGACGCCTGCGCCCCAACAATAATCGGCATTTTGATATTATAGGCCAGATCCGTTTTTTCCAATAAATTGGGATCATTAACGGTGGCAATCAACGAATCCAACGTATAATTTCCATTGGTGATATTGATAAATTGAGGGTAATCTGTGCCTTGGAACTTCGCAAATGCAGGTAAAAAGCGACTGAATGTCATTTCAAAGAAGATTCTGGAGGAGGCCATATATTCCAAAAACACAACCCCTTCAGATGGTGCAGGTAATTTTGCGCGCACAGCTTGGGTCGTAAAGCCTGAAATATTGGGCAGCTTTGGTGCTTTTTCAAATAAATTCACCGCTGCACTGGTGGTAAGATCGTATTTCTTTTGCGCATGTTCAGGGTCATCTTGGGCGGTTTGTGCTTTGAAATCATAATATTTCTCTAAATAGGGTACAGATAGCACCCCTAGGCTACAAAGCGCAACGCAGGAAAAAACAATGATATAACGCTTGATGTTCATCGAAAAAATACCCAAAAAATTTAAGGTTGCAAATAATCTCTTTATCTTTCATACAGATAAACAGGGGCAATAGACAAGTTTTTTCTTGCTTTTATCTGTATAAATATTTTACTAAACACTCTTATGCGTATTAAAAAAAGATCATATCGTTTTTTGGGAATCAGCTTGATGCTTTTGCTGTTTACAGCAATGACAGGGTGTGGATTGTTTCATATGCATAATGCCGATGCTTCTGATAATTTACCTGTTTTGATCAATCCTTTTGTTTTAAAACAACCCCCAATTATTCCCCATGATATAAATGATTTCCATTGTGCGGCAGCCCCCCCTGTGATTCGCGATTTGGAATATTCCAGCGTGTACACAGATCGGTCAGAGGGCGTGTCGAAAGTGGATGAAAAAGCACAAAAACGCTATCGCAAGGAAATGAAGCCGATTAGTAAATATGAGGAATATATTGTTCGCCTTGCCAATCGTCATGCCGCAACGGGATTAAACAAAACGCCCTATGGCGATTGTGCCTTACAATGGATGGCGGATTGGGCACAGCAAGATGGTTTTTTAGGCCGCAGCAATGAGCTAGGGCAGGCCGTGCGGAAATGGACATTAGGCAGCATCGCCGCAGCTTATTTACAAATCCAAGAAAAACCACAAATCAATCTTGATACCAGCGCATCAGATCCTGAAAATCAAAATCTGCCATTAAATCAAACAGCGAATCACCATTTTGTTCAAAAATGGATTCATGATTTGGCATACCAAGTCAAAAAAGATTACTCAACCCACGCCGACGCCAAAAGCCGCAATAACAACCATCTTTATTGGGCAGCATGGAGCGTGATGGCCTCTTCCATTGCTTTAAATGATCATGATTTATATGATTGGGCGCTAAAAAAAGCGCACCAAGGCATTAACGCCATTACACCAGAGGGCACATTGCCCTTGGAAATGGCGCGTGAATATCGCGCTTATCATTATCACACATTTGCAATGCTGCCCTTGGTAATGATGGCGGAGGCCTCCACCGTCAATGGGGCGCATTTATATACGGAAAAAGGCTCACGCCTAAGTTTATTGGCGGATCGTATTTTATCATCCGTCGATAATATCGATTATTTCGAACAGGCCACAGGCAAAGATCAAGATTTAAAAAGCTGCATGACCCCTGCACAATTTGCATGGCTGCCTGTTTATGCCGCGCGTCACCCTGAAATGGATTTATCCCGCTTTCAAAACCGCTTCTCCCCCCCTTATTTACGCCGCATTGGTGGGGATATGTCGCTGTTTTTTGGGCAATAGTATTTGCCCCACCTTGACCCTTCACCAAAAATCGTCATACCGCACGTGATCCGGTATCTTGTTGATTATCGGGAATCGCCTAAATCAGGGAGATGCCGATCATTGCGTTGATAAGATTTTTATAAAATAAATATTTTATACTTGATTTAAAGATCAGTTTTTGGCATAGATCATGTCACCACCTTTTAAAGCGGGTGTAGCTTAGTGGTAAAGCTCCAGCCTTCCAAGCTGGCCATGAGGGTTCGATTCCCTTCACCCGCTCCAAATTTCATATTTCCATCTTTACGCACTGTGCAGGATTGTTTATAAAGAATATAGTAGTTTATAAACCATAAAAAAGATGAATCCTTATGTCACAATCCCCATTCCCGATCCTTGATAAAAACCTTGACCTTGCTGCGCTGGAGGAAGAGTGCCGCACCTTATGGCAGGATAGAGGGGTTTATGATTATGACCCCAATTCGTCAAAGCCAACATTTTCGATTGATACGCCTCCGCCTTATGTATCGGCGGCGCATTTGCATGTGGGGCATGCGATGTCGTACACACAGGCGGAAATTGCCGTGCGTTATAAACGCATGAAGGGGTTTAATATATTTTATCCGATGGGATTTGATGATAACGGGCTGCCGACGGAACGTTACGTTGAGCAAACCTATAATATTGATAAAAAGAAAATCACGCGCTCAGAATTCCGCAAACTCTGTATGGAGGAGACCGCGCGCGGCGCAGTGGCGTATGAGAAATTATGGCGTGCCATGGGATTATCCGTGGATTGGTCGTTGCGTTATTCCACTATTGACGATCATTGCCGCCATGTGGCGCAAAAATCATTCCTTGATCTGTATCATAAAGGATTGGTCAAGCGCGAAAATGAGCCTGTGTTGTGGGATACGCATTTTGAAACTGCCCTTGCGCAAGCGGATTTAGATACAATCACACGTACAGGAAAAATGGTCGATATCGCCTTTGATGATGGTGCAGGAAACGCGCTGGTGATTTCCACCACACGCCCTGAACTCTTGCCTGCCTGTGTGGGACTGTTTGTGCATCCTGAAGATAGCCGTTACACGCATTTACACGGCAAAAACGCGATTGTTCCGATTGCAGGGCATTCCGTGAAGATTTATACATCCGAAGATGTCGATCCTGAATTTGGGACAGGGTTGATGATGTGCTGTACGTTTGGGGACGGCGAAGACGTTAAGAAATGGAAAGCGCATCATTTGGAAACGCGCTTTATCTTAACGCCAAATGGGCGTATGAATGAATTGGCAGGCGCGTACGCAGGCTTGCCGATTGTGGAGGCACGTGCGCGGATCATTAAAGATTTAGATGCCGCAGGGCTGCTCTTGGGTCAAAAACCCGTGCAGCAAAATGTATCCGTGGGGGAGCGATCCGGTGAGCCTGTGGAATTTATCCTTGCGCCGCAATGGTTTATTCAGGTGATGAATCATAAGGAGTCTTTCCTGAAACGCTCTGCCGAGTTAAAATGGTTTCCCGATTGGATGAAAACGCGTCTGGATCAGTGGATTGAGGGGTTGAAATATAACTGGAATATCTCCCGTCAACGTTTTTACGGTGTACCGTTTCCGATCTGGTATGTGCAGGAAACTGGCGATGTGATTGTTGCCCAAGAATCCGATCTGCCGATTGATCCCATGGAATCTGCTCCCCCTGCTTGGGCGGTGGAAAAATATAAGGGGCTGACGATTGTGCCGGAAAGCGATGTCATGGATACTTGGATGACCTCCTCCCTATCCCCCTTAATTAACGCCAACTGGACAAATACCCCCAATCGTAAGGGGGATATGAGCATTTACCCGATGTCCTTACGCGTACAGGGGTTTGAGATTATCCGCACATGGTTGTTTTATACAATGGTCAAATCCGATTTCCATACCGATTCCCTGCCATGGGAAAATGTGATGATTTCAGGCTGGGGATTAAATGAGCAAGGCAAGAAAATATCCAAACGCGATTTGGAAAAATTCACCGATGCCGATGGATATAATCGATACGAGCCGTACGCGTTGATTGAAAAATACGGCGCCGATGCCGTACGTTACTGGGCATCCAACAGCCAATTAGGGCATGATCTGAAATTCCTTGAGAAAGACGTCAAAGACGGCCGCAAAATCGTGGTTAAACTATGGAATGTCGCGCGGATGGCGTTTATCTATTTGGATGGCTTTAATCCCAAAACCGATCTAATCCCCATATCTGAAAGATTAGCAGAAGATCAATGGATACTGCACGAACTCTCCAAAGTCAATGCGCGCATGAGCGAATCTTTTGAAGCCTATGATTACGCCACAGGAAAAGAAGCGTTAAATCGTTATTTCTGGATGGCATACTGCGATGATTATTTGGAACTGATTAAATCCCGTTTCTGGGTCGAGGCAGGGCGCAGCGACCAAGACCGCCGCAGCGCACAATCCACCTTATATGAGAGTTTGCGCGTGTTATTGGGACTCTTCGCGCCCTATATCCCCTATATCACCGAATCCATCTATCAAAAAGCACATTGTTTCGGCGAAAACACACGATCCCTACACCAAACCGCATGGCCGTCTTTGGCCGTGCAGGCAGATGAGGGCACACTAAAAACCGCCGACACGATCCGCAAAGTCCAAGATATTGCCCGCAAATTACGCTCCGATCAAAAAATCGGCATGGGCACAATGGTGGACTCCCTCACATTCTATGACCCCAACAGCCTGCTAAAATCCATTGACCCCAAAATCCTATGCGGCGCGGCACGCTGTACGCATATCGGATTTACCGATCAAGGGATAATCAATGAGGGCGAAGAGTTTGCAGCCACCCTAAAGGCCTATGAAGACGGCGCTGCACCAACGATGACAAGTATGGTGTCGTTTGGGTGATGAATAGTCGGGTGATGAATAGTGATGGCGCGATAAAGGAAAGAAAGCACGATAAACTTGATCGTGCAACTCTTGCTGAAAACACCGCAGAGTCAATCGTGAAATTACCCGTGGATGAGATCAGTTTTGTTATTGGGGTTTATGGCAAATGGGGATCAGGGAAAACATCTTTTCTTAATTTGATCGTTGAGGCATTAAACGGCAAGAGGCGTAAGCCGTTTCAGACTCTAAAAATTAGACAAAAAATCCGAAAAATAAAATTCGTCGTTAATTATTTCTTTCATAAGGATTTTTGTAAACGAGTTATAAAATCTGTGCAAGATTGGCACTCAAAACCTGCTATTATTCATTTTAAACCATGGTTGTTTTCAGATTATGCAGACTCCAAAAAACATGGTGATTTAATCGATCATTTTTTTGATGAACTTAAAAATCAATGTTTCAAAGGCTTTCACGGGATTGTTTTCTGGAACGGATGGCTGTTTTCAAATTATCAGAAATCAATTTCATCTTTGAATCCATCCTTATTTCTAAAATTTAGATGGGGATTATTTTTTATTGCCATGTTTTTAGCGATTAACATTATCCCCTTCTTAAAAGAATTTTTTGAATCTTTTATAAACCAAACCTTGGCGATACAGTTTTTAAATCAGTATGAATTTTTTAAAAAGAGCGTATTTACTCCTTTAGCCATACTAAGTGACCTATCATTAAAAGATATATGCGGCAGTATTGCATTGGGGCTTTTTTGTATTTGGGGTTTTTGGTTCCTTGAACCCAAATCTCCGGCTGACAATCACGACAGAATCAAAGATTTTCTCAAAAACTCCAAGCGTAAAATCGTTGTTATTATTGATGATATTGATCGACTAGAACACACCCAAATCATGGATGTTTTTCGATTGGTCAAGTCCGTAGCAGATTTCCCGAATATGATCTATATCCTTGGAATGGATATAGATCAGGTTGCGCATTTATTACAAGAACATTACAAATACCAAAATGGTCGTGAATATATTGAAAAATTTGTGCAATATAACCTATCTTTACCCCCTATATATGGAGAAGAACTGCTTGATCTATTTGAAAAAGAACTATCTGATCAAAAAGTTTTTATAGATAAAATAGATCTAAAAGAAAGATGGGAAGTGGGCAGTGCTCGCAAATATTTACGCAAACGATTAAATAGTTTCACTATTCGCAGCGTTAACCGTTTAGCCAATAAGATTGGATTTGATTATCGTGCTATACAGGGTCATGTTGATTTAATTGATTTTATTGTTTTATCTTTTATGCGCGACTATGATCCAGAGATTTTTTGGTTTTTAGAAAAACGCGAAAGAGGCTTGAGTACAGTAGATAAGTTTTCATATTATCTGCATAACAAAGGACAACAAATAACTTTCTTAGAGTCTTTCCTTGAAGACAATCCTTCTTTCAAAGCAAAAAATTATATGTATAAAAAAAATTTGGAAGATATTTTTAAATATCTTACCACGGGTCAGCATGTAAATTCTTTTTCACAAAAAAGTGCAGCTTATTTCAAATATTTGCCCCCATCCTATTCTATTAATCGATCAACTTTAGAAGAATTAGTTGCGCCTGAAACATTAAAGAATAAAGATGAATTCAAAAGAAAATTCCAAAATCTTTGTGATCAATATGAAATGCCGACAGTGGCACATGAGTTAAACCCGATAGTCAAGTCGTTCGTTGAACCCAGCGATAGGCTTGATGAAAAAAGACGACTGGATTACTATAATTGTCTTCTTTATAGCTTCAAAGAGGCAAAATTTAATTTTGATGGTTTCTTTGTAGGCAATTTCTGTCAAGAATGGATGCCTAGTGTCTTGGAAGAAATCCAGCTTGAGACTAAAACACAAGGTTTGTGGATGTACCTAGATTGGTGTCGTATCTTTTCGAAAAACAATAAAATTCCTATCTCTGAAACGAAAATAGATGAAGTTAAGAAACTTATTCACCAATCCACGGACGATCTACCAGATGATTATCGTTTTATTGCTTATACAATCCCATGGTTCTTTAGTGGTTCTGGATTAGATCAATCAGGAATTAAATTAGTTAATGATATTTTAGAGCAGAAAAAAGAGTCTATCATTGAGGCTATAAAAAGAAATCATAATTTTAATCTTCCATTTCAAATAAAATCAGACTCTGTGGCAACATCATTTTTTAAAATGCTTAAGCAGGAAGATGACTCTTTAGAAATCATTTTTAGAGATAAAGAGCCTTGGACGTAGTTATGCTAAGAACCACATTCTTAACGCACGAAATACACTTTATTGTAAACTTCGTATTCTAAAAAAATCCTATGACTATCATAAGCGCATAGAAATTTATATCTGAATAAGTCCGGAATTTAAGAAGTTTTTCTTTTAAAAACCCTGATAAAACGGTATATATAGGTCGTTATTTTGATAACTTAATTATATAAAGGATAAAGGTCTATGTCAGATTTATTGGTGTATGTTATTGCGGATTATGGTCATTTGCATGATCTGGCTTTTGCGGAAGTCACGCAAAAATTATACGGAGTTTTGGGGGGGCTGCGGGCGCATGTGAAGGCCTATGCTGTGCCTGCTTTTGATACACAGGCAACGGGTTTTGCTTTGGCGCAAACCGCCATAAATAGTCAATTAGGCAAATCACAAAAGTTTTTTGTCAATACAGCGCCCCGTAAGGATGACTTAACCCCTCGCGTTTCCAATTCAGGAGAAGGCTTGGTTTACGCAAAATTATTCAACGATGTTGAGATTGTCGCGGTTAATAGCGGTTATTCCCTGTCTTTTATCAAAGAGGCCGCCACGGAGATTCGTCAAATTAATTGCAATACAGATGGCTCACAATTCCGATCCCGCGATATTTTCCCCATTTCATTCGGGAAGATTTTGCATGGTGATTATTCAGAATTGGGCGAAGATGTTCGCGCACATATTCCCGATGTTCCAGAAAATATTGTGTGCTATACAGATGGATATGGGAATATGAAATGTTCGATTGATCCCAAAACATTAGAACCCTTAAATGGTCAAGATGTGATTATTGAAATCAACGGACGTCAGCAATTGGTGCGTGTGGGACAAGGGATCTTTGGTGTTGCAGATGGTCAATTCTGTTTATCCGTAGGATCATCAGGCTGGACATTGCCCAACGGGACAAAACATCAATTTTGTGAGATTGTAAAACGCGGGGGCAATGCAGCCGATGTTTTCAGTACACCCCATGGCGGTCGTCCAATTACGATTAAAAAATTGGCGTAAGGCCTGTTATCCTTACATAGCATCTTTACGGATACGACCATAAAGCTGTTTTACATCAATACTGGGAACGCGATCAAAAACAATATCGTTCCCAGTACACCAATCCTTAAGCGGTGATAGGATGGGATGCAACAAACACCCATTCAGATTTTGCGCCAGTCTGTTTAAATGTTCCAGATAATGGGGCTGTTCATCAATAACGGCATGTTGAATATATTCCCCCAATAATCGGCAAAAATATTGTGCCTTCAGCACTTCATACCACATAAAAAATGAATCTTTTTGTTCAGGCGTAAAATCGCTGCAATAGAGCGTCAGCATTTTATCCTGTATATCCCGCGGCAGGGGCAGCTCGGGATGATTGAGTAATGTCACCATATCATACGCCAAGGGGCCAATCATTGCGCCTTGGAAATCCAAAATGCCTGCGCGTTTTAAACCTTTATATCGTTTCAGATACATTAAGTTGCCAAAATGAAAATCCCCGTGAATCATACCGATCATTGGCTCAGGCATTGTTTTTTCAATATCACGCCATAATGCATTAAATTCTTCGATCATCATATTATCATTCAGACGTCGTCGGATCATGGGGGCATACCAATCAACCAAACGCTGTATGGATTGGCGCAGATGGCTTTTGTGGTACAGTTTTAATTGTATATGTTCCAGATCAATATTGGATTTCTGACAGATCAGCACATTCAACCCCAGTTCACACAGCTCCATCACATCAATATTATCCTCAAAAGCGGAGATAAAATTTATGTTGCCTAAATCCTCTAATAATAAATATCCATTATTTTCATGCATACCTAAAATATCAGGGGTTTTCAGACCGGCCGCATTTAACACGCTATTCAGTTTTATAAAATCAGCAATACGATGCGTTTCAATGGATAGGCTGGAATGATCAGGGATAGATTCCATTAAGATCACGGTTTTTAATCTTTTTTGGAAACGATAATATCGGCGGGTTGGGCAATGATTTTGCAATCGTTCAAACCATGCCGTGGATAAACCATGTTGTGCTAAAAACGCCATGCGTCGTGTTTCGCTGGCGTTAAAATATTGCTGTGTTTGAAAAAATCGATTTTGCACAATAGACCATGATAGAAATTAAGTTTTCCAAGGTCGTGATTGAGCAGAAAAATTTTAGGTGGGGCGCTTTTTTACAATGGCTTCAATGGCTTTGATATGTGACGCAGATACAGGCTTTTTGGGCAGACGCGCAAATTCATTTTCACGTCCAAATTCTGCATTAGCATGTGTGCCAACTGGTGTGTCCCCTAATATCCTAACCAATTCTTGTGCTAAATCACTTTCTTGTGAAACAATACTACCAGAGTTTGTATCTTTGAGTCCAGTACTTTTTCCATCTTCAGTTGTGTCCTCATGAAGGCATCTATTGATTGCATGTGATAAAATGCCATCAATATGGGGTTTTGTCAGTTCAATTAAAAAACGGGGATCTTCAACAATCAGCGTGGCTAAGAGTTTTTTGACTTGAGTCGGGTTTTGATCAACCTTATTCAAGGCTTCTGTAATTCGTTGAGACACATATGACCAGCCCATAAATTTCCCTTAATAGTAGAATTGTTTTGACAAATTTTAGTCTATCATAAAAATAAAAGATTGACAATCAGGTGAAGAATCGCCTATTTTCCAGCTATCTAGAATCGAATCCCCATTCAAATGCTGGATTTTGACGGGTGATTCTTTTGAACTTCAATAAATAAATAGGTTTATAAAGACTTCTTTAAGACAGGAAGTGGCATATTGTTATCAGTGCGTATTTCACTACGCCCAAAGGTTTCCCCCACCTTATCAGATGATAGACATGCTAAATCATTAATGAATGCTTTTTTAAAAGCCTATATTTTTCAGGATAATTTTATGAATTTACAGGATTTGAAATCACGCTCGCCCGCTGAATTGCTTGCTTTTGCGGAGGAATTGGATATCGAAGAATGCTCATCTATGCGGAAACAAGACATGATGTTTGCCATTCTTAAGGAATTGGCGGAGCAAAATGTACCCATTTCAGGCGCAGGCGTGATTGAGGTTTTACCCGATGGTTTTGGATTTTTAAGATCACCTGAGGAAAATTATTTACCGGGCCCTGATGATATTTATGTATCCCCCGCCCAAGTGCGTCGTTTCGGCTTGCGCACAGGCGATGTGGTCGAAGGCGAAATTCGCGCGCCCAAAGATAATGAACGCTATTTTGCCCTGTTGCGCTTAAATGCCATTAATGCAGAATCACCTGAAAAATTGCGTCACCGTATTAATTTTGATAATTTAACCCCCCTTTATCCAGATCGTAAAATTAATCTGGAATTGGCAGATCCCACCAAAAACAGCCTGACCGCACGGGTGATTGAAATGGTATCGCCTATTGGTTTTGGGCAACGTGCCTTGATCGTGGCGCCGCCGCGTACGGGGAAAACAGTGATGTTGCAAAATATCGCCCATTCCATTGAAACCAATCATCCTGATGCCTATCTGATTGTTTTGTTGATTGATGAACGCCCCGAAGAGGTTACCGACATGGCGCGCTCTGTGCGGGGTGAAGTTGTGTCCTCCACATTTGATGAACCTGCCACCCGTCACGTGCAAGTCGCAGAAATGGTTTTAGAAAAAGCCAAGCGATTGGTTGAGCATAAGCGTGATGTGATTGTTTTGCTGGATTCTATCACGCGATTGGCGCGGGCGTATAATACAGTCGTTCCGTCCTCAGGCAAAGTTTTAACGGGGGGGGTTGATGCGAATGCCTTGCAACGTCCTAAACGTTTCTTTGGTGCGGCCAGAAATATTGAACAAGGCGGCAGCTTGACGATTATCGCCACCGCCCTTGTGGAAACAGGCAGCCGTATGGATGAGGTCATTTTCGAAGAGTTCAAAGGAACAGGAAACGCCGAAATTGTTATGGATCGTAAGATTTCCGATAAACGCGTCTTCCCTGCCATTGATATTCAAAAATCAGGCACACGAAAAGAAGAATTATTGGTCGATCGCCAAGATTTACAAAAAATGTGGATCTTACGTCGCATTCTAAATCCCATGACCAGCGTCGATGCGATTGAGTTCTTGGTCGGTAAAATGAAAGACACCAAAGACAACCAAGATTTCTTCCAAGCTATGAATCAATAAAGGGCATCTCTAGAAACCCCATCTTTTGGCAATCTGCCCCTTTGATATGATGCGTCATTGCGATGTGTGAGATCCGCACGTACTTCAATGTACGCTTACGGTTTAAGCGCTTCTCATTCCTTGCCGCCTATCCAAAATCTGGGGTTTCTCCCTATAAAATTATCTTTTCTTATGCCTGACGGGCGTTGTACCTTTCCCCCACGCCGTCATGCCGTGCCCTGACACGGCATCTCGTGCTTATAGGCGGGAGATGCTGGATCACGTCCAGTATGACGATTCCTGTTCAGAACACCATAAACAAATTTATTTGGTTTGACTATATTTCAATATTTTCTATAGATTTCTTAATCTCTTATTAATATTTCATAACAAAATGTAAACGGTTTTGTGTGTTTATGAAAATAATATGCGACATTTTTGCAACAGTTTTTAACAAATGTGGCAAAAAGTGACGCAATCCCCTAAACCCCCCTAGACAGGCTTTTCTATTCAATGGTAAAAGATAAGAGCGAAAAAGTGACCAGAGGTCTATCTGTTTTTTCAGAGCTGCCAAAAGTTACACCTTAAACTCTTTATCTTCATTTCTTTATTCAGGAGAATGCAAACATGACTACAAACATTAAGAAGAATATTCTTCTTGGGGCATCAGCAGCCGCAATCGTACTTGGTGCGACGGCATTGACCCCAACAACAGCAAATGCTGCCGCTTGTGCCTTGACAGGTGCAATCACAACAAGCTGTGAATTGGTTGGAAACTTATCTGGTGATATTACTGTTGCTGCTTCTCAGACTGTACTTGCTCAAACAGGCGCAGTCATCGACCAAGCGGTTGACGGTGCGTCTGCTGGTGTGGGTAACTTGACAATTGATTTGAACGTAACAAACACAGGCATCATCGGTGCAACAGCCTTGAACACATTGACTGTTAATTCAGGCAAAACATTGACATTGGGTGCTGCGGCATCTGCAACAAATGTTGCGGTTAATGGGACTTTGGTTACGGCTGCAAATACATTGACAGGTGCCGTGACTTTGGGTTCTGCTGGTGCGTTGAATAACACAAACGGCGCAACAATCACAGGTGCAATCAACGGTACAACAGCGGGTGTTGGTACATATACTGTCAGTGGCGCGAACGCCTCTACTGGTGGTATTATCGGTGGTACAGCGAAATTGGCATCTGTTGTGGCTAATGCGGTTCGTTTGTCTGTGGGTCACAATATCACAGCTACAGGCTTTACATTGACAGGTGCTGCTGGTGCATTACAAGTTGATTCAGCTGCGACATTGACAGGCGACATTAACGCAACAACAGCCTCTACAGACGGTGTTTTGGATATTAACGCGAACACAACAGTTGCTGGTAATATTGGTAAAACAAGACAAATTAACGATGTTACCGTTGCAAACGCCACAGTTTTGACAGTAACAGGCGATACATTCAGTGCTGCTGACGTTGACTTGGAAGGTGCAACTTCTGAAATCAACTTGACAGGTGCTAATGTCACTCTAAATGGTGTGATTGATGGTCTTGGTGCTGCTGACCGCGGTATCTTGGATATTGACGGTAACGCAACAATCAATGCTGAAATTGGTCAAACATTGGCTGTTGATGTTGTTGAAATTGCAGCAGGTAAAACAGCGACTGTGAACTCAAACATTAGCTCTGATGACTTCACTCTACAAGGTGTTGGTTCTACAATCAAAGTTGCCACAACTGGTAAGACTTTGACTGGTAATATTAATGCCTCAACAGCAGGTCAAGGGGTTTTGGATATTGATCAAAACACAACAGTTGCTGGTAAAATTGGTAACTCTGCGAAATTGGCATCTGTTGATGTTGCTGCTGGTAAATCCTTGACTGTTACAGTTGACGGTGCGTCTAGCGTTGATGCAACAGCAATCACTGTTAATGCAGGTTCTACATTGAACTTAGACAGCACAACAGCAGCTGCAACTTTAGAAGGTGCGACAACAGTTGGCGCAGCGGGTAAAGTTCAGTTCTCTGGTGTCAATGGTGGCGTGATCAGCACGACAATCAATGGAGCTGCTGCAAACACAGGTATCTTGGACATTGACAACACAATCACTTTGGACTCAACAGGTTCAATCGGTGCAACAAAAGCATTGGCTGCGATTACAATTGCAAACACTGGAAAGTTGACATCTTCTGCAAACGTTTCTGCAAATGACATTACATTGCAGGGAAATACAGCTGAATATGAAACAGGTGCTGATGGGACTGTTGTTACAGCGAATATCAATTCGACAGTTGCTGGCGAAGGGATCTTTGATGTTAACCACAACATTACTCTAAAAGGTTCTGCTGGGACAACAACACGTTTGGATGACATCAATATTACAACAGGTAAAACAATCACATTTGATGTGACAGGTTTGGAAACTGGTTTCAATGCTGCGGGTCAAGCCACTGTATTGAATGCGGACACATTGGTTTTTGCTGATGCTGTTGGCACACAAACAGCGGTAACAGACACATCACGTTTGTTCAGCTATGCTGTAACTGAAGTTGCTGAAACAGCTGTTGTGACTGCAACACTTGACAACACATCTTTGGGTCAAGTCCAAAATGGTTCAAAAACTGCTTTGACACCTGTTTTGAAATTGACAGCAATTTCTGCTGATGCTTCAAACACATTGGCTGGTATCAACACACAAGCTGGTTTGAATTCAGCAGCTGAGAAATTGTCTGGTGATGTTTCTGGTGCGGGTGCTGCGGCAGTTGCTTCTGCGACAGCGGGTGCGTTGGATACAGTCTCCACACATTTGGCTGATGCACGTAACGGCAACACAGGGGTTGCAGCTGGCGAAGGTTATACTTTGTCTGGTTATGATTTCTGGGCTCAAGCCTTTGGTGGTGCAGCGGATCAAGACACACGTGATGGTGTGAAAGGTTTCGAATCAGACACAATCGGTTTTGCGGTTGGTACAGATACAGCAATCTCTGAAACAGCACGTGTTGGGGTTTCCTTGGCATATGGTCAATCAGATGTTGATGGCGATTCTGCTGCTCAAACACAGTCTGACATCGATACATACCAAGCCACATTGTATGGAACATATGTCCCAACAGACAATGGATACTTTGTTGACGGGTTCTTGTCTTATGCTCTAAACAACACAGAAGCCAACAGAAATGGTGTTGTTGCAGGCAGCCGTATCAATGCTGATTACGACACATCTGTTTACCGTGCTGTTGCCAAAGTTGGTAAAGAGTATGAAACAGAAATCGTTAAGTTGACACCTAGCTTTGCTTTAGACTATGCCCATATCTCAACAGAAGATTACACTGAAACTGGCGGTGCTGGTAGATTGAATGTTGATGCTGATGCTCAAAACATCTTCGTTGCGCGTGGTGAGTTGGAAGCCGATGAAACATTCCAATTGCAAAACGGATCACATGTTCGTCCGTTCGCATCTGTGGGTGCTCAGTATGACTTCGTTGGTGATGAATATTCAACAACATCGACTTATGCTGGAACAACAGGTACGTTCACAACAACAGGTGCTGATGTTGCACAGGCTTCTGCCTTGTTCGGAACTGGGGTTGATTGGGAAGCAAATGATGGATCTTTCATCTTATCTGCTGAAGCCAACAGCCAAGTTAAAGAAGATTTCTTTGGCTATTCAGGTTCTGTTACAGCGCGTTGGAAATTCTAATTTCCACGATTATGTTGGAAATTCTAATTTCCACAGTCGTAATGGAAATTCTAATATTTTCGCATTCTCTTAAAGAATAGAAAAGGGGTCTTTCGAGACCCCTTTTTTTTATTGAACATTTTTTAAAAAAACACTAGATTTTTAAAACAGAATTCGCTATAAAAAACCAACGATAAATATACCGTTTTTATTGTTTTGTTCCTCGATAGCTCAGCGGTAGAGCAGACGACTGTTAATCGTCTGGCCGCAGGTTCGAATCCTGCTCGGGGAGCCATTTTTCAAAATCATGCCTATTGTTGATTTTTTGATCTTTCCCATCATCCAAGTTTGATATAAATTGCACTTTCCCCTTTACGCGCTGCGAAAACATGCTTAAATTATAAAGCAGATTTTAAAAGCACTGGAATAGATCATGACAAAACCCACCGAACATCACACCAAAGTCCTTATTATCGGCTCAGGCCCTGCTGGCTATAGCGCGGCGATTTATGCGGCGCGGGCGAATTTAAAGCCGATCCAAGTGTTGGGGTTAGAACCGGGGGGGCAGCTGACCATTACCACGGATGTTGAAAATTACCCCGGATTCGCCGAAGTGATCCAAGGCCCTTGGTTAATGGAGCAAATGCAAGCCCAAGCCAAGCATGTGGGCACAGATATGCGTTATGATTATATCCAAAAAGTTGATTTTTCCAGCCGCCCGTTCAAAGCATGGGGCGATCATGGCGATGTGTATCTGGCCGATAGTGTCATTATCACCACAGGTGCAAAAGCGAGATGGTTGGGGCTAGAGGGCGAAACAAAATTTAAGGGGCTTGGTGTATCTGCTTGCGCCACCTGTGATGGGTTCTTTTATAAAAATAAAGAGGTTGCTGTGGTGGGTGGCGGTAACACGGCCGTCGAAGAATCCCTGTATTTAGCCAATTTCTGCAGCAAAGTCACGCTGATTCACCGTCGCGATAGCTTACGGGCAGAGCGCATGTTGCAAGAACGCCTGTTCAATAACCCCAAAATCACGGTTATATGGGATCATGTGGTTGAAGAGATTTTAGGCAATGTCGCAGGCACGGCAGGCGTTATTCCCGGTGTGACAGGGCTTCGTTTAAAATCTACCAAGGATGAAAGCACGCAAGAGATCAACGTCGATGGGATGTTTGTTGCCATTGGTCACGACCCCGCCACTGAAATTTTTAAAGGGCATATTGAGCTGGATTCTGAGAATTATATCAAAGTGGAGGCAGGCACAACGCGGACATCCGTTCACGGGGTCTTTGCTGCAGGTGATGTGATGGATAAGACCTATCGCCAAGCCGTCACCGCTGCTGGTACAGGATGTATGGCGGCATTGGATGTTGATAAATTCTTAGCAGAGGATTAAGAGTTAGGCGTATTCTCACTTTAGTTTTGCAAATTTGGACTCAATCTTTTATGCTGTGGCTCATTTAAAAAGAAAGACAGTTCTATATCATGAGTTCAACCGCCCTGCTTAGCCTTTTAGAAGGCATGGTCGCCTTTAGCGCAAAACCGTTTTTAGAAGACATCACCCTTCATATCCATGAAAATGACCGCGTGGCGTTGGTGGGACGAAACGGCGCGGGCAAAAGCACCCTCATGCAAATGATTACAGGGGATCGGGAGCTGAATGATGGGGAGCGTTGGATCATGCCCGGCACATCCATTGGCTATTTACGCCAAAGCGTCACCCCGCAAGAGGGGATGAGCGTTTTTGATTATATCTTTGAAGAATTGGCGGAAGAACGTCAAAATGAAGCCTATCGGTACAAAGTCGATATGGTGGCAGAACCGCTGGATTTACCGCTGCACGCCGATATGACGCATCTTTCAGGTGGTCAATTACGCCGCGCCGCCTTAGCAAGGGCGTTGGTCGAAGAGCCTGATATTTTATTATTGGATGAACCAACAAACCATTTGGATTTGGCAGGGATTGAATGGTTGGAAACCTACCTAAAATCTTATCGCGGCGCATTGCTGTGTATCAGTCACGACAAACGATTTTTGGCCAATATCACCAATAAAATTTTCTGGTTGGATCGTGGCAAGATTCGCGTGCATCCCTTCGGATTTGGCACATTTGATCAATGGTCAGAAGATGTATTAGACCAAGAAGCGCGTGAATTACAACGCAAACAAAAAATCGTCAACCAAGAGGTCGAATGGGCAAGCCGTGGTGTGCAGGGACGCCGCAAACGCAATATCCGCCGCTTGGAATTGATGAAAGAAATGCGTGATAAACTCCGCTTTGAACAATCCTCCCTCAACCGCCTGCGGCAAAAAATTGAGGTCACGCACGGGGATGTTGAAACCTCTGCGAAAATTGTTGCCGAATTTTATAATGTTAGCAAAACATACCATGACACACGCCAAGTGGTGCATGGCGGCGCGGCGCGTGAAGTGGTGATTTTGGATAAATATCATCTACGCATCACACGCGGCGACCGCATCGGGATTTTGGGCGAAAATGGCTGCGGCAAAACTAGTTTCCTAAAAATGTTAGTGAAGGAAGAAGACCCCGATTCAGGCACGGTCAAATTAGCGCATAATTTAGAATTTTCATACTTTGACCAAAAGCGCAAAGATTTGAATATGAATGATACGCTGTGGAAAACCCTCGTGCCGCAAGGCGGCGATCATATTATGGTGCGCGGCAAACCGCGCCATGTATGTGGGTATTTAAAAGATTTTCTCTTTGACCCCAGCCGCGCGCTGGATCCTGTGATGACGTTATCGGGGGGGCAACAAAACCGACTGATGCTGGCAAAAATTTTGGCCGATCCTAAATCCTTTTTGATCTTGGATGAACCCACCAATGATCTGGATATGGATACACTCGATATGCTGCAAGATATTTTGGAAGAATACCAAGGCACGCTGATTGTCGTATCGCATGACCGTGATTTTTTAGATCAAACGGTGGGTAAGATTTTAGCATTTGAAGGCAATGGCATTATCCACGAAGTGATTGGTGGATACAGCGATTACAAAGAATGGAAAGACAAAGAAGACGCCAAAAATGCTGCCCCCTTGCCTATCAAATCATCTAAAGAATCTAAAGAAATTATTGCGCCGCAGCAAAAGAAAAAAGCTGTCAAATTAACCTACCGCGATCAATATGATTACGATCATCTGCCCAAAGAAATTGAGATGTCAAAACAGCGTGTGCAAAATATGATCTCGCAACTGAGTGATCCCAATTTTTACAAAATCGACCCCGATGGTTTCATGCAAATGACAGAGGATTTAGAAGCCCTAAAAACCGACATCGAAACGAAAGAATGGCGTTGGTTGGAAATTGATGAGATAGTGCAGTAAATATACAAAAAAATCGTCATACTGAATGCGTACCCAGCATCTCTGGAAGATTTCGTATCAGGCACTCTATGCTCGCCACACTTGCAGTCGTATCAATCTTAATAAAAAATATGGTTTTTATTAAGATTGACTATAATTTGGTTTAGTTATACCTAAAATCCCACCTAAATTTAATCCCACACTAAAGTATTATGTATAATAATAAGGCTTATCTTCATCAATGTAGGAGTCTTTTGAAATGTCTATACTCTCCAATTCTCTCTATGATTTTTCTAAGATTACATTTAATGCAGATCAAAATAGATATAATATTGATGTGGGTGTCAGTGAAGCGGCATTAAATTTTGTTTTAAAAACAGCCGCCTCAGGATCAACAATTTTATTCAATGCGGGAACACATATTTTAAATGCCCCTTTACAAATTGAAAGGGGTGATATTCACTTAACAGGATCAGGTGAGAACGCCACAAAATTATTATTCTCGATCTCAGGGGCGCAAGAAGATGCCATCGTGATCAAAGGCAGCATGGATACATGGACATCTGTTGCAACCAATTCCATTGTGCAACACAGCAAAAGCATCACCCTGCAAGACACACAAGGATTAAAAGCAGGTGATGTTTTAAAAGTTTTTCAAGATAATGATGCACAATATTTATCAGATCCAAAATTTGATTTAACACGCAACCAAGATTGGGTAAAGACAAATCCTTTGCGCGAATCATTGGTGGAAATTGAATCCATTATTGGAAATGTCGTCAATTTAAAACATAGCGTTGCCTATGATATGAATGCGGCGAAAATACAACGGGTCAATATGTTGGATAATGTCCGTGTCTCGGATTTAACGATAACTTATGATTTAGGAATCCCTGATGCGCAACGCTTTGAAAATACTGCCCCTGACTATCAATCCAATGCAGCATTGCGTGTTCATTTAACCCAAGGGGTTGAGATTCAAAATGTAACGGTTTTAAACGCGGCATCGCATGCTCTTGATTTACGCGGTGCATTGGACGCCAAAGTGGATCATTTCACCGCCGATGGATCACATAATAAGGGGAGCGATGGCAATGGCTATGCGTTGCATGTGGGGGAGAGTTTTTATGGGCAGTTTACCAATCTGACGCTGCTCAATACACGGCATGGATTTATTTTCTCCAGCTATGATGCGGAGGCTTATAATAATATTCAAATCACCCTAACCAATCGTGATTTGAATTATCATGGCAGCGATGATCATTCCAATATTGTTGTGACTCAAACCGCCCTTTATGACGTATTGGGGGATAAATCATGGTCATTGGTTTCAGGGGGGAATCTGAGTATGCATCCCTATACTGATATTGATGGATCAAATAAAAATTTGTTTGGATATGCCGTTGCGGGCAATCGTGATGATGTGATTTATGGGTGGGATCTGGGGGCAACATTAAACGGCAATGGCGGCAATGATCGTTTATATGGAGGGGTTGGGAATGATGTTCTCATTGGTGGTGCTGGGAATGATGTTGTGACGGGCGGATTGGGGTCTGATGTTTTTCAGTTTGCAATTCACCAAGGGCATGATGTGATTACCGATTTTCAATCGAATGATATTTTAAGTTTACAAGGGTTTTCCTATCTCACGAACGCAAGCAATTTAAAATGGTCGGCGCGAGGAAAAGATTCATTGCTGCAATTTGATGCGCAACATTCCATTTTGTTCAAAAATTATGATTATCGACAATTCAGCGATGCCCAATTAAATTTGGATACCAAGCTTGTTGATGTGAATCTGAAACTGGAAAAAGGAAACACAAAAATTGTTACGGGTAATGGCAATGATCGATTAAATGTTTTTATCAGTGATCTGGATACAACCACATCTATTCGTATGGGAAAGGGGCACGATGTTTTACAAATCAACAGTGCCGCCTATACGTTACGCACCAATCGTTATACGAATTTAAAAGGTATTGATGAAATTGATATGACGGCAGCAAAGGTCAGAATCTCAGCATTTTTCGATGCAAATTTCCTAAACCAAAGTGATCGCGGCAATGTCATTTTACGTTATAATCATTTAGGCGTAAATTTGGAATATTTACGCGCCAATGATGTTGCATTGCAAAAAGATTTGATTTTAGCCGGCACAGGTGATGTTTATTTGCGCGATGGTCAAAACCAAAGCGCCACGGTTAATCATCTGACTTTGGGGAATCTCTATGGTGGGAACGGCCATGATTATATTAAAATTTTAGGGGGGCAATCGACAATCTATAGCGGTGATGGAAATGATTTGATTGCCTATAACGCCGATGCGAATGTGAAAATATACGCAGGCACGGGCAATGATTTCATAGATTTTGCGCGTGATTTTCTGAGGGGGCAAATTATTGATGGCGGATCAGGATATGACACAATCCGTTTTTCAACGAATGTGCATTTGAGTGCAAATGATTTAAAAAATCTGCAATCTGTTGAACAATTTATAGTCCAAGAGGGCGCACGATTTGTTGATTTAGGCAATGGATTATTCTCACAAGGAATCAATCTCAAAGGACAAGATCGCTTGGTAAATCTTACATTAGATACAGGCGCAAATAACAATGTGACACTGGGTAAGAATTTAGACGTTTATTTAACCAATGACCAAGGTCATCAAGTGACATTAGACAATGAATTTAATGGAAAAATCTATGGCGGCAGGGGGAATGACACGATTATTGGCGGCAATCAAAATGATTGGATTTCTGGCGGTGTTGGACGTGATGTGTTATCAGGCGGCGCAGGAAATGACCGATTTGTCTATGGTAATTTAAATGAGGCCGGCGATGTCATCTTAGATTTCGGAATCAATGATCTATTAGATTTAGATGCCTTATTTACCGCCAATGGATTAGGCAATTTAACAACACAAGAGGCTTTTCAAAATAACATTCTTCAAACAGAACAGCGCGGCAATAATTTAGCCATATCACTTTATATGAATGGAAATCATACTGATTTGGTCACCTTAAATGATGTGCCGCTTTTAAATCCGAATCAGGTGATTGTTTGAAATCAAAACTTAAACAGGCACGCCATATAAATCATATTCATCTGATTCTTCGATACGCACTTTGATAATATCGCCTTGTTTGATACCGCCTGCATCGCGCAAATAAACTTTGCCGTCCACATCGGGGGCGTCATATTTGGTGCGGCCGTCAGCTCCGCCTTCATCATCCACTTCGTCAATAATCACATCTTGGATCGTGCCGACTTTGCGGGATAAAATCCGCTCACTAATGCCGCGCTGCGCATCCATTAAACGATGCCAGCGTTCTTCTTTGATATCCTCAGGCACAGCATTGGGTAAGGCGTTGGCTTTTGCGCCTGATACGGCCTCATATTTAAAACAGCCCAAACGGTCAATTTCGACCTCGTCTAACCAATTCAGCAGGAATTGGAAATCCTCTTCCGTCTCTCCCGGAAAGCCGACGATAAAGGTGGAGCGAATCGCCAAATCAGGGCAGATTTTGCGCCAATCCGCGATGCGCGTAAAGGTTTTATCCTGTGCAGCAGGGCGGCGCATGGCGCGTAAGACATTAGGGCTGGCGTGCTGGAAAGGAATATCCAGATAGGGCAAAATTTTGCCCTCTGCCATTAAGGGGATAATATGATCGACACTGGGGTATGGGTACACATAATGCAAGCGCGTCCATAGATCGCCGATATTGCCCATTTCCTCGCATAGATCCTGCAATTTCGCCTTGACCATGCGGTCTTGAAAACGGCTCTCACTATATTTCAGATCAACACCATACGCGCTGGTATCTTGGGAAATAATCAAGACTTCGCGCACACCGGCATTTTTCAGACGTACAATCTCATTCAAGATCGCGCCTGCTGGGCGGCTAACCAAATCCCCTCGTAAATCGGGGATAATGCAAAAGCTACAGCGATTGTTACAACCTTCTGAAATCTTGACATAGGCATAATGGCGCGGCGTCAATTTGATTCCCTGCTCAGGCACTAAATCCATATAGGGATTGGCAATCGGCGGCACGGCTTGGTGGACAGCGGCCACGACATCTTCGTATTGTTGAGGGCCTGTGATGGCAAGGACATTGGGGTATTTCGCCAAAATTTCCTCAGGGTTTTTGCCCATACAGCCTGTGACAATGACCTTGCCGTTTTCTTTCATGGCATTACCAATAGCGTTGAGTGATTCTTCTTTCGCGCTATCTAAAAAGCCACATGTATTGACAATCACGGCATCGGCATCCGTCTGATCGGGGGATAGCACATAGCCTTCCGCGCGCAGTTGGGTAATAATGCGCTCAGAATCCACAAGGGCTTTGGGGCATCCAAGGCTGACAAAGCCAATCTTGGCAGGGGTTTGTTTGAAATTGTTCATGCTCATGGATGCGATATATAATCGTTTTCGTGATTTTTTACAATAAAAATACTTGACTCTGTTGTGAAAAAAGGTCAATGTGCGTTTTACACACAATTATTACAATGTTTTAGAAAATATAAAGAGTATTGCTATGGCTAAAAAAGGTGGCGCGATTAAGGTTCGTTTGGAAAGTTCAGCAGGAACAGGATTCCGCTATTACACAAAACGCAGCCCGAAAATGATTAACAAATTGAAATTGAAAAAATTTGACCCTTGGGCAATTCACCCTGAAACAGGGAAAAAAGGGGCGCATGTCTATTTCGAAGAAAAGAAAATGCCTCCATCAAAGAAATAATTTTGTCTTTAACAGACAGAAAAAAACCAGCCATTTGGCTGGTTTTTTATTGACAAATCCTTGGGTTAGATTGTATTTAGAAATAAAAAGCAGGGTGTTCATATAAAATGCAAAATCAAATAGAAGAAAAATACGGTCTGTATTTAGTTGAGCATGGCGGTTTTATAGGTGTTCATGCCTTTTTAGTGCTTACAAAAAATGACACTGTTTTCAAAAGGCTTGATTTTTTCCCGAGTTTTAAAGGAGAGCCATGCCTGCTGAACAATCCTAAATTTAAGATCGTCAATGAATTTAATGAAAAGGCTATTCAGCATAATAAATCTGAACCACTCAAAATGTCCAATATACCTGATAGGGGCAATGATTTTTTGCTATTAAAAGGGTTTTTTGATGATGCTTTGGGGAAGAATCTTCATGATTTTCACTGGTTTCATTTGCATGAAGAAGGTACGGAAACACAGATGTTAGATTTATGGGGTAAAATTGTTAGTATCGCTGAATTCATTACACAAAATGAATATTTATTTTTGCACACAGAAATGCTCAATCAAACAAAGTTCCAAAATTGTCGATCTGGATTATATGCTATTTTGCGATGCCTGAAAGAGACTGTCGAGATTCCTGAAGACCCAATGTTCCAAGACGGGACGCAAAGCCTTATGATTTATGACGTTTCAAAACAATATCAACATCAAAAACTGGGTTTATAATATATATGCAAGAAAATCCGATAAAAGAATATGAAATTCATTTGCTTGAGATGTGGAATAAATCACGGTCTTACGCACATTCTTTCTTGGCACTTTCTGAAAGAACACAAGAGTCAAATTTAATTATTGATCAGATTCATTTTAATGTTAAGGGGGACTATTTATCAAATTTATTTGAATTTTTTAACATTGCCGCTAAAACATGTAACGCAGATTCTTTGTATAAGAACATTGCAAAGACCTTAGGGGTTTTTGATAAAGTGATTATGATGTCCCCTTTCTCTGTTAAAACGTCTACCCCTAGTGTTGATGATTATACGGGCTATCTTTATCAAAAAGGGAGCTTAGAGGAGATATTACCCAATTGGAATCGCTTATATCAATTTGCCTGTGATGTTGCCGCACAGGATTTTTTATATATACGCAATATGGGTGTGAAATCACAAAATTGTCGCTCTCCCGTTTATGCCGCGCTCAAGGCTGTGGGATATGAGATTCAAATTCCTGATAATTCTATCATACGGCGCGGCATGGAAAGCCAAATGTTTGATCCGTTGATCAAAGAGTTCCAACAAAAGAAAGATGAGCGTATTTTATATCTTTTAGATAAGGTTCTTTAGAAATCGATCCATAACCGATGCATCATTCTTAAAAACACCTGACATATAAGATGTGACAGTGCTGCTGTTGGCTTTGAAAACACCGCGTGTATTCATACATTGATGGGCGGCATCGATTATAATGGCAACACCTTTGGGTTGTATGTGTGTATCCAACGCCTTGCCGATTTGCTGTGTCATGGTTTCTTGGGAGATCAGGCGCTTGGCATATACATCAACCAAACGCGCCAATTTGCTGATCCCCACCACATTTTGATCTGGCCAATATGCCACATGGGCGCGCCCGATGATGGGCACCATGTGATGTTCGCAATGGGATATAAAATCAATATTTTTGACCAAAACGAAATCATCATATTGATCAATATCCTCAAATGTTTTGCCTAAAATAAGGGCAGGATCATCGTGATAGCCGCTGTAAAATTCATCAAAAGATCGCAAAACCCGATCAGGTGTTTCCAATAACCCCGAACGATCTGGATTTTCACCAATATAGGATAATAAGGTGCGAACGGCATTCAGCGCTTGGTCTTTTGTTGGTTTTATCATGTTTTTTTCCGTTGGTAAAAATCAATCTAATCTATATAGTATCTTTTTACCTTTTTGACAATCATATGATAATAACCCACTGATACTTAAACAATGCGCTTTTCTTTGATTTTATCTGTATTTCTTTGTTTTTTGATGTCAGCCTGTCATTTGATTCATGTGCCGCGTGCCTATGATTTGCCAGCAATTCCCGTGCCACCTGATGCAGAGCCATCCCCTGTTTATATGCGTAAATTGGTCTTTGACATCCCGCGGGGGGATGATTTCGGTGCCGTCAGTCCACGGGATTTTGGGTGGTCTTGTGGGGGGCCTTATGGATATTTAGGACGCAGAGAAATCCTATCACAAATCAATAATGAATTTTTATATGATGCGTTTGACCAAGAATTAGGGGCGCTGGGCTATGATGTTGTTGGCGGCGGTCGCCAGCTTTTTGATATAGAAGACGAAGAAGCCCGCAGCATCTATCATATCGGCGCCCGTATTATTGATATTAAATTGGATTTATGTAACCAAGGGGATGCTGGGTTTATTTCCTTTAAACGCACAGGCTATCGTGGTGAGGGATCAATGACGGTGGAGTGGACAGTCTATGATCGCTTACGCCGCTTTACAGTCTTCAAAGCCCAAACACAGGGCTATGCCAAACAAAAATTACCGAACCAAGAAGGCGTTGGATTATTGCTGGATAATGCCTTTGCGATGGCGGCGCATAATTTAGGCGCACAACCAGAATTTTATAATTTGATTTTCAAAGGCATTCGCCCTGACCAAGAAAATCCCTTTAAGCGTCAATCTATGGCCGATGCAGTTCATAGCCTGAAAATCTTACCCACATTACCCATTCATACACAAACCATGTCCGTCAACGATATTGGCAATAGCCGCCGCAGTAGCGTTTCAATTGGTACAGGGGCAGGGCATGGATCAGGATTTTTTGTAGGAACAGACCCTCAGGGCGCTTATATCCTCACAAATGCGCATGTTGTTGGGGATGCGGATTTGGTGCGTGTTGTGACCTTTAATAAAAAACATACTTTAATCGGCACGGTCATCCAACGGGATAAGCCGCGCGATGTCGCGTTGATCCGCGTTGATAAATTGCCGAAAAATTTTCAACCGCATATCTTACCCTTACGCCAAAAATTGCCGTTGGTGGGTGAAACTGTTTATGCGATTGGAACGCCTCTTGATGAACAAAGATTACAAGATACCGTGACTAAAGGCATGGTCAGTGCGTATCGGAAACGCTTGAAACCCTATGTTCAGAATTTTATTCAATGTGATATTACCCTCCATCCCGGCAATAGTGGCGGTGCTTTGTTGGATGAGGCGGGCAATGTTATTGGTATTGCGGCAATGGGGTACACAACAGATAATATCCCCACAGGTCTGAATTTCTTTATTCCCATCGAAGAAGCTGTTAATGTGCTGCATTTGAAATACTATATTAAATAGATTTAAATTCATTTTTATGTTGATTTTTTTAAACTATAAGTACTAAAGATTTTTTAGGTAATCAATTAAAGTATTAGGAAAGTTTAATGTATATAAAAGATAAGTCGTGGGGAGACGAGCCGACAAAAAAATCACGCTTGATGAAACTATTTGATGTTCTGGGAAAATTGCCCCCTGCAAAAACGGGTCTAGAAGCATATGGTCAAATTTCTAACTCATTAAATTTGTTAGAAGATCAGGTATTCGGTTATCAAGAATGGAAAACCCCAAGAACCTTTGAAGACAGAATAGTAAGAAGCCGGATGTATGCTTCGCACCCAGAATGGTTTAAGATTGTGGAGGGCTTTTCTGGCGTAACCAATTTAGTTCATGGTAACGAATACATCTTTATCAGTCGCATGGGCGCAATAGAAATTCAATTAGATACAAAAGAAGACAAAATTGATAAGCCATTTCATACCCGTACATCTGCGGTAGTTTTTAAGAAAAATGATGCATATGGTGATGATGTTTGGAACTCTAAAAATTCAGATATCGCAAATGAAAGTACATCAGAGGCTCAACTTATAAAATTCATATCAAACTATATTGAAATTGAAGGCTGGACGCCTTTGGCTGATCTGCCAAATAAAGCCAAAGAAATTATGAGAGAAAACATTGAGCAGGTTACCCGTATTCCCGAAGACAGAGGGTTTTTTCAAAAACAAAGAACAAAGCTGTGTAATATTTTTAAGCAGGAAAGTCCACTTAATTTAGATTCAGTATTCGAGTTTTGTATCCAAAAAGCTAGATCTGATAATTTTTTATGGCCTGCCTATATAACTATGTGCGCCGCAATCAGTGATGTTGATCCTCTTTATCAGCAAAAACTTACAATGCATTCTAGGCAAACTTCACCTATAAACTCAAATCGATTTAGCTTCGCAGAGGTAAAAAACAGAGGTAACTTATTATGATTGGGAGAGATAAAATTGCATGTGCATACATAGATTATACACATGTAAGCAAAGAGGCTATGACCAACTTATTTAATCAACATGCATCAACTCATATAAAATTATCTCCAAATGAGGCACGTCTTTATACATGCCAACGTGCTGAAATATATAGAGTTGATGGGGTTCCGCGCTTAGATGAGTTCACGAAAGTAGTCGATCATGTTAATATATCTCAAGGTTACAAAGATGTTTTGGAAAGAATGTTAACTATAGCCTCGGGTTTAAATTCATGGTTTTTAGGAGAAAAATATATAGCAAGTCAATTAGTAAGATCATTTGAAGCAACAACTACCAATCCAGAATTATTACAACTTTCCCAGCTAGCTTATAAATATGGTCGATCAATTAGAGATGATACAGGCTTAGTCGCGAAAGCAGATTATCCTGATGTTGCATTAGAATTACTTAGCGAAAGAGCAAACTTGGATAATGATTGCGCCATCATAATTTTTGGTGGAGGTATGCTTGGACTCTCCAGCGCTGATACTTTTGCTGCAGATGGATTTCAAGATATAAAGCTTGTAACAAGAAACCCTAAAAAACTTAGAAAAAAAGCTGTATCTAATCATCAGTCTTTAAAATTAATGAATTTACGAGATGAGCTAAAAAGCAAAAAATTTGTGGCAGTCTTGGCCACTCTTAACATCACTCCTCAATATGCTAGCGAAATAAATTCATTTTTAGATACTTCAAATTGTATAGGAATTGCTGAATTATCTGCCTTACCTCTACAGAGAACAATTAGAAGGGATGTGCCTTACTTTCATATGTATGGAGACGAATTTGCAGAAAAAATAGCCACTTACAATGAAATGATTAGCCACATAGTTCCGAAGGCTCAAAAAGCTATTAAGAAAACTATAAAAACTTTAGGTAAGTAAGAAAATAATGAAACTAAAGAAAGAATTCAAAAAAATTGATTGTGAAAATACAAGGCAATATGATCCATCTAAACTGATAGATCATTGTAAAGTTGTATGTATTATGGATACTTTTGCAAGAGAGGTGCCTGATTTCTTTGGCAAGAATCTATCATTTGGGTTTGTGTTCGGAGGATTTGCTAAGGGGTACGCTACAGCTGATCACGATCTTGATTGCTTTATTTGCTTAAAAAACTTTAATGATAAGCAAGTTTCCAATTTTCGTGAATGGTATTTTTCTGTTCATTCACAGTATGATTTATCTCCCGATATTGAAATGCCTGGCTCAATAATGGATGAAAAACATCTTTCGGAAAAATTGCGTTTTGCTATTGCTAACCCTTTAAAACCAACAATAGAGAGTAGCTATGAAAAACAATCAATTGTGTGGGCTGATATTATGCTAGGAGAAAAAGCCTCTAAAATTGGTGATCTTACACAACTCAACTCTTTTGAACATATGGTTCGGGGGCTGAACCAACGTTGGAGAAAGGAATTGATCGCTATATTGGGTGAAGAAGTAGATTTGGAAACAGCTAAGCTGCCAATTACGAGGCTTTTTAGAAAGTCTGTGAAATATCTAAAAAAGGGTCACAGATTATTGCAGCCATGATAATTGTATGTTTATATAGCTGAAAGATATAAAAAGGATCTAGAAATGTCTGATGTAATTACAAGATTTGCCCCTTCCCCTACAGGAGACCTTCACCTTGGCGGTGTTAGAACAGCTTTATATAATTGGTTGTGGGCTCGAAAAAATAAAGGGAAATTTATATTAAGGATTGAAGATACGGATTTCGATAGATCTTCTGAGAAATCAGCTGAAATTATTATAGAGGCACTACAATGGCTGGGCTTGACTTGGGATGAAGGACCCTATTATCAATCAGAGAGATTTTCTCTGTATACAGATAAATTACACACTCTAAAGGAGCAAGGGCTTATATATCCTGCTTTTGAAACAAAAGAAGAGCTTGAACAAAAAAGGGAAAGAGCTCTTCGTGGTGAAGGATCGAATATATATGATCGCAGCTCGTTAAAGCTTTCTGCTGAAGAAGTTCAAAAAAGAATTGATAATGGCATGCCTTATGTTTGGAGATTCAAAACTCCTGAAGAAGGTTATACCCATGTGCCTGAACTTTTAACAGGAGACGGGAAGTCACGGTTCAAAAATTCTGAAATTGGAGATTTTATTATTACGCGACCTACGCAAGGTGAAAATCTTGGAGTCCCTCTCTACAATTTTGCTTGTGCAATAGATGATGGGGAAATGAACATTAGTCATGTAATCCGTGGAAATGAGCATTTTACAAACGCCCCTAAACAAATTCTTTTGAGCCAAGCATTGGGTTATAGAACGCCACAGTTCGTTCACTTGCCTGTTATAACAAAAAATGGCAAAAAGATGAGTAAAAGAGATATCGATGTTGATGGAAAATACCCCGTAAGTGTATTAGAAAGAAAAAATAAAGGGTATTTAAGTGAAGCAACACTTAATTATATTTCTTTACTTGGTTGGTCAGATGAATCGGGCAAAGAAATTTTAGAACTGGAAGAAATGATTAGCTCTTTTTCTTTATCACGCTTAAACAAGTCAAATGCAAATTTTGATGAAGATAAATATCTTCATTTTAATACGCATTACATAAAGTCAATTGAGCCATCAGAATTATTAGACAGATTAGTCCACTTTTTCGAAGAAGTGGGTATTGATCTCTCAAATTATGATCATTGCTGGCTCGCTTTAGTCTTTGATACAGTTAAACCTCGATGCTCTCTCTTATCAGATTTTCCTGAACAAACATCTTATTTTTTTAATGACCAATTAAACTATACATTAGAAAGCTCGCCGTTTTCAAAAGATATTGAAAAATCTGAAAAGATATTACTATCTCTTGTGGAAAATTTAAAAAACCAAAATTGGGATAAGGATGCAGTTGAAGCTGGAATTAAAAAAACTATTGAAGACTTAGGCATAAAGTTTAAAGATTTAGGTCCAGCTGTTCGTTATGCTTTAACAGGTCGTGAGCAAGCGCCTAGTATTGGAGATATTGCTTTTGCTCTAGGAAAGAACAGAGCTCTAAATAGATTAATGAAAAGTTATGAGTATATAAAAACCTTAAAATGATGAAAGTAAATAATCTAACCCTCCATCCCAGCAATAGTGGCGGTGCTTTGTTGGATGAGGCGGGTAATGTTATTGGTATTGCGGCAATGGGGTACACAACAGATAATATCCCCACAGGTCTGAATTTCTTTATTCCCATCGAAGAAGCTGTTAATGTGCTGCATTTGAGAGAGTAATATGTTTCTTACATATGCCGAATCTGAATCGCCACAGGCCCCAAAATCACGATAAACAAGACGGGCAAGAAGAAGACAATCATTGGCACGGTTAATTTGGGCGGTAAGGATGCCGCTTTTTGCTCCGCCATGGCCATGCGTTGATCGCGCAAATCTTCTGACATCACGCGTAAGGCTTGGGATATGGATGTTCCATATTGCTCGGCTTGCAACAATGCGGTGGCAAAGCTGCGTGCGGCACCGCTGCCAACACGCTTGGCAAAATCTTGTAAGGCTTGGCGGCGATCACTTAACATGGCCATTTCCACACTTAAAATCCCTAATTCTTCGGCCAAGATCTCAGAATGATCTGCGACTTCGCCTGCGACACGATCAATGGCTTGTTCTAATCCTATACCGCCTTGTACGCAAATTAACAGCATGTCCAAGGCATCGGGGAATGTTTGGTTGATTTCTTGCGTGCGTTTTGTGGCGATATTCTTGACCAAAATATACGGCAATTTTGCTCCGAATAAAGCGGCTCCGCCTAAGATCAACAGCATGACAAAATTCGACAATTCTTTTTCACTGTTATGGATAAACATCATGGCAACCAAGACAAAAATAAAGGGTAGAATGATGATCCCCATCATATATTTAAACGGTGCTTTGGGATCACGAATTCCTGCCTGCAGCAACTGCCCCCGAATCCGCTCCCCCATAGAACCCAGCATTTGTTGCATTTTATAAAAATGATTGATGGACTGACTGGCGGAAACATGTTCGGCATTTTTACCAATATTATTTTTGGCTTGGTCAAACATGATTTTTCTGCGTTTGGCGATTATCTGCTGGTAATGTTCTTTTTTCTCCGTCCGATTTAGAAACGGCAATGCAAAGGCAACGAAAGACCCCCCTGCTAAAATGGCACTGATGATCATGGTGCTATCCATGGATGATCTTCCTCAATCTTTGTCTATCTGTTTTAAGGATACAGCATAATTGTTAAATAATTACATATTATCCATTATTGAGGTGTGTATTTTTTATAGCCAGCTTCTTCCATTCCTTGGCTTTATTGCTCACAGCAATAATCCCATCATCTCCTTTATCAGTGCCTGTTACCAAATAAGCATCTGGTGTATAGATTTTATCCAGACGATCTTGATCTTTATTTGCTAATAAATTAATATGCGTACTGTCTTGGTCTAATAATTTCTTCATTGAATGGGGGTTTGTTGAAAAATGCCCTGCGCCATAAAAAATGCAACCCTTGCCTTGTGTATACTTGATTTTATTGCTTGTTATTCTGTCATCGACAAGTGGGTCGGATTCTTTGAGAAAAAGATCGGATAAAGCTAAGAGAGGCGTCGATGGTCTTAAATAGCTTTCAAAATCTATATATCCATAAATCCTTTCTTGAATCCAGCCAGCAGGTGCTGAGGGAATTGTCAGAAGCTCAAAAAGTTTTATATTTTCATCCCCTTCTTCAGAAAGTCGTGTATCTACAGGAATAACATTTATGTTTGGATGGTTTTGTACGGCGTGCATGAATGCTTCTGCTTCGGCGGCGGCTTGTTTTGGCATTGTTGTCCAGCCTGATACAAAATTATATGAAAGCGTTAAGGAATCCTTATCTTTCTTTTTAATTCTCTGAATAATTGAAGAACGATCAGGCTCGCTTTCAATCATAAAATTATGAAAGCCTTTATTTTCTAAAATATTCAGAACATCCTTGTCTCTTACGAATAGGCGTATACTTGCTTTTCTGTGATCCGTATCGCCAAATAAAAAATATTTTGGTGTGTTTTGTGCCGCCACTTTTAAAAATTCTTGTTGTAATTTATTGGGGCGGGTATTGGATAAATCCTGTGGCGTTTTAAATGCTGGCGCAATAGCCGCATAGGATATGAGTACAGGATACTCAAGTAAAACTCCAATTGAAACTCCAATTGTTATCATTGCTAAGGCTTTTGATACAATGAATCTACCCATAATAAAGACTTGCTCAATCAAATCCTTGGAATCCATATATTTCTTTCGTTCCTGAAAAATCCGTTTGTTTATAAAATCCCTGTTTTCAACAATCTTAGGATCTTTGTTTCTTTTAAAAACATCTAACAGAGTTTTGATTGTTGGCGGTATACGCGAAGCCATATCTATTGGTGCCAATACTATAGCCTCCGCCGTAAGTAAAAATATTTTTAATAGGGGATTTTTGGTTAATTTGGAGACATATGTTTTGGGCATTTTGACGAGTTCGGGCATTTAAGCGACATCCTGTTTTTATATTATAAAATTGATTTTAAGTTTTATTATATAATACAAAAATATATGTCAATATATTTATCCTTCAAACCTTAAAATTAATCATCGCCTTCATGACTAAGACCCCTAATAACATCATGCCCATAGCAACCCCCAGAAGGACTTTGCCAAAGGGGTCGGTAAATAAAACTAAAATCCATTCTTTGTTTAAAAAATAAATGCCTGTTCCCACCAAGATGGGTAATGCACCGATGATGGAGGCCGAAGCATTGGCCTCAGAGGCTAAGGCTTTGACCTTACGCCGTAGTTTAAACCGCGCACGGATCACATTGGCCATGTTGGTGAGGACTTCAGCTAAGGATGATCCTGTTTGGGCTTGGATGGTGATGCCCGTGGCAAACATGCGCATTTCAGGCAGCGGCATGCGTTCTGCAGCTTGTTGGACGGCTTCGTACAAAGGGATGCCCACTTTTTGGGCATCGTAAATCAGGCTCATTTCCTCTTGGATAGGGCCATCATATTCACGGGCGATCATTTTAATCGCCTCCGCAATGGGCATCCCAGCTTTTAACAAGCGCACGACGCCTTCCAGCGCGTCACCGAAATCTTTTAAGAATCGTTTTTGGCGTTTTTGGGTTTTATGATGAATGATAAACCGTGGAATCCCAAGCAATCCAAACACAGCTGATAATAGTATCACCAAGGGGGAATAGCCCATGATTTTTGTCAAACTCATGACAATCAAGCATAAAATCAATGAAAAAATCCAATATTGTTTGACACTGATTTTTAATCCCGCGCGCCTTAATTGCGTTGTCAGACTCACGCGACCTTTGGCGTTTTGGGATTGATCACTATCTTTGAGTTTTTTAGAGAGTTCTTGGCGGCGGCGATTTTTGGCGTTTTGGTTTTTATCAGAATCGGATGGCGTATGGGCATCAGGATTGCGATAGATCAGGGCAAGCGCTTGCTGGCGCTTTGTTTTTCTGAGGTTTAAGATTCCCAAATAAAACACCATACATAAAACACATCCCAAAACACCTAAAAACGCAGCCATATTCATATCTTCATCCTATCCATACGCCCCTTCCATAGCATCCAGCACAAGCTGATCAACACCATATTGGCGTGCCTTATCCCAGAATTTAGGGCGCAGACCTGTGGATTTTAGGGAACAGATTAATTTGCCGTTTTTATCTTCGCCTGTAATTTCTAATTTGAAGAGATCTTGCATGCTAATTACCTCTCCTTCCATCCCTGTGATTTCTGAGATATGGGTCAATTTTCGTGATCCATCACGCAAACGCTGTACCTGTATCACCACATGCACGGCGGAGGCGATTTGTTCGCGCACGGCAAGGATTGGAATATTAAATCCCCCCATGGCGATCATATTTTCCATCCTTGACATGGCTTCTCTTGGGTTATTGGCGTGCACTGTTCCCATTGATCCATCATGACCTGTATTCATGGCTTGTAAGAGGTCAAAGGCTTCAGGCCCCCGAACCTCCCCCACGATAATGCGTTCAGGGCGCATCCGCAGGCAGTTTTTAACCAAATCCCGCATGGTGACTTCCCCCACGCCCTCTAAGTTCGGAGGGCGTGTTTCCAAACGCACGACATGGCGTTGTTGTAATTGGAGTTCACACGCATCTTCGCAGGTAATGATCCGCTCATCTTGGTCAATATAACGTGTTAGGCAATTCAACATTGTGGTTTTACCTGAGCCCGTTCCCCCTGATACCAGCACATTCACACGGCACCGCCCAATGGCCATGACTAATTTGGCACAGCTGGGGGTCATCGCGCCAAAATCGACCAATTTATCAAGCGTCAATTTATCCTTAGAAAATTTCCGAATGGTCACGCATGCGCCGTCCACAGCCAAGGGCGAAATAATTGCATTGACCCGTGATCCATCAGGTAAACGGGCATCACAAATGGGCGATGATTCATCAACCCGTCGCCCAATCGCCCCAACAATTCGCTGGCATATTGTGGTCAAATGGGCATTGTCACGGAATTTAATGTCTGTGAGTTCAATTTTTCCACCAACCTCAATATAGGTGGTATCAGGGCCATTAATCATAATATCCGCAATATCATCGCGTTCTAATAACGGTTCTAGGGGGCCAAAACCCAGCATATCATCAGCACATTCACGGGCAATTTGTGAGATTTCTGTGGGTGTTACATCAAGATTACGAAAGCGGGCGATTTCTTCCACGGCGGATAAAATCTCATCGCGTGCGCCTTTGGCCTCCATCCGTGCCAATGATTTTAAATCAATCCCATCCCGTAAATCGATCCATATTCGGTTACGCGCCCGTTGTAAGCGCAATGATGTCATAGATGCCGCAGGCCTTTCTTCCTTAACGGGCAAAGGCTGTGTTACGAAAATGCTTGCATCTGCGGGGGTTGCTATGGGTTGCATCACAGTTTCATCAGATATATTATCCAACTCTTGTTCTAACTGTGGGCGTTGAGATGTCTCAGGCGGTGATGTTTTCACCTCTTGTGATCCATGATTATCTTTTTTCTTTCCAAATCCTGCCACTTTATATGATCCTTATTTTTTAAAAAAGCGCCACATGGTCTTTGATACTGACTTTTCTTGTGTTTCATGATTTGAAAGCGTTTGGGGAATAAGAGAGTCCAAAATAACAGACATCATCTGTTGGATATTCGTTTTTTGGGATTTTTCAAATAATTCATGCTCTTGCTCAATAAAAACTTTTGCATCATGAGCAATGATGCAAAAGGCATCTTGTTCCAAGGCTGTGGCAATATCCTTTGCATTGACTTCTTGTTTTGGATATTGACCCTGTTGGTTCATCAATAAATGGATATTTGAATTTCCACCTTTGAGCGTGCGAAGCTCTTGCAGCAATGTGCGGCATTGCCGTAACGATGATAAAATGGGCGATGTGACCACAAAAATATGGGTCGCGCGCCCCAAAATTCGTTTTGTAATTTCGGATTCTGCGCCAGATAAATCAACAACAACATATGGCCAGCTTTGTAATAGAAGATTGATCATGTTCTCATAATCTGTGAGTGTTGCGGGGCAGTCTAAAATCGCCTCATTGCCGCTGGATAAAATCGATAATTTTTCTGTTTTTTTGTGGATCAGGCGTGCAAAGGCATCAGGATTATTGGATTGGGCAATTTTTGTCGCCTCTGCTAAGGAGGTCACAGGATCAAATCCCATTGTCATACTTAAAGAAGATTTTGCGCCACACGCATCTAAAAGAATTGTTTTACGATCTGCGCTATTTGCCAATAAACTGGCTGTTAACGCCGATAAGGTTGATACACCAACGCCACCTTTTGCACCCACAAAGGCAATAAGCTGGCTTTGGGCAATGCCCATGCGGTTAATCAAGGCCTTGGCTAAGTTTTCTGATAAATGCTCAATGCTTAAGGGATTGACTAAATAATCACTAATGCCCATAGCAATTAAACGGCGATACAAAGCCACATCATTTGTTGATCCAATGACGATGGCTTGGGTATTTTCATCACAATGGCTAGCAAGGGTTTCCAGATGTTGTAAGAAAGAATCGTCAATATGATCTGTTTCAATAATCAAAAGATCAGGCGATGGGTTTTGTATATAATATGATGTTGCATCGTGAATATCCCCCTTATGACAATTTATGTGAACACGGGCAAAACGCCAATCTTTTTTTAATTCATTTGATAATTCCAATGTTTTCGGGTTCACCGAAAAGAAACAAATCGATGCCTCAGGCATTAAAATAGTCAAATTTTGTCCTGAATCGTCGCGCATAAGAACAGGAATATTTCCAGATAAAGTTAAATCTCCATCTGATAGCGTAGCAAAAATAGATTACTAGCCTGTTAATCTATTGATTTATTGAGCGACATAGAAATTTTTGCAATCTCAATTTGGGCGCGTAAATCAATTTCATCCAAAATGGCCGTTAGTTTTGGGTCATGTAGACGTTCACGATGGGAGGCAATAATATCTGCAATATTTAAAACATCGCCCACTGTTAATGTCCCGCTTAAAAGGCCAATCTTAATTTTATCCAATTCCAGCAAGACGGAATTGGCGCGTCCGCGCATTCTGTTTTTAGAGGCGCGTTCTGTTGGATCTTCCATCGCTTGTAAGGAAAGCAGGGAATCCATATTTGAAATAGAACGACTTTGGCTTAAAGACGCTGTCTCTTCGGCCTGTCCTGCACCAGCGGCTTCATTGACTTGGCTTATGAAATCGCTCCCCCCGTGCTGGAGAGAGTCGATTTTCGCTTTTTTCTCAGCTTTACTTAAGGGCTTTGAACCATTCAGACCATCAATACGCATAGATTCATCCTTTAATATTTTTAAAATAATTTTTAATGCGCGCCAATGATCAATCCTGCTGCGCTAGCTGGGTCAATCAAGCCGTTTTTATGGATGATAGCCTCAGGTCTGACCACCCAATCCATCCCTTGCCGTTCCAAAATTAATGCTGTAATTGCATGACATCCCGTAAGGTTAACAGGAATTTCTGAAATCATATAGCGTGCAAATTCGCTTTGGGTGGCATTGTTACATAAACGCACATATAAATTTTGAACTTTTGATAAATCCCATTCATGCTGATCAGGTTGATAAAAGGAAATAATCAAATGCACCTGAAAAACATCAAAATGCAAGGCACGCAGATCAATATCGATGGATTCATCATCGCCTTCTCCTGCGCCTGTTAGGCTGTCTCCGTGATGAATGACTTCGTTTTGGGCGCTTTTCAAATTGTTGAAATAGATAAAATCTTGGTCATGTCGTGTTTGGTTATGGCGGTCTAATAATAAAATACTGCCATCAATATCGATTTTCTGACCATCAAATTGTCCCCCTTTCCAGCCAATACCAATGCGCATAAAACTGACAGAACGATCAAGATCCGCCAGTAAATAGCTGTTTTGATATTGAATATAATCAGGTTCTGGATTGTTGTGTGGCATCATAGTTCCTATCGAAAATTAAACATTATTTTGATCCATCACCCCAATCAATGCCATACCCAAAGGCACGATCCATTTCTGATTGTCCGGGGAAATATTCGGAACATCCTTTTAACATGATGCCATTATTGACACTTATCAGCTCAGCAATAGCACACACATCTAAAATATCATCAGATAAGGCAGGACGGGCAGCAATGGGTTCATAATTGGGGATACGAATGGTAATTTGTGGATTGATACGCTGCCAATTAGCCTGCCCATCATAAATATAAACATAGATCAACAGCCGTTCAATTTGATCCCATTTTGTGCCATTCAAGGTAAAATATTCATCAATACCCGTATTATTGCCCGTGCGTTCATCCCCAGATAGCGTAATAAAGGGGGCATCATGATAATCGCCGAATAAATCACCAAATGCCTGTAAGCAACCACGCGACCCATCTTTTAATTGATACAGGCATCCTAAATCAATGTCCGTGCCTTTTCCCACGAGCCGTTTGGCGGTTTTCCCAAAGAATCCACCAAATAAACCTTTTGTATCTTCGACCTCAATATTATTCCACGCGGCATCAATGAAAATTTCTCCAAATTGATCACTGTTCGTGCAAGACTCTTGAATATCAAAAAAATGTGTTTGCCCTTTGGATAGGAATCCTTTGGGGGGATCCAGCTCTGTTTGACCCGCAGCGCCTTTTGAATTGCCATGCCCAGAAAAATGGGCACGATCACGGGATGCTTCGGCTAAAGAGTCTTTGGATGTATGGTCTTTCATGATTCTGTGTGATCCTTAAAATTAAGCAAAAAAGAGAATGTAAACCATTGTCTTTTATTTTTATGAATCGGTCAACAAAACATCATGCTGTGCATCCCAATTTTTTATTTGCCAATTTTTAATAGAGGCCTCATCTAATTTCAATAAATGCAGAATTTGGACAATATTTTGTTCAATGTCAATTTCTGGATTAATTTCAATCATTTCAAATTTTGCCTCTTTTTGCAAAGAACGGGGCAAATTTCCCAATGTGCTGGATGGATGACGATAGGATTTGATACGGATACAAAAAGGATGCGCACCAAAATGAAGCTGATCCCAAACGGAATGATTCTGCACTAGCGTAGATTCAGGTTTAATATAATGCATTTTATACCCCATTGCGACGCCTTCAATATAATCATCTTGGTGATCCACTGCGCAAATATAGGAAATATGGTACATATCCAATGTTTCTGCAATACGTTGCTGGATTGTATCAAACCCCAGAATTAAAACATCATATATGGTTGCATCAAATGGCTTTTGTTTTAATGCCCTGTTTAAGGCATGATGGAATTGTTTGTTATACAAAGACGCCGATATTTGATAAGCCAACCAAAACCCCAAACGCGTTAAGTACGGCGCTATAAACAGGGATAAGATAATGGACATTAAAATAATGGACGTTAATTTGGGGGATAACATCCCTAAAACCACGGGCATTGATAATAAAACCAAGGCAAATTCGCTGCCTTGCGCCAGTAAAAAGCTGATCTGTATCGCAGGCGCAACCGGATAGCGCATCAATCGTGCTGATATAAAGGTCAGAATTAATTTTGTGCATGTCATCACGCTGATGAATAAGGCAACCAATGGCCATTCTTTGATAAGGAAATTAGGCTGAATCATCATCCCAATTGTAATGAAAAAGAACCCTAATAATAGTCCACGAAAGGGTTTTATTTCTGCCATAATCGCATGGCGATGCGGTAAATCCGCTAAGGTCATGCCAGCCAAGAAAGCCCCTAATGTCAATGATAATCCCGTGCTTCCTGTAATCCAAGCCGCAACCAAAATTAAAAACAAAGTGCTGGCAGACAGAATTTCTTCATGTCGCGTTTTAAATAAGGATTTAATAAAAGGCGTCACAATAAAACGCCCGACAACCAATGAAATCATAAAGGCCGCAATTGTTTTTAAAAACGCAAGCCCCAATGTCGCACCCAATAAATAGGAATCATCATCTAATGCACTGGTATAAATTAATAAGAAAATGGCACAAACATCTTGGAAGATCAGGATTGAGGTCGCTGTCTTTGTATTGGGGCAATAAATTTGTTGCGCCATGTTTCGATGATGAAGGGTATTTCGGGAGGTTATGTTTGATAAGCTGCGATCCTTTAAGATCCGCATCACCACAGCCGTGGATGAAAAGGATAACGCCAACCCCATCGCAATCGCCAATTTAATATCCATTTGCAAAATATAATGGCAAAACAGATAAAAAACGCCTGTGCATGAGATCACTTGCAAGGGTGCAAAGCCAAAAATATCCCGACGGCTTTCCCATATATTGCGTAAGGAAAAATGCATCCCAATGTCAAATAATAAAAAAACAACGCCTAATTCTGCTAATAAGGATGTGGCTTTGCTATCATGCAAAATGCCCAATCCGTTTTGTCCCACGATGGCACCGGCCACTAAATAGGCAACAATGGTGCTTTGGTGGAATCGGCGTGCCAATAATAAGGATAACATCCCCACTGACAAAATAATGACCACAGGAAATAAAGAGGCGGCAGCGTCAATCATTCTGGTATTATGATGAGAATAAAATGAATATCTTCTTAATAATCGATTCCCATTTGACGTATGGGGATAAGGGCTTTATATTAAAAAAAATTTGTTCCCAATCATATCCATGGCTATTGTTTATATGAAAATGCGCTTTTTAATTTTTTGCTTTTCTTTGTGTCTATTGACAATGTCAAAACCCATTGCTGTTTATGCGCAAGATAATGCGTCTGGCATCGCAGCTGTTGTGAACCAAGACGCCATCACCATTGATGAGCTGAATGATCGTGTTGTGATGATTATTCAATCTTCTGGTCTGCCTGATAATGTTGAGATGCGGACGAAGTTGCGCCCTCAAATCTTACAAAGCCTGATTGATGAATCCCTACGGCTGCAGGAAGCTGAGAAATTAAAACAAATTTTAAGTGATGCAGAAATTCAAGCTGAATTTGCACAGGTTGCCCGTAACAATAAAATGACAGAAATCGAATTTAGCAATTTTTTAGAAAAACAAGGTGTCAATCCTGCGACCTTAAAAGCGCAGATCAAAGCCAATCTTGCATGGACAAAAGTTGTACAAACAAAAATCAGACCCCTTGTTGATATTAGCGAATCACAAATTGATGCCTATGCCTCACAACTTAAGGAATCAACAAATAAAACGGAATATGATTTAGCGGAGATTTTTTTACCCATTACAGATCCCAAAAAAACATCCGAAGTCCAGCAATTAGCCCAAAAATTAGAAGGAGAAATTCGGGCGCGTCGTGCTCCTTTCCCTGCGGTGGCCGAGCATTTCTCACAAGCTGCCAGCGCCTCAAAACAAGGGCGTACAGGTTGGATACGATTGGATCAATTCGACCCAGAAATCCAAGACGTTATTGTCACGTTGAAAAAGGGCGAACTGAGTCCGCCTATCAAAACAAATGCGGGCTATACGATTTTATTGATTTTGGATCAACGCACGCTGACGCCTCAGACCATGCCTAAAAATGGTGAAATTATGAATATGCTGGGAAATCAACAAATGGATCGTAAGCAACGTCAATATTTCCGTGATTTAAAATCCAAAGCGTTTATTGAATATCGTGTTTGATCTTGATTCGCTGCCTTCTTTAAAAAATACGATTGACGCGCACGGCTTGCGTGCCACCAAAGCCTTGGGTCAAAATTTTTTGACGGATCAAAATATCACCGATAAAATTGCCCGTAATATCGCCCAGATTCAGGATAAACATATTGTTGAAATTGGCGCAGGCCCCGGAGGATTAACCCGCAGCCTGTTACGCGCAGGGGCAAAAAAAGTCACCGCCATTGAATTTGATCCGCGTGCGATTGTGATTTTGCAGGAATTGCAAAAAGCTTGCCCTGATCGTCTGCATTTGATCCACGGCGATGCGTTGAAATATGATTTATTTGATTTATTTGAAGGATCACCGATTAGCATTGTGGCGAATTTGCCCTATAATATCGCAACGCCGCTGTTGATGGGCTGGCTTAAAACCATTCATGACCACCCTACACAGATTGAACAAATGGTGTTAATGTTCCAAAAAGAAGTCGCGGAGCGCATCACTGCGATGCCCCATACAGGGGATTATGGACGTTTAAGCGTGATGGCACAAAGTTTTTGCACCACCCACCGCGTGATGGATTTAAATCCTGCTTGCTTTGTGCCTGCCCCAAAAATCTGGTCAAGTGTGGTATCATTTCACCCCAATGCGCCTGAATCTTATGTGGATTTTACAAAATTAGAGAGCTTGGTGAAACAAGCCTTTTCACAACGCCGCAAAATGATCCGTAGTAATTTAAAGGATTATCTGCCTGTTTTGGAATTTCTGGGCATTGACCCGAACTTACGGGCGGAGAATATCAACGTTTTGGAATATAAACGAATTGTTGAATATCTTAATCAGTGACATAAATATTCTCTTGCTTTTTTCATGGAATCTATCATAGGTTTATGAATAATAATTTTAGATTGTAAAAAACATGGTTAATAAAAAATATAAACCTCTAATTGCTAAACAGAGCTTAAAAGAAATTTTCAAACAGGCAGCCAATGATGGTGGATTCATTTTTGAATCTGATAAAGCTGCCTTTATCATGGTGAGTGCCTTTGCGCATCGCACTGATAAATCGGGCAAACCATACAGCAGCCATTGTCGCCGTGTTGCAGAGGAAACATCAAAATCTATTGCTATGATGCCGTACAGTGATGAAAGAAAAGATTGCATCAAGGCGGCAGCATTGTTGCATGATCTTATAGAAGATACAGATTGGTCATTCAATGATTTAAAATCAGTTCGGTTTTCAGAGCTTACAATTGGTTTAATCCGATCTGTAACCCAAAAAGAAACCGTTAAATATGGGAAAGAGCCTTATTTTAACTTTATTGAGAATTGTTCTAAAAACCGAGATGCGATCTTAATCAAAATTGCAGATTTACAAGATAACGGATCTTTATCACGCATCCCGCGCCAATCCATCAATAATGATAAAACTTATGATAGGTTACAAAAATATTCATATAGCTTGGAATATCTAAAAGCCGTTTTAGAAAGAAAAATCAAGGCAGGAATGCCAATGGCGGATTTCTTTGCATTGCGTGGTTATACAGATGAGACGCAACAAAGGCTGCTCAAGAAATTTTCAAAACCTAAAACGGACTCTCAGGCTCAATCGGCACCCCAGCGAGAAATTTCTTAGATTTGGCAATCATGGATTTCACGGATCCCACATGCGGGACGGCGCATAGATGGTTGATCAAAAAATCTTCATATCCATCCCAATCTTTGGCAACGACTTTGACGATATAATCGCACTCGCCTGTGGTCATATAGCATTCGCGCACTTGGGGGTGGGTGTTCATGACATCTTCGAAATGTTTTAAATCTTGGTCATTATGGCTTTTCATCATCACCATCGCCATCACGGTCACGCCATACCCCAATGCCGCAGGGTTGATTCGGGCGTGGTATGATTGAATAACGCCCTTCTCCTCCAAATTCCGGACACGGCGCAAACAAGGGGGGGCGGATATATTGGCGCATTTTGATAAATCAATATTGCTCATGCGACCATCTTCCTGTAAGGCTTGCAGGATTTTCAGATCGATTTTATCAAGTTTTATTTTTGCCATTTTATTTTCAGTGTTGAAATTTCTAAATTTTTATTCTTATTTTGAAAACTATGATATAAAATTGCGCAATTCTGACCCATAAGTCAATTTGATTCTGTAACTTTTTGAAATATAATTTCGTGCAAGCTGATCCTTCTCCTCATATTTTGATTTTATGTGAACAAAACCTTACGGGGACGCGCAATCAATTGTTGGGCGTGGCGCAAGCCTTACAAAGCTATGGGCGTTTTACGCAGCACTTATATGAATTTTCATTATCTCCCTTACAGATGATTTTCCCTGCCCTGATCAGAATTCCTGATCTTGATCGTCCCACCTTGATCTTAGCGGCAGGGCGGAAATCACTCTTTATTCTAAAAGCTCTAAAGAAAAAATGGGGTCAGACACGCCCCTTTACCGTCTTTCTACAAGATCCGCGTGGGAATCATGATCTTTTTGATCTGGTGGTTATGCCCTATCATGACCCTAAACCCTCACAAAACAATGTTACTATTTTTCAAACATGGGGCGCACCGAATCGAATTATACCTGATGAATTAAATCAGCATCGCCCTTTGCTAAAACCCATTATCGATTCATGGTCAGGGCATGGGCATAAAGTCGCGATTTGTATCGGCGGCAAAAGCAAGCATCACGACCTCCCCCCCCCATTGGCACATAAAATGGCGCAACGATTGCTGGATTTAGCAAACAGGGCGGACGTATCGGGATTGATGATCACCCTATCGCGCCGCACCCCCCCCAAATCCGCCGCAATTTTTCAGCAGATTTTAAGCCATCACCCCAAAATTTACCTATGGGATGGAAAAGGCGAAAATCCGTATTTTTCCATGCTAGCATGGGCGGATATTATGATGGTGACCAATGATTCTGTATCGATGATCTCAGAATCCTTAAGCACCGGAAAACCGCTTTATATCCTGCCCCTGACAGGGCGCAGCCGTAAGATTGAATCCTTTATTAAGAGTATGATCACGCAAGGTCGCGCACGCTTATTTGATGATGGGCAGCTGGAGATATGGGAATATGCGCCGTTGAATGAGGCAGCGCGTGTGGCGGCTGCGGTTGTAAATTTTTTGAACACTAAGGATACTATATAGTCAATTTTTGTTGAATTTCTTCTATAAAATTTATTCCTATCCTCTGAAGTGAAAAAGCTATTTCATGAACTTCCGAAGGTGTAAAAGATAATTGCTGTCCAATTTCAAAAGACTTTTCATGATTTCGTATTTGTAAACATATCATTCCCTGCTCAGGCATAGGCTCATTCCAAGGTATAGGAAATTCATTTCCAGATACTTCCCCTTTAGCAAAAATAAAGATTGTTTTCCAAGTGAATTTTCTTTTCTGTCCATCGTTTTTTCCATCACGATCTCTTACGATTCCATTGCTATGTGCAAAACAATTTCTGATATCGTTAAGCCCTTTAATGACCTCTTTGTTGTCATCTCTAAGATCTAATTGAAAGCGTTTTTGTAGATTTTCTACTTTCTTACTCAAACCTGCGTTTTCAAATTTTTTGAATTCTTTTTGTCCATTCTCACAAAGGGACTCTAACAAAGTTTGAGTTGCAAGAACTTTTTTTCCATTTAAGGATAGCATTAAAAATAGATAGTCCATAGATATTGCAAAGCTTTCAATGCAATCCCTTAGCAAATAGCAATGTATAAAATGTTTATAGCCATACAAAATATTTTGCTTTTCTTCCTGAGTTTCTGGGGATTTAATACCATACGCAAAACCATTAGGATTATGGATATTCCAGCTGAAGGGAAGATCATTAAAATCAAGGTGACTGGCAATGCATGAAAAATATCTCATCCGATTAAAACTTTGATCAAAAGTTTTAAAACAAGTATTTATTGACAATTCTATTTTTGTGCTTTCCATTATTTTGCCTCGTCATATAGCGGTAAGATTATCAAAAGCCTGTTCATATGAACAGGCTTTTTATTTTCATGACCTTCCCCTTTACGCACTATCAAAACATGCCTATACCTAGGGTTATATTTAGTAGTAATACGGTGTTTTCTTTGCCCACTCAGAGTCTTTATAGAGTTTATGGAGGCGTTGAAAGGCAAGTTTTGATTGGTCTTTGGGTGAATCTTTATCCCAACTGCAGGCCATGACATAATGGGTGGCGCCGCATTTCGCGATATGACTTAGAAGCGCCGCTTCTGTTTCTGATTTCTGACCTGTGTCTTTTAAAATTTGGGCGGCCTCTGTGTAAAAATGAATCGGGGGATAATACAGCGCATAGCGTTTCGGATAAGATTCACAAGATACACAAAAAGTTTTGATCAACGCCAAATCCATATCGGTAAGATAATTTTTATAAATAATTTTCTCAGCATTGTTGTTGTCTGTATTATCCTCAATCCACTGCGCCAATTTCAACAAAGATTTGGGATCTTTGGCATTTTTGCTTAAGTTGTGGATGGCATCGATAGGATGGCTTGATTTTAAAGCAGAATATGCCGCCAATAACGCATCTGCTTTTGCAAATTGCTTTGTTAAAATATATCGGCGCAGTAAATGCTGCCCCAACAGAGTTTGTTTTTCAGGCGCAATATCGGTCATCAAAAGCGATTGCTCTAAATCAGCCTCTGTAAACCCAAATTCAAGGGTTTTTGCCAATAATTCTGCATTCAAATTGGGGGCATCTTTTTGGATAATGGCGGTGATATTTTTTTCAAACTGACTTTTTAATGCAATAAATTGCAACTGCAGCCCCAAATCAATTGGATGTTCGTGGATTAGGGTTTTTAACAGATCCTCATGCGCGGCATAGTTTTGGGTTTTTAAGAATGCTTTGGCACGGATTAGGGCGATATTACTTTTCATCACAGAACCCGTTGTGGGTAAATCTTGGGTGAAAGAAATAATGTCTTGGTATCGTTTCATTTGATACAACCCCAGCGCATAGGTAAAGTCAAACAAATCAGGATAGTCTTTAAAATCGCCCTCACGTGATTTTAAAATCTGTAAATCTTGATTGGATAAAGATACGCCTTTGAACATCATATTTAAAATCACAAAAGGATGATCTTGTTGCATATCAAGAACAGGGGTTTCAATATATCGTAATTCACTGATAGCAGGACTATATCGCGGCTCTATCCCGTCATATGGTTTTGAGAAATCATCGAATATATCCTGTTTAATGGCTTTCGTCAGTGCTTCTTGGTCGCCTTTCAAATAGGCAATCTTGCGCTGTATATGGTGCGCCGAGTGGGCATAGAGGCCTTTGGGATAGTCTTCCAGATAATTTTTATAGGCGGTTTCTGCTTGGTTTAATAAAGTTTGATCCACCGCATCGGGCGTACTATAGCCATCCCAATTTTGTTGGGATAACACCAAATATGCGCGTGCTATCATATAGGAACTGGCCTCTCTTGCCCAAGAATAAGGCTTTGGTGGAATATCTTGATATAAGGCTTGAAAAATTTCCAAAGCGCTTTGTGTGGAGTCGGCTTTGTTAAAGGAGGCGCCATATTTAGATTCATTAAAAAGCTTTGCGCCTTGCTGGTATCGATTATACAATTCAGGCTCTTGGAAATGGCTTAAGATTCTATATTTCAAATCCATGCGATGATTGGTCGTGCAATCGGTTTCATAATAAGGGAAATTCGGTGTTCTTGTATCAGGCACGTCTTGGGTGATGTGATATGTATTTAAAATCAATTCAAAATAATAACGGCGATTTTGATTCAAAAGGTCACTATCAATAATGCCTTCTGATTCTGAATAGCCCAAAGGGGAATAATCAAAACACGCCCATGCTTTGGGTGTCCATGCCATGATGAACAATGCACATATCAATATTATTTTTTGCATGGTTTGCCCTTTATTTCTGGATAAAATAGATGATGCCTTTGAAATTTTTATTCTTTTCTAAAAGATGAATTTTAGCTGTATAGTCATTTTGTTGCAATAACCCAATTTTAAAAGGGGTTGGGTATGATTTTAACCTATCAAAATAGGGGGTCATAGTCGGTAAATCATGCCTCCCCTGATAAAGTTGAAAAACAATTTCATCCACATGTTTTGATATAACCCTTAAATCAGATTTTTTTGCATTGATAATCCAATCCCCCAAACCTGTGACACTCAGCCTATAATGCGCAGGCAGAATATGACGAAAATCCTCCAAAAAATGCCCATACGTCAATAATTTCGCTGTGGGTGAATCAAAATCCAGCTGTATTCCTATGATTTGCACGCCATGTCCTTGCCAATGCATCGCCTGTGTTTTGAAAATCTTGACCATCAGATCAGGATCAGGCAATTTATCTTTCAGCCGATATACCAAATAAACCGCAGGCGCGTGAGCCGGATAGGGATGCAGACCTTTATGTTGATAATCGATTGACGCGTGATAGGGTGTAAAGACGCCTTGATAAATATATAATACATGATCTGGTGCGGCATCTTTTTCTGTAATACCCGCCCAGATCCAATAGGCTGTTGAGGCTTGGGCAGTATGATGTGATGGTAAGCGTGTCATTACGCAGAGTATCATCACGCATACACACAGAATAAAGATTAAATTTCCTTGTGTCTTCAAGATCTTACACCTTATGATTTTTAAAAAAAAAGGATCATACCATATAAAAACCCCCCGTTCTGCGATTCACAAAACAGGGGGTTTCTTTTTAGATTAAAAATCTTAATCTTTTTGCTGTAACGCTGCGCCTAAGATGTCACCTAAGGATGCACCGCTATCGCTGGATCCATATTGTGCCATGGCTTCTTTGTCTTCGTCAATTTCACGGGATTTGATAGAAAGGTTGATTTGACGTGTTTTACGCTCAACGGAGGTAATTTTCGCATCAACTTTTTCACCAACCGCGAAACGGTCAGGGCGCTGTTCAGAGCGTTCACGGGATAGGTCGGCACGTTTGATATAGCCTTCAATCCCTTCCTCGCCAACAGTGACTGAAATGCCTTTTTCATCAAGGGCAGAAACAGTACAGGTGACAATATCGCCTTTCTTAAAGCCGCTTAACGCATCAACAAAAGGATCTTTTGTCAATTGTTTCACGCCTAAGGCAACACGCTCATTGGCAACGTCAATGTCCAAGATCTTGACTTTTACAGTTTGACCTTTTTCAAATTCGTTTAACACAGCTTCATCGTCACTTTCCCATGATAGGTCAGAAACATGAACCATACCGTCAATATCGCCGTGAACAGCAACGAAAAGACCAAATTCCGTTTTGTTACGGATTTCACCTTCTAATTCTTGTCCAACTTTGAATTGATCAGCAAATGTTGCCCATGGGTTTTCTTGTGTTTGTTTGATACCCAAGGAAATACGACGTTTTTCATTGTCGATTTCAAGAACGATGACGTCAACTTCTTGTGAGGTTGAAACCAATTTGTTCGGGTGGGCATTTTTCTTTGTCCATGACATTTCAGAAACATGCACTAACCCTTCGATTCCAGATTCTAACTCAACGAAGGCGCCGTAATCTGTGATGTTCGTGACACGACCGCTGAAACGGCTGCCGACAGGATATTTCTGTGCGACTTCTTCCCATGGGTCAGTTTCCAATTGTTTCATACCCAAAGAGATACGGTTTGTATCTTTGTTGTAACGAATGATCTGCACTTCGATATTGGCACCGATTTGCAAAATATCGGAGGGGTGGTTGATCCGTTTCCAAGAAATATCGGTAACGTGTAGCAAACCATCAACGCCGCCTAAATCAATAAACGCGCCGTAATCTGTGATATTTTTAACGATACCTTGTAAGATTTGACCCTCACCTAGATTTTCCAACAGGTCAGAACGCGCTTCGTTACGGCTTTCCTCAAGGATTGCACGACGGGAAACAACGATATTGCCGCGTGGTTTGTCCATTTTCAAGATGTAAAATGGCTGTGGAGTATCCATCAAAGGTGTGATGTCACGCACGGGACGAATGTCCACTTGTGAACCGGGTAAGAACGCAATGGCGCCGCCGAGATCAACAGTGAAACCGCCTTTGACACGGCTAAAGATCACGCCAGTGACGCGCTCATTTTTACCATGAACAATTTCCAATTCCGCCCAAACTTCTTCACGACGGGCTTTGTCACGGCTCAGAACTGTTTCGCCGTCACGATTTTCCAAACGCTCAACGAATACGTCAACACTATCGCCAATTTTTAATTCTGGGTCTTCACCGGGGCGAGAAAATTCGCGCAAGGGAATGCGGCCTTCTGATTTTAATCCTGCATCGACGATCACAAGATCCTTTTCGAATCCGATCACGATACCTTTGACAACGCCTTTTGTAAGACCTTGTCCGCCTAACGACTCTCCTAAAAGAGCCGCGAAATCAATTGAATCCTCACGGTCGAGGAGTTTTGATGATACACTTGCCATAATTTTTAATTTCCTTTAAATATAAAATATCTGCATCCTAATCATCGTACAGCCTTATTGGCCAGATCAGAGATACAGATTTGTTTTCCATCAGAATCTGAAACAGCGAAATTCTAAACGCACCGTTTTTCAAGGATTGTTAAAACCTGTTGCAACATTTCATCTGCGGTGTGATGGCTGCTGTCCAGAATAAGTGCATCATGGGCAGGCAGTGTCGGCGCCGTAGATCGTTGCTGATCTTGTTGATCCCGTTTCATCATTTGATCGAAAACGCTGCCGAATGTACACGCTATTCCTGCGGATTGCAACTCTTTCATGCGTCTTTGTGCACGAATTTCGGGCGTTGCGGTTAAAAACAGCTTGAGGTTCGCATCGGGGCAAATAACCGTTCCAATATCACGACCATCTAAGATCACCCCTGTTTTGCCTTGGCGTGCGGCCTCATGGGCGGCAAAATCACGCTGATAATTCAGCAATGCTGCGCGTACAGCAGGATAGGCTGAAATTTGGGAAGCTAACATAGCGGCCACATCTGATTTGATTTGTGGGTTTTTTAAATCATCTTTATTTATGCTGGCAACAATATCCTTGGCCTTGTCACTAATGATCTCTTGATGAGCAGTATCCAAAGCCAAAGACGCAGCTTTTAAACCAAAACAGCGATATAATGTCCCTGTATCCAAATACGCATAATCCAGTTTGGATGCTAAATTCCGTGCTAATGTGCCTTTACCGCTGGATGAAACGCCGTCAATCGCAATCACATAAGGGGGAACATAAGGAGGCATATTTTATCTTTCTGTTAACAATTCTGTTTTATCGTTAAGACTCTGTTTAGCTTTTTACTTGTAAAAGCTGATTCCTTTTTATGCTATGACTTTATTGAAATCAATGGATCATTCTGATTTTATTGCCCGTTATCACAAAAGAGCCGCCCCCTTGCCCAAAAAAGGGACGCCGTATCATGTTTATTTATCCTTGGTTTTATTTTTTATCATTCCGTTTTATTTCATAGGCTTATTTGCCTATGCGCAATTAATGCATATTCCAAACACACATTTGACCCCCTATATTGTCGGGTTTCCTATGGGGCTTATTATATTGGGGTTTATATATCGGATTGCGCGCTATCAAAACGTGCAAATGCGTGAAAAAAATCTGTTGAGCATGGTGATCGAAGGATCACGGGCAGCACGGTTTGTTGTGGATTCCCAAGATAAAATTTTATTATCAAATGAGAAATTCCGAATGTTATGTGCCCCGTCTGGAGAGCCATCTTTAGAGAGTTTAACAAAATTATTTTCAAAAAATGAAGAAATTTTATCCCATTTCAGGTTGCTTGCTGATCAAGCATGGCGGGGATTAACTGATTCGATTGAGCTCTTTTCAGAATATGAACAGGTCAAAAGCTGGTATCGGATCACCGCACAACCTATCCCCAATTGGCCGAATGCGATTCATTGGCGCATTGATGATATTACAGATCGACGTGGGATTGATAAAGCCATCCGTGAAGAGCGCGAAAAATTAATCGATTTCACCGATAACGCGCCTGTTGGATTCTTTTCTGTTGATGAAGAAGGACGTTTTCTATTTATCAATGCCACTTTTGCACGTTGGTTGGGGGAGGATATTGAGACCTTAATGCGTGAAGGGCGTCTGCATGCTTGTTTAGAAAATCCACCTGAAAATGCCAAGCCCTATGACCTTATCACGGATGGGGGCACAAAGCAGATTGTCGAGCTGAAAATGAAAGGGCATGGCGGTCGTCCGTTTTTGGCAATGATCAATCAAACAGTTGTTCGTGAAAGTGATGGGAAAGTGCGAACACGGGCGGTCGTGAATGATGTCACCTCTGAACATGCCATGAAACAAGCCCTTGCTGCATCTGAGGATCGTTTCCAGCGTTTCTTTGAAGAAGCGCCATTGGGTATTATGTTGATGAGTCATGATGGCGGCATTGAAACCTGTAACGCAGCCTTTTTAAACATGTTGCGCTGTGATTATGATCAGATTCACAATATGCCTTTTCGCCAATTGGTTTTAGACCGTGATCGCCACACAATTATGCAAGCCCTTGATGCGATTGGTCAAGGTCAACAAATGAATGCCCCTGCGGAAATTACATTATCCTATGGGGATCACAATATCACGGTACAAATGCATGGTCGCCGTTTCCGTGAAAGCAATACATTGGTGCTGCATTTTATTGACTTGACCCAACAAAAAACATTAGAAGCCCAATTCGTTCAATCTCAGAAAATGCAAGCTATCGGGCAATTAGCTGGTGGTGTTGCGCATGATTTTAACAATTTGCTGACCGCGATGATCGGGTTTTGTGATCTGTTATTAATGCGCCATAAACCGGGTGATCCGTCTTTTTCTGATATTATGCAGATTAAACAAAATTCAAACCGTGCAGCCAATTTAGTCCGGCAATTATTGGCTTTCTCACGCCAACAAACCTTACAGCCAAAAGTCCAAGATATTACAGATATTTTGACAGAGCTTACCCATCTATTGCGCCGCTTACTTGGGGCGAAGATTGACATGAATGTCCTTCATGGTGAAAATCTGGGATTGGTCAAGGTCGATGGCGGACAGATGGAGCAGGTGCTGATTAATCTTGCCGTTAATGCACGCGATGCCATGAATAATGAGGGCGAATTAACCATTGAAACCCGCATGTTTGAAAATAAAGCGCCTTTGTTGCAAGGCGAAGACACTATGCCCCCTGCGCGCTGGGTGCAAATCCATGTGCAAGACACGGGATGCGGTATTCCCGATGAAATTTTAGGTCGTATTTTTGAGCCCTTTTTTACCACAAAAGATGTCGGTCAAGGCACAGGATTGGGATTGGCAACAGTCTATGGGATTATTCGCCAAACAGGTGGATTTTTACATGTGGAAAGCAAAAAAGGCGAAGGGGCGCGTTTTATTATATCGCTGCCTGTTGCCTCTGAAAAAGAAGAAAAGCAGATTCTGGTTAAGGAAGAAGATAATAGCAATGTATCAGCTGACCTGACAGGGAGCGCTCGAATCTTATTGGTCGAAGACGAAGATGCTGTCCGCGCATTCAGCAGCCGCGCACTCAGTAACAAAGGCTATGATGTAATCGAGGCCAATAGTGGCGAAGATGCTTTAGAAAAATTTGAGTCCATGGGTTTGAGCATGAATCGTGGTGCAGATCGCGGCATTGATTTGGTGATTACGGATGTTGTTATGCCGAATATGGATGGACCCACGCTCGTTTCACATATCCGTAAAGCGGCGCCTGATTTAAAAATCATCTTTATGTCTGGATATACAGAAGACAAGCTAAAAGACCACATGGACACAGGCATTCATTTCCTTGCCAAACCTTTTACCCTCAAGCAACTGGCTGAAAAAGTTAAGGATGTAATGAAAGGATGATAAAAAATCCCCATATAAAGTTTGCATATTTGTGTGGAGTTTGATATTTAAAGGAAAAATATACAAAAAATACATAAGGGAGATTATAGTATGTATAAAAAATCTACAGATTATTTAGTGAACGCGTTTAAAGAGGGTGTGCATAGCGATATTTTAGACAAATTGTCTGATAATCCTACTGTAGCGGCATTAGGGGGAATTACGACTGTTGCCTTAGTTGCTCTTGCTCTTATGTACTAAAAATAAAATCATCATTCAGTATTTGTTAAAAAAGATCCCTTATGATAGGGAAACAATTAAGGGACTTATATTTTTTAAAAAGGTTTTTACAACATGTATCATGACAATCAATGGACACAGGTGCAAGGCGATCAATTAAAGGGGTTTTTGTCCCAAGTTGAGCCTATTGACGGCAATCGCAACACAAGTTTAGAAACAACACAGGTTCATTGGCGTGTGTTGCCCTTTTATGAAGGAGTCGCACTAATTCGGGTCAAGGACACATCATGGGTACCGTCCAATTTATATGTTTATTACTTAACGATCCAAGGCGAATTATATCGTTTGGACGGGGCATCTTTACCGATTCATCAAGTCAATCAAAAAGAAGTGATTCGATTGAATGATGACACTGTTTTAGATTACCTCCGATTCTTCTGTTATTTTGTTCGCGGTGCGGATGGTCCTTTTTTAATTGTAGATGATCTGAATAACCCCCATCTGCCAAAAGATATGGATGCAAAAACCAGAAAAGCCATTGAAGGCACGGTTCGGGAAGCCAGTATTGAAAGCAAAGATCCCAATGGAAATTATCTGTGTGAAGGGATTGTGTATTACCATGATTCTTTGTTTATTGCCCGATTTGTTGTCCAAACAACGGGGATTATTGAGATGTTAGAGGATCAACCTGTTGCCCAAGGCTTAGCGGATAAAATCGACTCACCGATTCGATAAAAATACAAAAATTATTTTCGATTGTTTTTTTCTGATAGTCACTGTAAAACCTTTCTTTATATATATTTATAAAGAAAGGTTTTTTCTTATGAATCGCGCGATTGTTTTTCTTCTTTTTGTTTTTTGCCTGTTGCCTGTTGAGACAGCAAAGGCGGCTGCAATTGTTTCAGAAGAGGGGCAATATGTTGTCGTGAGTGGTGTTCATGTTCAAGACTCAGCAAAAGATGCGACCATTGCACGCAACCAAGCCTTTGACAAAGGTTTACAACAAGCCATCCAAGCCATTGCGCAACAAAAAATTCCTGCCACAGCCCAAGCGCAATTTAAATCTCCCTCTGTTGCCGCATTGACCAATATGGTGGCTGATTTTGAAACTCAATCCGAAAAATCATCTGCGACGCATTATATGGCTGATTTTACCTTTCGTTTTTACAAAAAACAGATTTTAGGAATCCTGCCCGCAGGATCATTCCAACAACCTGCCCCTGCGTCAGACATGACAAGCGCAGCTTTGCCAAGCACAGAAGGGGTGGATAATTCAGATTTATCGAATATTGCGGATCAGATTTCTGCGGATGTTCAAAAATCTGTGCAGCAAAACAACGCCCCATCCCAAACACAACCATCTGTATCGAATGTCACAAATAATTTAATACCCAAAACAGTTCCACCCTTGGCAATGGGGTCAACAACACAGATGCAAAATTTCCAATTAATCGTTCAATATCAAAATTTACCACAATGGCTGTATTTGCAACAAAAATTGAAGAATTTAACAGGCGTTTCAAACCTAACCCCTTATCAAATCCAAACAACGCAATCTGTGCTGCGGATAGATTATTTAGGATCATCGCCAATGTTACAAACCATGCTGCAGAAAAATGGCTTTGATATTATCCCACAAACACCAGTGAATCCATCATTGATTATAATTAAGGGGCGTGGCTAAATCTTATGCATACACCGATGGTGTCACAGCTTGCCTTGGATTTAGAAACGCGCCCATCCCTAACGCGCGATGATTTTATTGTGAGTGCCGAAAATCAATCGGCTGTTTATTTTATTGATGAATGGCCAAACTGGCAACAAAATCACCGTGCTCATGGCTTAGTTTTATGGGGCGAACGGGGATGTGGAAAATCGCATTTGGCGCATTTATGGCAGGAAAAATCAGGGGCACTGTCTGTTCATAATCTTGATCTTAATATCACAGATAAAGATAATCTTGTTCAGCAATTCCAAGGATTTCATTTATGGGTTGATCATGCGGATTTATGGATTGGGGATTTAGAAACGGAAACATTTTTGTTTCATTTATACAATCAATCACAGCAAACGGGGCATAATATTGTTTTGACCATGCGTTCGAATCCTATGAATTTGGGGTTTTTACTCCCTGATTTAGGCTCTAGGCTGCGGGGATTGCCTGCTTTTTATATTCAGCCGCCCTCAGATGAGTTGCTGCAGGCCATCTTAATGAAATTAATGAATGACCGACAATTAATGGTGAATCCTGAAATGATCCATTATTTATTGCCGCGCATGGATCGTTCCTTTGCGGCAGCGCAATCTTTGGTTAAGGCCATTGATGAATATTCTTTGGCGCACCATCGCAAAATCACCATTCCGCTTTTGCGTGATGTTTTGTATAATGCCTATAAAGATGAATCCCCATTTACAGGGTAGCTAAATTTTCGTATCCTACATATAAACATATAAGCCTAAATCAAATGAGATAATATGATGTCCAAACAAGCACTGCAACAGCCCTTAGCGATCAATGTCATGAACCAAAATATGGTGGATAGCCAAATCAAAACCAATGGCGTTCACGAAGAAAAATTATTGGATGCATTTTTATCTGTGCCACGTTGTGCCTTTATCCCTGATGCTGCGCGTGCTGCTCAGGCCTATGTTGATGCGGATTTTCCACTTTATGTGCAGGATAAAGCCCGTTTTTTAATGGAGCCCAGAGTTTTTGCAAAATTAATCCAAGCCGCCAATATCCAGTCCACAGATAAAATTTTGTGCCTTGGTTGCGGTACGGGATATAGCGCTGCTGTTCTGACGTATTTATCCAACTGTATTTTTGCTGTTGAATCTCGCAACGCGGATTTAGATTTTGCCAAAACAATCTGGGAAAAATATGGGTATCATGATATTCAGGCCGTGAATGTTGATACGATTGCTGCAGGCTATATCAAAAATGCGCCTTATCAAGTGATAATTATCGAAGGCACAGTTCCATTTGTCCCAGCCGCTATTTTGGCGCAACTTGCCATCGGCGGCAGATTGGTGACGGTTTTAGATAATAAACAATACCCACACCAAGCCGTTATCATTGAGCGTTTTGATCAAGATCACTATGACACAAAACCTTTGTGCGATGCATTTATTTTGCCTTGCCCTGAATTCCAAGTGACGGAGTCCCAGTTTTCTTTTTAGTTTTTTTCTTTCTTAAATCTATGTTTATGGGGCTAAATATCATGAATCGTGCCGTTGGGGTTTTCAGTTTTGCTGTGTTTATGCTCTTGGCAAATCCTGTTATGGCACAGCCGATTCCTGTCAAAAAAGCTGTTGAAGCCAAACAAAATGAACAGGTGACCTTAGATGTTTTAAACGTCATCTATCAGCAACATCCTGACCTAAAGGCAGCGCGTGCGCGGTTCAAAGCGGATTATGAGCGCATTATTCAGGCCTATGGCGGCACAAGACCGAATATTAATTTAAACGCAAATATTCAAAGCGTTGAAACAGAGGGGAATTTTTTTGGCCCTACTCGGACAAATCCAACGGAAAAAAACTGGGGGGCGCAAATTAAACAACCTCTGTTCCGTGGGTTTTCCACCTATGCGGATATTCAATCAGCCCAACATTTTGTGTTGGGGCAATTTTATCAATTACAATCAATTGAACAAAATATTTTACAACAGGCCATTACGCAAATTTATGAAACCGTTACCAGCGGATATTTAGTCCAAGCCAATCAACAAAATTTAGCCCTGTTAGAAGAACAGGACCGCGTGACCAAAGCCCGTTTTGATGTGGGGGAAATCAGCCGTACCGATACAGCCCAAGCCACAGCAGCCTTAGAAAGCGCGCGGGCGGATTTACAAAATGCCATCAGCCAACAAGAAATCGCAATTGCGCATTTAAAACAAATGATTGGCGATGACACAAAGGCCGCTGCCTTGATTCCCTTAGTGCAGAAAATGGATTTAGATCGATTACAAGCGTTTTTATTACCCATGCCAGAGGGATTGGAAAGTTTGATCCAAGCCGCCGATGATCAGAACCCTGCTATTTTATCGTCAAGAGCCTATGTGCAGGCGGCAAAATATGATACGCGTAAAATTATCGGCTCGCTTTTACCACAGCTTGATTTGGTCGCCAGTTGGAATAAGACACTGGATCCTGCCCCTGGATTGATTGATCAAACCACCAATAAAATTGTGGGTGTCACTGCCACAATGCCGCTTTATGATGGGGGAAATACCTATTCACGCTTGCGTCAAGCTCATGAAGAAACACAAGCACGGCATTATGATGTCCAAGCCACACAAAACCTTATTCATCGTCAGGTTGAAACGGCATGGAGCGCATGGAAAGCCGCCCATGCGCAGCTTTTATCACGCAAATCACAATCCGATGCCGCCTTGATTGCGCAACAAAGCATAACAGAAGAACAAAAAAATGGTCTGCGCTCCACCTTGGATGTTTTGCAAGTCACTCAAAATTCAATTAATGCAAAAACCGCCTATCTTACCGCGCGTAAAGATGAATTGGTTTCTTTTTATCAATTAATGAATCAATCTGGATTATTGACCCAAGGAAAATTATCATCGCTGCAATCACAAGCTGAGGATTATATGTGGTCGAAAATTGGGCATATATTAGGTGTAAAGCTCTAACGTAAAAAATATGAAAATATTTTAACAATCTTATCCTCAAGAACATCATCCGCTTTTGATAAATTCCTGTTGTCACGAGGGGTTTTATCGTTTACTGTTGTGATTGTACGGTTTTTTGTACGCATTATTGATCTTATAAACCTCTTAATCTATTGCCTATGTCAGATATTGATCAAGATCCTTCTATCGAAGAAATTCTTGCCTCTATTCGCCAGATCATCTCTGATGATGAGGACGAAACCCCTGCGGCTGCCGATAGCGCCGAACAAATTTTAGAGCAAGATGATATTGATGAGGTCATGGAACTTACCAACCGTGTCGAAGACATGCCAACCCATGTCAGTGCCGATGATTTGGATGCGCTTTTTGATGATCCCATGCCTGTAGTCTCTGATCCAGCCCCCATTATCGAAGAGGATATTATTATTGATTTAGTGGAGGAGGAAGAGGTCTTTGCTGACCCTGTCGCCCCTGAGGTTATTCCCGAAGTCATTCCTGCCGTGATCGCGCCGATCATGACTGAATCCGCACCTCAAGCCGCATCTCAGAATATACCGGATGAAATTCTTACACCGATTGCACGGGCGGCGGTTGAAAATGCCTATGCGGCGCTTTCGCGCAATACACCGATTCACCATGCCGCAGGCACAACATTGGAAGATATTGTGCGCAGCCTTTTAAATCCCATGCTACGTCAATGGCTTGACTCTCATTTGCCCCCATTAATTGAAAAGATTGTCCGTGAAGAGCTGGGAAAAATTGCGCAAAAAAATCTTTAAACAAATACATCGCTTGAATCCTCAATATCCGCCCCTATATTAATCAATATTATATCAATTTATTTTAAAGGAGACTCTTATAATGTCAAAAAAGATTCTGCTGATTCTGTCTGTATTTTTATTCCTTGCCATCATGTTTGCCTTTAGCAACTATAATAACAGCTTTGATAAAAATGGCCATCAAACACAAACAATTGCGGCCGAAACAAAAAAAACAACTGTTCAAAAACAGAATTTTGATGGAGCAAAAATCGGGGGTGCATTTCAATTGGTTGACCATCATGGAAAGCCCGTCACACAAGATATTTTGAAAGATCATTATTCTTTTATCTATTTTGGCTTTTCACATTGTCCAATGATTTGTCCAACGGAATTGGGGAAAATTGCGCTGGTGATGGACGGGATTCAAAATGATGATATTCATAACCAATTTCAATCTATTTTTATAACTGTTGACCCTGATCGTGACACACCAGCTGTTTTAAAAGAATATGTGGAAGGGTTCCATCCTGAGATGATCGGATTGACAGGAACAAAAGATCAGATTGAGATGGTCAAACAAGCCTATAAAACCTATGCGGCAAAGGCGGAAAATCAGAAAGATTCAGGGAATAAAGCCGAAAATTATAATGTGGATCATTCCTCTTTTATTTACCTGATGAAACCTGATGGTACGATTGAGGCATTGTTTAAGAACACAGATAACGCGGATTATATCATTCAATATATCAAAGATCATATCTTATGATCGCCCTTTTCCTGCCCTAATTATCTGCGTATGATGTATGGATTAGGGTTTTTACAATCAAGGACAAAAGGATAAATCTATGCCAAAAACACAAATTGTATTGGTTGATGATGATCAAAACATTACCTTATCTGTTTCAATGATGTTAGAGGCCGAAGGATATGAGGTTCGAACATACAAAGACGGTGAAGAAGGGTATAAAGGCATCATGCAAAATATCCCTGATCTGGCTGTATTGGATATAAAAATGCCGCGTATGGATGGAATGGAGCTCTTAACGCGTCTGCGTGAAAAATCAACAGTCCCCGTGATTTTCCTAACGTCAAAAGATGATGAAATTGACGAAGTTTTGGGCTTACGCGTGGGGGCGGATGATTACATTACCAAACCTTTTTCACAGCGTTTATTGATTGAACGGATTCGCGTTTTATTGCGTCGCGAAGCCATGCGTAAAAAAGCAATCCAAGAAAGCATTGTGCAAAATTCAAAAGATTCCGCCAGTGAAACGGTTAATGAAAAAAGCGAACATGTCATGATCCGTGGATCATTAAAAATGGATGATGATCGTCATATTTGTATTTGGAAAAATGAAGTTGTGAATCTGACGGTGACTGAATATTTATTGCTCAAAACCTTGGCGCAACGCCCCGGTCATGTTAAAAATCGGGATCAGCTGATTGATATGGCCTATGGTGAGAGCATCTATGTTGATGATCGTACCATTGATTCCCATATCAAACGTATCCGCAAAAAATTCCGTACAAAGGATAAGGAATTCAACCAAATTGAAACATTATACGGTGTTGGATATAAATATAAAGAAGAAGGATAGTCCTTATTTTTCTGCGTTTAAAAAAAACATCCTTTCGACCTTCATTCCATGCACCGTTCAAAGCGCCTGCGTTTAAATTTACGCGTCTATCCATCACCATTTTAAGCGTGAATTTAATCCCCTTAATTGCACTGGTGATTGGGTTTTTATATTTGGGGCAATATCGCGAAAGCTTGATTGCAGCAGAATTACAAACTTTACGCGCCCAAGCCCAACTTTATGCGGGTGCTATTGCCGAAGGGGCAGTGCGTCCTGCGGCAACGACACGATTATTTTTTACCGAAGATGATCATGATGCTGATCATGAAAAAGAACAATTAATCCCCGACCTATCCCGTCGTATGATCCGACGACTGGCAAGGGTTACAGAAGGCCGCACGCGATTATATGATCAACGTGGCTATTTATTGGGGGATACCCATGAATTAAGAGGCCCTGATGGCATTATTGAAGTTGCAGCGCTTGATCCGCTTGATTCTGAAATGGTCTGGCATGAACGATTAAAAGTCCATGTAGCGCGATGGTTAGATCGCTTATTTTTTCAACCCGATTTGCCCTTATTCCCGAGTATGGATAGCTCTCATGCGTTTCAATTCCCCGATGTTTACCATGCCATGAATGGAAAAGTAAGCTCTAGCGCGTGGTTAGGCGATGATGGCGCGCTAATTCTAACCGTGGCGGCGCCTGTACAAAAAGTACGCAAGGTCATGGGGGTTGTTTTATTAACTTTACCCGGCAATAAAATTGAGGCGGATATTGGACATGTACGATTGAATATTTTGTTCCTATCCGCGTTGGCGCTGATTATTACCGTGATTTTGTCATTATATTTAGGCAGTGTGATTGCATCGCCCTTAAAAAAACTTGCTACGGCTGCCTATGGTATTGGGGCGATGGGTGTTCGTCGTCAGGATGATCAACAAATTAAAATCCCTGATCTTTCCCATCGTCGTGATGAAATTGGCGCTTTATCCGTTGCTTTACGCGATATGACACAGGCTTTATGGGATAGGATGGATTCCATTGAACGCTTTGCTGCTGATGTTGCGCATGAATTAAAAAACCCCTTAACATCCTTACGCAGTGCGGTTGAAACGGCCTTATTATTGGATGATCCCAAAAAGAAAGAAAAATTGATGGATGTTATTTTACATGATATTCAACGATTAGATCGATTAATTAGCGATATTTCAAATGCATCGCGCTTAGATGCAGAATTATCGCGTTCCTCTATGCATGCAATGAATTTAATTGATTTGTTACAAAATTTAATTGATGCCTATCGATCCCCCTTAGATCGTTTAAAGGGAGAAAACGCAAATCATATCAAGGATGATCAATTTAATATCCGCCTGAATTATACAGAAACAGACCCCTTAATCATTACAGGCAATAGCGATCGATTAGGACAAGTTTTCCAAAATCTGATTAGCAATGCGTTGTCATTTTCACCTAAAAATGGGGTTGTCACTATTCATGTTCGCCAAGATAAAAATATCGTTCAGATTAAGGTTGAGGATGAAGGCGTTGGGATTCCAGAGGCAAAATTAGAAACAATTTTTGAGCGTTTTTATTCTGAACGCCCCCAAAGTGAATCTTTTGGAAATCATTCAGGCCTTGGTCTGTCTATTGCACGGCAAATTATCACCGCACATGGCGGTCAGATTTTTGCTGAGAATATCAAAGATGCCGATCAAAAAATCAAAGGATCAATTTTTACTGTTTTATTGCCTGTTTAAGATCCGCCCCAACGCTGCAAATTGTGCGTTGTGTGGCAAAAATCTGTTGCGCCACATGTTGCACATTCTCAATCGTAATGCTTTCAATTTCTGTTCTTAATTTCTCAATATCCAGTACTTCATTATGATTGATCATATATTTTGCCTGTTGATTAACACGGGTCATCATGGATTCACGCCCCATTAATAGGCTGGCTTTCGCTTGGGTTTTGACGCGATTCAGTTCATCTATGGTCACGCCATCTTTGATAATCTTTTGAATTTCGCTCTCTAACACGCTCATAAATTCAGGCACTTTTTCTGCGCCTGTGCCGGCATAAATCATAAATTGCCCACCATCACTTAGGGATTGATAGGTTGCAAATACGGAATATACCAAGCCGCGTTTTTCGCGTACTTCTTGGAATAAACGTGATGCCATACCACCGCCCATGATGGACGCCAATAAGGATGCCGCGCGGTAAGATGGGGCATGACGGCTAGGGGCTTGGTATCCGACCACAATATGAGTTTGTTCCAGCTCTTTGATTTCTGTATGGCTGCCGCCTGTATAGTCCGCTATCGGCAGGGGATCAGCTTTTTGATCCTGCGGCAATGCGGCAAAGGCATCGCGTACTTTTGCCACAAAATCATCATGATCCAGATTGCCTGCTGCGGAAACAACAAGGCGTGAGGGCGTATAAAAACGCGCCACATAATCATGTAAGGCTTGTTTAGGAATGGACGAAACCGTTTCTTCTGTCCCTAAAATCGGTGCGCCGACGGCTTGGTTGCGATAGGCCGTCATCTGATATAAATCAAAAACCAAATCATCTGGTGCATCGGCAACCATGCCGATTTCTTGTAAGATCACATCGCGTTCTTTTGCCAATTCATCCTCAGGAAAGGTTGAATTTTGGATCATATCGGATAACAGCGATACCGCCATATCCACATCTTCTTTCAAAATATGAATATAATAGGCTGTTATATCACGCGATGTATAGGCATTCATACGCCCCCCCACATTTTCTGCGGCCTCTGCAATATCCAGTGCAGATCGGGTGGGCGTGCCCTTAAATAACATATGTTCCACCATATGCGCGATGCCATTTTCTGCCGCGCTTTCATGACGCGCGCCCACATCGCACCATACCCCCAAAGACACAGATTCAACGGTTTGCACCGTATCTGTAATAATCCGCAGACCGTTTTTTAGGGTAGTAAGTTTTATCATCGTTCAAATCCTTTATGAATGTATCTGAAGAATATGGTCTTTTAACGCGCATAAATCAACAGGCATCTGTGTCACATATTCAGCTTTATCAGATAATTGTTTAAGCGATTCAGGCATTAATGCCGCAATTTCTGCGTCACAAGAGGGCAAAGCCGCCTGTACCGCGCCTAAGAATTTAGCAGGATGCGCACAAGCCAAGGATATAATGGGGAATTGATGCGTTTGGGATTGATAGGCCTGTGCAGCGAAAACCCCCACCGCACTGTGTGGATCAAGGATAATCCCGTTTTTATCATGCCATGTTTTAATTGTTTGCAACGTATCATCATCACTGGCGCGGTACGCGTAAAAATCATTTTGGACGGCTGTTTTTGTTTGTCTATCCACGCTAAATGATTGTGTTGATTTGAAATCATCCATCCATCTTTTGATCGCCACAGGGTCACGATTGGTTTTTTCAAACAGATAACGTTCAAAATTGCTGGAAATTTGAATATCCATGCTGGGGCTATGGGATTGTGTCACAGATTCGGCTTTCATCGTGCCTGTTTCCACAAAGCGCGTTAAAATATCATTGCGGTTTGTGCCAATGACCAAATCACCAATCGGTGCACCCATTTTCTTGGCAACATAGGCGGCATAGATATTGCCAAAATTCCCTGTTGGAACGGAGAAGTGGAGCGGTTTTTCAGGGCTGGCATTGAGCGCCAAACAGGCAGAAACATAATAAACAGATTGCGCAATAATCCGCGCCCAATTGATGGAATTAATCGCACTTAAATTGATTTTTGTACGAAAATCTTCATCCGCAAAAAGCGATTTGACAAGGGCTTGGCAATCATCAAAATCACCATGAACCGCGATATTATGCACATTGCTTGCGTTGATGCTGGTCATTTGGCGGCGTTGAATATCTGAAACACGCCCGTGGGGGTGTAAAATATAAATCTGGATGCGTGAGCAGGGCGCACAAGCCATAATTGCGGCTGATCCTGTATCGCCTGAGGTGGCGCCCACAATGGTCATGCTGCGGTTTTGTTGTGTTAAGATGGTATTAAATAGCTGCCCTAAAAACTGTAACGCCACATCTTTGAATGCATAGGTTTGTCCATGAAATAATTCCATCAACCATAAACCATGATCATCCATTTGTCGCAGCGGCGCAATAGCAGGATGACGAAAATCGGCATAGGCCGTTTGGATCATGCTTTTTAAATCCACATCCGAAATTTCCCCCATGCAATAGGGCGCAATCACCGCATGGGCAATATCGGCATAGGATGAACATTTTTGTAAATCAGACCAATTGAGTTGCGGAAAAGACTCAGGCACATAAAGCCCCCCATCGGGTGCCATTCCACGCAAAACAACATCAATAAAAGATGCATCAAAAATACCAGATCGTGTCGAGCCATATTTCATGGGCATTTATTTCCTTTAAAAAAGAATAAAAAAAAGCCTCAGAATAAATCCGAGGCCTGATGAGTTTAAAGAGAGATTGAAAAGATAAAAGCGATAATCTTTACAAGATCAAGAATACGCTTTTAATCCTTAAAAAAGCCTTAAAGATTTTCAGGTTTTGGATCAATATTCACAAGGGTTTGCAATTTTTTGCGTTTTTTCTGCCCATCTTCGTTTCTTTCTTTTAAACGAGAGCTCAAAAGTTCCCCTTCGCGTTCGACGACATTATAGGCAAGGGCACAAATATGGGCATTAATACGACGATAATCGCGAATCACATCCAAATGAATCGTGCTGGTGGACATTGTGTCTAAATTGCCCTCTTGCATGCGTTGGAAATGCGTCATGGTGGCTTGGTTTTCATATTCACGCAATTTATCTTTGCGTTCCAGTAAATCACGCGCCAAATAAATATCACGCGTTAATAACAGACTTTGCACCAATTTCAGCGAATGCATGACCTCATTGTGAATCATCACAATTTCATTCCATCCTTCGCTGGAAAAATGGCTGTTTTGACGGGCTTTTTTCTGCGCCAAGGGCAATAAGCTTTTTTCAACAATATCCCCTGCATGTTCCATATTGGTGGCAAAGGTGAAAATCATTAAATGGCGTTCGGCATCTTTTGGATCTAACAAACCTGTTGCTAAGGATACCATATAGGATTTGATTTCTGCATAAATCCGATCCATGGCATTGTCATCATCTTTGACAATATCTTGGGCGCTTACACGGTTGGTTTTGAAAATCAAAATGGTTTGTTCCAACATATGTTCCAAAATCTCAGCAATGCGCAATGATTCGCGGGAGGCGGCCGTCAATGCCAAAGACGGCGTATCCAAAATGGCTTTATCCAAATATTGAGGCTGATTGGGATTGTTGGAATCCTCAGGTTTGATGGGGACTAAACGTTCGGTCAATTTTGTTAAGGGGTGAATAAAAATAACCCCCAAGACACCCATAATAACGTTAAATCCCGTATGCGCAAATACCACAAAGCGCGCAGGGTTCGATTCATCCATTAAATGATATTGTTTTAATCCATACATAATCAACGGGAAAAAAATAAGACATCCCACAACACCAATTAAACGGACACATAAATTCCCAACAGGAATACGCCGCGCCGCAGGGCGATCACGCAATGTGAGACCAAAGACAATCAATGCACCCCCCAAATTTGCACCCAATACCATGGCAAGGGCGCTTTGTGTATCTAGTAAACTGCCAGCCAAGGCAGAAATCAGTAAGACCATCGCCAAAGAAGAATGAAAAACCCATGTAATAACAGCGGCTAATAAACAGGCAAAAATGCGATCTTTTCCGATGGCGGAGAGCATATCGACAACCAATTTGGACTCACGCATGGGAATTGAGGTTTGACGAATAATGCCCAAAGCCAATAAGACAACGCCCAAGGCAAAAAATAAGCGCCCTAAATGAAATAAACGACCCCGCGTTTTGAATTTTGTTTGCAACAAAAACCCGATAATGACCAATAAGGGGGATAGGAAAGAAATATCAAAAGACAAAAGCTGCGCCACCAATGTTGTGCCAATATCCGCCCCCAGCATCGCCGATAATCCTGCTGCGGTACTCATAAGACCACGTTCCATAAAGGATGCCAGAATTAAAGCCGTGGCCGTGGAGCTTTGTAATCCAATTGTCACCACCATCCCTGATAATAAACTCAAAACAGGGTTGCGCGTGCCTTTTTGAATCGCACGATGCAGCCCATCGCCAAAAGCCTGTCCTACGGCTTTGCGAATAATCCCCAGCGCCCATAATAACATACAGGCACCACCAGCAAGGTTTAATAAAATAAGAGACGGGCTAATGACTTAAAATCTCACTTAACTTAAGAAATTGAAGATATTTTACATTTTTATAATGCAGTAAAAACAGACGGAAATGTCTTTTTTAGGGCATGATCAAGCTGTTCAAAAGAAATTGATAGGCCTAATTGTTCTATCGATGTTACGCCATATTCTGACAATCCACAAGGGACAATCCCTGAAAATTTTGATAAATCAGGGTTAATATTAATGGCAATCCCATGATAGGTTACCCAATGTCTGATCCGAACGCCGATGGCGGCGATTTTTGATTCGATGGATAAAATCGGGTGATTGAGGGGGGATACCCATATCCCAACCCTTCCATCACGGCGTTCGCTGTGAATATTCAATAAGGATAAGGTTTGAATAATCCATTCTTCTAATCGCCAGATAAAATCTTTTATGTCTGGTTCGTGTTGATAGGATTTTAGATCCAACATCACATAAACAACACGCTGCCCAAAACCATGATATGTATATTGCCCGCCGCGCCCCGTTTTATAAACAGGCAGGCTGTGATCCAGTAAATCTATGTCTTTTGCGCTTGTTCCTGCTGTGTATAAGGGGGGATGTTCCACAAACCAAATTGTTTGTGGCTGCAATCCAGCATGAATATCAGCAATGCGTTGTTCCATAAATGCAACGGCATCGGGGTAGTCCACGGGTTCTTTTGCGCTTAAAAATTCGATGTTTTCAGTGTTTTTTGTCATATATTTTTAGGATTTTTTAATTCAATTTTCATAAAAGATGCGCATAATAAATATTCAGAAGTAAATTTTAAAATAAAATTTATAGGCAAAAAACTTTCTTGTATCTGCTTGTGATTCGGGCGCATACTTAAGATCTGTTTTATTTTTGTCCAACCCAATTGAATTCGTAAGGAGATTATTCATGAGTACATCATTATCAAAAAATCCTGCCGCGGGCTACCAAAATCATATTCAAGTGCTACAGACACGGCATGAAGTTTTATCCAAAAAGATCGAAGAAGCCGAACGCGCCCCAGGGTTGGACAGTTTATATATCAAAACATTAAAGCTAGAGAAATTGCGGATTAAGGAAGAGATTGAAGGGATTATTCATTAACATTCAGCGATTCTTTCAATAAATTCCTCAAAAAAACCTCCCCGCTCTTTCATAAAGCAGGGAGGTTTTTTTTATGATCCTTCCGGATAATGTAAATGATAGGCACGCAATAAAATATCAAAAGGCTGTGATGGGTCATACCCAAATTTAATCAGATCATCTATCACATCATCTGTGGGACGATTGCTTGTTGAAAAGGGCGCTGGCCATTGCCCAAATCCGGCTTTATATAAATCATCCCATTTAAAATAGGCGCTGGGGTCTGTTTTTCGTGCAGGGGCAATGTCGGAATGTCCGATAATATCGGTTCGATCGATTGCATGATACTCACATAGATCATTTAAAAGCATACATAATGATTGCATTTGGGCATCGGTGAATCCCTCTTGGAAATGGGGGGGTGGTAATTGTACCAATTCAATACCGATTGAGGCGCTGTTCATATCACGAATCCCCCGCCAAAAGCTTAAACCTGCATGCCATGCCCGTTTTTGTTCACACACCATTTGAATGATGCTTCCATCTCTTTCAATCAAATAATGGGCGCTGACCTCGGATTTTGGGTCAGATAATAAATCTTGTGCGGCCTGACTATTTGATAAAGCGATGGAATGAATGACCACATATTGTACGTCAAGCTTGCGATCATTAAAATTGGGGGAGGGGATTTGTATATAGTGATCTTTGTTTTGAAGGGATGAAAACATTTTAAATTCCTAAAAGTGATTTAATGTCTAAAGTTATTTATAAATTGACTTATAGAAAAGTAAATGATAAATATCCTCTCTGAAATATTACCATAATTTAATTAAGGAAAAAGCGCATGACTATAACACAAATTTTCCCCACAACTAATATTAGCTTAATCGATAGCCCTCTCAATGGCAATAATTGCCTGTTTATGACGGCGAAACTTGGCGATAACAAAATCATTTTTGACCCCAACAGCCCTCTTTTACTCAGTGATGGTAAAATCGGTGGCAAAAAGATGAAAGCGGAGGAAATTCGCACCCTCCTAAACTTTCCCCAAATTCTGACGCGCAATGAATTCAGCCGCAATGATAACCGTACAGGATATGAAGACCTATATACGGTTGCCACAGGAATGCAAATTTTTATTACGGACTCAACAGGTGAAACAAAGGCTTTGATTGCACAAAATTCAGCTGATAAACCTGTAAACCCTAGCCGTTATAATTTTTCTGCCTCTGGTCTTTTCAGCGGCGGTAATTTTATGCACGCAGCCGCACAGTCCCTTTCAGACGAAGTGGGATTAGTTGTAAAAACAGGAGATGCATCCTTTACAAAACTTATTCTTGCATTGCCTTCCGTTTTTGGAAATGTTGCTTTTGATGATACAAAACAGAATGGTAAAATCATCACTGAGCTAAAGAAATCATCCGATTTTTCTGCTGTTGATGAAACTGCTATTCAAATCAAATCATTGCCCTTAAGTTTGACATTTAATGAAAACGCACAGCAAAATGCCAAACATATCCAAATTGTCAGCTATAAAAAACAGCCTGCAATCATGGATGAGGTGAATAATATCCAGTATTCTTCATTTCATCAAGAAAGCGTTGATGTGTATGGGCATTTATTGGCGGATAATGATAAACGATCTATCAATTTCCACCATGTGATGGATTTACGTTTACCAGAGGGGATCACGTTAAATGATATTATCCCACTTGATATGCAAGGGTTTGGTAAAAATTACCATTTGTTATCCTCAGATGAAGTTGTTGAACGTGACTTGATTCCAGCCCCAAGAGATTTCTTTGGTCTAAAACCTGCGTAAGACAAAAAAACGAGAATACAAAAACCTTGCAATGAAATATTGCAAGGTTTTTTTGTTGCTGACCTACATCATTCCTTGCATAAAAAAATCCCGCACCTTTATCACATGCGCCCTTATATCCGCATCTGTGGGCGCAGGGGCGATGTTCATCAAGGTACGCAGGAATAAATCTGATCCTGTAAACAGCGATAAAAACACATCCCGCGCCCATGTGGGATCAGGGATATTCAGATCCATCATCTTATCCAGCAACAGGGCTTTGACACGTTTGGGGCCTGTATCATAAAAAAGCTGGGTTAGTTGCGGATTATGCATTGCCTCATTCGCCATCATACGGTGCATCGCAATCGCATCCTCACTTAAAAGCAAACTGAAAAATCCATATCCGACGATTTCCAAGGCTTGATCCAAGGGCGCGGTATCGAAAATATCAAAGATGGAATCGGGAATATGCTGGTGGCATTTGCGCTCCATGACCGCCACAAATAATGCATTTTTATCCTCAAACCTGCGGTACAAAGTCAGTTTTGACATACTGGCGGCGCGCGCAATATCATCCATGCTGGTGGCATGAAATCCCTTTTGCATGAACAGCATGGCGGCGGCATCCAAGATTTGATCGCTCTTGGTGGTATCAATCGGACGGCCTTTTTTCGCATTTTTTATCATTTTTATTTATAGTACTTGAAAGTTTTATAATTGTGATTTATTATGATACCCATAAGTTCACTTAAGATGCAAGTTTTTGATTCATGCGGATGGTTGCCATTAAAATGTTGCTGGGGGATCGCGCCAAATATTTGGGGCTGGTTTTTGGTGTGACCTTTGCAACCTTGTTGATGGCGCAACAGGTTTCCATTTTTATTGGGTTGATGGCGCGCACCGCCAGTGCAATCTATGCGGTATCGGAGGCCGATATTTGGGTTATGGATCCACGCGTGCGCTATATTGAAGAAGTCGAGCCGCTGCGGGATATTGAGCTTTCAAATGTGCGATCCGTATCAGGGGTGGAATGGGCTGTGCCGTTTTATAAGGGGCTGTCCACGATTCGTATGCCTGACGGCCTAACGCAACAGGTGCAGTTGATTGGGGTGGATGATGTGTCGTTGGTGGGGATTTGCCCGAAAATGGTGATGGGCGATAAATTCGCGATTCAAAAACCACAAACCGCGATGATTGACCAATCGGGCTTTAATTTCACTTGGCCAAACCAACCGCTGAGTCTAGGCAAGGCGATTGAACTCAATGATAACCGCTTAACCATCAATGCGATTTGTGATGTGAATCCCACCTTTTTTACCTTTCCGATTTTATATGTATCCTATAACACCGCGATGGAAATCACGCCGCCGATGCGTAATAAACTGCCCTTTGTGCTGGTCAAGGCGCGGGCGGGGCAGGATTTACAACAGCTGAAATCAAATATTACACAACGCACAGGCCTGCAAGCCCTGACGCAAAAGGAATTTGCATGGCGCAGCATCAATTATATTTTGGAACGCACAGGCATCCCGATCAATTTCGGGATTACCATTATGCTGGGCATTATCATTGGCGCGGCAATCACCGCCCAAACTTTTTATATTTTTGTGGTGGAAAATTTAAAACAATTCGCCGCCATGAAAGCCGTGGGGGTGACCAATGGGCAATTATTGCGTATGGTTTTAATACAGGCTGGCATTGTCGGCCTCACAGGATATGGTTTAGGCGTGGGCTTTACCGCGTTTTTCTTTACCGCCACCGCCGATGCCCCTGCGCTGAAAGGTTTTGTGCTGCATTGGCAAGTCCTTGCGCTCACCGCAGCTGTGATCTTTGTGATTATTTTATTTGCGATTCTCTTTAGCTTACGCAAGGTCTTTAAGCTCGATCCTGCCATCGTGTTTCGGGGGTAAAAATGCTTGCTGCCAAAATCACCCATTTGAACAAAGATTTTTCTATTGATCGCGATCAAAATATTCGTGTGCTGGATGATATATCCATTGATATTCGCCTTGGGGAACTGACCATGTTGGTGGGCCCTTCGGGGTGTGGCAAAACCACATTGATCTCCATTATATCGGGTATCTTATCGGTCACAAATGGACAAATTGATCTGATGGGACAGGATTTAATCGCGATGAAAGACCGCGCCAAAGTTTTATTTCGCCGCCATAATATTGGCTTTATTTTTCAGCAATATAATTTACTGCCCGCCCTAAGCGCAGCCGAAAACGCTGCCATGCCGTTATTGGCAGCAGGGATGAAAGACAAAGACGCCATTCAAAAAGCAAAAGAGGTGTTGAATAAAATCGGTATGCAAGATCATGTTGATAAACTGCCGCGCCAGCTCTCAGGGGGGCAACAGCAACGTGTTGCCATTGCGCGTGCGCTGGTGCATAATCCGAAATTGATTATTTGTGACGAACCCACCGCCGCGCTGGATGCCAAAACCGGCAATGGCATCATGGAAATTTTGCGTGATGTTGCCAATCAAAAAGACCGCGCCGTGTTGATTGTCACCCATGATAACCGGATTTACCATTTTGCGGATCGCATTTTGGAAATGAGTGACGGCAAGATCATTAATGATACCACACCCGATAATTTTAAACATAAGGAATAAGAAAAATGCGCTATATCCTCAAAAAACTTTATGGTTGGAAATTGCCCTCTGTGGCACTGATGGGTTTTGTGTTTGCGTTGATGACTGTGTTTTCAAACAGCCCTGCACCTGCCAATGAACCTGCTGTGACACCGCCGACCTCCGCCTATGAATCCGCTGTGGCAGGGATTGGCGTGATTGAGCCACAATCCGAAATTATCAATATCGGCACCGAATTATCCGGCATTATCCGCAAAGTCCACGTTAAAATCGGATCACAAGTTAAGGCAGGTGATTTGCTCTTTACCTTAGATGAGCGCGATATTGATGCGCAGATTAAAACATTTGAGGCCAATTTGGCTTTTGCCACCGTCCAAGCCAAAGATGCAAGGGCGCAATTTGACATCGTGAAATCCATTAAGGATAAACGCGCCATATCAAAGGATGATTACAACCGCCGCCAATTCGCGGCTGAGCTTGCCGATACAAAGGTCAAGGAAATAGAGGCGCAATTAACGCAACTGCGTACCACCAAAGACCGCCTGAATGTCACCGCGCCGATGGACGGCGAAATCCTGTCCCTCAATGTCCGCGCCGGCGAATTCGCCACAGCAGGGGTGACGACTGAGCCCCTGATCCGTATGGGTGATACCAGCCGCCTGCATGTGCGCGTTGAAATTGACGAAGAAAACGCCGGCCGCATCACCCAAACCGCCCCCGCCAAAGCCATCAAGCGCGGCAGCAAAATCAAAAATGATCTAACCTTTGTCCGATATGAGCCCTTCGTCCGCCCCAAACAAAACCTCTCCAGCACAGGGCAGCGCGTGGATACCCGCGTGCTGCAAATCATCTATGCCTTGCCCGTCAGCGTCAATAAAAATTACTTTATCGGCGAGCAAGTGGATGTGTTTGTGGAGGATGTGAAGGGGGAGAAAGAGGTTAAGGCTGTGGTAAAGAAAGAGGTAAAATAAATATTGCAGCACAATCCTTTTTTGTGTAGATTTTAAATTGTCAATCTTAAAAGGAGATTATAAAATGAGTAAAAGAGATAAAACAAATTATGCATCATTAGAAGCGAAAGTTGTTTTTAAAAATACTGGTGATGTTTTCATGTCCAGTCGTGGATGCGCTTCTGGCACTTGTGGAAGAACAACGATTACTGCACCTAAACAAGAAAATCAAAAAGGAACTGTGCGATTAGCTGATTTCTTGAGCAATAATAAAATTGCATAATGATAGAATATACATGTGAATATAGAGCAGCCTATTTTGCTCATTTGATTAGGCAACATGTCCCTGCTCTATATTCTGAATTATTAAGAATTAAGAATAAAACACAAATTTCCTTTTGCCTTGATTTAATTATATCAAAGTCTATTTCTTTAATATTGGAACATCTTGACTCTTATTTTTTGCCTTACGTTGTCTTATCAATAGAGCAGTCTCGTGAAAATCTCAAATCTAGATTGTCCCACCAAAGATATGAAGAAGCATTTACAAAAAATCTTATAAAGACAAATAAGTTTTTTGATGATTTTGCCTCTAAATTCATAGACAGATCTTTTCAATCTGTTGTTTGTTCTATAGAGGCTCTCGTTGCTCAGGAGCTTATTATTATTCCCCAGATGCTCCTGTCTTTCCCTGTAACCATTACGGATATTGATTGCTTTTTGTCTGATCCTCATAACGAAGGAAAAACTGTATTTAGGATTTATCTCAATAATAAACCTTTAATTTTTAAACCTAGATCTTCTGATGCTGATTTTGTCATGAATGATATAATGCGCATCCTTAAAATAGACCATCTTAAAACACCTAAAATTTACCTAAATACAAAACACTACAGCTTTGTTGAGCATATCGATAGTAAGCATATAAATGACTCTAAAGATTTAAAATTATTTTACTATAATCAAGGCATGACTTTAGCTTTAATGGACGCGCTGAATTTTACTGACGGTCATTTTGAAAATTTTATAGCCAATGAAAAAGATTTCGTTCTCGTCGATAGTGAAACTTTATTCACAAACACAGGAGGCTATAGATCTGAAAATGGAGAGTACTTTTCCATAACATTTACAGGGCTTCTTGAAAAATCAAGAAAAAATGAAATATCAGTCAGTTCCATTCAATGCAAAAAAGATTGTCATTTGTACCCCACAATTCCAGAAATATTTAATGATCGGAAATCTTCGATTTATTTAAAATATGGTTGTATAAGAAATAAGGGCACATCGTATAACTTTCCGTCTACTCAAGATATAGCAATATTCGATTTTTGCCCCCAAATTTTAGAAGGGTATTTTTATTTGATAAATGAAATAAATAAAAAATCCGATGAAATCATTGATTCTGTATCGTCATCAAAGATGTCTATGAACAGACAAATTATCAGACACACGATGTATTATGACTGGCTTTTAAGAAAATCTCTGCATCCTAGAACAATAGAAAAACACAACTCACCCTTAAACTTTATATCATCCACTATTGAAAAAGTTTATGACCAAGACATTATAAACAATGAAATTTCATCTTTATTAGATTATGATATTCCTATATTTTACAACCAATTCGATAACAAAAATTTATATAGCTCTAATAATAAAATAAAGAATGGATTTTTCTCTGAAACCGCTAAAGACAGTCTTGTTTATAAATTATCAAGTTTAAACAATAAAATTGTGCTAAAAAAGAGAGCGGCAGAGATACGCTCTCTCTTAAGAAAACACTGAGTTTTTTATGCTGATTTTTTAAACAGCATTTCTGTATTTCCATTGTTCTGCAAACCACATTGCTCAAAAAAACCAACGCTATTTTTGAGAGCGGGGACGTAAAATGCCGTGTGGGCATAATCTGCTTGGGCTTGCGCTAGAATCGCGCGACCAATTCCTTGATTTTGTGCATCAGGGTGAATGACGATTTCGGTCACATAGGTATCATTGGCATCATCGCTTAACAATCTTAGGAAGCCAACCAATCTATCATCTTGCATAGCGTAATATGTTTTTGTCGCGTTTTGAAAAGCTTTTTGGATTTTCTGACGCATCGCATCATCATAAGGGTGCGCCCAACCAACCGCATTATAGACTGCCAAAATCGTGTCTGTGTCACCATGATATTCGGTTTTGATATGAAATTGAGTCATCGTCATGATCCTTTAAAAGAAGGGGTTTATTACTATATTAGATTGTATAAAAAAAAAACCTTTCAATCAATAGGGTTTATTTATGTTTTTTCCCTGAGATGTTAAGCTTGTTTCGATGGCTGTTGTAAAGAAAGAGGCAAAAGAATAGGACGCTAAGATATATAGTCATCAAATTTAGCGCATTTATTCTTACTGTTTCATTATTTGAATCACTATAAAAACAAGTTATGCTTTGTTTTTATCCGCCAAGGCTTTTTCCAGCCAATGAATATTGTAATTCCCCGTAATAAAATCATCCTGTTCCAAAATCCAGTAATGCAGGGGCAGGGTGGTTTTGATGCCCTCAATCACGGTTTCGGTGATACAGCGTTTTAGGCGGCGGATACATTCTTCGCGGGTGCGACCATGCACGATCAATTTGCCGACCATCGAATCATAATAAGGGGGGATTTTATAGCCTGTGTAAATCGCGCTATCAAACCGCACGCCCAATCCACCGGGGGTATGGAATTGCGTGATTTTTCCGGGGGAGGGCATAAAAGTATCGGGATCTTCGGCATTGATACGGATTTCAATCGCGTGTCCACGGAAACGAATATGATCTTTTTGGATCGATAAAGGGTGTCCTGCGGCAACGCGAATTTGTTCGGCAATCAAATCAATCCCTGTAATCATTTCAGTCACGGGATGCTCAACTTGAATCCGCGTGTTCATCTCCATAAAGAAAAATTGATCGTCTTCGAATAAAAACTCAATTGTCCCTGCGCCAACATAGCCCATTTTTCGGATCGTATCGGCGGCCAATGTGCCGATTCGGTGGCGTTGCTCTTCGGTTAAAACGGGGGAAGGGCCTTCTTCGATCAATTTTTGGTGGCGGCGTTGGATGGAACAATCGCGTTCCCCCAAATGAATCGCATTGCCGTGCGTATCGCCAAAAACCTGAATCTCAATATGGCGTGGTTTTTCAAGGAATTTTTCAATATAAACGCGGTCATCGCCAAAATTGGCTTTTGCCTCAGAACGGGCGGTGCGATAGGCTTCTTCGAAATCTTCCATCTTACGAACGATTTTCATGCCTTTTCCGCCGCCGCCTGATGCCGCTTTAATCAGCACAGGAAAGCCGGCCTTGGCACAAAAATCTTTACCGTCCTGAACGCTTAAGACCGCGCCATCTGATCCCGGAACGACAGGCAAGCCCAGTTCCATCACGGTTTTTTTGGCGGTGACCTTATCGCCCATTAAATCAATATGTTCAGGGCGAGGGCCAATAAAGGTAAAGCCGTGCTCAATAACCATACGCGCAAATTGCGAATTTTCGGATAAAAATCCGTATCCGGGATGGATGGCTTCCGCCCCTGTCACGGCGGCGGCGGTTAGAATCGCAGGAATATTTAAATAGCTATCTTTAGAGGATGCGGGGCCAATACACACGCTCTCATCCGCTAAACGTACCGCCATGGCGTCTTCGTCCGCCTCGGAATGGACAACCACGGTTTGAATTCCAATTTCACGGCAGGCACGAATGATTCGCAGGGCAATTTCCCCACGATTGGCAATCAGAATTTTTTTAAACATAGTCAAAACAGCACCTAAATTGAGTGGTTTATTCAATAATCAATAGGACTTCACCATATTCAACAGGCTGACCGCTCTCCACAAATAACGCGGTAACGGTGCCCGATTTTTCAGCTTTGATGGGGTTCATGACCTTCATCGCCTCCACGATCAACAGTGTATCGCCTACGGAAACTTTTGACCCTTGCTTGATAAATGGCTCTGCTCCCGGCTCAGGTTGCAAATAAACCGTTCCTACCATTGGGGAATTGACAGCGCCTGCATGTTTGGATGGCGGCACAGCGGCAATATCAGCTGCCACAGGGGCGGCTCCTATATTGCCTGAAAAAGATGGCGCGGAAACAATTGTTCCCCCACCTTTGCTGACGCGGATATTCTGATCCCCCTCACCAATTTCAATTTCTGTTAGCCCTGTTTCATCCAAAAGGGCGGCCAATTCACGAATTGCATCTGCATCAATTTTCATCGTTTATACTCGAATAGTTAATCTCAAGAGGTTTTTATTAGCCCAGATTGATTCATTTGTCAAAGCTAAAGGCAATATGATGTGTATCAAGGCGTGGATAAGTTCAAAGTTTAAAGGATAGACCATCATAGGCAGGGTAATATCCAGCAGGGAGCTCATCTGCCAACGTCTGATAATCAACAGCAGCGCCGATATTGGTAATATATACAAATTGTGCCCCAATCTCTTGGTTTAGGGTATAGATTTTATCCAGATTCGCATGGGTGTCTTTGCCTGTATCTTTGTTATGATAGGCGGATCCATCCACAATCCATGTTTTAATCCCTTTTAAATGATCAATGGCAAGCTGGTTCAAATCCGCCATATCGGTGGAATAGGCTAAATCTCCAAATCGAAACCCAAGGCTATAACATCCGCGATGATCTTGTAAAAAACACGAAAAAGAAAGATCGCCACATTGATGAAAGGTTATTTTTTCCAGTGAGGTATCAACGGGAATATAATCAGCAATTGTATCCGATAGATAAGGAAAGCGTGATTCAAGAGCTGTAATCGTTTGAGGCTGCATATAAATCGGAATCGGTTTCTTTATGGTTCTATTAAAATAAGACCGCAAATCATCCAATCCATTCACATGATCGGCGTGATGATGCGTTAAAAATACCGTATCAATCGACACAATATTGGCATCATTCATTTGGTATCTGAAATCTGCGCCAATATCAATGACCAGTGTATGATCCGCAAATTGAACTATAGCACAAGCGCGAGAACGTCGATTTTTAGGGTTGTTAGGGTCGCATTTCCCCCATTTATTGCCCGCGCGCGGTACACCTAAGCTATCGCCGCTGCCTAAGAGCGTAAAAACCTGTGATAAATCGCCAGAAGCTGGCATAAAACTCTTTTTGTTTAATGAAATTATGATGAAATCATAGATTGATCTCTATGGAATGTCAAAGGATTTTAGCATTATTAATGAAAGATCCCCCCTTTTGTAAGATATTTTTCACGAAAGGGGGGATCAATTTATGTATGCTAAAAATAAAGAACATTTTTATTGACAGCTTGTATCATTATCCACTCCCGGTTTTAAACGGACAACACCTACAACTGCGCCTTCACCGCCTCCCGCAACAAAATGATCGATTTGAATAAGATTATATCCGTTTCTCATATAAGGCCTTAGGTCAACATAGGCACTATGATTTGCAAAATTTGTTCCGTTTTCGCATCCTCTCACATGGGCGTGCCAGCCGCTTTGACCGTAATACCCAATTCTACCATCGGTTTGATAAACGGGTCTACCATTAATCGCAACGCCTTGGATATCATCAAATATAATATTTGTAATATAAAATTGTTGTACATTTCTGACATCTTTTATATAAACTTCGACAGTTCCGGGAAATCTTGCACAAATACGCCCCTTCTTTACATCCTTTCTGCTTCCTGCGCCCCAATAATTATCACCCCATATCCCAAATCGAAAAGATCCTGCGTTGGGATCAAATGATCCACTGTTAGAACCTCCAATATTAATATTCGTTGTTTTCATACATGGTTTTTCAGGTGGTGGATTAATAGATCCGTTAAAGGCTGGGTTTGCTGGTACAGGCATGGCTCTGCATGTCTGTGTTGTGGCAGGCTGCGGTGATGGACATAGGCCATTGGCAACGACAGCGCCACTTTCATCCAAACAGCTTATGGTTCGAGTCTGGTTGCCGGCATTGCAGACCCATGGACCTAAGTCCCAACGATAACGCTGAGGATTTGCCTTAAACGCCAATTTTGTTGTATTAAATTGTGTGCCTGTCACCATATTTTTTGCAAGGTCTAAACGAAATTCCGCATCATCATCGCCACAATTTGCGCGGGCGATTAAGGTTGCAGAATCGGTTGTTGGGGGATGTCCCGACACCCCCTCCTTGACGATGATTATCCTCACCATTCTCACCCCTTATGGAAGATTGCGATCCCCCACTGCCACTGGATGTGGAAATATTCGGACATGCCTTCACAACATTGCCTGATAATCCATAAGATCCACGATCATCCACCCCGTTTGAGACTAAGGCATAGACAGCAGAATCATTATCGCTGGAAACAGATCGTCCCTGTGGATCAGCAATGGTAATGGCGCCCCTGCTATTGATACGCCCTAAAACAGTGGCATGTTCCTTTGTGACGGCATAACGATAACGATGCCCCCATGCATCAACGGCATCTTGATCCTTTAAACCTAACGCCCGTACGGGTAATCCCCCAATTAAAACAGGGGCGCCTGCGCGACCTGTCACATAAGAAATCGTGCCTGTGTTGGCGGTTACAGCCGCGCAATTGGCAACTTCCTGACCAAAATTTACATCCTTAGGGCCATTATCTAAGGCAGCAGGACAAGGAAGTCTGTTGTGTTTTTTAACGAATTCATCCAATGATGCCTGAATTTGCTGGGTTTGCAGATCGCGGCTTGTTTCTTTGACTGCTTTTTTCTGAAATTCAGTAAATTCCAGATAGCTTGTTAAAATAAGCCCCATCGCGGTTATACCAATCGCAAAGGAAATCAAACCAAATCCAGATTGATTGTTATGTTTTTTCATAAAAATAATCCTTTGTTGAAGCGCTATTTATTAAGCATTTATTATAATCTTATATTTTATCATAATGAATAAGGTTTAATATTTATTTAAATTATGAAAAATTTTAGGGATCTATGAAACAGCAAAAAGGATTTACATTAATCGAAATATCAATTGTCTTAATCATTGTAGGATTGATGGTTGCTGGGGCGAGTAGTGGATTAGTATCCTATTTAAATCAAGAACGCCAAAATATTACAAAAGATCGCCTTCAAGCAATCCAAGAAGCATTGGATAATTATTACCAAGTCAATGGGCGTTATCCATGCCCCGCATCATATAGAGCGCGAGTTGATGTGGATGCCAATTTTGCTCGAATATCAGATCCAACATGTGATACAGCAATTGCAGGACCTGGTAGTGTTGGGTTTGGTACAATCCGCGTCGCAGGGCGTGCGAATCTTTGTGTGCGTATCGGCACAATCCCAACACGAAATTTAAATTTATCCGATGAATATATGTTTGATAAATGGAATAACCGATTAACATATGCGGTGACAGAACAATTGGCAGGATCCAGATTTCCATCCAGAGCCTGTAATGGCGCAAATGTCGTTAGTGGCGCAGATTTAGGAGCAATTAATGTGGTGGATAGCGGTGGTAATACATTGTTAAATACCGCTGGCACAGCGCATTATATTGTCTTAAGCCATGGCAGTGATTTAGAAGGATACGGATTTAATGGCAATAATCCATCGGGTGGATGCTCAAATAATGCAGGAAATTTAGACCGATTCAATTGTGATCATATCGCAAGCGCCACACCAGATGCCACATTTATAAAAACATTACTCAGCAGCCAAAATAATGGCAACCAATATGATGATATTGTTTTTTACAAAGGGGAGTCCAGCGCCATTAGTACAATCCCACAAGGGGCAGTGATTGCTGTCAATACAGCGGCTTGCCCGAATGGATGGGTTCCCTATGCCGCTGCTGCGGGGCGTACAATCATTGGAACGGGTAATTACAATGAAACCGCAACATCAGGAACGACTCAAGCAGGCGGGGGTGATATTACACCACGTCAAAATTGGAACTATAGTTTCAATTACAACACAGTTGGAATGACGGGTGGTTTTGCAAAATATCGGTTAAGTCAGCTTGAAATTCCAGCCCTAACCAATCAAAGAATAGATGTCGTTCAACCCAATCCTACGGCAACAACAACTGTATCTGGATTTGTGTTTGGGACAGGAGCAGGATATTCCCCAGCCCCCACGACTTTTCGCCTCCAAAGACCCAGAGATGCAGGGGGAGCGGTCATCCCACAAGAAGATCTTGATAACCGTATGCCCTATGTCGCTCTAACCTATTGCCAAAAATTATGAAGATAACACAAAAAAACGCAGGATTCACACTGATTGAAATCATGGTTATTATGATCATTTTTTCGATGATGTTGGTTGGGTTTGGGAATAGTTTTGCAAAAAAAGTAAATCAATCCAAACGGGATGAAACAAAAATAAAATTGGATTTTATCAAAGAAAGTCTGGATGATTATTTAAAATCACATGGTCATTATCCCTGCCCTGCTGCCTTTGATCCTCCCCTTGATACAGCAAATTTCGCAAGGGAAGCTGATATAGATTGTGATCAAAATGGCGCAGGTGTTACATTTCGTGTGGCAGGACGCGCCGGCGCACAAGTCCGTATTGGCGCAATACCCACACGCAATTTAAATATTGATGATGATTATGGCTTTGATGGTTGGAATAACCGATTCACTTATGCGGTGACCGAGTCCTTGGCACAGCAGGTGAGTTATGATGATAATGCAGGCGCCATTGATGTGATTAATTTGGATGGTACATCTATATTGTCCACCCCACAAACAGCCCATTTGGTGATCTTAAGCCATGGTGCGGATGGTCAGGGTGCCTATACCACAGCTGGAGTACAAAGTGGGGCATGTCCCAACAGCGCTGATGAATTGGATCGCGATAATTGTGCCCATGATAATGCAATATTCACCCAAAGCATTATCCAAAGCGGATCAAATGCACAAAAATATGATGATTTCTTACTCTCAATGATCGCTGGGGCAACAAGTGATCGTTTCCCCAGCGCAGCTGTGGTGCCTTTTGCGATTCCCTGTCCCGCAGGATGGAATCTCTATACAGGCCACGATATGGCAGGACGTGCCATTGTGGGGCAAGGGATCTATAATGAAACAGCAGTGGCAGGAACTGCAATTGACCCTACAAGCTTAGTTTTAGAAAACTGGACATATACGCATACATATGATTTTGGGGATTCTGGTGGGTTTGTGAAATACAGAATCGATGAAAATGAATTACCAACACTGAACAATTTTTATTTTGAGGATCAATCCACTGCATCTCCACCTATTGCACTAACAGCTGCAGAAGTTGCGGTAGGGTTCTTGCCATCCACTATCACAACGGGGTTTCACTATGAAAATGAATTGGGAGGCAATCCTGTCTCTCTCACAAATGTTATGCGCTATACTCCTGCTCCCCCTACCGCCGCATTAATCGATAATCGCATGCCCTATGTTGCCTTAAATTATTGTATCCAATCATAGGGCGTGATAAGATCGCGGCATGAATGCGAAAGAGTCAATTTTATTAATCATCACGGGTGGGATCGCTGCCTATAAGAGCTTGGAGCTGATTCGGTTATTGCGCCGTGCGGATTATGATGTGCGTTGCGTTTTAACCAAGGCGGCCACGCAATTTGTAACGCCGTTAAGTGTTGCGGCCTTAAGTGAGCAGCCTGTTTATGAGGATTTATGGTCATTAAAGGATGAAGTTGAAATGGGTCATATCCGCCTCGCGCGGGAGGCCGATTTGATTGTGATCGCCCCTGCCAGTGCGGATTTTATTGCTAAAATTGCCACAGGGCGCGGCGATGATTTGGCAAGCACCCTTTTATTAGCGGCCGATAAACCCATTATGATTGCGCCCGCCATGAATGGGCAGATGTGGGATAATGCGGCGACACAGTATAATATCAATCTATTAATTGAGCGTGGCATGCATATTATCCCCCCCGAACACGGGATCATGGCGTGCGGAGAGGTGGGGACAGGCCGCCTGCCTGAGGTGGAATCTTTGTTTCAATCCATTGATAGATTTTTTCATCACAAACCCTTAAAAGGGAAAAAAGCTATTGTCACCAGTGGGGCAACAGTGGAATCAATTGATCCTGTACGCTTTATCAGTAACCATTCCTCTGGTAAACAGGGGCATGCCATTGCGTACGCCTTACAAAAAGCTGGCGCAGAGGTCACCTTGATCACAGGGGCGTGTAAGATAGAAGCGCCAAAAAATATGAATGTGATTCCTGTTTTATCCGCTGATGACATGTTAAAAGCCGCCCAAAATGCATTGCCTGCGGATATTGCCGTTTTTGCCGCTGCTGTTTGTGATTGGCGGACAGAGGCGCAAGGGCAGAAATTAAAGAAACGCGATGATCAAGATACGCTTTGCCTAACCTTGGTTAAGAATCCTGATATTGCACAGCATATTTCTAACCACAAACAGCGCCCTTCTTTGTGCATTGGCTTTGCCGCAGAAACAGAAAATTTGGTTGAATATGCCGCTGCCAAACGTATTCAGAAAAATTTAGATTGGATTTTGGGCAATCATGTTATCCGCAATCAGGAATCCGTTTTTGGACATGACCGCAATCAAATCACCTTTATTGATCCCTATAAAACCGATGATTGGCCAGAAATGTCAAAAAAAGAGATTGCATCACGCTTAATTACGCATATTATTGAGCATTTCCAAAACGACGTAAAATAATGAAGGGTTTATCATGACACAATGTCACAATACAAAATTGCTTCAAGTTGCCCTTTGTCCTTTGCCACATGCGCAAGGGTTAAGCCTGCCGAAATTTGAAACAGATCAGGCCGCAGGGGTCGATTTGGTTGCGGCGGTTTCGGCCGATGCACCGTTGATTTTATCTCCCATGCAACGTGTTTTAGTCCCAACAGGGTTGTCCATTGCGCTGCCTGCAGGGTATGAGGCGCAAATCCGCCCTCGCTCTGGATTGGCTTTTAAAAATGGGGTTACTGTCCTCAACAGCCCCGGTACGATTGATGCGGATTATCGTGGGGAAATTAAAATTATCCTGATCAATTTCGGTCAAGAGGATTTTATCATTGAACGCGGCATGCGTATCGCGCAAATGGTGATTGCACAACATAGCTTTGTACAGTTCGACATTGTGGAATCTTTGGATGAAACGAACAGAGGGGCAAAAGGTTTTGGCTCAACAGGCGTTTAAAGAAACCGATCACGACGGCACAATTCCATCAGAATCATGGTTCATTGATCAAGGTCACACGCCGATGATGGCGCAATATATGGTGTTAAAGGCGCAACATCCTGATGCGTTATTATTTTATCGTATGGGGGATTTTTATGAATTATTTTATGATGATGCGATCTTAGCCGCACAAATTCTGGATATTACGCTGACACGACGTGGGAAAAATAATGGCGAAGAAATCGCCATGTGTGGTGTACCGTTTCATTCTTATGCGCCTTATTTAGCAAAATTAATCAAAGCGGGGCATTGTGTTGCGATTTGCGAACAAATTGAAACCCCAGAAGAGGCCAAACAGAAACGCGGCTATAAAGCATTGGTACAGCGTGATGTTGTCCGTATCGTCACACCAGGAACATTGACCGAAGACACGATGTTGGATGCGCGTGAGCATAATTATGTTTGTTCAATCTTATATGATCAACAGGAACAACATTATGCGATCAGCGTGCTGGATTTATCAACAGGGCGCTTTCAAGTATTAAGCGCGGCTTCCAATGAATTGGTTAGTGCTTTAGAAGGGCTGCAACCGCGTGAGATTATTACGCTTTTCGAAACGCCTGAAAATCATATTTTATTCCAAGATTGGTTGAATAATGGCGACAGCCTGTGTTCTTATCCTGCCCCCAGTCTTTTTGATTTGGACAATGCCCAACTGAATCTACAAAAACTATATGGGATTGATACGCTCTCGGCTTTTGGTGATTTCTCAGATATGCAAATCGCCTGTGCAGGGGGATTAATTGGATACGCCCTCTTAACACAAAAGGGCAAGCTGCCCCATATCCAGCCTTTGGAAAAAATCATCAATGGGGCGCATATGGTGATTGATGTATCCACGCGCCGCAATTTAGAATTATTCCGTACCCAATCTGGTGACCGTAAGGGCAGTTTATTCTCAGTTCTGGATCAAACCAAAACCGCATCGGGGGCGCGATTATTACAATCATGGCTTTCTGCACCCTTAATGTCCGTAACCGACATCATAAACCGCCAAGACCATGTTTTGTTTTTTATTGAAAATATACCGTTCAAAAATAAAATTGAATCTTATTTACAATCTATCCCTGATTTAGAACGCGCTTTATCACGCCTTACATTAGGGCGCGGCACGCCGCGTGATTTGGGCGCGGTCAAAACCACTTTAAATATTATCGAAGAGCTATCTATTTTATTCATCCCTGAAACCTATAATCAGCAATCAGATAGGGTATTAGTCCAAAATTTGAAAGATCAGCTTTCCTTATCGAATACGGTCAAATCATTACAAGATTACTTGAACAAAGCCTTAGAAAATGATTTACCCTTTTTAGATCGTGATGGGGGATTTATTCGTGAGGGATTTCATGCCCCCTTAGATCATTTCCGGATGATTAAAAATGACAGCCGCCAATATATCGCCCAGCTGCGTCAAAAATATGTGGAACAAACAGGCATTGAATCGCTAAAGATCACGCATAATAACGTGTTGGGATATTTTATCGATGTGCCCTCAAAAAAAGCGGATTCAATGATGCGCGTGGATAGTGGATTTATTCATCGCCAAACCTTAGCCGGTAATGTTCGATTTACGACCCCTGAATTGGCAGAAATTGAACGCGATCTTTCCGTGGCTGCCGATAAAGCGATTCAGTTGGAACAAGAATTATTCTGGGCAATGTCTGCCCATGTGGAGGAAAATGTCGCTGTCCTCACAAATCTTGCGCAAATTATTGCTGTTTTAGATGTGTATGTCTGTTTTGCAAATCTTGCTGTACGTTATGGATGGTGTCGTCCTATTGTAACGTACGGGAATGAATTTTCTCTAATCGGTGCGCGTCATCCTGTGATTGATACAGTCTTACAACAACAGGGGAAATCCTTTATTGCCAATGATTGTTCTTTGTTCGATTCACAGCGTTTATGGATTTTAACAGGCCCTAATATGGCTGGAAAATCAACATTCCTTCGGCAAAACGCCTTAATTGCGATTTTGGCACAATGCGGCAGTTTTGTCCCTGCGCAATCTGCAAAAATTGGTGTCATTGACCGCGTCTTTTCCCGCGTTGGCGCCGCGGATGATTTGGCACGCGGGCAATCAACTTTTATGGTTGAAATGGTTGAAACAGCTGCAATTCTGAATCATGCAACGGCAAAATCATTGGTGATTTTAGATGAGATCGGGCGTGGTACAGCGACCTATGATGGTTTATCGATTGCTTGGGCATGTGTGGAATATCTGCATAATCATGTTGGCTGTCGCGGTTTATTTGCCACCCATTATCATGAGCTGACGCAGCTGGAAGAAAATTTATCGCATGTATGCTGTTACGCCATGAAAGTTAAAGAATGGCAAGGCAAGATTATTTTCCTGCATCAAGTGCAAAAGGGGGCTGCGGATAAATCTTATGGGATTCATGTGGCGCGTTTGGCTGGATTGCCATCATCTGTTTTGGATCGTGCGACGCATTTATTGCAGAATTTAACCCTGCAAAACAAAACAAAACCTCCAATGCAATCTTTATCAGATCATCCCTCTTTGTTCGATGTCGCAACACAGGCAATCGATACAGATGCCATTGCCCTAAAAGATAAAATCCAAAACATCAATCTGGATACACTATCACCCCGTGACGCTTTGGATTTTTTGTATCAATTAAAGGATAATATTTAATTTTTGGGTTTTTCCCACCAGCTTTCCGTGACAGCAGGGGTTAATCCCGATAGTTTTTCAGGATGCTGTAAGCGGCTTTGCCACGCTAAACGCCAGTGATCTGTGTGCCATTGTGGAATGACATAATATCCATTTAATAAAACGCGGTCTAAGGCCTGTGTGGTGGATACCAATGTTTCACGGTCTTTTGCAACGATCAATTGTTCAATCAAGGCATCGATAACGGGGTTTTGAATCCCGATAATATTGCGCGATCCCTTCATCTTGGCCTTTTGTGAATTCCAATAATCCCGTTGCTCATTCCCTGGTGAATCTGATTGTGGAAAACTTGCAATCGTCATATCGAAATCAAAATCATTGATCCGATTTTGATATTGTGATGGATCAACAACCCGAAAATTGGCCTGTACGCCAATGGTCTGTAAATTCCGAATAAAAGGCAACGCCCATTTTTCAAATGCAGGATTACTATCCAAAATCGTAAAGGATAGCGGTAATCCGGTTTTTTCATGCGTACGGATGCCATCTTTGATTTCGGTGTAACCTGCCTCCTCCAACAATGTAATGGCTTGCTTTAAATTGTCCCGTATGCGCCCTGATCCATCACTGATGGGGGTGCGATATTCGTCTGTGAAAACGGATTTAGGCAGTTGCTTTGCAAATTTTTTCAGAATCTGCAGTTCTTTCCCCTTTGGTAATCCTGTGCTGGCAAGTTCTGAGTTCGCGAAATAGCTTTGTGTTCGTGTGTAATCCCCAAATGCAAATTGTTTATTTGACCATTCAAAATCAAATGCATATCCTAAGGCTTTGCGTACGCGTACATCCTGAAAAAGGGGGCGACGTATATTATAGACAAAGCCTTGCATCCCTTGGGATCGTTGATTAGGGATTTCTTTTTTAATGATTTTCCCCTCACGTACAGCAGGGGAATCATAGGATTGCGCCCATAATTTTGCGATGGATTCTGTCCGTACGTCATAGGCGCCACTTAAAAAAGCCTCCAAAGCAACATTATCATCCCGATAGCTATCATATTTTAATGTATCAAAATTATAACGCCCTTTATTAACGGGTAAATCCTTTGCCCAGTAATCAGGATCGCGTTTATAAACAATGCTGCGCCCCGCATCAATTGTATCAATATAATATGCACCACTGCCCAAAGGCGGTGTGAGGCTGGTTTTGCTGATGTCATGCCCCTTTTGTGTCCAATAATGTTTGGGTAATACAGGCAATTGGGAAAGGATTAAGGGCAATTCTGCGTTGCTTGCATTTTTGAAATAGAAAATGATCTGATGTTTATGGGGTGTTTCAACATGGGTTACATCCCCATAATATCCTTGAAAAAAAGGATTGCCATTTTTCAATAATGTTTCAAATGTCCATGCGACATCTTCAGCTGTGATCGGCTTTCCATCACGCCATTTTGCCTCTTCCCTCAGGTGAAAGGCAACGGATTTATGATCTGAGGCAATATCAATTGTATCAGCAATCAACCCATACATGGAAAAAGGCTCATCATAAGATTGCACCATCAAACTATCATAAATCAGGCTTTGCCCCAAATAGGCTAAACCTGCGGCAGGCGTGCCTTTAATAATAAATGGATTTACACTGTCAAATCCCCCAATAACAGCCTGTGTTAATGTCCCCCCCTTGGGTGCATTTGGGTTCACATAGTCAAAATGGGTGAAATGATCCCCATATTTTGCTGTACCATGCATCGCAATAGAGCGTACGGGTTTTGCAGATACAGAATCTATATTTAAAAGCGTACAGGCCGCAATCATAGAGATCAAGATTTTATAACGCATAAAACTCTACCCATGCTGTGTATGATGCTGAACAATTGCATCCGCATCGATGCCCACAAATTCATTGATTGTCTTAAAGCCATCACGACGCATATTGGCAGCGATTTCTTGGTTGATTTGCTGCAATAATACAGGGCCGCGATAGGCAAAACTGGTATATAATTGTACCAATGATGCACCAGCACGCAAACGTACATAGGCATCATGCCCATTTTCAATCCCCCCAACACCAATGAATGGGATTTTCCCTTTAGTATAAACATAAGCAGCGGCAATAAAATATTGCGCTTTTTCTTTGAGATAACGTCCGCTCAATCCCCCTGCTTGCCCTGCAAAATCAGTGGGCAAAGAATCAGGACGATCCAATGTGGTATTGGTTAGAATCACCCCGTCTAATTTTAAATCAAGGGCAATATCCAAAATCTGATAAAGCTGTTGCAATTCCATGTCAGGGGCAAGTTTAATTAAAATAGGCACTCTTTGATTGGTCGACGATGTTGCATCCCGTAAATCAATAAGCTCTTTTAACAGGGGGCGTAAATTTTCAGGCTTTTGAAGACCACGCAGACCGGGTGTATTGGGTGATGATATATTGATGGCAATATAATTGGCTCGGTCTGAAAATAATCCTAATAGAATTTTATAATCCCACAAAGGATCTGTTTGATCTTTGTTCATACCAATATTCACGCCGATAATATGATCACTCAGCATGCTATTGGGCAATTGAATCGGTTTTGATTTTTGTTTTTTTAAAAAATGATCTAAACTATTTTTAAAATGATGAATCCCTTTATTGGGAAAACCCATCCGATTAATAATCGACATGTGTTCGGGGCAACGGAAAATACGGGGTCTGGGGTTACCCTCTTGGGCTTTCGGGGTCACTGTGCCTACCTCAACAAATCCAAACCCAAAATGACACATAGGTAAAATCATATCGGCATTTTTATCAAACCCTGCCGCCAATCCCACAGGATTGATAAAATCCATCCCCAGTACTTTTGTTTTCAAAAGAATCTGATCCACTGCAGTTATCTTATAGCGTGGTAAAAGCCATAGAGGCGTTTTTGCCATAAAGGAAAGCGTTAAAATATGGGCAAATTCGGCATCCATTTTTGTTAAGACAAAATGTGCACCTTTTAAAATAGCTCTACGAATCATGAATCTTTTTCTTCTGGTGCAACAACAGGTTCTGTTGCCACCTCTTTTTCGGGTTTTACCTTGGATTTCAAAGATGCCAAGCCTTTTTTCGTGGTGTCTTTGTTTTTTATCTTTTTCTCAGTTTTCTTATCTGTGACGGGTGCTGGTTTTTTCAAAATTTTTCGGCTTTGTTTTGGGGCATCAACAATTTCCCCTTCCGCAGCAAAGGGTACAACCATTGGATCAATAATCGTGATTCCCTCAGGCGCAAAAACATCATGCCAAACTTGGATAAAATATTGATACCCTGTATAAACGGTTAAGCCCGTGGCAATCAATAACCCCAGAACTCCTAAAAACAACATATAGCCATTGAGCGGTGAAATAATCAGCAAACCAATCGCAATCATTTGCGCGGTTGTTTTCCATTTTGCCAGCTTACTCACAGGAATGGTAATATTTAAAGGCCCCGTATATTCACGCAATCCTGCCACTAATAATTCCCGCAATAAAATCAGTAAGACAAAAAAGACCATCACCCCATAGATAATGCCAGCATGGATCATGGTCACCAAGATTAATAAAACAAAGATTTTATCTGCCAAAGGATCTAAGAAACGACCAAAATCAGAGGACTGATTAAATTTACGCGCAATCCAGCCATCTGCAAAATCTGTCAACGCACACAGACCATATAAAAATAGACTCAGCCAAACCCCCCACACATCCTCGACATATAAAAAGGCCAACAAAACAGGCAAAGTTACCAAGCGTGCAAGGGTTAGGATTGTTGGCAAGGTCAGGATCATAAAAGGCTGTCCATTTCGTCAGAAAAAATTTTTCAAATAATGCGTTATTGTAAACTGTTTTACGTGACAAAACAATAGGATGTTGCCTACTGTTTTTCCACTTTTTTATCCGCATCCTCATCGCGCCCCCACAGGGAAACTTTGACCCCCATCGACCGCATAATCACATATTGCTGCAGGGAGGATAACAGGTTGCTCACAGACCAATAAATGACCAAACCTGCGGCAAAGTTTGACAAAAGATAGGTCATGAAATAGGGCATCATTGCCATGGCTTGCGCCTGTGATGGATCTTGGGATTTGGGATTCAGGCGTTGTTGAAGAATAAGGGTAACCATCATCACCAAAGGCCACGCGCCAATATGCAGGAAAGACGGCACATTCCAATCAATCAATCCAAACAATGTAAAGATATTAGTAGGATCAGGAGCCGATAAATCCTGTATCCAGCCAAAAAAGGGCGCATGACGCATCTCAATGGTAATGGACAAAACCTTATATAATGAAAAGAAAACAGGAATCTGAATCAGAATCGGCAAGCAACCTGCCATGGGATTGACCTTTTCCCGTTCATATAATTTCATGATCTCTTGTTGTAATTTTGGTTTATCGTGCCCGTATTTTTGACGCATTTCGGTCATTTGTGGGCTGATTTGACGCAATTTCGCGAATGATTTGAACGACATATTTGCCATAGGAAACATCAGCAATCGCAATGCCATACAAAATAAAATTAGGGCAATCCCAAAATTTCCAACAAATCCATACACAAAATTCAACGCATGAAAAAAAGGCTTTGTTAAAAAATACCACAGACCAAAATCCACAGCCAAATCAAAATGGGGGATTTTTAAACTTTTTTCATATTTTTCCAAAAGGTCAATTTTCTTTACACCCATGAAAATATTAAATTCACTGCTGCCTGTTTTTCCTGTTGGAATTTCAATGGCTTGTCCGCGTAAATCCACTTGATATTGTCCCTCACGATAAGGGGCAGGGCGACCTGCAACTTTTGGTGTTGCGTTATTTTGATATTTAAATTGCACATCAAAAGCCTGCCCTTGGGTTGGAACAATCGCGTTTAACCAATATTTGTGCGTGATTCCAATCCATCCTTGTGTGGCTTGACCCGATGGCAACGCATTTTTCTTTGTCGCCATTTTTGCCATTTTTGCGTAACGCACTTCTTCTAAATCATGGTTTAAATAGGCAATTAATCCCTCATGCGCGACACTGCGCGTTAATTGTTCGTCTTGTAAATTTTGTTCATTCACCAAGGCATAGGGAAAGAGGGTGATCGTTTTGCCCGTATGGTTTGCCACACGCTGTTTCACATGCACCATAAAATGATCATCTAAGGTGATGTCACGGTAAAAAATTAACCCTTGCCCGTTATCCCACGATAAAGTCACAGGCTTATTGGCTATGATCGCTGCATCTGGGGTGTCGGGTTGCCATATTGTGTCTTGATTGGGAACATTGATCGCTTTATCCAAACTTAACCAACCTGTTTCATTAAAAAACACATGATCTGTTTTCGCAGGGGATAGCAAAATAACAGGATCTTTGCCTTTGACGGTTTGGAAATATTTCAACAGACTTATATCATCAAAACGACTCCCCTTAAGGGATAAAGACCCTGTGATATTATCATTTTGAAGGAATAAACGCGGTTGTGCGGTTAAGACACTTAAGCGATTTTGCGGTGTGTTTGTCTCTGATATGGTTGTATCGGGCGCTTGGATAGCGGCTGTTTTTTGCGCCATGGCCTCTTGTTTTTGCAGCAAGACTTGCTGTGGTTTTAGGACAAAGTGATCATAGCTCAGCCATAAAATCAGGGATAAGACAATAAATAAAATCATATTGCGTTTATCGTCAGGATGCATATCTTCGGGGCGTTGTTGCATAGTTTTAGGCTCTTATCATCAAATTTGAATTCATTTTGTTACGATGTTTATAGATCAATCACAATGATCAGGCAATCCCTTCTTATCAGAACAAGACGGCACGGGATCAATGATCGGGTGTTTTGACCAAGGGTGACAGCGTGATAATCGTTTTAATCCCATCCATCCTCCGCGTATGATACCATAATGCTGAATCGCGTGATACATATAAGAGGAACAGCTGGGGGAATAACGGCAGCAGATTGGGAATAGGGGGCTGATAAAAGCGCGATAAAATCGAACACAAAACAGGAATAGGCCTTTTATCATATTATGCCTCAATAACGGGCTCAAGAACAGGAAGGGCAAGGCGGCGCAAACACCAAATTAAATCTTTTTTCATTTGTTCATATTTATACCCGACGGCATCATGGCGGGCAATTAAGACATAATCATACCCAGCCACAGCATGTTGTGGCAAGATTTCCCACAATAACGCCCGAAATTGGCGACGCACACGATTCCGAATCACGGCCTTTTTTGATATTTTCTTGCTAACGGTAAATCCGAATCGGTATTTTTTTTGTGCCTGAGGTGTACTGGGGGCGACTTGTAAGGTGAATCCTTTGGATGTCCATCGAACGCCCGTGGATTGCAGACGCAAAAAATCGGATCGTTTCTTTAAACAATCCGATTCTTGAATGTGTATTTTTGATGCAAACACGCGCTATTATATCGTTTTTGTGGCAGCAATTATGCGCACAAAACGTTACGACCCTTGGCACGGCGGCGTGCTAAGATCGCACGACCTGCGCTGGTTGCCATACGCAAGCGAAAACCGTGACGGCGTTTACGAACAAGATTATTAGGTTGGTAGGTGCGTTTCATCGCGGTAGCCTCTAAAAAAAAGTAATCTAAAAATATTTTAAACTGTGTAAAAGATAGATTGTGTTAGCAGAATTATAGGATTTTTGTCAAGTGTTGATACACAATAATGTGCAAAAAGCGATTTTTTCTCAAAATATCCCTATAACCCTAACGCTTTTTGCAATCGGATATAGGCAATCGCAGCTTGGGTTTTGATGGTGATCATATTGATGGTGGCTTGATCCAATTCTGTTTGTGTGGTGGTGAGATCAGTCATATCTGTCAGGCCACGATCAAAGCGTTCTTTGGCAATGGCAACAGTGGATTGGCGGCTTTTTAACGCTTGGGCTTGGGCGGCAATTGTATTTAGGCCGTTTAAATAATCCGATAAAGCCGTTTTTGTTTCTTGCAGGGCTTCATTGACCGTGTTCTCATAGGATAAAGCGGCTTGTTTTGTGCGCTCATCTGCGGCATTGACCGCGCTGCGTAACTTTCCGAAATTAAACACAGGCGCACTGACCCCTGCCGCCAGTGACCATAGCGGATTGCTGGGCGTGCCAAAAGGAATATCGCCTTTTTGTGCGCCGTAAAAATTCGATAGGGTTAAGGACGGCCAAAGATCTGCCTCGGTTTGTTTTAATTTTGCCTCTGATTCCAACAGATCAGCTCTGGCTTTTTTAATGTCGGGGCGGTTATACAGATTATCAATGGATAATTTAACAATTGTGATTGCCTCAGGCACTTGGATGGTCAGCGGTTTGGCGTCTTTCAGCTTTTTCTCAATACTGCCGTCGCGAATCGCTAACAAGCGTTCAATTTGATATTGTGCGGCATTGGATGCGCCTTGGGCTTGGGGAAGTGTTGTTGCGGTTTGGGCGCGCTGGGCAATGGCACGCTCAAGGAAGGACGCATCCATCAATCCCGCCTGTGTACGGCTTTCTAAAATACTGATTTGATCATTTTGCGATGCTAACAGATCATTGATTTCCCGAATGGTTTGTTGCGCTTGACGCCATTCAACAACCGCGCGTGCCAAATCCGCAATGATCACATTGCGCGCATCATCCAAAGCGGCAGCTTGGGATTGTTGCTTTGCATCCGCGGCCTTATTTTTGGCACGGGTGCGCCCGAATAAATCAATTTCCCACGACGTATCCAACCCGATTTGGGATAAGCTCATAAGACGGGGTAGATTAACATTGCTACGCATGGCTGATCCTGCGGCAGCGATTTCAGGAAAGAAAGCGGCGATGGCTTGGGTTTTTAAAGCGCGTGATTCTTTTAGACGGCTTTGTGCAATTTGAATATTCAAATTCTGATCTAAAATCTGCCCTGCAAAATCATTCAGCAACGGATCATTAAAATGTTTCCACCATGTCGCATTTTGTGCCACATTTTGCGTTAAGGAGGCCGTAACCGCCTCATTCTCTTTTAATGATTGTTTTAAAGGGGCAGGGGCGCATCCTGTTAAGAGCAGGGAGATGGAAAAAATGGGGATCAGATAGAATTTCATGCAATAACGACCTTATATTTTTATTTTTTATACCCTCTTAATATGGCGTATTTTTGGCAGAATTTACAGGGTCTTATTCATCAATAGAAATTGCCCACTTTTTTATTAAAAATATACATCATTCTATTGAAATGATTTGCAGTTATATTAGATATTTAGTAAACAATTGTCCCTATAATAAAAATGACCAAAGCGATTTGTAAGGGAAGATAATTTATGACACGATCAGAGTTGATCAAAAAATTAGCAGAACAAAATCCACAGCTTTATTTACGCGATATTGAGGCCTTGGTGGATACTGTTTTTGAATCTATTACAGAGGCATTAAATGCAGGAAACCGTGTTGAACTCAGGGGGTTTGGGACATTTTCTGTTAAATCTCGTGAGGCTCGAATCGGTCGCAACCCACGCACAGGGGAAACTGTTCAGGTTGCCGCCAAAACACTGCCCTTTTTTAAACCGGGTAAGGGATTGCGTGACCGTTTGAATGATGAGAAATAAAATACCCACAATTTATGTCGCGATTGATACGGGCAATATTGATCATGCCTTGTCTTTATCGCATGCTATCAACCAAGTGAATCAATCGATTTATCATGATTCTCATCCAAAATGCCAATTTGGCATCAAATTGGGATTAGAATTTTTTAATCATCATGGCACGCATGGGGTTACAAAGATCAAAACCAGCGTTGCAGACATCCCTTTGTTCCTAGATTTAAAATATCATGATATTCCAAACACAGTCGCAGGCGCCCTGCGTGGTGCTTTGCAATTACACCCTGATTTTGTAAATGTGCATGCGTTGGGGGGGGCGGAAATGATGCGTCGTGCCCGCGATATTGTGGATGATAATGCGGCGTCTTCCTCCCACACAATAAGCACAAAAATTTTAGCTGTTACAATTTTAACCAGCACCAATCAATCTGATTTACAAAGAATCGGTATGGAAACCCCCTTAACAGACCAAGTCCGACGTCTTGCGCAATTATCTGCTGAATCAGGGATGGATGGTGTTGTTTGTTCTGCGCATGAAATTGAAGATTTGCGACGTGATTTGGGGAATGATTTTATCCTGATGGTACCAGGGATTCGCCCTAATAACAGCGCCCATGATGATCAAAAACGCATCATGGCCCCAAACCAAGCCTTTCATATCGGTGCAACGCATTTGGTGATTGGTCGCCCGATAACCCAAGCCGATAACCCTGTTGAAGCAGCGCTGGCGATTTATCACAATCTTTAAAAAATCTACGTTTCGAATTGTTCTTTTAAAATGCGCTCCTCCAGATTATGGTCGGGATCGCTCAGCAGGCTTATATATTGGCTTTTGTCTTGGATAATCGTCACGCTGCGTACATCCCGAATCTCTGTAAAATCCGCTGTGGCACTGACCGGACGCTTTACAGGCTCAAGGATTGTGAAGGATACATGATTATGCGCTGGAATCAACGCACCGCGCCAACGCCTTGGCCGAAAAGCCGAAATGGGGGTCATTGCCAAAATATTGGAATTAAGTGGGATAATAGGGCCATGCGCTGATAGATTATATGCCGTACTGCCGGCAGGGGTGGATAGCAAAATGCCGTCACAAATCAGCTCTGATAATCGTTCTTTGCCATCAATATGCACCTGAATTTTAGCGGCTTGGCGTGTTTCGCGAAACAAAGCGACTTCGTTATAGGCAATGGCAGTGGTCTCCCGACCATCCTTGGTGGTGGCAATCATTTTTAAGGGGCTTAAGCGGACTTGTTGCGCATTATATAAACGCTCTTTGAGGTTTTCAGGCGTATAAGGATTCATCAAAAATCCCACTGATCCCCGATTCATCCCGTAAAAGGGTTTGTGTAAATAGCCATAACGATGAAACGAATCAAGCAACGCGCCATCACCGCCCAAGACCACCAGAATATCCGCCTCTTGGGGGGTATGAATGGGGTAATGTTCCTTTAAAACCGCCCGCGATTGCTTGGCATCTTCGGTATCTGCCGCAATGATCGCGATTTTAGGCAGCATAATTTTCCTGCCATTGTGTGGGATTATCTAAGAATTGTTTGACCTGTGCTAAGGTTTCTTTATTGAAATAGTTTTTTTCCTCGGCGACCTTCAAAACCTCATGCCATGTCGTCAGCGCATGAAGTTTAACCCCCCAATCACGCATATTGACTTCACTTTGGGGGAAAATGCCGTAATGAAATACAACAAAGGCATGCTCCACGATTGCCCCTGCATCGCGTAGCGCATCAATAAAGACTTTTTTGCTGCCGCCATCTGTTTGCAAATCTTCAATCAGCACAACATGTTGCCCGTCTTGCAAATGCCCCTCAATTTGCGCCATACGGCCAAAGCCTTTGGGTTTTTTGCGAACATAGAGCATGGAGATGTTTAATCGCTCCGCCAAAAACGCCGCATAGGGAATGCCTGCGGTTTCCCCGCCTGCCACGGCATCAATTTGTGCGATATTTGTGCGCAACATATCTGCGCCCAAATCCATTAAACGGCTGCGTTCCGTGGGGTATGATATTAAACGGCGACAATCCGTATAGACGGGGCTTTTTTTGCCCGATGTTAAGGTAAAAGGCTCAGCGATATTGGCTGCCACTGCCCCTGTTTTTAATAAAATTTCTGCGCATTCTAAAGCAATATCTGTTGTCATTCTTATATCCTTAATCTTCTATTCCAACAGCCTAATATGGATGAGGTAAACAGGCAAGAATATTCTGCAATCCGCGCATGGTTTGCGCGCGATTTTCGCCGCTATATAAAATAAAATCGGCGTGAATTTTTTTAAACGCATCGGGATATTGTTGCGCTGCAATCCTTTTAAAAACCGCATGATCCATGCCTGTGCGTGCCTGTACGCGTCGTTTTTGAACGAAAATTGGGGAGGATACACAAATCACATAATCACACATTTTTTGCCCATTAGTTTCAAATAATAACGGAATATCCAAGGCAATCATGGGGCATTGCAGGCGTTTTTGGATTTGAATAAAGCGCGCTGTGTCTTTTTCAACCAAGGGATGGAGCAGGGATTCCAATTGTGCCTTTGCTCGTTTATCCTTAAAGATCAACGCCCCCAATGCACGGCGATTAATCTGGTGCTCTGCAGTTTTAACATGGGGAAACAGCTCTGTAATTTGTTGTATCAGCTCAGTTTCTTGCAATAAATCATGCACGCACGCATCTGCATCATGGACGGGTATATTTAAGTGCCGCAACAGATTAGATACGGTGGATTTACCCATGCCGATTGATCCTGTGATACCCAAAATAATCATAATGTATGCCCGATTAAATCATCTAAAAAATCTTTATCTATTTTAGGATAATGTCCATGCCACAGGTGAAATCCCCCTTGGGCTTGGAATGCCAGCATACCAATGCCTGTGACAAAGTGATCACCCTTTTGCTGTGCCTGTAACAGCAATTGAGTCATTAGGGGTTTATAGACAATATCACAAACCAGCCCATCTTTTTTTAAGCGTATATTGGATAATTCTATTGGCAATGGGTTTTGACCTATCATCCCTAATGCGCTGCTATTGACGATAAAATCGACCTCTATGTTGGGAATATGACCCCATGCCATACTCTCAAAAAATACCTCAGGGAAAAGAGGGTTAAACCAATCTATCAATTCTGTGGCACGCGCAAGCGTACGGTTGGTTAAAATAAAATGCGTACAGCCCTGTGATAATAAACCATAAATAACGGCCTTTGCTGCTCCCCCTGCACCAATTATAAAGGCAGATTTTCCTTTGAAAATCACATCAGGATAGGTATGGCGTATCGATTCAATAAAGCCGTACGCGTCTGTGTTGCTGCCGAATAATGTGCCGTCGGGATTAATTTTTACCGTGTTGACCGCCCCAATCATGCGCGCATGATCATCCAATTGATGACAGAGTTTTAATAGGGCATCTTTGTGCGGAATGGTGATGTTAAAACCAATATAATTTTTTTGAATTAAGGTCTTTACAGTATCGGATAGATGCTCAGGGGGGCAATCAATCAAATCATATTGTCCCACAATCCCGTAACGATGCATCCATGATTGATGGATCACAGGCGATAAAGATTGTGCAACAGGATGACCAATAAGGGCGGTTTTCATGATTCCATTCTATATAAAAAGTTCAATAAAGGAAATAACGGCATCCCCAAAATTGTATAATAATCGCCCTGTACGCGTTCAAACAACCATGCACCATGTGATTCAATGGCGTACGCGCCTACAGTTTGGGTTAGATGATCGCCTGCTTTTTGCGCATATTCATTCAAAAAATCATCATCAAAATCGTGCATGGTTAAAAAGGCGGCATCTGTATGTTCGAATAAAACCTGCCCTGCCTGTGATACGACGACTGAGGATTGCAGCCTATGTGTTTTTCCGCGCAATGATTTTAATTTGTCTATGGCCTGTGCATTCGTGTCAGCTTTGTGGATATAGACACCATCCAAAGATAATGTTTGGTCGCTTCCAATGACCAATGCTTTGGGGTAAAGATCAGCAAGGGACAAAGATTTTGCACGGGCTAGAATAAGAGAAAGATTATCATCTGTGCCGTGTTGGTTTTGAATTTTCGCCTCATTAATCGGGGCGGAAATGGCTTCAAAATCTAAACCAATATTGCGTAACATCGAAAGGCGCGCCGCACTTTTTGAGGCTAGGATGATCGACATATCGCGGCCTCAATCAATGAATGATAATCATGGTTTTGGGTATCACCCTTTAACAGACCATACAGATTTTTGGGATCGTGCGGTACAGCCAATAAATCTAAATTCTGGCTATAATCTGTGTTTTTACTCAGATCATATAAATAGCGCAATGTTGCAAAATCCTCAATCGCAAAGCCAACAGAGTCAAAAAATGTAATTTGATCGGGATGCGTACGCCCTTGTGCGTTGCCTATGATGACTTCCCAAATTTCTGTCACGGGGTGATCAGGCGCAAGCTGTTGAATATCGCCTTCAATACGGGTTTGTGGGGTATATTCGGTAAAGATCGCCGCGCGGTTCAGGATTTCAGGCGCAATTTCGGTTTTATTGGGGCAATCGCCGCCCACGCCGTTAATATGCACCCCTGTTCCCACCATATTATCGGTTAGGATGGTTGCTTTTTTCTTATCTGCGGTCACTGTGGTGATAATATCCACCCCTTCTGCTGCCTCAGCGGCGTTATTGGTAAGGGTAAATTGGAATCCTAATCCATCTAGATTTTTGATAAATTTTTCTGTGGCTTTGGGGTCAATATCAAAAATCTTTAAATGACAAATTCCCAGCCCCGCTTTAAACGCTAAGGCTTGAAATTCTGCTTGTGCGCCCAATCCAATTAATCCCATCGATTGGCTGTTTTTGGGGGCTAAATATTTCGCCGCCATAACGGATGTCGCCCCCGTACGAAAGGCGGTTGCCAGCGTTAGTTCCGATATAAATAACGGATACCCCGTCACCATATCCGCCAACATCCCAAAGGCTGTTACGGTTTGAAGCCCATATTTATAATTGGATGGATGCCCATTCACATATTTAAACCCATATAATGCGCCATCATCAGTGGGCATTAATTCCACAACCCCAAAATCCGTATGATTGGCAATACGGGGCGTTTTATGAAATTGTGACCAGCGTTTAAAATCATCCTCAATATAGGTTGCTAATCCATGAAAAAAGGGCTCAATCCCAATGTCTGTTACAAGACGTATAAGATTTTTGACATCCATAAAGGCAGTCATATTTTATCCTTCCGAAATATTCATAAGATTTTACGCTATATGATATGAGTTTTTATTGGATATTCACAATAGACTAAAATATCTTTGACTTCAATAAATTGCCTTTTTTAAGAGGCAAGTAAGTTTGTTTCTTGGGGTTAAATTGGATAAAAATGACACAAGCTCCTGTAAAAAATACAGGTCATTTGATTTTTTATTTTATTTTGTTATATTGAGAGCATAAATATCATACTTTATATTATACGGAGACGATCTGCATGAACCCCTTTTATAAAATTATCTTTGTAATTCTGACGATGGTCACCTTATCAGTGTCTTTGTCGGCTTGTAATACGTTACGGGGGTTTGGGCGCGATTTACAAAGCACAGGTGAGGCAATTCAACATACCATCCCTTAAAATTCCAAGCTTATCCCGTTTTTCTGAGAATATCAAAAACATCCCTTAAGCCATGAGGGATGTTTTTTTCCATCCAATCCTCTGATTTCTTCCACAAATTTGAAATAATTGGTGCGGCGGATTGGCCGCGCACCATCATTGATCCTTCTTGGTTGATAATATGGGTATGATCATCATAATAATCGGCTAAATAATGAAACGCGCCATCAATATATAGGGCATCATCATAGGCCAGCATGGCATAATCCAGCTGGTTCACCCCAACCAAGGGTAGATTCGAACGGTAAAATTGACTGATGACAGATTTTGCATGCGGATAATGATCTTTTAATTCAGGATGCGTATTGGCCATGAAATCATAGAAAATGCGAATCTCAACACCACGTTTTTGCGCTTGTACCAATAAGGGGACAAGGTTGCGATGTGTCACAGCATCGTGTGAAAGATAGGGGGAGGCAATCAACAAACGCCGCTGTGATTTTTGAATGGCTTCTAAGAAAATATCTTGATGGGCGCTGAGGCTGCGAATACGATCACATTCTTGTTCCAATACTGTAAAGCGAATATGACTGTTAAAGGCATAATTTTGAATAAAACGCGATTTATCTGGCCAATATTGTGTTGCAAAATGCCGTGCAATGGCTGATTGTTGTGGCGCAAACATGTTGGGAATATCCCCAAATACAATAAAATGTTTTTGCGCTGCAATCACAGATTTTTCCATATCAATATTGAAGTCATTGGATAAATACAGAACAACACAATGCGTTGCAGGACGCGCCGCAGCGATTGGTAAAATTTCAGGCATGGAATCATCTGCAATTTTAAGATTTTGTGCCATTTGCGTCAAAAGGTGACATAAACGTAAATCAGGCGCAATAATCGCAATATGATCCCGAATTTTCCCTGTCGAGTGCGAAAGAGCTGGCTGATAACGCCTTACAAAATCTAATGCCGCCCCACATAAGCGGATTTCATAATTTTGTGCATCCTTGGCAATATGGGCAAAGGCAATGGCAGGAATATTGATTGTTGGATGCGATGATGTGGATGATAGATCCGTTGGTGTTTTTAGAACAGAAATTTTCGATTTCTTTTCTGAGGATTGAACGGCAGATTCGTATAATTGTATGATCTCATTATCATGATGACGCGTTTGGTGGATTTGAATATTCAAAGGCGCCGAAGGATATAAAAGAATGGCTTGTGACGCCAGTGCACTTAATGGTTTTATGGCCATATCATGGGTCGCATAGGATTGATCAACAACCAAACTGAGGGGACAAGAATTTAAGGGCTTAAGGTCATGACGTTTTTGGTAGACCATTATTTGTGCCAAACTTTTACAATCCCCTGTGAAAAAAGGATATAACATGGCAAATGATTGCAATTTTTGATCAAATTCCTGAATTTCTGTGTTCTTTTCTGTATTTTGTGCATAGCGAAGCTCCCAATAACGCGCCGCCAACATGGTCATTAAATACCGAATATTAGGGGTAATCTCTTGGATCAAAGACAGATCATGCGATAAAATTGCATCGCGCTGCATCGTTATAGATGATAAGTCACGCCCATGATGTAATATTGCCAAAATGTCTTGAAGATCCTGTTTAGCTTTGTAAAACATAGACCCATATTGCGCCCAATATTGAACAAGTTTTTCTAAATTGCCTTTTTCCTGCTGAAGATGCGTGACATCTTTGTAACCTTTTTTACGCTGTGTGGCAATATACTGGGCAACGGCTTCTAAATAGCTATCAATATGATAAAATTTTTGACGCTGAGATTCGGTAAAGGCAGGGATTTTCTCTTGTTGTAAGGCTAAGGATATTTGAGAAATCGCCGCCACAGAATCGGATGGTTTGGTTTTTTTAGAGGATTTCTGACGCAGTAAATTAGGTTTTAAGATCACAAAACGTTTTTCAATATCCTGCCATTTTTGCAATTCTGCTTCGGCCTTTGATAGACGTTGTTCCAAGCTCACGGATCGTTTCGCAATTTTAATGGATTCACGATATAATAAAAATGGAATATCTGACTCCTGACTTTTTACAGCCAAATCTTGTAACTTTAATAAGATTTTATGCACCGTTTCAATACGAACAGAAAGGGCAAATATATCTTGTAAAAACACATGCATGATTTCAATACAGCCCTCAAAATCCACAACAGCTTTTCCTGTTAACAGATAGATTGATTCCTGTGCTGCCTGTAAAATAGCGTGTGTGGAAATAGCATGTTTTAATGTGGCAAAATCCGTCCCCACTTGGGTGGATATATTGAGATCAGCTTGAATATCCAGATGATAAGAACGTGGTTTTTCTGTATTTAAAAATGATTTTAAAAAAGGCCGCCATTGATCGGTAAATTGTGTGATATGGGGGTTTGTGTCCTCCATAAAATCACCTTGTACTTGCGCAGATAATGAATCCTCATGCGCATAAAAGCACAAAGGCACATCCAATCCTTCAATTGCCGCAGACACCCAACGGCTTAATCCTGTATATAAAGCGGCTTTGGTGATTGCAGGCTGATCAATGCCATCAATACTGCAAAGCGGGCGATCATTTTGCAGATCCAATATTATTTTTTCTTGGTGTGGGTGTAGATATAGACGGGATGATAAAGACGGCATCACAGATGATTTATGTGATGATTTCGGTGTTTTATTTTTTATGGTTTTTGAGGAAACCGGCGATGAGTCCATGAATTGCACAGCCATATAGGCACGATCCACAAAATCATAAGGGGCAGAATGATCAATTTTATGGCGCAAACTATCCAAACGGATAAAACCAAAATCAATCGTCCAATCCTGCGTAAGGTGGATTGATGAATGTGCACAAAAATCATCAAATCCCATTTGAAAACAGCGCGCAAAAACCTGATCCAACCATGCACGAATGCCATCAATCGATAGCCCTCCCGCCAAAGCAGGCAATGGATTTTGACGAAAATCCTGTATATGGCCAAAGGATAAAATTTGTGCATAGGGATCAAGCATATTCGGATTTAAAAATCCAGTATCCATCGCACGGGATTGCAGATTCCCTTCCCGATCTATGCTGGCTTTGATCCATAATGGAATATGATATTTATTTTGTGTCGGATTATACAAAACAAACGGACATAGTAAAATAGGCAGTTTCAGGCGTGGCATATCCTTATTCGGAATTGCCTCAACCCCTCCCTCCTTCAGGGCTTGATCAAAGAATTTCCAGCGTACAGCTTTTGGAATGGGGCTTGAAAAAGACCGCGTTATTGTTTGGGTTAAGGGGATTTCAACATGCACAAAATCACTATCCGCCTGATGATTCCATAGAAAACAAGCCTTACGATACTGTTTCTGATCTTCTTTCAATGGGTGCAACAAATGATCCCCTAACCACAATCTTAAAATATGATATTGCCCACACTATCGAAAATCACAAAAAAAAGCCAGAAAAAGAATGGATAGAATCCTATCTATTATTATATAGTCTGTAAGCGTTTTTTTCATTTTATACAGAAAATATCTATCATGACACAATTTTCACTTCCTAAATGGTATGATCTGCATGCCCATTTCCGCCAAGATGCGCTTTTGAGTGCGACACTGAAAGATCATCTTGCTATGGGATGTGCAGGGATTTTGGCGATGCCGAATACGCGCCCCCCTGTGGCAAAAATCTTTGAATCGGATGCGTCTTTGCCTGATTTTTGGAGTGTTGAGGGCTATAAAAACAATATTGATCACCTCACGCATCATGCATTTGATGCGGTGATTGTCCCCCTTTATTTAACACGATATACCACCCCCAAAATGATTGAGGAGGGGGCAAAATCTGGGCTTTTGAAAGCTGTGAAATATTACCCACCTCACGGCACAACAGGTGCAGATTTTGGCTATCCCTTTGTTGAATTTTTTGAAAATGGTGTGTTCGAAGCCATGCAAGATTGTGGCATTGTCTTATGCATGCATGGCGAAGAACATGGGTTAAAAGGGGCGCATTATTTTGACAGCCATCAAAATGCCGAAAAAACATTTTATACACAACGGGCACCGCGTTTACGCGATCAATTCCCAACATTAAAATGCGTGGCTGAGCATTTAACCACCAAAGAAGGCGTTGAATTTGTCCAGCAATCAGATCACAATATCGCCGCCACCATCACCCCCCAACATTTGATTTATACGATTGGGGATTTATTGCAGGGATTAAAATATCATCTTTATTGCCTGCCGCTTTTGAAATATGACGAAGACCGCGCCGCCTTACAAGCCGCTGTCACAGACCCCCAAAATCAACAATTTTTTGCAGGCACAGACAGCGCCCCCCACAGCAAAAAAGTCACAGAATGTGGTTGCGCCGCAGGGTGTTATGTGGGTGGCATTGCCCCCCAAATCTATGCCAGTGCATTTGAGGGCGCAGGCATGGATCTGACTCTCAAACCCCACCAAGATATTTTTGAAAAGTTTTTATGCACCATCGGACGTGATTTTTATGATTTGCCTGTGCAAACACAAAAATTCACACTGACACGGCAGCCATCCATTGTTCGCGCAACACAAACCATAAATGAGGTTGTGCCACAGATTATAAAACCACTCCCCCTTGGGTTAAGTGATCAAGAAGAAGTCACGATTGAATGGAGTTTAAGCCTTTTGTAAAAAGCTTATTTCTTATTATTCACTTTGATAGGGCTGCTATATTGCGCTTCTAAATCCCATGGGAAGTGAATCCATGTATCTTGTGAAACTTCGGTGATAAAGGTATCAACTGTTTCGATTCCATCAGGTTTGCCATAGATTGTGCAATAATGGGCATTGGGTAATAATGTGCGGGCTAAACGGAATGTGTTGCCCGTATCAACCAAATCATCCACAACCAGCCATCCTTCGCCATTGCCTGCGGTTTCAGGGGTTTTTAAAACAACACCGCTTGATTGGGATTGATGATCATAACTGACGATACATAATGTTTCAATGGTGCGCACTTCCAATTCGCGGGCGATGATACAGGCGGGAACTAATCCACCGCGTGTGACGGCGATAATGCCTTTCCACTCACGATCACTCAAACGCCACGCCAAAGCCTTGGCATTGCGATGCATTTCTTCCCATGAAACCATAAAATTCTTATTCGGTGATGCAGCCATATTTATTCCCCATTTTTTACATGCCATACTTACGCTGAAATCAACAAAAAGTCCAGATTCTTTTTTAAACGAGGTTGCTTTCTTTTGTCAGATGCTATTTTATAGGAAGATCCTGAAACATATAGGTAGCTTGATTTTCGATGTCCGATATCCGATTTTATCATTTAGAACGCCAAAGCGTGGAGGACGCCCTGCCTTTGTTGGTACGGAAAATTGTTGAGACAGGTCATACGGTTCTGATCCAAACAAAAGATTTAGAAGAAACACAATATTTAGATACGCATTTATGGGCATTCTCACCACAGGCATTTTTACCGCATGGGGCGGATTGTTTGCCGTATATTGATGATTCTGATTTTAATATAGAATATTGTCCAATTTTTATATCACATAATCTTGATAATCGGAACAACGCCAATGCTGTTATTATGATCAATGGGGCGGAAGGCTTGGATATAGGCCAGTTTGTGATTGGCTGTGAATTATTTCAAGGCTACGATCCGATGATTCTGAAACAATGTCGCCAAAAATGGAAATCTTATCAACAAGAGGGGCATATTCTAACCTATTGGCAACAAGATCCCAATGGGCGTTGGGGCGAAAAAGCCCGTCATGCGCCTGATACTTAAGTCTGTGTAAAAAAAATGAAACGACATATTCTTCTTACGCGACCTGAGCCGCAGAATCAGCCTTTGATCCAAGCTCTTACAGAACAAAAGCTAAAATTTTCTGTGCAACCTTTATTGACCATCGAAAAATTACCTTCTATCCCCTTTCATGATTTGGGGGCGATAGATGGGATCATTGTCACCTCAGCCAATGCATTGTATTATCATTCAGATTTAAGCCCTTTTTTATCGATCCCCTTATTAGCCGTCGGGGATATGACCGCCGATGCCGCTAAAAACGCAGGGTTTCAAACAATTTACACCGCCGCGGGTCATGTTGATTCTGTATTGGAACGGTTGCCTATTTTCTTTTCTGAACCTTGTACCTTATTATATATCACAGGGCAGTACCGTACGCGTGATCTCTGTCATCCTGACTATCAGATCATTCATTACCCCACCTATATCGCCCATCAAATTGGAAAATTTGACGAGGATTTTTTAAATAATATTGCCCATGATCCCATTCATGATCTGGTTTTTTATTCAAAGCGCACCTTTGAATCGTTTTTAATGGCTGTTGCCCATCATGATTTACTTGATCATTTTAAAGAGTGCCATTTTTATGGATTTAGCCCTGCTATTTGCCGTTTCATCACCCAAAATGGCTATCAAGCGGTTGATTTTACGGATGTTGTTGATTTGCTTAAAAAACTCCGTGATCACACTTGATCATCAAGGCATTTTATGGAACAGTAGGCGCACACTTTGTTTTAAAATTAGGATTAAAAATAATTATGTCTGTAACGCCCCCAGAATTTAACAACGAATTGAACAACGAATCGAATAACGAATTAAACGCTGAAAAAATCATTGACTCTTTTGGCGGTATTCGCCCTATGTCAACGAAAACTGGCATTGCTGTGACGACAATTCAGGGGTGGAAAAAACGCGGTGTTATTCCTGCGGCGCGGTATGATGAAATCATCAAGGCATCTAAGGAAAATAATATTTCTATTGACCTCAGCAAAGCCATTGATAAAAAGGCTGTAGATATTCCTTCTGCGCCCTTACCGTCAAAATCCCCTTCGATGGCGGTTACAATTGATCAGATCATTGCGGAGAAAGAAAGCAAAGAAAAAAGAGCAGGTTATGAAAAGGTTGAGGCTGTGACCGAAAAAACGATTGAAATCAAAACCAATCCGACTCACTCTTACTCTCAGCCTCAATTCATCAATACACCAAATAATCCTGTGAAACAGGCGCAATCTTTACAGATTACAGCAAAAATCATTACACTTTCAATCTTAAGCAGCTTGTCCACATGTGCCTTGATTGCTGTGATTTTGTGGCCACATGCGCGTGATATTTATGCTTATAACGCACGTTTAAAATTAATCGAACAAGATATGATTCGCATTGAAGATTCCTTAAGTGAGATCAGAGAAGATCAATCACGTTTGCCCCTTTTATTAGAAGAGATGCAAAAAAAAACTTTAGATAAAGTCTCCTCTCTCGATGCGTCCCCCTTTACGCAAAGATTGAATCAATTAGAGCAAACAATAACGCAAATCACGGGATCAAAGGATGTGAAGGGATTGGTTGTCACTTTACAGAAATTACAAGAATCTGTTGAGGGGCAAGAGAAACTATCAAAAATTGTTGATAGCTTAAAGGAAACAGTCACGAATTTAGAAGGAAAATTTAGCAATTTAAACGAAGCCCTCACCAGTGCCCAAAAAGAGAAAAATACACTGGGGGAAACATTATCTGCTGTTAAAAAAGACAATTTACAAGAAGCCGCCTTGTTAATTGGTTTAACGCAATTGCGGGATTCATTAAATCGTAATGCGCCTTTTTCCGATGATTTGGCGCTTTTGCAATCTTTATTACCCAAAGAAAATACGGCACTGAGCCAAGCCATTGAGGAACTTAAACCCTTTGCAAAAACAGGTGTCCTCAGCCCACAATCTTTGGTGGATGAACTTAATAGCTTAAAAGGCAAAGCCCTTTCCACAAAAGAAGGATCATTGGCAAAGAAAACGGCTTCCAGCCTCAATAATTTGGTCTTAATTGAGAAAAATGGCGTTGCCTTAAATCCCAATGCGATTGACCTGAAAATTGAATCTATTGAAAGTGATCTAGTCAAGGGTGATCTAAGTAGTGCTGTTGTGCATTTAGACGCATTAGATAGTACAACAAAGCAAGATATGGCAGGCCTAATTGAAAAAACAAAAGCCAGTTTGAAGGCGCAAAATATCCAAGAAATTTTATCAAAAGCCATCTTGGATCAATTAGCCCACATTCAAAAAACCAAAACAGACATTGAATCCAATACTGTGGAAAATACACAAGCAGATAAACCATTGGGATTAAATACAAAACTGAAATTGGATCAATAAGATAACGATGAAAGAATTTCTCACGCAATTGCCCCGTCGATTCTGCCTAATTTTATGGTGGTCTTTGCATGTGGCTGTTTTGGGGTGGGGTGGGTATTTTATCATGACCCATTTTCAAGGCAAATCGGCCTATCTTTCCTTTTATTGGACAGATTATAAAATTCAAATGCCCATTTGGTTAGCCATTTTGGTTGTGTTGGGATTTGTCGCGATCATATCCTTTTTATATCGGATCATTTATTTGATTATTTTTGCGCCATGGTTGTTACAGCAATGGATGAAAAAACCGCGCTGGGAGCAAGGTTTGAAATATATCACGCACACATTAACCTATATTGCTGAGGGTGATCTCAAAGCCGCGCGGGGATCATTAAAGCAGGCACAAAAATTAATTCCTGCAACCTCGTCTGATTTGCCTTTAATCCTTAAGGCACAAATTGCGCGTATGGATGGTCATCACCAAGAGGCTACCCATAGCTTAGAGCTGTTAAAATCACATCAAAACACAAATATTTTGGGGGAACGTGGTCTGATCACTCTATCGATTGACCAAGGCGATTTGAGCGCGGCTTTGATCAAAGCCGAACAGGCGGCGCAGAAACATAAACGCAATTACGGGATACAGCGTTTATTATATGATTTATATTTGAAAACAGGGCGGTGGAATGCGGCGCTGGATTTGTCTGTTGACCTTTTGCACCTTTCAAAAATCGATAAACAATCTTTGTACCAAGAACAGGCGGCTTTAATGGTTATTAAGGCAGAAACTCTTGATAAAAATGAAGCGGCAAGACTTTTAAAACGGGCGGTTATTTTATCAGAGTATCATGTGGGTATTGTCTGCATCGCTGCGCGTGCTTTAGGCAATCATTCTTTATCTATCTTAAAAAAAGCATGGATGCGTCATCCACACCCCGATTTATTTGTGGTATGGCAAGATATAAAGCCTGCAAAATTGGTGGGGGATAAAGCGCAAAAATGGGCGTGGGATTTGTTGCGTTTGACGCCGAACCATCCTGAGTCAATTTTGGGTATGGCGCAAATTTGTTTGGAACAGAGCGATATTCAAAAAACCCGTGAATGGCTGGAAAAAGCCCATCATCATAAGAGCCTGTTTGATACACGCCTAAAGGATATTGCCCAAGAATTGCGCTTGCCCATGGGGGATGATCAAACATCATATCGTGCATCCTCTTATTGGCAGTGCGTTCAGACCCACCAAAGATTTAATCGTTGGCAGGCTGTCATCGCCCAAAATCCCCCTTTGTTTAATACTATTCAATGGATTGAATCATGAATAAATTGATCTTATTACCCTTTATTATTGGTTGTTTATGGCTTTGTGGCTGTGGGTTTGAACCTGTCTATCAGGAAAAACCCTCTTTGTCAGCTAACGAAAATACACAAGACACAAGCGCCCGTACCTTTTTACAAAGCATCAAAATTGCACAAATTCCCAATGAGAGCGGGCAATATATGCGCAATGAATTGATTGATCGTTTTTACCAAACAGGCTATCCTACTGATCCTGCCTATACATTAAAAATTGAAAATTTCAAAGAAACGCGTACGGATTTAGACATCAACGTCAATTCTGCCGCCACACGGGCACAGCTGGATTTATCAGGAATGATGGTATTAATTGATAATAAAACCGCCGAACCCGTCCTTAAACGCCCTATCAGCAGTGTGGTCAGTTATAACATCCTAAACAGCCAATTTACCACACGCGTTTCTGCAACCAGCACCCGACGCAATGCAATCCAAGATTTGGTTGGGCAAATTGAAAATCATTTAACCCTGTACGCGCGTTCGGCGCGTTCTCAATAAATAAGGACTATATAGTATTTCAAAATACTGATTGGACAGCACTGCAAATGACATTTCCTTGCGCTTCCACTACTCATGGACTTCAATGTCCACTCCGTTGCGGTTCTCATGAAACGCCATTTTCGCTGACTGTCCAATCAATATTTTAAAACACTATAGTTGCCAATCAATCGCCCCACGCCCTTTAGAGTCTAAAAAATTATTGGCCTGTGAAAAATGCTTACACCCCAAAAAGCCACGATGGGCGGATAGGGGGGAGGGATGCACGGATTTTAAAATCAAATGTTTATTGGAATCCACAAAAGCCGCCTTTTTTTGCGCGTATGATCCCCATAGCATAAAAACGCATGAATCGGCATGCTCATTTATGGCGCGAATGATGGCATCTGTGAAAGCTTCCCAGCCTTTATTTTGATGTGATCCTGCAAGACCGCGCTCAACGGTTAGAACGCTGTTGAGTAACAAAACGCCTTGGCATGCCCAGTTTTCTAAATATCCATGTTTGGTCATAGGGATAGATAAATCATCCTGAATTTCTTTATAGATATTCAACAAAGACGGTGGAATTTTTACATTCGGCGGTACGCTAAAGGATAGACCATGTGCTTGCCCATCGCCGTGGTATGGGTCTTGCCCTAAGATCACCACCTTAATGTGTGACAAAGGCGTGGCATGCAGGGCGTGGAAATATTGTGATCCCTTGGGGAAAATGATTTTTCCTGCCGCTTTTTCTTCTGTCAAAAACGCTTTTAACGTTTTCATATAGGGTTTATCAAATTCATCCCCCACAACATCCATCCATTCAGGCGGCAGGGGTGGGGGCGTGGTACTCATCTTAAGCAGCCTTTTGTTGCTGTACAAACCAGCGCACCGCATCGGCATCGCGCTGTGTGAGGTCGGGATAATCGGGATCAGATCCAACATCGGGGGTGATTTTCCAGCAGCGTTGGCATTTGTTGCCCTCAGCCAATCCGAAGGATACGGCAACGCCTGTGACATCCTTTAACGATAAGGCATCATCAGGGGCATTTTGGATGGAATCCAACGTGATTTGGGAAATGATCGCGATTTCGGCTAAATCCAATCCTTGCGCGGCGGTCTTATAGGTATCATTGACATAAACAATCGGGTGCGCCTCAAGCGATGATCCAATGGTTTTATCCGCCCGTTTGGGCTCTAACGCGGCAAAGATCACGCGGCGAATATCTTGGATTTGATCCCATTTGTCATGCAAGGCTTTATTTTGCCAATCTGTGGGAATGGTTGGGAAATTTTGTAAGTGAATGGATTCATGGTTTTGTAAGGGAGCGGGGCGATATTGCCATGTTTCCTCTGCTGTAAAGGGCAAAATGGGGGCAAACCACGCGGTTAAATATTCATAAATATGAAATAAAACCGTACGACACGCGCGGCGTTTTACGGAATCAGGGCGGTCACAATATAAGGAATCTTTGCGAATATCAAAATAAAAGGCAGATAATTCATTGCCACAAAAATTGTGCAAACGATGCGTGAGCTTTGAAAATTCATAAGCGGTGATGGCGCCGCGCACATCCTTATCCATCTCAAAAAGCTGATGCAGCATCCATTGTTCCAGCTCGGGCATATCGTTATAGTTCAGTTTTTCAGACTCTGTAAAACCGTCCAATGCCCCCAGTAAAAACCGCAATGTATTGCGAATACGGCGATATAAATCGGCGGCGGTTTTGATGGTGTTTTGCCCAATGCGAATATCCTCAGAATAATCAGAAGTTGCCACCCACAGGCGCAAGATATCCGCACCATATTCCTTGATAATATCAGACGGCGCAATGACGTTGCCCAAGGATTTGGACATTTTATAGCCCTTTTCATCCAGCGTAAAGCCGTGCGTTAAAACGGTTTTATACGGCGCCCGTCCGCGTGTGCCACAGGATTCCAACAAAGATGATTGAAACCAACCTCGGTGCTGATCTGATCCTTCTAAATACAGGGATACAGGTGTATCGCCCAATTCTTCGCGTGCTTCGACAACAAAAGCGTGCGTTGAGCCTGATTCAAACCAGACATCGACAATGTCAAAAATCTGTGTGTAATCCGCCGCATCATAGGCATCGCCTAAAAATTCTTGAGGGTCTAATGACCACCACGCATCTGATCCTTGGGTTTCAAAAATCGTACCGATCCGATCAAAAACATCTTTGTCCAACAATGTTTCGCCTGTTTCTTTGTGTAAGAACAAGGCAATCGGGACGCCCCAAGCGCGTTGACGGGAGATACACCAATCAGGGCGTTGTTCGACCATCGCGCGGATACGGTTTTTGCCCTGTGCCGGTACCCATGTCACATCATCAATGGCACGGAGTGCCGTTTGACGCAAATCATTGGTTTGCATGGAAATAAACCATTGTGGTGTGGTGCGGAAAATCACAGGGGCTTTTGACCGCCAGCTATGGGGATAATCATGACGAATAGAGCCTTTGGACAGCAGCTTTCCAGCCTCATTGATCGCCTTAATCACGGCGAAATTGGCATTGCCCATTTCGCCTTTATCGGTGTAAACCTCCAGCCCTGCGAATAAATCAACATGGGGACGGAAACGCCCATCATCGGTGACGTTATCTGTGACCTCTAAACCCGCTTTTCGCCCTAAATCAAAGTCGTCTGCCCCATGACCCGGTGCGATATGCACAAAGCCTGTTCCTGCGTCCTCAGATACAAAATCGCCTGAAAGGGCTGGCACATCAAACCCATAATAATCCGCTGCACCGCGTAATGGATGCGCACAGATTGTGCCGGCTAAATCCGCCCCTTTGAACGGTGCTGATAGATCATAAGCGGTGATCTTGGCTTGGCTACAGACGGCATCAACCAAAGAGGCAGCAAGAATGATTTTATCATTTGGGGCAGCTGTTGTGCCCTCAGCCGTTTCGGTAATGGTTAAAACCACATAATCAATCTCATCGCCATACGCCACGGCACGATTTGACGGCATTGTCCAAGGCGTGGTTGTCCAGATCACAATATCCGCGCCAGTGATGGCAGGGATAGATGCGTTAATCACGGGAAAGCGCACCCAAATCGTGATGGATTTATGCTCTTTATATTCAACTTCAGCCTCCGCCAAAGCTGTTTTTTCCACTGTTGACCACATGACAGGCTTCACGCCTTTATATAATCCGCCGTTTAGGGCGAATTTATGAATTTCGCGCGTAATATCAGCCTCTGATTGATAGTGCATCGTCAAATAAGGCTTGTCCCAATCGCCTGTAACACCCAAACGCTGAAATTCTTCGGATTGAATATCGACCCATTTTTGGGCAAAGGCGCGACATTCGTTACGGAATTGGATTTTATCAATCGCATCTTTATCCTCGCCACGCGCACGATATTGTTCCTCCACTTTCCACTCAATCGGCAGGCCGTGGCAATCCCAACCCGGAATATAGGGCGTGTAGTACCCAAGGCTATAAAAAGCGCGGTTGACCATATCTTTTAAAATCTTATTTTCCGCGTGCCCAATATGAATATGCCCATTCGCATAAGGGGGGCCGTCATGCAAGACATGGGGTGTCTTTTTACGGCTGTTTTGCATTTTCTTTTTGTAAATATCTTGATTGCGCCAAAATGCCAAAATTTCAGGTTCTTTTTGCGCCAATCCGCCACGCATCGGGAAATCTGTGGTGGGGAGAAATACAGTCGTACGGTAAAATTCAGCGTTATTGGTCATGGTCATGCTTTATGGTTTAGGATTAAATACGGATTTAATCATACAAACCTAGGCTGGAAATGCAAGAGATTTTAGCGTTTTTAATCGGTTCGGTTGAGATGATGTGGTGTATTATAGCAGAGATTATAAGATGATTTGGGATGTGGTTTTATCTTGAGATGCTTAATTTTTAATAAAAAAAGGGCTGGTAATTTTGATATAAATGATTTATATATGGCTATATTCCCCCCTAAAATTTTGAATTTCTCTTATCCCAAGACCCCTTGGAGCTGACCATTCAAGATTATGAGTGTGGGATTTGCTGATATGAAATGGATTTTATAATGACCGAAAATACTGTAAAAGCGGAAAAGAAAAAACGGACAAGTCCGGTAAATTTTGCGCGTCAAGTCAAAGCTGAGGGACGCAAAGTCACATGGCCAACATTAAAAGAAGTTAAAACAGGGACAATTGCCGTGTTTATCATGGTCACAATTGCCTCTCTTTTCTTATTTGCAACGGATCAAGTCATTGTATCGTTGCTGAATCTCATTTTTAAATTATAATTTTTACGTAAGGATTAAGACCCATGGCCGCACGTTGGTATGTTGTACATGTTTATTCAGGTTTTGAAAACAAAGTTGCCGAAGAAATTCGCGAACGCGCTGTTCGAAATGGTTTGGAAGCCTATATCGAAGATATTATGGTTCCCACAGAAACCGTGACAGAAGTCAAGCGCGGTAAAAAAGAAGAAGCAGAGCGCAAGTTCTTTCCGGGATATATTCTTATTAGCTTGGATTTAACGGATGAAGTTTGGCATATGGTCAAAGAAATTCCGAAAGTGACAGGATTTTTGGGTGCGAATAATAAACCATCCCCCATCACACGCAAGGAAGCTGAGCGTATGATGAGCTTGTTGCAAGAGGGCGCCGCTGCGCCACGTCAATCTTTGGCATTCGATATTGGCGAAGAAATTAAAGTGATCGAAGGGCCGTTTGCGTCCTTTACTGGTGTGGTCGAAGATGTGGATTCCGAAAAATCACGCTTGAAAGTGTCTGTATCAATCTTTGGGCGTGCAACCCCTGTTGAGCTTGAATATCATCAAGTTGAAAAAACCTAAGGCATTTTTGACAATTTAAACCCCTTTATCATCAGGTTCTTATGCCCGATATTTTTGATTTAGCCTCTTGGGTTGGTGCTGTGGCGTTTGCCTTAAGTGGCTATTTGATCGGGGCGCGTAAAAATCTGGATATTATGGGCATCTTCATTGTCTCTATGCTCACAGCCAATGGCGGTGGGGTTGTCCGTGATGTGCTGGTGGGGCAGATGCCTATTTTACTGCATGATGTTTTTGCTTTTTTATTAGTGGGTGGCGTTGTTTTAGTATCTATGGGCTTAAAGCTGCATAAAAAAGAGAATTTAGAACATCATACATTATTTTTAATTAGCGATTCGTTGGGTTTAGTTGCCTTTAGCGTGACAGGGGCTTTGGTTGGCATTGATGCGAATTTAAGTGTTTTTGGCGTGATGCTGCTGGCGTTTATCACAGCCACAGGTGGCGGATTTTTACGCGATATTTTGTTAAAAGAAATCCCCTTTATCCTCAGCAGTGATTTTTATGGTACGATTGCCTTAATCGTTGGGGCGCTATTATATATGTTGCATCAATTGGGGTGGGATAGCCAAGCTGTTGTTACCATAGTTTTTATAGCAGCGCTTTTGATTCGATTAATAGCATGGAAACACAAATGGCGCTTGCCAAAAATTGGCCCTGATATAACCTCAAAATAGAATGTTGGCATTTCCAATAAGATGGAGTAAAAATAAACGTATGACAATTTATGTACATGAAAATGATCTGCCCGCTGATTTACAATGGGGCGATTCGGTGGCTGTTGATACGGAAACAATGGGGCTAAAGCTGCATCGTGACCGTTTATGCTTGCTCCAAATTTCTTCGGGGGATGGGCATGCGCATTTGGTGCGCTTTGATCCACAAGGGCAATATCACGCCCCGAATCTCAAAAAAGTGCTGGATGATCCCGATATTTTGAAAATTTTTCATTATGCACGTTTTGATGTAGCCGCTATTGCATTGTATTTGGATGTGGTTTGTGATCATATTTATTGTACAAAAATTGCCTCTAAACTTTGTCGTACATACACAGATCGTCACGGCTTGCGTGAGTTATGCAAGAGTTTGTTGTCGATTGATTTAAACAAAGAACAGCAATCTTCTGATTGGGGTGCTGTTTATTTGAGCGATGATCAAAAACAATATGCTGCCAATGATGTGTTATATTTACATGAAATCAAAGAGAAATTAGATGCCATGCTTGCGCGTGAAAATCGCACGCATTTGGCACAGGCCTGTTTTGGTTTTATTCCCTATCGTGTGGCCTTGGATGAAATTGGATTTGATGATTTGGATATTTTCCATCACTAAACAAAGAAAAGAGTTCTTAAAATGAGTACAGCGCTCCAGCAAAATCATACTGATC
>JBIICI010000040.1:0-2874 GCA_044238935.1 Gemmobacter sp.
TCATTTTTATTGGGTTTGGCTATACCTTCCTGCAAACGCGGTTTCGCTGCGGTCTATGATATTGTGAGCAGGCTCTAAGATAAAAAAGAAAGGATACGTTATGCGTTATAGCCAATATTTTATGCCAACTTTACGAGAAAATCCAAAAGAAGCGCAGATTTTATCACATCGTTATATGTTGCGGGCAGGGATGATTCAGCAAACCAGTGCGGGTATTTATGCTTGGTTGCCGTTGGGATTGCGCGTTTTAAAAAAAGTGGAACATATTATCCGTGAAGAGCAAGCGGCAGCAGGGGCACAAGAAATGTTGATGCCCACGTTACAGCCGGCAGATTTATGGCGTAAAACGGGACGTTATGATGCTTATGGCAAGGAAATGTTGCGTATAAAAGATCGTCATGATCGTGACATGGTTTATGGTCCCACCAATGAAGACATGATTCATGATATTGTGGGGACGCATATCAAATCATATAAAGCGTTGCCTAAAATTTTATATCATATTCAATGGAAATTTCGTGATGAAATTCGTCCGCGTTTTGGGTTGATGCGTGGGCGTGAATTTTTGATGAAAGATGGATATTCTTTTGATTATACAAAAGAGGACGCCGTGCATGCCTATCATCGTATGATGTTGTGTTATTTACGGACATTTACACGCATGGGGATCAAAGCCATTCCGATGCGTGCGGATACGGGGCCGATTGGCGGCGATATGTCGCATGAATTTATTATCTTGGCAGATACGGGCGAAAGTGAGGTCTTTATTGACCAAAAATGGCTGGAACAAGACGGAACCGCAACAGGGCTTTCCTATGATGATCGGCAAGGTCTGGCGGCCTATTATGATCAAATCACCCGCATTTATGCGGCAACAGATGATATTCATGATCCATTACAATGTGATGTGCCTGCGGATCAATTGATCTCAAAGCGCGGAATTGAGGTTGGGCATATTTTTTATTATGGATCAAAATATGCAATCCCCTTGGATACGTTGGTGCGTAATGAACAAGGGCAAATGCAGCCGATAGAGGGAGGATGTTATGGTATTGGTGTATCCCGCGTTGTGGCGGCAATCATTGAGGCATCCCATGATGACGCAGGAATTATTTGGCCTGATTCCGTTGCGCCGTTCGGTGTGGGGCTTATTAATCTGAGGGTTGGGGATGCAACCACAGATTCTATCGCCCATAAAATCTATGCAACCTTGCAAGCAGAAAAAGTTGAGGTTTTATATGATGATCGCGATGAACGATCTGGGGCAAAATTTGCGGATATGGATTTGATTGGGCTGCCGTGGCAGGTTATTGTTGGTCCGAAGGATGCTGTTGAAGATAAAGTGGAAATTAAAAATCGTAAATCAGGAATACGGTATCAGATGCGGAGTGAAGAAGCGATTGCATTTTTAATTGACAATATCCCCCGTGTATAAGGCAATATGAGGTTTGTATCATATTCAAAAATCATTTAATAAAAATCTGTAAAATATAGGTGGGCTATAAATGTCAGTGATTCCGTTTAATCCATTAAAAATTGGCGACAAAATTGCCATTGTTGCGCCCACGGGTAATGGGAATTATATTACAGATGAAATTCGGGATGCCGCAGTAAAAACCCTTGCATCTATTGGCTTGGAATGTATTTTTTATCCAACAACATTTGCGCCTCTACAAATGACTTTAGAAGATAGGCAACAAAGGGGGCGCGATATAAATAAAGCCTTCGCCGACCCTTCTGTTGCAGGCATATTATCAATCATAGGGGGCTTTGCCTCTGTGCATACTTTTGATCATATTGATTTTGATCTGATTAGACAAAATCCTAAGCTCTTTTGTGGGTTCTCAGACATCACCGTGATGCACTCAGCCTTATTTTCAAAAGCAGGTTTAATATCAATTTCAGGACCACACTTTGCCAGTTTCGCATTTCCAAAAGAAATCGACTATACATTGCAACAATTCAAGAAGCTGGCTTTTCATGAGTCTGATATTATTACATACACGGCCTCACAACATTGCAGTCATGAACATTGGTTTACGCCAGAAACACAAAAGAACTTTGTTCCCAATACGGGCATTAAAATTATCAGAGAAGGGATTACAAAAGGTCGCTTGATCGGCGGCAATCTCAGCAGCCAAATACTTTTGTCAGGCACAGATTATTTTAAAGTGCCCCTCAATGAAGATCTTATTTTATTCATTGAAGATGATAGTGATAGTACACTTCCTGTGTTTGACCGTATGCTATACAATCTTCTTGAAACAGTAGGTGCTCAAAATATCAAAGGAATATTGATTGGTCGTTTTGAAGCTGATTCAGGTATAACAGAAGAAAACCTTCATCAAATTTTGTCATATCGTCCTTTCTTGAAAGAGATCCCCATTCTTGCAGATATAGATTTTGGGCATACCGCGCCGCTTACCTCCATTCCTTATGGCGGATTTGCATCACTTACCACTTCGGAGACACAAGCCATCATACAGTTTTCTCAAAGAAGATTTTGAATGAATGATTTTTTTATAGAAAAAGCACGGATAAAAGACGCAAGAAATATTGCGCAATTGCATATTAAATCCCTAAGCTATGTTTATGATCTTATTCAAAAGCCATTAGAAACCAGTCTTGGGGCACGAATTGAGTCCATTGAAAACGCTATAAATTCAAATAGAGCCGATCATTATTTCCTGCTTGCCAAAAGTTATGACGGGACAATAAAAGGGTTCATATGCTTTGGTTGTAAACGAGATAATGATTTAGAGTATAAAGGGGAGATATATGCATTATATATTGATCCAGATTATATGGGACATGGAATAGGAGCGGCCTTATTCAACCACGCTAAAGATATTTTTCAAAAAGATGATAAAAGTT
>JBIICI010000017.1:0-39916 GCA_044238935.1 Gemmobacter sp.
ATACATTTCCTGTATTGGATGCGTTACTGCCCGTTAAGTTAAAATTCGCCATTGATCCCGTTAAAGCCGTTGATGAAGAGCTCACCTCAAATATTGTACCTGAGGTCATAGAGGTCGATCCTAAATTCAATCCCGTCTGTGTTGTTAATGTATCCCAATTCCAGACCTGCGCATTGTTTGCATTCGCAATCGTGTTAATACCTGTTGCCGCTGTTAAGGATGATAGTGCAGCAGTACCACCACTTCCCGTCGCCACATCCGCCCACGCCCCGTTAATCACAACACGGAATTTGTTGGTGGTGCTATCATATCGGATCATTCCATTTGCGGCTGCAGGTTCTTGACCTGTTGTCCCACTCGGGATCTTAATCGCACCTGTGCCAGATACATCCAACTCAACAGTTGGGGATGCCGTCCCAACACCAACATTCCCAGCCGCGTCCACCACAAACGGTGTGGTATCTGTATCGCCTGTCGCATCATTCACACGCAATGACAATCCTGTGCCTAAATTCGTCACCATTAATGGCACCGCTGCAGAACTTGCCCCTGTAACCGCAGACCTAACCACTGATCCTGTATTGGCGACATCATTCCCACTAAGGATAAAATGCGCCAGCTCCCCTGTCATTGCTGTACTGGATGAAGATACGTTCAACACACGACCGCTGGTGATCGATGTTGATCCTAATGCAAGAGCTGTTTGTGTTGATAATGTATCCCAATTCCAAGTTTGGGCAAAGTTTGCATTCGCAATTGTGTTGATCTGTGTTGCCGCGGTTAAACCAGACAATGAAGATGTCGTCGTGCCCGTCGCCACATCCGCCCACGCCCCGTTAATCACAACACGGAATTTGTTGGTGGTGCTATCATATCGGATCATCCCATTTGCGGCTGCAGGTTCTGCACCAGTTGTTCCACTTGGGATCTTAATCGCACCTGTGCCAGATACATCCAACTCAACAGTTGGGGATGCCGTCCCAACACCAACATTCCCAGCCGCGTCCACCACAAACGGTGTGGTATCTGTATCGCCCGTCGCGTCATTAACCCGTAAAGACAATCCTGTGCCCAAATTCGTCACCATTAATGGCACCGCTGCAGAACTTGCCCCTGTGACCGCAGACCTAACCACTGATCCTGTATTGGCGACATCATTCCCACTAAGGATAAAATGCGCCAGCTCCCCTGTCATTGCTGTACTGGATGAACTCACATTCAACACACGACCGCTGGTGATCGATGTTGATCCTAATGCAAGAGCTGTTTGTGTCGATAATGTATCCCAATTCCATGTTTGGGCAAAGTTTGCATTCGCAATGGTATTGATCTGTGTCGCCGCCGTTAAACCAGACAATGAAGATGTCGTCGTGCCCGTCGCCACATCCGCCCAAGCCCCGTTAATCACAACACGGAATTTGTTGGTGGTGCTGTCATATCGGATCATCCCGTTTGCGGCTGCAGGCTCTTGACCGGTTGTTCCAGCAGGGATACGTATTGCATCTGTACCAAATATATCCAATGATACTACAGGAGAAACCGTACCAATTCCAAAACCACCAGATGCTCCCATAATCGATACAGTATTTGCATCGGATAAATTTACGCCATTCTGATCTCCTAAAAAAACCCCCAAAGAGCTAACACCTGAAACTTGTGGATAAGTTGAATTTGATGAATTTCCTAATCCCAAAGCCATAGAATACGTACCAGCGCTAGTAACTTTAGTCTCTAATCCCATAGAAATAGAATAATCACCATTTGCCTCTGCAGCATATCCAAACGCAGAAGAGGAATACCCAGAAGCGACTGTTGATCGTCCAAAAGCAGTCGCATGCTGCCCAGAAGCAGTTGTGTTATATCCAAATCCTGTACTATAGCTTCCAACACTCACATCATCCCACTGAGTTGCTGTTACTTCACCCGCCCGAAAGGCAGCTTTAGATTTATCAAACCAAAAGCGCGCATCATCACTGGATGTTCCTGTATCTGCCAACTGAGATGATCCAAAAACAAAATCATCTGTACTATTGACCGTGGGTAATTTAGACCTGATAACCGTGCCATTGCGTTCAAAAACCGAACTGGAGGATGATGCGTAGCTAGCCCAACTGCCATTCTCGTAAAACTCAAAAACATTATTATCGCTGTTATATCGTATCATTCCATTTGCTGCTGTTGGTCTCTGTGCCGTTGTCCCACTTGGAATCTTAATCGCCCCTGTGCCAACAACATCCAATTCAACACTAGGACTTGCCGTCCCAATCCCGACATTCCCTGAGGCATCCACCACAAAGGGTGTCGTATCCGTATCGCCCGTCGCGTCGTTAACCCGTAAAGACAATCCTGTCCCTAAATTCGTTACCATTAAGGGCACGGCGGCACTGCCTGCCCCTGCTGATGTGCGTATCCCATTTCCTGTTCCAGTCCCAGTATAAGATGCATTTAACAAAGACCCCGTCAAAGCGTTAGAGCTAGAGTCTAAAGAAATCAAACTACCACTGGTCAAAGTATTTCCAGTTGCATTAAAAATAGTCCCCGTTGTTAAAGCACTTCCCGTGATTCCGAAAATCGTTCCAGTTGTATCATTTACGCTATGTGTGTTAAAGCTTATTAACGTTCTCCACACCCCATTATGGTATCCATCAAACTTTGCATTTGTTGTATTATAAATCACCATTCCATCAACGGGGGAAGCAATCGCATTTCTTTGCGTCAAGGTCATTCTGGGGAAGACAATGCCACCTGTCGTGCTGGTGACATCTAATATAGAACTCGCACCGGGACTGGCTGTGCCTATCCCAACATTCCCAACCGCATCCACCACAAACGGTGTGGTATCTGTATCGCCTGTCGCATCATTCACACGCAATGACAATCCTGTTCCTAAATTCGTCACCATTAAGGGTACTGCTGCCGATGACGTTCCCGTAACACTGGTTCGTAATACATTTCCTGTATTGGATGCGTTACTGCCCGTTAAGTTAAAATTCGCCATTGATCCCGTTAAAGCCGTTGATGAAGAGCTCACCCCGAATATTGAGCCTGAGGTCATAGAGGTTGAGCCTAAATTCAATCCTGTCTGTGTTGTTAATGTATCCCAATTCCAGACCTGCGCATTATTTGCATTCGCAATCGTATTAATCTGTGTTGCCGCTGTTATCGATGATAAAGCACTGCTGCCATTGCCTGTGACCATATCCGCCCAAGCCCCGTTAATAACCACACGGAATTTATGTGTGGTGCTATCATATCGGATCATTCCGTTTGCGGCAACGGGCTCTTGGCCAGTCGTGCCAACGGGAATACGAATTGCATCTGTGCCTGATATATCCAATGATACTGCAGGATTAGAAATCCCAACGCCTAATTTCCCTGCATCATTATATAAATCAACAAATTCTAAAGCTGCTGCGCCACTATTAACAGCCACAAGCTTTTTAGCCGCACCTGTATAATTGGCAGGCGTATCCGTTAAGGAGGTGAACGCCGTCACCGCACTGCTATTATTCAAATATTTTATCCACGCCCCATTTTGATAAAATTCAAAGGCATTATCATCGGTATTATAGCGTATCATTCCATTGACAGCAGCGGGTTGCTGCGCTGTTGTCCCTGCTGGAATTCGAATAGCATCTGTGCCACGAATATCAAATGTGATGGCCGGCGCATTCGTCCCAATTCCGATACGACCGCTTGATAAAGCAATGATCCCCACACGGCGACAATCTGCTGCATCGCCTTGCGTGTCAAAATCACCTTCGGTATAGCCTGAGGGACACAGACCTGTGCCCACATCATATTGTGTGTCTTCGGTATGTAAGCGCCCTAAGGGTGAGGCCGTTCCGATTCCTAAACGATCTGTTGTTTTGTCAAAGACAAAGAGGCTATCTGCACCAAACGCACCACCATCATTAAATGTAATTTGTTTATCTGCGCCAGATATACCCAGACTGCCGCTTAATAATGTATCAGCATCCGCGCATGTGCTGCCGTCTTCATTACAATATTGCACCGCACCAATATCACCCTCAACATCCAAGCTCAAAGTCCCACTGACGGCAGGGTTTGTGGCAGGTGTTTGATCAATAATCATCTTCCCCCCCAACAACGCCATCGTATTGGTGGCTGTTAAATCAACGCCTTGCTGATCATCCATGAAGATCCCGAAAGAACGCGCCCCTGAAACAGTCGGCAAGGTGGCGGTTGAGGCCTCCCCCAATCCAATGGCAAAACTATTTACACCAGAAGCCACAACCTCATTCCCAAGCGCCATCGCATCCGTTGCAGCGGCTGTGATCTCATTTCCAATGGCAACAGATTGCAGCCCTGAGGCAATCACATTATACCCAAGCCCTACACTCCGCAGACCAGAATTTCCACTATCCCATTGCGTGCCAGTGACTTGCCCCGCGCGAATGATTGCGGACTCAGGATCAAATAAAAGCCGTGATCCTGCACCAGTGCTAATTAAGCTGACCGTTCCCAAATACCCCCCGATAACAGATAAATCGCCATCAATGACCCCATTTCCATTGACGGTCAAAGCCTGAGTTGGGTTTGTTGTCCCAATCCCAACCGATCCCGTATTATAATAAATATCACTGCCTGTTTTTGTCCATACACTGCCAACGCCATTACCGCCCGTACCACCGCCTGTTGATGCGCCTAAGGCTTCCCATGTGCCACTGATACAGGCTAATAAATAATTATTACTGGAATCATACTGAATAGCACCGCTATTGCCCACACAGCTTTGACCTTGGGTGTTGCTGCCGCCGACACGTAAGAATGAGCCAACAATTGCATTGCCTGACACATCAATATTGCCATTTAAATCTAAATTCCCATCAATCGTGGTGGCATCCAATGTTGTTGTGCCATCAACATTTAATCCGTTATTGAAATCCCCTGCCCCGTCCACAGATAAGGTTGAGGATAATGTCGTTGCCCCCGTAACACCCAATGTGCCACCAATCGAAACATTGCCTGATATATCGGCGGCACCGTTTAAATCCAAATCGCCATCAATTGTGGTTTCATCCAATGTGGTTGCACCATCAACGTTTAAATTATTATTGAAATCTGCCGCCCCATCCACGGATAGAGTTGATGATAATGTTGTCGCACCTGTCACGCCCAACGTCCCAACCAAGGTTGTATTTCCATCCACATTCAGCGTGCTATCAAAATCAACCGCGCCCGTTGCGCCCAATCCTGCCAAAGAGGTTAGACCACCCACGCTTAATGTTCCTGTAACCCCAACAGTCCCGATCACATCTAATGTATCATCAACAGGGGCGCCACCCAGACCTAAACGATTATTGGTCGCATCAAAAATAAATGTTGAGTCCGCCCCTAAAACCCCTGCATTATTAAATTGAACTTCCCCTGACGCACCAGAAGCCGCTAGCAATGTGCCGCTACCACCAATATCAATCCATCCGGGGACTTCGTTATTACAAATTTGTAATTTGAAGTCTGTGCCGGCTTTATTAATACGCAAGACCCCATCATTCGCTAAGTTACAGTTCGCCGCCTGAATCTCATCAGGTAAGTTCAAAAGACCCCCTTGGTTTTTTAAGTCCAATAACTGCCCTGCCCCGACTGTTGCCCCCGCATCAAATTTTGCTGCCCCTTGGAAGGTGGCGTCTTGTTGCACCTCAATCTTTTTATCAATGGTGGCGGTATCCGCCGCGCCATTTTTTAATTTCCACAGACCATCAACGGCCTGTGAGGCTTCTTCATAATTATACTTTAGAACCAAATCATCGCTGCCCACTGATTCTGAGAGATAGGCTGGTGTCGCCCCACAGCTGGATTGAAATGTTCGATCAGGCCCCGCAGATACAATCGCAATCACGGTTTTGGATGCCAGATTTTCCCCTGCCAACACATTCGCCCCTGAACAAGCCGCCGTGACTGATCCATGATCCCACGCGCAATATCCGTAATATGTACCCCACGGGTCTTTTTTGGCGGCGCCAATATTGGCATTTAAACAGCCTCCGCCCGTGAGGCTGGAACATCCCACTGTTACCGTATCAGGGTTCAAAGGCTCAACGTAACCATCTGTGTCACAATCGCCGTTGCTGGCCGCCTCAGATGCCGCTAGCATCGCAAGGCGTGCAGCGATTAACATTTGCGCATCGGCTTTTGCGCGTTGATTTAAGGTCACAACCGTGGATAAAGGCCCCCGCATCAATGATGTTGAGGCAGCCCCAATGACCCCAATCAATGCAATTGCACCGAATAAGACAAAGAATATATTCCCCTGTTGTGTTCGACTATGAATCACATCATCAGCAGAATAAAGAAATCGGTGAAATACCTTAAAAGCCATAGAATTTTAGGAATCTATTGATATTTTAATAAACATTAATATTCTATTGTTTCGAAAAACTATTAATATTTTGTTATGATTTAGACTTGATTTTATTTTTATAATTCCCCAAGATTAAGTTCATTTAAAACTAATCTTAAAAGAGTCTAAACAATGTATAAGAATTTAATGTCATTCTTCTTTCGTCTAGCTGCCCCTGTTCAAAAACTTCACCCAATTATTGTTTCAGGATATAGCAGTCAGAATTTGGCTAAAAATATTGCAGATGTCATGCAAACACGCCTCATAGATGTTTCATACAAACAATTCCAAGACAGAGAAATTCAAACAACAATCAACGACAATGTAAGAGGACGGGAAGTCGTTGTCGTTGCATCCGCCTCAGGTGACCCGAATAAACAGGAAAAAGAAACGCGCCTGCTTATGCGTGCCGCCAAACAATCTGGTGCAAAATCGGTGACTTTATTGCTGCCTTATATGTGGTATGGGCGATCTGATGATAATTGGGACGAGCGCAATGCCCCTGCCTTGGTTGATACAATTGAAAATTTACGTCCGCATTGTGACCATGTTTTGATTGTTGACCCACATAACCAAGGATTCACAAGAGAAAAGTTTGCCTGTAGCACCATAAAAAATCGTCAAACCATTCATCTTGCCTATCCGTTTGCGGTGCAGTTAAAATCATTATTTAATGAGCAGGCCTTAAATATAGATGATTTACTCTTATCCCATGCCGATGCAGGATCAACAAAACGCATTAGCCCCAGTTTTAGAAAAGCCATCTATAATGTTTTAGGATTGGATCGCAATCCAAGCCAAGATGATTGGGCGCAGGGGCAAAAAGATCGTGATAAAGTCACGGGCAAAAGCTGTGTTCGTGGATTTAGTCAAGATGTTCAAAACAAACATATTGTTATTTTTGAAGACATGCTTTCCACAGGCGGAACAGCATGCGATTTAGCCGATTTCTTAAAAAAACAAGGCGCAAAATCCGTGATCTTATTCGCCACGAATGGGCTATTTAACACAACGGATTCAGATATTACAAAGGGCGTTCAGCGCATTAACAACAGCCAATTAGATGCCGTTTTTATTGCAGATACTTACGACCATTCTTTAACAGACCCCGCCATTCATCAAGCCATTGAAAACAGCCCCATTATCCATGTGATTAAAACAGCGCCTTATTTAGCCTCCATTATCAATGCCATGCTTACAGAAGTTACCCCAGAGATGGAACATGATGAAAATTCAATTTCTGCACTCCTCAGTGGTTGCCACCCTCATCAAATCAAAATTAATCAACGCATCGCAACAGCAACAGCATTAAAGAGCACCAGTCCTTTGTTGAAAATCATGCCATCTTATAAAAGATGATTTTCACCGTCCTAATTTAGAAACACGGGTCGAAGGAATAATCACAGTAACAGTTGTTCCAATACCTTTTTGGGAGAAAATATCCAATGATCCACTATGTAATTTTACCAGCGCATCCACCAAGGTAAGCCCCAAGCCTGCACCAGAGCCTGATCGATTCAAGGCATTTTCTAATTGACCAAATGGGGATAATATTTTATCAACTTCGGAATTATTAAATCCAATCCCCGTATCGGTAATGGAAAAGCGGAGGTTATTTTGGGAATCCGTTGAATAAGACAGCGTAATACGACCGCCTTCAGGCGTAAACTTAATCGCATTTGACAATAAATTCATCAAAATTTGCTTGAATGCTAATTCTTCACCAACAATCTGGGGGATTTTGTCTTCACATAAATTGACAATTGTTAATTTGCTCTCTTTTATTTTTGACATTTTTAAATCTAAAATATTCACAATCAATCGATCTAAATTTACAATGCCTTCATTTAGGTGACGCTCCCCTGCATCAATCCGTGATACATCTAAGATCTCATTAATCAGGCCTAATAATTTACGACCACTTTCATAAATATCTCTGGCATATTCGTAATAGGCAGGCTGACCGACAGGGCCAAAAACTTGGTTTTTGATAATCTCAGAAAAACCAATAATCGAATTCAGGGGTGTGCGCAATTCATGACTCATATTCGCCAAAAACTCAGATTTTGCCCGATTGGCTAAATCAGAATTTTGCTTTGCTTTTTGTAAATCCAGCTCGGCTTCTTTACGTTTTGTAATATCAACGATACTGCCCTCATAATACAGAACTTGATTTTGATTATCCTTAACGGCATGTCCATTTTCACTAATCCAAATGGCTGATCCATTACGGCAGTAAACTTGAATTTCAAAATTATTGACGACTTGGTCATTTTCAATCAATTTAATAAAATGCATGCGATCCCGATGCGAAACATAAATTTGCGTATGAACATTATGGATCTCACGCAATAATGTTTCTGGACTGTCATAGCCTAAAATTTTTGCAAAGGCTGGGTTAATATTTAGAATCTGCCCCTCAGGTGTGACCTGGTAAATACCGCCTGAGGCATTATCAACGATACGACGATATTTTTTTTCTGCCTCACTTAATGCACGCTCTGCACGACGGCGCTCTTCAATATCGGTAATTGTACCAACAATTCTTTTTTGTGTTCCATTGCTGGATTTCCCCACCACTGAAAATGACATTTCTATGGCACGGAATGTCCCATCAATTGTTCGTAATCTTGTATAATAACGTTTTCCGCTATCTAAATTATAATGTGATTTTTCAAAGATTTCTTTGATGTCCGCCTGATCTTGGGGGTGTAAAAAGCTATGAAAGGGTTGTTGAATACAATTTTTGGGATCAAAACCCGTTATTTTATACCATGATTTATTGAGAAAGATAAGCTGCCCTGCTTCATTCAGTTCCAAAATAACGTCATTCACTGCGTTTAAAATAGAGCGATGGTCATTTTCAGATTTCGTAATGGACTCATTTAATTTTTTACGGGCTTCGATTTCTTTATTCAACTGACGATTCTGATTTTCCAAAGCATTATTCGCATCAAACAGCCGATGCGACTGCCGTTGCTGTGATAAAATACCAAAAGCGGCAAAAACACTTAAAAACAACCCAAAAACAAAAACAAAAAACGGGGCTTTTTCTAAAAAAATTGTGCGCGCATCTTTGCTCAGGTAAATATTAAGATGCATGGGAAGATTGATATTCATCTTCTGTAACTGAGACGACGTGATGCGAACTGTCTGTTTTTCTGAATGATCCTGAATCCAATCATCCCTTTGTAAGGCCGCAACAGGAATATTCTTATCCCCTATCAGAAATTCTAACATCCCTAAATTACGATGACGATTTAGATAATTCTGATTTACAAAATCAGATAATCGATCAACACCCACAACATACTGTGCGCTATTCCCTAAACGATAGGCAATCATCAATCCATTTTTTTCAGAAAGAAAATCAAGTTTAATTGGGATTAAAAGCATTTTTTGCGTCCGCATCTCCTGTGGCAACGCATAAAAAGACGTCAGATTTTTTTGAATAGGATCATCCAGCGCTGATTCGACCGCAATATTGGGAGCAAATACCAAATCGTCAAAATTATAAAAATCTTTTATCGCTGCCAAACGATTCGCATCGATTGGCGGCTGATCCTCAATATATTTCAAGCTGTTGAAACGGCTATCTAAATATTGGGTAATCTGGATTTTTGAATCTTGAATAACCCAATCTTTTTCCTCTTGTAACATCTGAGAAATGAAAACATGCAGGACAAAAAACGCTGTTACAGAAAAAATAGCGCCATTAATCAAGACCATCACAAAGGAAATGATCTCATTTTTTTCGACGGGTATATAGCGTTTAAGCCTCTTCATATTGATCAGTATGACCAATGAAGTTTAAAAATAGATAAAATTTTATCTATTTTTTTGAAGAAAATAGAGCTTTATCTATTTTTTCTGCGTTCAATTTCAGCATGTTGTTCATTGGATCGACGAATATTACGAAATAAACCATAGGCAAACTGTGCAATAAGATGTGCCATAAAGGCCAGCATAAAACTGATTGCGATCAGTATCTTAACAAAAACCACCTTAATTTTTTGTTGATCCATCGGATTTCTTTCGTAAAAATATGATCGCTAATATTGTGGTCAGAACTGTTAAATCTAACGACCATAAAATATGATATTGCGCCATTGTAAAGCCTAAAAAAGACCATTGGGGGCTATCACACCTCACGACAGGGGCGCTTATCAAACTATCCAAATCTGTAATTTTTGGGGCAGCACAATCTTTGATAAAAGAAACCCACCAATGCTGCTCAACACCCATATGATAAAATGCAATAATGGCATTTATAAAAAACAAAGATGCACAAAAATAGGGCAAAAGAGGGATTTTACGCACAGAATCATAAAAAAGCGCAATCAAACTAAGGGCAAGGACAATAAAATAAGGAACACGTTGATATAAACATAACGCACAAGGCAACAAGCCAAATATATATTGCGCGATATAGGCCATAGATAATGAAAAAATGCATAAAAAGCATATAAAACCATAAAAAATATAAATAGATTTAGTCGGCCTCATTGCTATTTTTCCTTACAAAAAATCCTTGATAAAGGTCAAAAACTGATCCCCAAAATGTAAGCTGATTAAGGTTAAAGCACTCACCCATATCAGCCCCCCCACCATGCCAATCAAAATCAGTAATCCATCGCGCATTAATAACCCTGCTGCCATAAACAACAAACCAAAACTGGGGACTGTATTTGCAAAAGGCATCGGGATAAATAGATAAAAGCTAAAAATTAAGCCCACGACACCAATCAATCTTTGTGCATGCGCATGCGTTATAAAAAACAAACGTGGTCGCATAATGCGCTCTGCTTTATTAATAAAAGGCAAAACTTTATGAATTAATTTATCAACGGTTTGTTTTTCTATAATCTTATTATCCAACATTTTTGGCATCCAACATTGTGTTTTACCTAGTACTTGCTGCAATGTTAACAGAATCAAGGGAATCGAAAACAAACTATTCACAGCAGGAATCGCCGCCACACCAAATGCCAAAGGCAAGGCAATAAAAAAAATAAGCATGGCAAGGCTGCGATCTGAAAAACGCTGCAAAAATGCATGCACTGTTAAGCCTTCATCTGGGAAACTGCCCAATTCATGCGCCAATAAGCTACTTAAGCTCAATGGTTTCTGAGATACATCTGAATCAGAGGATAGCGGCGTAAGAGTCATTGAAAAAAGTTCATTTCTAAAAAGTGTATTTTTATTTATTTTTTAATTTGACGGTTTGATTGCGTTTTAAATCCTCAATATCTTTACGAAGCGCATCGATTGTTGCCGCCAGCGGGTCAATATCCACACGCTGCGGAATACCATAAGGACATTCTTCATCGGTAACAGCACGTTGTTGAATAATGCGCGCAGGAATACCAATCACGGTTGCCCCTTCAGGTACATCGGTAATCACAACGGAATTTGCCCCCACACGCGCCCCATTGCCAATGGTAATATTGCCCAATATTTGCGCCCCTGCACCAACAACCACATGATCACCTAAGGTGGGGTGACGCTTTCCTGTTGCATCGGCTTTACCAACACCCCCTAATGTGACACCGTGATATAGGGTCACATGATCCCCGATAATGGCTGTTTGTCCAATAACAACGCCCATGCCGTGATCAATAAATAAATCTTTTCCCAATTGCGCTTGAGGATGAATCTCAATCCCTGTCAACAATCGAGCAATATTCGCCCACAAACGCGACAGAGCCCGCAAATTACAGCCCCATAAAAAATAGGACACACGGTGCAAATAGACCGCATGAAATCCAGAATATCCCAAAACGACCTCACCTATTGTTGGTTGTGCTGGGTCACGGGATTGTATGGATCGGATAAAACCAAGCATATTAAGAATCTTTGACTATAATTTGGGGGATAAATTTATTGATTAAAATAAACAGTAATTTATCTGGAATGTCAATTCATATAGGTTTTTTTTACAATAAAACACCAATGGCCGCCTCAATATCGCGCATATGATATTCCACAGAATCAACGCCTGTTTGAATCAACTCTTCGGCTTTTTCAAATTCAAATAACCCAATATGTCCCAAATTTGGTTTTAAGTGCACATCTGGTGGATCCCCCGCAAGGCGTGAACGCGTTAAACGATCTTGGACAATATTTAAGGCCGACACCATAACACCAAATAAACTCGGGCTGTTTTGTTCACGACGGAATGTCCGCTTGGCAAAAGGATTTTGAAAAAGACGTTGATCTTCCGCCTCAACATCATGCACATCAAACACATCAAAGCCTGTGACGGTTTGATAGGGATTTCCGGGTTTTGCAACCTTCCCCATCAGATCCGCATTGACATCAACCGCAATAGTCAAACGTGATCCCATTGCTTGTGCGGTGGATACAGGCACGGGATTAACCAGCGCCCCATCAATCAAATAACGATTATTGAGCATGACGGGTGGGAAAACTCCGGGTAAGGAAAAAGACGCGCGTAAGGCGTCAACCATGCGACCTTGCTGTAACCAAACTTCGTGACCTGTCACCATATCACACGCAACCGCCGCAAATCGACAATCCAGCTGTTCAATCATTGTATCACCAAAATGGCTTTCTAATAATGCATTCAGACGTTTTCCACCAATAAGCCCCGCTGTTTTGACCCGAAAATCCAAATAAGAAAAGATTTTACGTCGATTTAAAGATCGCGCCCAGTCTTCTAATTCATCCAATCGTCCTGTGGCATAACACCCCCCGACCAAAGCCCCCATTGATGTGCCTGCGATTAAAGATGGATAAATCCCCCGTTGTGTTAAAGCGCGTAAAACACCGATATGCGCAAAACCTCTGGCTAATCCGCTGCCCAACGCCAGCCCTATTTGCGCTGTTTCAGGGGGGACAATACAATTTTTATCAAAAAAACTGCCCTTTGATCCCAAAGAAATATTTTTGTTTGCTGCTTTATCTTGTTGTATTTTACCCTGCATATCGATATTCTCACTTTACATTAATGGGCTATATCCTCCGTTCAGTATAGCATATGTTGGATATGATTTTCTTGGTACAGCGCAACATAAAATAGATATTTCATGGTTTTTGATACGACTGAAAAAAAACTGATTGGTTTACTCCTTTCTTATTTACGCCCTTATACAAAACGGGTGCTTTTGGCGTTATTTTTTATGTTGGTGGCCTCCACGATGACGGCTTTATTTGCAAAATTATTAGAACCTATTTTAGATCAAATTTTACAAAGCCATCAAAAAAATAAAATTATTCCCATTTCAATTGCTGTTTTTGCCTGTTTTTTAACGCGCGGAATCGCGACCTATCTGGAAACGAATTTAATGAATAAAACCAGCCAAAATGTGGTGGCAGATATTCAAAAGGATTTATTCCATCATTTCATGTATATGGATGCCGCTTTTTTTCAAAAAAACCCCAGCGGTGAATTGGTTTCCCGTGTGATTAGTGATGTGACCGTCATGCGTACCGCTGTGGTGGAGGCGATGACGGGGCTGGGTAAAAATTTATTGACAGTCATTTTTTTGGTCGGCGTCATGTTTTACCAAGATTGGATGTTATCTTGCGCCGTTTTAATTATTTTCCCCTTCGCAGGATTATTTGTTTCAAAATTAGGGCGTAAAATCAGACGGATTTCAGGGGCAATTCAATCATCCACCGCTGATCTAATTACAAAACTCACCCAAACATTCCAAGGCATTCGCCAAGTCCAAGCCTATGGCATGGAATCCTTTGAAATTGAACGTGCTTCAAACATCATTACCCAAGTCACCAATATTATGATGAAATCGATTCGCACATCCACCTTATCCGTTCCCGTGAATGAAGGGTTGGTGGGGCTGACGGTGGCGGGTATTATTGCCTATGGCGGTTTTCAAATTGCAGGTGGGCATTTAACATCAGGAGAACTTGTGTCCTTTATCGGCGCTTTTAGCTTGGCTTATGAACCTATGAAACGCCTTGCAAAATTAAACACTAATTTTCAAATGGGGCTGGGGGCAACGGAGCGTGTTTTTGCTATGTTTAATACAAAAGCCACCATCAACAGCCCTGAAAATCCGATTCCATTCCCCAAACAAGCGCCGCTTTCACTCTCCTTCAAAAACGTCACGTTCCGATATGACACTGACTTACCCACCACATTGGATCAGATCAGTTTTACGATTGAGGCTGGGCAACATGTCGCCCTTATCGGACGTTCTGGCAGTGGCAAAAGTACAATCTTAAGCCTGATCCCCCGTTTTTATGATGTTGAATCTGGCGCTATCGAAATTGCAGGCATCAATATCACCGCCATGAATTTAAAGGATTTACGGGCGCATTTATCGATTGTCTCCCAAAACATCACCATTTTTGATGATAGCGTTGCTGCCAATATCGCCTATGGTTTAGAAGGCGCAACAATGGCACAAATTATCGAAGCCGCAAAAGCCGCCGCCGCCCATGATTTTATCACAGCCCTGCCGAATGGATATGAAACACGCGTGGGGGAAAGCGGTGCTTTATTATCAGGGGGGCAACGTCAACGCCTCTCCATTGCGCGTGCCTTTATTCGCAATGCCCCGATTTTATTATTGGATGAGGCGACATCGGCATTGGATAACGAATCCGAACATCTGATTCAAAAATCGCTGAATTTGCTGCAAAAAGGGCGAACAACCATCACCGTCGCACACCGCCTATCCACCATTCGCCACGCGGATTCGATTATTGTCATGGATCATGGAAAAATCATTGAAACAGGCACCCATGACACATTAATGCAGAACGAAGATGGCCTGTATCGTAAAATGGTGGAACATGGCATTGAGAATCTATAATGGATTTCTATTTATCGCATGCCTTATTTTTTCCTTTTCTGTAGGGGCGGAGGATAATAAAACGCTTTATATTCAAAACATTCCCTTCCATGTCAGCATTGCAGATGACGATACGGAGCGCGAAACAGGATTAATGTTTGTCAAATCCCTGCCCGATCATCACGGTATGCTGTTTGTTTTTGATAATCCTGTGCGCACCAGTTTTTGGATGAAAAACACGCTTATCCCCTTAGATATGCTCTTTATTGACGAAGACGGAATCATTCGCCATATGCACGAAAATGCCACCCCAAACAGCTTGCGCCCTATCCCCAGCCTTGTTCCCGTGAAATATGTCTTAGAAGTCGCAGGCGGTACAATCGCCCATGATAAAATAAAAATTGGCAATACAATAAAAAGCGATTTTTTTCCTTGAATAATGAATATATTTATGCCATTTTGCATTTCTGCTTTCGTTTGTATAAATATCGGAGTGTAGCGCAGCCTGGTAGCGCGCCTGCTTTGGGAGCAGGATGTCGGGGGTTCGAATCCCTCCACTCCGACCATTTAAACGAAAATACATATTATATGCGGTCGTGGCGGAATCGGTAGACGCGCAGCGTTGAGGTCGCTGTGGGATCTAATCCCGTGGAAGTTCAAATCTTCTCGGCCGCACCAATTTTTATGTTTTCCTAAAAAGAATCGTCATGCTGGACGTGATCCGGCGGCGTAGGGGGAAACAACAATAGATTCCTGATCCATACAACCAAGCTTTTTGCTGAAGGTCTTTAAAGCGAACTCTCCATAATTTCTACAAACCCATCCGCAGAGCGATCCCCCAATCGCATTGTCCCAAATAAAACAGGTGAACTATTTGCAGGACTGCTTGCCCCCCAAGTAGCAACTGGCTTGAAGATGTTTGCATCATAAAACGTAAAAACAAAGATTTCTATTTTATAGGTGTTTCCTTTTACAATGCCAGATAGCCCCCCCATCAGAAAGCCCGTCATACCACTGGCTCCCAAATTATACCCAAGATTTGAACCAAATGGATTGACTAAATCGCCCTTCGACACCAGAACCCCGTTAATATACAACGCACCAATAATGGCTGACTCTAAGAAAAACTCTCCATCAACATGACGCTGAATTGGATATGACACGGGGATTGTTGTTTTAACCAACAAACTACCACTGGCTTGTGCGACAACGTCTTTTTCATAGATTTTAAGCCCTGTTCTGGGGTCTCCACCACTCATAAATAAAGCATTGCTATAGGACATGGCTGTCACACATCGTTCTGCAAACATATTCGTTGCTGTATAAGCTGCGCCCAATGTTCCGGGGGCTAATGAAGGGGGATTACAGGGCATTTTTTCCAATAAATAGGATCCCACATTCATCTGTGTTATATCTGCTTTTGTTTTATAATTAATTTTATCATCAAAATGTGTAGCTGTCCCCCGTGCATTTAAGAAGAGTGCGCTGCGTAAAATCCCGTCATTGTCACAATTTTCAATATCTAAACCAACTCCGTTACAGGGAATGGGCAGATTGCCCTCTATTGTTGTGGCGCCGATTCCATCCACCCCAGTGGAAATCACAGCATAGGCAGCACGATCTGTGCCGTTTAAAACAGAAGCACCCGCCGCATTCACAACAGGAATTTCACCAACGGATGAAAAATATGTTGCCGCAACCGCCATTGGCTTTGTAATCACAAATTTATAACGCCGTTTATATCCATCCAACATAAAACGATCTGGCAAAGACAGGGTTCGCGTGGGCAAAGTTCCCGTCCATATTGCCACGTTTCCTCCGCTTGTACCAACAATATCATTGGAAAAAACCCCTGATGGGGCAGCTGATGCCGTACACGCAACCTCAATACCAAAATTTGCGGAATCAGGGCGCGCATTATCTGGGGCAACACAAGGAAGCCTGCCATTTTCTTTGACAAAAATTTTAATTGCTTTATCAATTTCGTCTAAATTATCTTTTGTGGTTTGGCTGATTTTATAGTTCTTGACTTCTTTCTGAAATTGCAATGTTCCCGCCGTTAAAAGGGAGGCTAGGGTAATCGCCACCATCAACTGAATCATTGAAAAGCCATGTTGTGAAACAATCCCTGATCCCCCAAAAGGCTTGATAATTTTAAAAACGTTGAACAGCATAAATATCAATCCTTTTTGAATTTTATTGTAAACGAAAAGCACCCAATTCTTATTCCATGGTTCTTATTAAAAAAACGTCTCCATAATTTCAACAACACCATCCACATCGTGATCACCCAACTTAATCGCGCCTAACCAAACGGGTGAGTCGGCTGCAACAACGATAGGCTGTGTAATAAAAGCAAAAATTTCAACTTTATAAACATCCCCTTTGGTAATATTTTTTAGCTCCCCCGCCACAAAGCCTGTTCCACCATTGGATCCCATCGGGCTCGTTGATATCAAAGGATCAAAAAGCATCCCCCTAGAAACCTCTGTCCCGTTAATATAAAGAGATGCTAAAAAAGGCGCTTGAAACCCATAAATACCATATCGAACAGGAATAGAGGCCTTAATAACCAACGATCCGCTGCCTTGTGCTGTAATATCCCGATCATATAATTTTACACCGCTTCTGGGGTCTTTTGATACAGGGTCAATTAATAAATCATTGGAATACACCAACGCCGTTGTGCATTGATTACCAAATCTGTTGACTGAACTTGCCTGTAAAGCAACACCAGATAAGGGGGAAGGTGTCGTACAATCCATTTTATCCATGTAATAGCCTGTAATGCCTAAAATATTTAATTGTCCTTTGGTTCTGTAATCAACCGTATCATCAAAATACCCTGCGTTATTCGCATAACTATGCAGGCTTGTCCCTAAGAAAACAGCATTATTATTACAATTTTCTTTGTCTAAATTCACCGTGCTACAGGCTTTATATTGCGTGCCATAGACATCAAGAGCGCCAGCCCCATCATCCCCATGGGATATAATTGCATAAGCCGCATCCTTATTGGGTAATAATTGGTTGCTTGCGGAATCTAAGATTTCAATACCGCCAATATTCGCAGCATATGTTGCTTTCACCGCCAATTGTGCCGTTACAACCATTGTAAATCGATTTTTATACCCATCTAACATAACATCATCCGATAGGTTTAAAGAACGCGTGGGAACTGAGCCAATAAATAATTTACGCCCCGTGCCATTTATGACAACCGACGTCCCCGCGGGGGCGGCGGCGCTTGCGCAATTCACGGACACACCAAAACCAGCCGTATCAGGCAACGCTGTTCTGGAAGCAACGCAAGGTAAGCTGCCATAGCTGTTAACATATTCCTTAATTGCTATATTAATTTCCTCAATATGTTGATTGGTAATTTTCTGATGGCTTGCTTTTTCGGCATAATGCTGAAATTCAAAGGCTGCGGTTAATAAAATTGACGCAATTAACAAAGATATTGAAAGCTCAATTAATGAAAACCCTGCTTGTAAAAATAAATTTTTATGCATTTTATAAAACCCTTTGATTTTTTACAAAAACAACCTGTTCTTGGCGTTAAATTGAACTCTCCATAATCTCAACAACCCCTTCAACAGAATGGTCACTGACCTTAATATGCCCCAATAAAACAGGGCTTGAATTTGATGAATCTAAGATAGCAGGTGTACCAGCAGACGTCCGAGTGCGGTACATTGTAAAGGCATAGATTTCAATTTTATAATTTTGTCCCTTAATAATACCGGGATAACTCGCCATCAACAAACCTGAACCTCCATTACTACCCATGGCGGGGGCAGAATGCGTTCCAAAAGGATTAATAAGATCCGTAATTGTCACAAGCTGGTCATTAATATACAAAGCAGCCATAAATGTATCATCCCAATAACCTCCAGAGCGATTATAGATCATATAACGAACAGGAATTGTAGCCTTTACAATTAATCGCCCATTTCCTTGGGCAACGACATCATGATCATAAAGCTTAACACTTAATCTAGGATCAGCAGGCGTTCCTTTTAAGTGAAGCTCTTGGTCATAGGCTAATGCCGTAACACAGCGTTCACCCAATAGATTTGTTCCAAGATATGTACCGGCAACATCTGCTGGTACTACCCCCCCTACGACAGGAGGATTACAATCCATTTTATCAATATAAGCCCGCGTGATGCCTGAGGCGCTGATTTGTCCTTTGGTTTTATATTCAACCTTATCATCAAAATGATTTGCACCAACGGCTTCGCTATAGAGTGTTGTTCTTCTGAACTTGGCATCATTGTTACAATTTTCAACATCCAATCCTGCCGCTGCACACGCAAGAGGTATCGCCCCAGACATTCCACGCGCACCCGCCGTATCTTTTCCATGTGAAATCACAATATAAGCAGCATCTTTTTTAGGCAATAAAGAATTTCCACCAGAATCAATCACATCAATAGCACCAATATTCACGTCATATGAATTGGGCACCCCCAACGATGCCGTAATCGCCATTGTATAACGTCGGTTAAACCCATCCATCATTGTTTCATCTGGCAAATTTAACGACCGCACAGGAACAGACCCAATAAATATTGTTTTGCCTCCTGCACTATTCACAGAGGTAACACCCGCGGGGGCGGCTGCACTGGCACAATTCACAGAAACACCAAATCCAACCGCATCAGGCCGTAAATTACTGGGTGCAACACATGGCAAATAACCATTTTCATTTACAAAATTTTTAATGGCAACTTCGATTTCAGATAAATGGTCATTGGTTATTTTATTGATTCGCTGATTATAGCTTTGACGCTGAATTTCGAATGTTCCAACGATGATAAGGGAGGTAATCGCCACAACAATTGAAAGCTCAATCAAGGTAAATCCACTCGTATATTTCTTCACATCAATTCCCTCAAAAAAATATAAACATATGTTAAATATTATAAGGGATTTTAATTAAAATAGACTTAACTCTTTTATTCATTTTTAGAACTGAGAGCATAATGACTATAAAAAAATATTTTTTTATTTTTATACTTGCTTTTGATAAAAAACCTGACTATAACATAAAAATCTTTTCAAAAGATGCCGGTTTAGCACAGCGGTAGTGCAGTCGATTTGTAATCGAAAGGTCGGGAGTTCAATCCTCTCAACCGGCACCACTTAAATCTTATCATTCATTAAATCCTTTACAAGATTTATATTTTACATTACATAATATCCTTAAAGAACTTTAAGGATAAATATGTCAGACTCATCCCATTCTAAAAAAGAAACCCCACCCCTTGCACTTGTGATTGCGCCTCCCGCTATATTGGCGGCCACATATCCCGTGTTTGGCTTACAAGCTGCCACGTTGGCCTCGGCATTATCTTTTGAATTTGTGAATGGATTTCATGATGCCTCAAATGCCATTGCCCCCTTGGTAAAATCGGGCACTTTATCTTATCGTTCAGCTTTGTTGTGGTCTGTTGGATGCACACTCGCCCCTGCCCCCTTGATTGGCGTAATAGGCGCAGGTGTAGCACACACAATTGGCACCGAATTATTTCAAGCCAATATCTTGCAACAAAACCCTGAACTTATGTTTTGCGGCATTACAGCAGCCATGGGATGGGGATTATTAACATGGCGTATAGGATTACCCAGTAGCGCTTCCCATGCGCTTTTAGGAGGATTAGCAGGCGCAGCCATAGCAAATGCCCTCAATCACGCCCAGCCTTTATCCGATTTATTTATTCCCGAAGGGTGGCTTAAGGTCAGCGCCTTTTTAATTGGGACACCGATTGTTGCAGGTGGAATCGCCCATGGCTCATCCTTTTTAGCCAATAAGATTTTAAAATCACAGGCAATATCAACGGAATCTGAAAAGCCTATGGATGACATGCCTGTGGATAAGAGCTGGTCAGAAAGCCTGAAAGACTTATTTCAAGCCATTGTTACCCCCAAAAAATTGCCGATGCTAGCGGCCACGGGATTTTTGAATTTTGGGCATAGTTTAAATGATGCGCAAAAAGCCATGCCTATTGTGGCGTGGTCACTCTCTTCTGATCCCACAGCCATCACCCAAAATGTCCAAATGCTGTGTTATGGCGCCATGACATTGGGCACATTATCAGGAGGACGCAGAATTGTTGATAAATTAGTCCATGGCGTAAGCTCAAAACACGACCCCAGAGTTGGTTTAGTGGCGGCAGCTGTTTCATCATTGGCATTAACATTCGCAAACATCAGCCATGCCCCCGTTTCCACCAGTCAAACCATGGGCGCCGCAACCATAGGCGCTAATGCAGGATTGCATCATCAACATATGAACTGGAAAACCGCCACAGACATGGCAACCGCATGGGCAGTGACCCCTGTCGCCACAGGGGCAATAGCCGCGGGGCTGTATGAATTATCCAAAATAATCCCACATGCACCGAAATAAAAAAGGGTGGAAAAATACAAATAAGTGAATCACGCTAGATTTAATAGGCAGTCTATCAAAGGTGAGTAAAATTCACCGCTTTGGATGACCCTTATTTTCAGAAAGCGTCTGATGCATAGGGCTGAACCTTAGAAGAAATTAAAAATGATTATATTATTTGGTCTTTTCACCCTTTGTTTTCCTACCTTTTGACGTCATGCCGTGCCCCGACACGGCATCTCGTCCAGCATGACGATTCCTGTTAAGAATAGCATAACTATAGTCATTTAAAATACTATAATTTCCAAACATTTCAACTTCAGATATTTATTGCCACGACCTCTATTAAATTGTACATTCAGCTATTAGGATTTATAAAACAATGGCAACAAATCAAAAGACAACTGAAATAGATACCCTTATTGGATATAATTTGCGTTATATCAGACTATCAAGGTCTGAAACGCAAAAGACGGTTGCTGATTATATAGGGGTTACATTCCAACAAGTTCAAAAATATGAAAAAGGCATGAGTCGTATTTCAGCCTCAAACCTTTTTCTCATTGCAAAAATGCTTAAAGTCGATATTGGTGAATTTTATAAAGATATTTACAAAAGACCAACAAATTAATTAAGCCATGCGCTTCATTTCCTGTAGATGATTATATTCCCTTAACAGGGGCTTGACGGCTTCGGGGACAAATTCTGTGAAGATCTTTTGTTTTTCACCTTTGAGAACATAATCATACGGATCAATACCATTGACGGAGCCTAGGTTTGGTTGATGGACAAAATACCCTAAAAGCCTTTGGAGTCTGGGAGGCATCTGTGCTAGTTCATCTTTTGAATAAGCCAAGTAATTATTTTCAGCCTGCCTTAGCCAGCCTAGATTATAACTAATCACCGCGCCACAACGTCTTTGGTCTTGCGTTTTATTTTGTCCCCCTGCATGGAAAAGCGAACCCAGATAGATCAGGACAGAGCCTTTTTTCATGACACCTTGGGTGACAAGATTGGGCGGTAAGTCTTCAAAATCCAAATTAAGGGCTTGTGTCCGTGGCCAACGATGACTGCCGGGCACAACGACCGTTGCGCCGTTTTCTTCTGTGAAATCATCGATCGCCCACATACAATTCAGCATCACTTCTTGCCCAGGGTGCAAAAATGGAAACATGGGGTCATCTTGATGCAAAATTTGTTTGCGCTCATTGGGGCCTATGGATATGGCTTGCGTCAGATTGATTTGATAATCGGAGCATCCTGATAATAAAAACGCATCCATCACATCCAGAATTTGGGGAAGCACCGCCATTTTTTGATAGGCTTTTGATTTTGTAAAAAGTGCACCCATTCTTTTTGTTGAAAAGCCATAAAAATCACCATTACAGTCTGGAATTTCTGCAAATTGCTTGTGCATATCCGCCTGAAGCGTATTAATTTCATCAGGGGCAAGTAAATTATCAATAACGATACATCCATCTTTTTGAAGGATATTGATGATTTCTGATGATTGCGCGTGCGCACTCACATGCTGTACATGAGCCATGTTTTTGCTCCTTTCTTAAAAAAATAAAAATTAGCGCGCCATATATTTGATTTGTTCCTCTGAAAGACTTTCAATCGCCTTTTCAATGAAGTAACTTGTGTATAAAAGCCCACTGGAGGTAGCGTAATTTTCGACTTCGCTGAGCAGCTTTTTGATATATTCAAGCTCATGGGAGCGGCATTTTAAAAATGTATGAATTTCTCTGACATGCATTTCGATGTCCTGTAGAAAATTTTCATGGTCTTGTGGTGCTAGATGACTTTGTTTAAGCATAAATTTGTTCCTTAATAAAATGAGGTTTTAATTGAATTTTTTGGCTGTTTTCTTTTAAGATGGGGGGTAAATCTTCGTATGTAAGATTGGTTTTGATGCCTGTTTTCTGACGAACATCGTTGCGCAATGTTTCGTCAATCAGAAAATGTCCAATAATGGCAGGCTTGCCATCCACTGGATATTCATCTGAAATTTCATGCGCCACAAATCCTGTTTTTGCAACAGAACGTCCCACTTCTGGGTAATACATAGTATAGATATGCTGAATATTGGCCATCTCACAAATATCAATCAGTGCCGCAATCATTTTCTTTGTTGTGATATTGATATTTTTCAGATAATCCTTTGAATTCGGCTCATAACTATGAACCCCAAAACGGCTGACTTCCCACGTTTGATCGTTGATGGGCATAGGAAATTTTTCTAAAAATTCCGGCCAGATCGTCCGTATCATTGATTTTGAGGAAGACGGCATCAAGCGCCAAATGCCCACAGCCCTGTCTTTTTCATCCCGCACCATAATATAAACCGTTTCGGGGAGGTCATAATCATCAATCTCAAGTTCGTCTTGTGAAATATTTAAATCCCATCCCATACGATCTTTAAATATAATTTTGCGGAGTTTAAATGAGTCTATCAGGCTTAATGTTTTGCCGTATTGACCCGTTTGCATGACTTCAATCATTCTATAATCCTTTACTGAATAAAGTGAATATAAAAAGTATGACTGAAAGTGTGGGATTTGTTTATTGCACTATAGTGGAATTGATTGAAGGCGATAAATCTTTAAAATCCAAAAATTTTGTAATAATTTGGATACAAAAAAACCATATACTAAAGTATATGGTGATAAAGGTTTTTAGCGGCAAATATTGAAAAAATCAAGATAGTTTATGGATTAATAATGCCATGGATTAAAGCCTTAGAAACAGCATGCGTATTATTCGTGACATTCAGTTTTTCAAAGATATTTAACATGTGCTTTTTCACCGTATTTTCTTGAATGCCTAGGATACAGCCAATTTCCCAATAAGTTTTGCCCTGTGATGTCCACGTCAGAATTTCAATTTCACGCGATGATAAATGAATATTTTTAACGGGATTTGTAATCCCCAATGTCATGATTTTTTCATGGGCATAGGTTGCCAAAAGCTGCAATTCCATGCGATGAAATATAAAAATCTGTTCAAACTCCTTTGCACTACAATTTTTGACAACTGAAAAGACAGCTTGAATAGCCCCTGGGCCATTCACAGGAATACTGCCCCCTGCCTTTAGTCCCGCACTTGCACTATCTGAGAAAATGACTTTTTGCATTTTTGTAATGACAAAATTCTTTTCGATGTCATTCCACAAAAAAGGCGTCATTGTACTGCTTGCAAAACGACCAACCATATCGTGTTTTTGGAAATCATTTTCTATATAATGCGTAATATATTCATCAGGATAGGTTGATAAAAAAATAGGATCTTTTTTCTCTTTATTTGGCCAGCGTAACCAATAGGTAAGCCTGTCAAAACCCAAAATCTTGACTTGGCTTTGCATAACGTTCAAAACTCGGTCTAAATCATTTGATGCATCAATATTTTTAATGAATTGATCCAGCTCTTCATATAACAATCTTTTTCTCATAAAACCCACAACTAAGAGAATGTATTTTTATTTTACTTAATCTAGCAAACTTTGGGTTAAATTGCAAACTTTGTAATAAGTATAGTATTTCTGCGTTTTTTTGACTAGATTTTTTATCGTTCTAAAAACAGAACGCGTCATCTCCACGCTTAACGCGTTGGGGCAAGAAAAAGTGGGCGCATATCAATAAAAAAAAGAGAAAAAAATTCTCAGCAAGTGGCAGCGCAAAAGGGCGCAGAATGTGGGCTTTTTGGGGGATATTTTCTCACCACATGTCAAAGAAGTAATGAATTGGCAGGGGCGACAGGATTCGAACCTGCGACCCTCGGTTTTGGAGACCGATGCTCTACCAGCTGAGCTACACCCCTGCAAGGTGATAAAAAGAATCGCAAGATGATGTTTAACGGATTTATTCCGCCTTTTCCAGTAATATTTTTAATCGCAAACAAAAATATGGCTTGAAGAGGATAAGGCTTCGGGCTAGTTTAATCTTTATTAACATTATCCGTATAGCTATATTAGAGTATAGTTTTTATTTTTAGATTTCTGACCAGAGGCACACAAGGCATGACCGAACGCGATCCTATTGAAGTTTACAACAGCACCCTGATCCCCACAGTAATTGAGCAAACCAACCGTGGTGAGCGTGCATATGACATTTTTTCAAGGCTTTTGAAAGAGCGCATTATCTTTTTAACAGGCGAGGTCAATGATTATGTTTCCAGCCTTGTTTGTTCACAATTATTATTTTTAGAATCAGAAGATCCAAAACGTGAGATTTCTTTTTATATCAATTCCCCCGGTGGTGTTGTGACCTCTGGGTTGGCGATGTATGATACAATGCAATATATTAAATGCCCCGTATCAACCGTATGTATCGGACAGGCCGCATCGATGGGGTCATTATTGTTGGCAGCAGGTGAGGCAGGCAAACGCTATTCCCTGCCTAATTCACGCATTATGATTCACCAACCCAGCGGCGGCGCAAGGGGACAGGCAACAGATATTGAAATCCAAGCCAAAGAAATTTTGCGTTTACGTCAACGGTTGAATGAAATTTATGTGCATCACACAGGCAAAGCATTGGATGTGATTGAACGCGCGATGGAACGTGATAATTTCATGTCTGCGGAAGAAGCCAAAGATTTTGGCCTGATTGATCACGTTGTCACAAAACGTGTTGAAACAGCGACACCTGCTTAATTTGACCTATTAAGCCCCCTATCTAAACAGAGCATGATTGCAGCACTTGAAAAATAAGCGATCATGCTCTAAATTATTTCTAAGAGATATATTATAAAAAATAAGGTGCTATTGTGATTTTTAAAAAATCAATTCCTGATGATAAAAAAGACGATAAAACGTCTGAATCCCTTTCAAAACCAATATTGCCCTTGCGTGATATTGTTGTTTTCCCCCATATGATTGTTCCGCTTTTTGTTGGGCGTGAAAAATCTGTCAAGGCACTTGAATCCGTTATGGAAGGGGATAAGCAAATTATCCTTATCACCCAAAAATCCGCCAGCGAAGATGACCCTGATATTGATGGCCTCTATGATGTGGGTGTGATTGGACAAATTTTACAGCTTTTAAAATTACCAGATGGAACCGTTAAGGTTTTGGTGGAAGGCACAAACAAAGTTGCCATTGACCGCTTTGAAAATGACGGGGATTTCCTGACGGGGTATTACCACCCTTTAAATGATGAAACTGATTTACAAGATGAAGAAGTCAAAGCCTTATCTCGTGCTATTGTATCCCAGTTTGAACAGTTTGTGGGGATGAATAAAAAAATTCCCGATGAAATGATTGTCTCTGTAAACCAGTTGGATGACCCCTCAAAAATCGCCGATACAATTGCGGCGCATTTGCCCATGAAGCTGGATCGGAAACAAGAATTATTGCAAGTGATTGATTGCATCAGTCGCTTGGAAATGGTTTACGGCATTATGGAGGGGGAAATTGGGGTTTTAAATGTAGAAAAACGCATCAAAAATCGCGTCAAAGGACAAATGGAAAAAACCCAGCGCGAATATTATTTGAATGAGCAAATGAAGGCCATTCAAAAGGAATTGAATAATGACGAAGACATTGATGATATAAAGGAATTTGAAAATAAGCTGCAAGAGCTGAAAGCCCCGAATGAGGTTAAGGACAAAGCCCAAGCGGAGCTTAAAAAACTCAAACAAATGAGCCCAATGTCCGCCGAATCAAGCGTTGTTCGGAACTATCTGGATTGGATTTTCTCTCTCCCATGGAGCCAGAAAACGCGAATTAAAAAAGACATTCTAGCCGCACAAAAAATCTTGAACGAAGATCATTATGGATTGGACAAGGTCAAAGATCGTATCTTGGAATATTTAGCCGTGCAACAACGTGTGGGAACGGTTAAGGGATCAACTTTATGCTTTGTGGGCCCTCCCGGTGTTGGAAAAACATCTTTGGCAAAATCCATCGCACGCGCAACCAATCGCAACTATATTCGCCTTGCATTAGGGGGCGTCCGTGATGAAAGCGAAATTCGGGGTCACCGTCGCACCTATATCGGGGCGATGCCGGGGAAAATTATCCAAAGCATGAAAAAAGCAAAAACAATCAACCCTTTGTTTTTATTGGATGAGATCGATAAATTAGGTGCTGATTGGCGCGGCGACCCTAGCTCTGCTTTATTAGAAGTCTTAGATCCTGAACAAAATAACAGCTTTAATGATCATTACATGGAATTAGATTACAATCTATCTGATGTCATGTTTGTGTGCACATCCAACAGCTTTAACATGCCCCAACCTCTTTTGGATCGCATGGAAATTATTCGCCTGTCAGGATATACAGAGGATGAAAAAGTCGAAATTGCCAAACGTCATTTATTACCAAAGCAAATCAAAAATGCCGGCCTGAAAAAAGGCGAATTCAGTGTTGATGATGGTGCCATTCGTGATTTAGTGCGCTATTACACGCGCGAAGCAGGTGTGCGGAGCTTAGAGCGTGAAATTGCCAATTTATGCCGCAAATCCGTCAAAGAAATTTTGACGCATGGTAAGGCAAAGGATGCACCAGCCCATAGTATTCTTATTAACAGCGATAATCTCAAAACCTATGCAGGGATACGCAAATTCCGTTTTGGCGAAATTGATATTGAAAATCGTGTTGGCGTTGTCAATGGCTTAGCCTACACAGATTTTGGTGGAGATTTACTATCCATCGAATCGGTGCTTGTACCGGGTAAAGAGGGGCGCTTATCAATGACGGGGAATTTAAAAGATGTCATGAAAGAATCCATCACAGTTGCGGAAATGTTGATTAAATCCCGCGCGGATCAAATGGGTATTGATTTTTCAACCCTCAAGGAAAAAAGCATCCATGTGCATGTGCCTGAAGGCGCCGTTCCAAAAGATGGCCCTTCAGCAGGGGCGGCCATGGTCACATCCATCGTGTCAACCTTAACCAACATTCCAATTCATCGCGATCTCGCCATGACCGGAGAGGTCAATTTACGGGGTCATGTTACCGCCATTGGTGGCGTGAAGGAAAAATTATTGGCCGCCTTACGCGCAGGAATCACGATGGTATTAATTCCTGAGGAAAATGAAAAAGATTTGGAAGAAATCCCTGAGAATGTCAAGCAAGGGTTGCAGATCATTCCCGTACATACAATTGAAGATGTATTGCATTATGCGCTTGTAAACTCTCCATTTTCCGTAAGCGATAAAAAACCATTAATTTCCTCAATTTTGCCACAAAAAAGTGCTCCAAAACCCGAAAATCCTATGATTCACCATTGAGTCAAAGGCAAAAAACGCGTAAAAATATACAGGATGATTGATTTGTAACGAATCACTTATTCAAATTGATAGCCATTACTTTTTTAAAAAAGAGGATATAACTGTGAACAAACAAGACTTTATTGCGATTATTGCCGAAGACACTGGTGAATCAAAAGCAAAAACACAGCTAATTTTAGATTCTGTTCTAAAGAACGTTACAAAATTACTAGCAAACGGCGATGATTTAACATTCGTTGGTTTTGGTAAATTTGAAACAAAAGACCGCCCTGCTTCAACAGGTCGCAATCCACAAACAGGTGCAGAAATCCAGATTTCAGCATCTAAACAAGTGAAATTCAAAGTTGGTAAAGATTTAAAAGACACAGTTAACGGCAAGAAAAAAGCTGCTTAATCTCTTTTATTATATAATAAAAAAATCCCTTTTGTGTGGTTTATCCAACAAAAGGGATTTTTTGTTAAATATAATGACATTTTGGTCTTGCATTTTAAAATCAATTCTGGTTATATCCTAAAATCTTTTGGAAACAAAAGGGGCGGTTAGCTCAGTTGGTAGAGCATCTCGTTTACACCGAGAGGGTCGGGGGTTCGAGTCCCTCACCGCCCACCATTTTTAAATTTGCCCCGTTTAAGTTGTCTAAAACCTTGAACGGTAAGGCGATTAGGGGTGTTTGAAGCCCTGTTTTTCTGTTGTATGTTAGGCGGTCTAAGAAAGCTAATTTTAGCACCGTACGCTTATGTGCTAACTGCCCTAAAGTCCACAATTTATAAGGGTTTGAGAGGAAGCTCATGGCGTGTTCGAAGAGTTCCTCGAATCTGCCTTGTGGGGGCGTGCTGTAAATGGATTCTTCCATCAATAATTTCTCCTTTTCCAGCTGGGCAATTCGTTGCTCATAGCGTGTAATGGCAGAAGGCACAGTTGCCTCTACTATCCGATCCACCAGCTGTTCAATTTGCCGTTCAATGCCAACCACTTTTTGCTTGGCAGATTGGATCAGTGCGGTTGTATGGCTCGCCTGTTGTTCCCACGCATCCTTAAACATGGCACTAAGCAGGTCAAACAGGGGCTGTGTGGGACGCATGGTTTTCAGCAAGGCTTCAAAATCGCCTTCCAACTTATCACGGGGAATGGACTTGCCTTTACTGGAGCAATCTTTGTTGTGGCACAGATAATAGGCAAATTTCTGCCGCTTGCCCTGTGACCAGCACGAGGTCAGCGGTCTGCCACAATCATCACACAGGATAAACCCCCGTAGTGGGAAATCAGTATGAATATCTTTACGGGCGGGGACTTTCACCGTTTCAGTCAATCTTTTTTGAATTTTCTCAAACGTTTCAAGACTCACCAACCCTTCATGCTTGCCTTTCCGTGCAGAGACACCCCAATCCTCTTTTTCCACATAACCCGCATAAGTGAGGCAGGTGAGCATTTGTTTCACCCGTGACGGATGAACCCGTCCCTTTTTGTCGATATGTGGGTAATGCACACTTTTTTCTAAAAAGCGTTGGACTTCGACCATCATGCTAAAACGACCGCTTGCATAGCCTTCCATGGCTTCACCAATAATAGAAGCCACAGGTTCATCTCGTACCAAGAGCTTGCCATGTTCAGCCGTCTTTTTGAAAACATACCCTGTTGGGGGTGCAAAGACGTAATAGCCATTTTCGATACGAGCGGTCATCTTCTGAATGACCTGTCTCTTGTTTTGCTCCCGTTCCAATTGGCCTTGTGCCGCCAAAATTGTCTCGATGAACTCCCCTTCAGGCGTTGGGTCAAATTTGAAGTTTAAACATTCTACCGTGGCTTCTCGTAATGCTAGGGCTTGACGTAGTCTCAAATGACTTTGTGTATCTCTGGCTAGGCGTTTTAAGTCATCGAAGATGATGACGTAAGCGTTTTTCTTATTTTGATCCAAATAATGCAGCATGGATACCAAAGCAGGGCGATTCATAAAATCGCCTCCGCCACTGGCATCGTCTGCAAACACTTGCTCGACACTATAACCCTGCATAGCCGCATGTTGCCTGCAACGGTGTTCTTGGCTTTCCAAACCATGGCCATCTGTGGCTTGTTTTGTCGATGATACCCGACAGTAAATAAGTGCTTTTGTCATACAGCAATCCCTTTCTAACAGTCCTCTTTTGATGATTCTAGCGAAGTTTCAGTGGTTTTGTCACGCATTATTAAGTGTTGTTGCGTGTTCCCTAAAGCCGCGACTTGTTGAACAGAATTGACGCCATAACCCAAATAAACAAATTCGCACGTCATGTTCCAGAGTGTGTGCAGTAGCTCTTCTTTTTCACAAGGGCTAAGCCTTGTGGCATCCAGATAATGCTGGTAACGTGAAATGTCCAGTTTCAAAGGCTTTGGGGTGAAGTTTTCGGGGGGTGGTGTTTCCATGATACGGTTCTCTCCTTTCTTTCGGTTTGGTGTTTAAAACGCAAAAAACAGATTGTTCACTTTATGTTCTTTTTACAGAAGAGTCAAGAAAATACCGCTTTTATCTCATGCTTCCCTTTCCTCAGCGATTAAACAATGGAGTTCTGCATTGCCGTCTAGGCTGCAAAACCGTACTGTTGAGGCGGGCGTTTTCAGGCAAAGCCTGTTGTAGATAGACGGTGAACCTTTGAAACTGTTGCTGTTGCGAGGAATTAAACGGCGTAGAGGGATCAATCAGCACGGTAATCGTCGGCTGAGCTTTACCCGACTGACAGTGCGTAATGGGGTCGAAGGTGGTGGGTTTATCTGCAACTAAGCTCCAGATGAACCAGCTTGTTAGAGCAATAGCTCCTCCTGTGTAAAGTAGATTAGATCTGTTCATAATCATTATCCTCCCCAAAATTGGTGTGATGCGTGCTTGGCTGTGATTTCAGGATTGTTTCTTCCTGATCCACATCGCCTTGTAAAATGGTGCTAAAACGTTGTTGAAAATCCTCCATATACTCTCGGCGTGCTTGGTGATGCTGTTGCTGAAGGGCAGCGGCCATTGTTTGAATGCCTGCTTGAAATTGTTGAAGCGTATTTTTTAGACCAACGGCGGCGGATTCAATGCTTTGTAATTCTGCCTGTAACGGATTGTTCAATACAGGCGGATTGAGTGGCTGGTACGTTCCCCGTCGTTCTGCCATAAGGGTATTGATCCAATGCGTTAGGGTGTCTTGCAGATCGGTTTTCGCCTGCAAAAACCGTTTAAAAACACCACTATAATGGGGATACGGATCACAGTATTGACCCGTAAAAACCAGCATGGTTGCAACCAGTGCAAAAAAGAGGGTGACACACAAAAATCTGAGCGACTCCAAAGAAAGTTCCCATGGCCACAGGGCTGCCCCTTGGACAAATAGCCGTTGAAACGCCATTTCTGTATCGAAGCTATTGCCTTGCGACCACTCAATCAAGAGCGTCACAAGATACACCAAGCCAAACTGCACCCCGCCAATGAGATCGAAGCCCACCACGCCTTGAATCGTATGGGGGCATCGACATGAGGGGTGAAATTGAGGCACACGCCTAATAAGCTCGCCATACCAAGGTTTAACAGTGAAATGGTGACCGCTAGAATGACACTTTCTTGCCCCCCGTAGGTGGTAAGACCTGCCAGAAGTTGGGCGTTGACACGAGCCTCTATTACCAAAGCAAGGATTTTGAGAAACAAGGCTTTATAAAGGTTTGGTTGCTTACAGTCCCGTTTCAATTTATGCACCGCACGGAAGTTTTGCAGAACCAATACTGCCTTTTTGAACGTGAGTAATTTAGGCTCTAAATCTGCTTGAGCATCTCTTAAAACATTGTCAGGCAGCAAACTCATTTTTTGCCTTAGTAACACCCACTGATCTTGAGAATCAGGGTCATTCACCCCTATAAAAGGGATCACATTATTGCGAAGATGCTGGAGTGCCTGTATCGCCAAAGAAATTTGTTGTTGGGTATGGCGTGCTTGCTCCTCTAATAACTGGTTCAGCAAGTCATGGGCTTGCTTTACTTTTAATTCTTCAATGGCTTCTCTCACCAAGGCTTCAATTGCCTCTGGTGAGACAGCTTTGGGATAAAAGGGCTTTAAAATGGCTTGAATCTCTACTTGATTAGACACTATTTTTTCCTCCTGTTTATTTCGTTGATGTCATGAGCGGTACATTGACCCGTGAGAATGCTTTGTAATCGTCGGTGAAGTAGGTCTACATATAGTTGTGGGGCATGCAGAATATTCAGCGGTTGATCTGAAACAAAAAGCTTCAAGTGTAAATCCCCTTGATTGACAGGCATGGGTAACATCCATTCCCAGCAGCTTTTTAAAACGGGGCGTTGTGCTAATTCTTGGGTGACTTGCATTTCTGCAGGCTGTGGAGGTGTGACATAGAAGCCAACAAAACTCCCCGTGATGGATCTTTCGACGCTCTCACGCTCAATGCGATCTTGATGAAAGACGATATTGAACAGCTTGTGTGTGATGATAATTTGTTGCGTATCAAAGGTGAAAATGACTTGCCGTCCTATCCATTGCAGGCATTTGTTTTGCCAGTACTGCTGGAAGGATTTTCCAAGCCACCATTGCCGAAAGCCCCGATTGGCTTTGGGCATATACCACATATCGAGTGCGAAATAGACGATAACGGGTAAAACCAACCAAGAGCCATCTTCCCCACCAATACCAACGGCTAAAAAAGCCGCCAGTCCGTACAACGAAAATAGACTCACGATATACAAACGATATAACGCACCGTCTAAGACACGGTAGGTTACTTTGATTTCGCTGTTGGGGTAAGCCACGGTTTCAGGAAAGTTCAGTAAGGGTGGCAGCACCACGCCAGACTGGGTGAAAATCTCTTTCAGATACACTTCAACCCAGTTTGGTTGAGGCTGTTCTTGAGGCTTAGATTGGCTCGTATTCGGAGCTTGTTTTTGTTGAGTCGGTTTGACGGAGGGAGTAGGACGAGTCATTTTGGTAGTTTCCATTTTTTGCATCACAAGTAACGGGCTAATGAGCTTCTTTTATTTGTTTGCGTTGTATAATTTCATTAAAAAGCTTTGGGTAAACCTGTGCAAATGCCTCGCTTTTTGAGTTGTGTAAAACAAGGTGAAATTATCAGTAAAATAGCCGGTTTTAGGCTAAAAAAATTCGTTGTTACATATTGAAATTTTGTATGCACAAAAAATACAGATGCCACTGTTCTTATAAAAAATGCTATAATGAAATTTGTTTTTTAAGAATACAGGATGATCTTTTATGCCTTCTAAGAAGCCATCTCAGTCTACAGATTCTAACAAGCGAGGACGCCCCAAAAAAGAAAAAACCGCACAGAAGAATTTGAATGTGCGTGTTACCGAAGACCAAAAGTTAGAGCTCCAAAAACGTAGTCAAATCTTTTTCACCTCAGACAGCCAACTTGTTAAAGACGCAACGATTAAATCAAATCTACATACACTCAAACGACTACTTTCCACTGAAGATGTCTTACCAGATGATCTTTTATTAAGACTCGAAGTAAAGAAAGATCCAGGTAAAGCACACCATTTAAAAGTCATGATGTTTCACTATCCAAAATTCAAAGGGCTGATTTCTCGTTTTGAATTTTATTTGCAAGGCAGAAGACTTCAGATGGTTTTTGCCCGCAATCAGATTTATGAGTTTACAGATAACATTGATGAAGAAATAGTCGAACATCTATTGAACTCGAACAAGATTTTAGTTGTGTTAATGGATCAGCACATGATTTTACACCGAGATGAAATGTACTTTGCCCCCCTTATTATTTATAGAACGCCTTCTCTTCTCTATTCTGTTCCTGACTATATGACCCGACTGCCTTCGGATAACTGGAAGCAGTTTTGAGAAAGAATACACATACTGGATAATGAATGCCTATGTCTCCGCATGACTTTACGCCCCACCAATACTTAAAAAATATGCCCCGTGGTTTTACTATTCAGGCATACGAGCGGCTGGAAGAGGCGAAGAAACGCCATTTTGTTGACCATGTCCCTGCTCAGCAAACACCCACAGGGGGTTGGTTTGATCTGGACACATTATTTCAGCAAGAACGGTTTCGCTTTAATCGCCATGAAGGGGATCGGTTGTATATCGGGAATTTAGGGAGTCAGCCAGTAGCGTACGATGACGACCGTCACGTGATGTTGACAGCATCCAGTCGTTCGGGCAAGGGTATTTCGCATATCCTACCCAATCTTATCTTTTATAAAGGCTCAATGTTCTGCCTTGACCCTAAGGGAGAATTGGCCAGTTTTACGGCACGCCGCCGTGCTGGTGGAACCGAGACCTATGCAGGCTTGGGGCAACACGTTGTTGTGCTGGATCCGTTTAAAATCACTCAAGACCATGTGGCGAATTTTAGAGCGTATTACAACATCTTTGAAGACATTCTGCACGTGGATGCAGAAAATCTTGTTGAGAACGCTGATTTAGTCGCAGACGCCATTGTTGTGCCTGATTTCCATGGTCATGATCATTGGTCAGATACAGCGAAAAATTTTATTTCAGCTATTATCCTACATTTAGCGACGTATCCTGCCTATAACCCCAAGCTTAACCCCGATTTAAAAGACGATCCACGGCATCTAATTACCGTGTATGAGTTGCTTATGCAAGGCACCATAGCCAAGTGGGAACATGGCGAGGTCTATACTGAAGCAGATGGAGATGAAACAGTTGGTTATGAAGGGCTGGAAGGCTTATTCAAAGAGATGCAATTGAACCAGAACCAACACGTCCGCTTCGCAGCAATCGATATTGCCAGTAAACCCACTAACGAACAGGGTTCTGTGATCAGTACCGCCAGACGGCATTTGAAATTTCTTTCTTCCGATGCCATGCGGGATGCCCTTATGCCTACGCTTGCCAATCAAGGGCGACGCTTTAAGCTGGAAGAGCTTAAAACCAACCCTGACGGGTTGACGATTTACATCTGCCTGCCCTCTATTCGGCTGGCTACGCACCGAGCCTTTTTTCGCCTATTTGTCAATCTGGCGTTTGCATCGATTGAACAACTGGGCGAACAGGTCAAGCCTGCCGTCAAAACCAAAGACGGCAAGCCAATCAAAACGCTGTTTATGTTGGATGAAGCCTACTCTATGGGCAAGATGAACATTATCACGACGGCGGCTCCGCTATTTGCTTCCTATGGTTGCCGCATGATGTTCTTTTTTCAGGATCTTAATCAGCTCAAAACCCTCTATGGCGACCTTTATCAAAGCCTGATGGGCAATTGCGGGATTTTGTTGTTCTACAATAACCCCGACCTCTTTACCTTGAACATGATTGAAACTCTGCTTGGGAAGACCTCCATCGTGGCGAACCGTTACGGTCATTTGTCGCTGGACGCGTATGCCAAAGGTGGACAGGCGGACACGAAGAGCTTTGAAACCCATCCGTTGTTGACGGGCGAAGAAATACGACGGCATTTTGCGAGAGACAAGGGCAATGTGTTGGTGATAACGCCTGAAGAAAGACCAATTGTGTTGAAGCGGATCAAGGCGTATGAATCGGTGGAGCAAGGGGGCTTGGCATCGTTATATGATGCAGGGTAAAATGGAAGACCCAAGAAAAAAAGATGAAGCGGGTCAGTATTGGGTCAGGTGAGCTGGGTGGAGTGAGAGGGTAAAAAGGCTAAATAAAAGGCTAGAGTCCTAATCGCAAGATGTGTGTTGGTACTACCACACCAATCTTGACAAGGGAGTCTTACATTCTCCCGTTGTATCCCTCTTGCTAAGGTGAAGCACCCCATGACCCCGTTTGCAGCGGGTCATGTTTCCACCCATTGAGGGTGGATGCTGCACGCAAAACGCCCAACATGGCTTATTGCGTTTTGTTGTCAGCCCGTTGTTTCACAAACAGGGCTGAGCCAAGGGTTGCCCCTTGGTATTTCAGGCGGACTCCGCCTGAGGCTTACTCCATTGTGAGGGAGACCCGCACTCCCCCATTTTCGCAAGCCATTAAACATCCGCTTTCCACAACAACACAGCTATCCTCTTTTCAAGCCTGTGCTTGAGCGAGTTTAGTGTATTGGGTGGCTACTGCTGTAAGCCTTCCTAAGCTAGGGTATGTCAAAAATTATTTGTGTATCTTCATCAGGATTAAATAAACCAAGATCTTCAGACAACTCTTCACAATACCAAGCTCCAAAAAAATCTTCTGTATGACCTTCCTTCATTATAAATAGAATGTTTGGTATGCCTGTACATTTCCTTTTAAGGTAGCCAAGCCTATAACCATCTTCCTTGTCAAAAAAGATATGACCCTCAATCTTAACTTTAGAAAGCTTATCTATGAATGACTTTTCAAAAATAAATTTTCTGTTATTTTCTGTATTCTTTAGTACTGATTTTTCAAGTAGTTCAGAATTAAATTGAGCTATTTCGGATAATAAAATCGCATAATCTACTGTTTTGTTTAGTATTGGTAAATTCTCATCGCCTGAAGATGGAGCACGATATGTTATCAGCTCCCTTGATGCTTTAGCTGCAAAAATATATTCTTTGATTGACTGACTCATTTTTTTATCAAATTGAGACACATAATCCATTGCTTGATTGATAGCTTTAGTATGCCCGATTTTTACTAATTCGCCATTGTTCCATTTACTTTGTGGACGCATATAAACAATAGCTCGTGAAAGGGCTAATAGAGAGTAGTATTCAAGATAAGGTATAACAAGTCTTAAGTTTTTCTCTCTTGCATACTTAAGAGCATTTAGCTGAAGCGTCGCTATCATTATCATTTTTGCAGATAAATACGTTCTGCACATCCATTCAGAATATTTATCATCATCAAAATGCTTGGTAATTTCTGAATAGTGTTTGCACATAGCATCACGCACTATCTTACGTTTCTTTTCCTCAAAGTCGTGTTTCAATCGTCGGAAATTGTAATACATTTTGGGGATTCCTTAATAGAGCTCCTACAATCGGTCGATGTATTGATAAATCCTAGCAAGCATTTCGTCAAACTCGGGTTGACCTTGATAATATAGTGCCGACGTGCCTTGCCACGCTTTTGCATACAGCAAGCGGGTTGCTGTGTCTTGTAGCAAAAATGCTTCATTGGCTGAGATGTCGGGATTATCGCCACCTCGAAACCGTTTCTCTTTATGCGTTTGATACGCATCCGTTCCAAGAAACGCTTGCACCTCAGGCACCGCCAATAAACAGTAAATATCATAGTAATGGCGGAGAAAATTAGCAGGGAAACTATTTTCCGCCTGTTGCTTACGATACTTGGTTGAAACCGTCTGAAGTTTTTCCACCAACGTATAGCCAGCATGGTAACATTGAACGGCTTTGGCTCGATTATCCAAAATAGCTACCTTGTCATGAGCATAATCGAACGCCCAAGAGCTTATATCCACAGGTTGATTGGGTGTAATATCGTCAAAGCCCACTTCTAACAAAATGCCTTCTTTCAACCCAGACAGAGTACCCGACACACTAGCGTAATTTAAGCGAATCCCACCACTGCGATATTTAGGATCATCAAAGTAACTATCCCGCTCAACGGTTAGAATCCCATCAATATGAATAGCCTCACTCAACCAGTCATAAAACTGTTTTCGGCTGGCACAATGTGCCTCTTTATCTTGATTGCGGCCTGTTTTAACGTTCATCCCCACGGGCGGTTCAATCCGAATATCAATATCTTCAGAAAAACGATGAATAATCCCAAACCCTTTGGATAGAGAAGTACCCCCCTTAAGTTCAAAGGTAAGTTCTAGCCTTTGTAAACCATACAGGCAGTGCATGATCCAGTAATCTTTTTCAACCAAAGCAGACTCAATGCCCTTGGCATCGCCAACAATGCGTAGCAAGGCTTCAAAGTCAGGGTGTTGGTGAAGGTACTTATCCTGCATGACGATAATCCACCGTTTGTAAAACAGAGAAGAACCATTTCTGGGTTCTCACAGTACCGTAAGCATAAGCAGCTTGTTGCACTATATTCGCATTCATCAATTGGGCACGTTCCTGCACACGCTCTAGCACGGCGTGATGATCTTCTGCCAAGCGATCTAAGTTATTGACCACATCCACCAATAAAAAGGATTCTGTTACCATTTGAGGGAAATGGGGACGCATCCGAAAATCAAACACACGACCACCAAGCGTAAAGCGTCCATGCCGTTTGTGGTTGTAAACAATTCGTTCATTATAGAGTTGCGTCAATCCAATCCCAAGGGTGTTGTAGGCATTGGCTGAAGTCAGCAAAAAGCGGTCATCCCGTAAAAAAGCCCGCACCAAATCCGCTTCCTGAGCAGGTGCTTGTCCAAACGCCGTTTGTTTGGGATAGTAATAAAGCCCTGCAGAAACCTTTGTTAAAACACCTTCGGCTTGAAGGATTTTCAAATGACGATCAACTGCATTCGACCAACGAGTCAAATCCTCACGACGATAGACTTGCCCTTGGGTCAAATTTTCTTTAAGTGCTTGTGCTTGTTTCATCATGGGTAATAAATCCTCTATTATTAGAATAACCTATTTCTGTATTTTTTGCAAGATTATTTATTAAAAATTCATGCACTTTGTAACAGTGTCTTTTGCTAAAAATAGAGCTTACCCTACAAAATACCTACAGTGCCCTTTTGTGGATGGAGTAATAGTAGTATCCTATCAGGATGTCGGTTTTATCCTCTCATTTCTGATAGGATAATCAAACGTTTTTGATAGGATTCCGTCATTCCATCGAATTAGGCAAGGTTGGCTAAAACGCTATGGTGGATATGCTTCCCCCCTCTTCACCATATTCCAACCTATTCAATCACCAAAGGCGGTAGTTTTTCAATACCTTCTTAATTTCACCATTCTTTCTCAAGCCCTTCAACGGCGAAAGCCCATTATCTGCATCAAGAAAAGGCTTTAATTTGGTGCGTCCAAACGTCCCATTCCAGCATCTAGCGGTCGGTTAGTCATCCATTAAATAACAGTAAGCCGTATTGAGGGCAGCGTGTTCAGCACGTCTGTGATGGGGGCGGTCAATTAGTTCTGTCTCTTGCGTGTGGTGTGGGTTGATTCGGCTTTGTTAGCAGAAGTCGGTCAGCTCGCAAGAAAATTCCCGGCTCCTCCTAAAGGCACCCCCCAAATTTTTCTTGCCATCTGCCCTTTGCCCTTCTGCTGGTCACGTCTCCGTCAACCACCCC
>JBIICI010000031.1:0-11042 GCA_044238935.1 Gemmobacter sp.
CATCATAAAAATCCATCCCCACCAAAGGGGTCAAATCCCACATATTGCGATCCAATGATTTTGGGGCAGGTTTTTGAAAATAATCATGGGATAAATAGTTTTCTAAAATAGCGGAATGAACATTCCCCTTCGCCGCAAATTGACCCTCAGGATCATACTCTAAATCCGCATAATGGCTTTTGACCCAATCATTCATTAATGCATTGCCTGTTCCTGTATCAAAGGCCACAACTTGGTTTGCATCCTGTGCATCGCCAATCCATGTCATATTGGCAACGCCACCAATGTTAAGAATGGCTTTTGTCCCTGTTACGGATTGCGATAACATTTGATGAAATAATGGAATAAGCGGCGCCCCCTGCCCTCCATTTTGAACATCGGCTTGGCGGAATTGGTGAATGACCGGCACATGAAAATGATCTGCCAAAGCCTGTGCATCGCCAATCTGAAATGTAAATCCCATCGCAGGATCATGGGTAATTGTTTGTCCGTGAAAGCCGATATAATCGATTGATAGATCGGAATGCGCTTGCATTAACTGCGTTGCCACATCCACATGTGCATGATGCAAATAGGATTCAGCCAATATAATTTTTTGATCATGATCTCTTAACCCAAAGCAATCTTTAATCGCTTGGCGCGTTTTAGGATCATAGGGGATGCTGATAAAATCAATCGCCTCAAAAAAATTCAACCCATCTGTGCGCACCAAAGCCGCATCAACACCATCCACAGATGTACCGCTCATGAACCCGATAATGGTATATTCCTTATGTGCGTGCACGCCTGTAACCCATATGATTTACAAATGCATATAAATATGCTTAATTCAAAAGAAATCACCATAACAAAACTCAATAAAAGATACAAGAATCATGACACAACAATTCAAATCTGATTTTCTCAATATTCTACAAGAACGCGGCCTGCTGTATCAATGCAGCGATGTGCATGCATTGGATGACCAATTATCCCAAGGAATCTGCACCGCTTATATTGGGTATGACGCCACCGCAAAGAGCCTGCATATTGGAAATTTAGTGACGGTGATGATGCTACGTCGTTTTCAACAAGCCGGACACAAACCCATGGTTTTAATGGGAGGCGGCACAACGCGCGTGGGCGATCCCTCAGGCAAAGACACTGTGCGTCAGTTATTAGATGATGATGCCATTAACCAAAATATCAACAGCTTAAAATCCATTTACGCACAATTCCTAAGATTCGATGACAGCGCAACAGGGGCGCAAATGGTCAATAATGCTGATTGGTTATTATCGTTGAATTATGTTGATTTTCTACGCGATTACGGACGACATTTTTCAGTCAATCGGATGTTAGGGATGGATTCAGTTAAAAGCAGGCTGGAGCGCGAACAGAATTTATCATTCTTGGAATTTAACTATTCAATCCTACAGGCCTATGATTTTGTTGAATTAAAACGCCGCTATAATGTGATTCTGCAATTAGGGGGGTCAGATCAATGGGGCAATATTGTTTCAGGCGTTGATTTAGGACGCCGTGTTTTATCTGAACCTATTTTTGCGCTCACATGCCCTTTATTGCTCAATAGTGAAGGCAAAAAAATGGGGAAATCTGTGGACGGTGCCATTTGGTTAAATGCCGATATGCGCACCCCTTACGAATATTACCAATATTTCCGCAACGTCAATGATCAAGATGTTGGAAAAATTCTGCGCTTTTTCACCGATATACCTATGGATGAAATTCACCGTTTGGAATCCTTACAAGGATCAGAGATTAATCACGCCAAAGAAATTGCTGCCTTTGAAATCACCAAAATGTGCCACGGCGAAAACGCTGCCACCAGCGCCCAAGCCACCGCACGCGCAACATTTGCCGATGGCGGTGTGGGCGATGATTTACCGATTATCATTTTGGATCAAACACAATTTCAAAATGGCGAAATTTCATTGGTCGATGTCATGGTTGCCAGCAATCTTGTGACCTCAAAATCCGAAGCACGCCGCGCCATTGAACAAGGCGGCGTCAAGATCAACAATGAAAAATGCGATGACGTGAATCACACACTGAAACCCACAGACCTAAACCAAGATTTGAAATTATCTGTGGGGAAGAAAAAACATTGTTTGGTGAGGCTATAAAGGGATTAAAATATAAATTGGAAATACTATAGTTTTTTTAGAAAGTTCTATAGTTACGTATTGTCTCTAATATACTTGCTAAAGTGACAATCTCTTTTTCATTCATGTTCTTTAGAAAATGCTCGCGCACTGCATCACGGTAGAAGGGCCACATGGCGCGACGGAGTTTCTTTCCTTCTGCAGTAATCACTGCATAGGCTCCACGCGCATCACTGTCACAGACTTCACGTTCTACGAACCCCTGTTTTTCCATCCGATCAATAAGTCGCGTCACATTAAATTTTTTAAGTAACATTCTTTCACCAAGCTCTGAAAACCTCAATTTTCCATCTTTAGACAAATCCAGTTCCAGCAACACATCATACCAAGAAAGTGGTGGAAAACCTGCATCTTTAAGAGCCCCTTCTACACAATCCATTACATGATGAGAAGATCTCAACCATGAAACCCAAGCATTTTGTTCTATTTTACTAAAATCCTTACTCATGAAATCACTATAGCAAAAAAAGTTGCATTCGCAACCAAATAAGCGTATATAAAATATAGTTGCATATGCAACTATATTTTAAGGAGAAAGAACATGACACAAACAATTACACGCAGCGAAATCAAAACCGCCCTCGATAAGCAAGAATCCATAACGTTTGTCGAAGCACTGCCAGAAAAATATTTCAATGATGCTCATTTGCCAAATGCGTTGCAGATTAATCATGACGAAGTAGATTCAAAAGCAACCCTGTTGCTGCTGAATAAATCGGCTAAAATAATAGTCTATTGCTCGAATGCATCTTGCTCCAACTCTGAAAAAGTCGCTACACGACTTTTTCAGCTTGGTTACACCAACGTATATAAATACACGGAAGGCAAGCAAGACTGGATTGAAGCAGGACTACCCATTCAAAAACTAGCATAAGGAGCAATCTATGAAATTATCACAATATGAGAAAACAGAAATTGCAGCTTTTTTGCTACGCATCAGCCTTGGCGTTATGTGGCTTGCCCATGCAGGATTGAAATTCTTTGTATTCACCATTTCCGGATTCGCAGGTTGGCTAGAAAACCAGAATCTTCCGAGCTTTGCTGCATGGCCTGTCTTTTTGATGGAAGTGATTGGCGGAATACTAATCCTTCTTGGTGTTTATGGTCGTTATGCTTCTTTGATACTATTGCCTATTATGGCAGTAGCTATGTCCACTCATATACATAATGGCTGGGCACATACAAGCGCAGGAGGTGGTTGGGAATATCCATTATTTCTTATAATAGCATCTGTTGTCCATTTCCTTCTTGGTGATGGAAAATATGCTGTATCCCTAAACAAAGCTTAGACCGTAAGAGGGGTAAAATTAAAATGATTATATCATTCGGTCTATTTACCCTTTATTTCCCTGCCTTATGACGTCATGCTGTGCCCCGACACGGCATCTCGTGCTTATAGGCGGGAGATACCGGATCACGTCCGCTATGACGATTCCTGTTCAGAACACCATAAACAAATTTATTTGGGTTGACTATAACGCGCCGCATAGGCCGCTGAACGATCCACTTTTGTTGGGTTCTTCCCCGAAAAGGCACCGCCGCCATGCGGTGCAGAGCGACCATAAGTATCAACAATAATTTTATGAGATAATCAAACCTCTATTGATCGCCCATCTTCAGCGCAGAAATAAACGCGCTTTGGGGGATGTCAACATTGCCATATTGACGCATTTTCTTCTTGCCTTCTTTTTGTTTATCTAGCAATTTTCGTTTACGCGATACATCGCCGCCGTAACATTTTGCGGTCACATCTTTGCGTAAGGCGGATAAGGATTCACGGGCAATAATTTTACCACCAATGGCGGCTTGGATGGCGATTTTGAACATTTGGCGCGGGATAAGGTCTTTTAGGCGTTCGCATAAATGCCGCCCCCTGCGCTCGGCTTGTGATCTATGCACAATCATTGCCAACGCATCAACAGGGGCATCATTGACGCGAATATCCATTTTCACCAGATCATTTTCCGCATAGCCGTCCAGTTCGTAATCAAAGCTGGCATATCCACGCGATATGCTTTTCAGGCGGTCATAAAAATCAAACACGACTTCATTCAGCGGTAGTTTATAAATCAACATCGCGCGATTACCGACATAGGTTAATTCTTGTTGCACGCCGCGACGCTCTTCGCATAATTGCAACAGACCACCCAAATAATCATCGGGGGTCAGGATACTGGCTTTAATCCATGGCTCTTCGATATGATCAATATAGACAACATCAGGCATATCAACGGGGTTATAAAGCTCCTTCACTGTCCCATCATTCATATGCAAGCGATAGACAACAGACGGGGCAGTGGGGATCAGATCAAGGTCAAATTCGCGCGATAGACGCTCTTGGATAATTTCCATATGCAGCAATCCCAAGAACCCACAGCGAAAGCCTAAACCTAAGGCTTGGGAGCTTTCCATTTCATAGTGTAGAGAGGCATCATTGAGGCGTAATTTCCCCAATGAATCGCGTAATTTCTCAAATTCAGACGCATCAACAGGAAACAGGGAACAAAAAACCATCGGCACGGATGGTTTAAACCCTGCTAATTTCTCCGCACATTGCATGCGCTCATCCGTGATCGTATCGCCCACTTGGGTTTCTTGAATATCTTTAATCGATGCCGTGATAAAGCCCATTTCACCGGGCCCTAGCTGTTCCAGCATCACGGGTTTTGGCGTAAACATCCCCACGCGGTCAATATCGCGTGTGGCCTTGCTGTTCATAAAGCGAATTTTTTGCCCTTTTTTCAAATATCCGTCAATCACGCGCACCAGTACGACCACGCCCAAATACGAATCATACCAGCTATCGACCAATAGTGCCTTGGTGGGGGCGTCTTTGTCGCCCTCAGGCGCAGGCAGGCGCGTGACAATCGCCTCCAGTAAATCATCAACGCCTAAACCGCTTTTGCCTGAAACCATCACCGCCTCATCGGCAGGCAGCCCAATCACTTCCTCAACTTGCTCGGCAATGCGCTCTGGTTCAGCGGCAGGTAAGTCAACTTTATTGATAACAGATATAATTTCATGATTATTATCAATGGCTTGATACACATTCGCCAGCGTCTGAGCCTCCACCCCTTGCGTGGCATCCACGATCAAGAGTGATCCTTCACACGATGCAAGAGAGCGCGAAACCTCATAGGCAAAATCGACATGCCCCGGTGTATCCATCACATTCAACTGATATTCAATGCCGTCTTTTGCGGTATAGGACAAGCGCACAGTTTGCGCCTTAATGGTAATGCCGCGCTCTTTTTCAATATCCATCGAATCCAGCACTTGGGCGGTCATTTCCCGCGCTTCTAATCCGCCGCAGGTTTGAATCAACCGATCCGCCAACGTGCTTTTGCCATGGTCAATATGTGCGATAATCGCAAAATTCCGAATATGTGTTTGCTTTTCTTTCATATAGGGAATTTATAGCCTTAAGCCATCAAAAAGCCAAGGGAAATTTTGAGAGAAACTGAGGTTAAACACGTAGATGTTTAAATTTGCCCATATGTGGATTCTGAGGCGTTAAATCTTTAGGAAGATTGTTAATACGTTGCTTGAGTGTAGCTTGATTAGCCCGCATGAGAGGGCTCCACACCAAGAGCTTGCTTGGCTTCATGCACAACGTTTCCTAAAGCTGTATTTGCAACGGTTTGTAACTGATTGAATTGTGGCGCAAGAGTCTTAATTAAGTTTTGTACAATTGGCATAAGACCCCCTTCTTTTAGATAAAGTCAATATCCAAACATTGTAACATAATTCACTTATATTGTAAAAGAAAAAATATAATTACCTTTTTACCCCCGAAATCAATCTGATTATATCACGAAATAAAAAAGGGAGGTTTAATCCCATTGGGGCAGCGACATATCTTGGTTTCCATATAGGGTCAAATTTAGATTTATAACGATGCAACCCTTCGAAATTATAAATTTTATTCCCATGATCAAAAACCAACCGCCCCATTTTGTGCCATAATGGCGCTAAGGGGTGGTCTTCTAAACCAGATAAAGGCGCCATACCTAAGGAGAAAAACTCAAAATGCTCTGATTGCGCCCATAAAATTGTTTCCAACAATAAAGCATCCATCATACCGCGCGGTGTATTGCTTTCATAACGCATTAAATCAATGCCTATTTTCCTGCCCTCGTTGACAATCCATAAATTTGCAAAGGCAACAATATCACCTTGTGGGTCATACATCACGGCAATAGGGGTATGTTTTAAATAGTCTGGGTTAAAAAACCCCATGGAAAAGGCTTTTTCGCCCGTCTTCATGGATTTCAACCAACGATCAGAAACATTTTTTAATCGTTGCATCACATGATGATCATAGGGGGGATAGAGAACGGAAAATTGATACCTCATTTTCTGAATACGATTGCGCGCATTCCTAACGACCTCTTTTTTACGTCCAGAGGGCGTAAAATGCGTCAGATCAATATGTGCCTCTTCACCCATTTTCAGTAAGATTAAGCCCATATCCAAATATTTTGATAAATAATGATCAGATACTTCGTAAAACGCAACACGACAACCATATTTATAGGCCTCAAGCTTGAATGACCATAACAAACTCTCAAAAGACGCCTCATTTCCAATCGGATCCCCCATGCTGATCCAAAATTTTTGGGTACAATCATACATTAAAAACGCATCACGGTTGGGTGACCAGAAAATGGATTTATCCCCACATAACGTAAGCCAGCTATTTTGAAACAGGCTTTGAACAACCAATGGCAATACGGCTTTTGATTCATCTATTTTATCAATTTTAATATAAGGCTTCACCTTTAGAGCGCGCGCGGTAAAAATAATAACCAACGAAAAAATACTCAGACCAATAAAACGTATAAATCGTGCTGGATCTTGGCTAAATTCAAAAGATCCATGCACCAGATCACGATGACGATGCACATAAAACCCTAAAGCCATCATCAAAAACACGCCCCCCACAATTCCCAAACGCCATAAAAAAGGCAAGGAAATGGTTATTAATGAGGCTTCGCGGTTGAAATATTCATAGGACGGCAAGAATAATAATAAAACAGTGACATAAAACAATGTTTCAACAATGCTGGTGCCTTTAAAGCTGCTGGTGAGTACCGCAGCAATCAAGAGAATCACCCCAAAATACCACGCATTATTCAGGCGCATAAAAATGCCCCGCGATACGAACAGACACAAAATACCACTTAAAGCCGCCGTAAGATATGATATTTCCATGAGGGAAAGCGGCAGCAAAGATCCCTTAATCCGCGCGACATACCCCGGAATAGTGGGGGTCACCGCCGACCATAACAAGGTCATGCCGGCGGTAAAGAGCAAGAACGCATAGAATTTCGGCATCACCGCTTGGGATAAACGCGATGAAATCAATGTCACAGAGCGGCTATATTGTAAAAAAATACGCTGCCATAATTTTAAAAGAGCCATAAAAATGCTTTTTAAAGGGATTAAACTAAGGAATCGTAAAGATCTTTATTCTGTGGGATCTTTCCATTCTTGTTTGGTGGGCATAGGGGAATTTTTCCAAATATGTTCAAACATCAAACGATTTTCATTGGCGATATTTTGATCTTGGATAACCACCACACGGGGAACATTTAGCCAGCTCATTAAATAAGCCACTTTATTATTGAATATGACTTTGACATCACTATCAATATACAGCTCCTTCGGCATCCAGCGATAATCCTCAGCTTTGCCCATATAAAAACTGTTTCCATCTTCTAACAAAGAGCGAACGCGGATTCCTGCTTTTTTTATCGCTTTTAGCTTTTGAACATTCATAATATTGGCGCGACGCTCATCAGAGCTGCTTAAGAGCAAATCGCCTTTGGTTTCATAGAGTTCCAAATACGCATCTTCCAATAAACGGACAAAACAATCATCGCCCTCATAAATATTGATGATATTTTGAACCTTGCGCACGCCGCCATCGATAAATTCAATCCCTGCGCCCTCAAACGCTTCGCGGATCTTCGCGTTGGTTTTATCACGCGCGGTGGTGATGCCATTTTCAATGCTGCCGATGGAGGTGGCGGAAATGCCTGTTTTTTCGGATAGATCAGATTGGCTCCAGTTCAACATACCGCGGGCGGCGCGGATTTGGGCGGTGGTAATCATATTCGTTGTCATGCTCTTTACTTCCTTAAATTTTTATGCGGCCACAATATTCACAATCCGTGCAGGGACAGCGATAATCTTTTTGATTGTTAAACCATCAATATATTTTTGAACGTCCGCTTGCGCAAGGGCAAATTTTTCTAAATCGCTTGCGCTAATATCCCGAACGACAGAAATGCTGGTACGGACTTTGCCGTTAATTTGTACGCCAATGGTGATTAAATCCTCTTGTAATAATGCCGCATCGCATACGGGCCATAACAAATCTGCCAATATTGTATTATGCCCCAGATCCGCCCATAATTCTTCTGAAATATGCGGTGCCATGGGATTGATACAGCGCACCAAAATTTCTAAGGCTTCGCGCAGGGCGTAATCGCCCCCCTCACCATCAATGATTTTGATCTCATTGCTTAAGGTACGGATACGCGCCACGGCTTTATTCATATGAAACGCATCAATATCCTGCGCCACACCTTGGATGGTTTGATGGGCTTTGCGACGAAGATTTAAGGCATCCTCACAAAAATCACTGGGGATAGGCGCATCAACCGCACATAAATGTGGCAAATGATCCTGAATCAGACGGTATAGGCGATTCACATAACGCCATGCGCCTTCCAAACCGCTTTCCGTCCATTCTAAATCCCGATCAGGCGGGGAGTCGGAGAGGATAAATAAACGTACAGCATCCGCGCCAAACGCATCTAAAATATCTTGGGGGTCAATGACGTTTTTCTTGGATTTCGACATTTTCTCAACGCGACCCACAGTGACAGGGCTGCCATCATCACATTTGACGTAAACACCCGCATCATTTTTCATCACATCACTAGGGAACAGCCATTTACCATGCTGATCCTTATAGGTGATATGATTGACCATGCCTTGGGTATACAACCCCTTAAACGGCTCTTTGACGTTTAAATAGCCACAATGATTGAGGGCGCGAGTGAAAAAACGGGCGTACAGCAAATGCAAAACCGCATGTTCCACGCCGCCAATATATTGATCCACAGGTGACCAATAATCCACTTTTGCACGGTCAAACGCCTGTGATGGGTTGGTGGCATCACAATAACGCGCAAAATACCAACTGGACTCAAAGAATGTATCAAACGTATCAGTTTCACGAATGGCAGGCTCACCTGTTTCGGGGCACGTCGTATATTTCCATGTTGGGTGATGATCCAATGGATTTCCGGCTTTATCAAAAGTGACATCATCCGGCAAGCGTACAGGCAACTGATCCTCAGGGACAGGAATACACGCGCCGTCCGATACGCGATACACAACAGGAATCGGGCATCCCCAATAACGCTGACGGCTCACCCCCCAATCCCGCAGGCGGAATTGGGTTTTGCCTTGTCCTTTATTCATGGATTCAATGCGCTTGATGATTTCTGATTTTGCGGCTTCGATGGTTAAACCGTTTAAAAAATCTGAATTTGCCAAGAGTCCTGCATCGCTATAGGCGTCTTTGTCGATGGTAAAATCAGCAGCCGCTATGCCTTCAGGGATCACAACAGGTTTAATCGGTAAATCATATTTCCGTGCAAAATCCAAATCGCGCTGGTCGTGCGCGGGGACACCAAAAATGGCGCCTGTGCCGTAATCCATCAAAATAAAATTGGCTAAATAAACGGGCAGCTGTACGTCTTTCAGGAAAGGATGCTGTACGTGTACGCCTGTGAAAAATCCGATTTTTTCGGCTTGTTCAATCGCGGCCTCAGATGTGCCAACGGATTGGCATTTTTGGATAAAATCCGCAAATCCATCGCGCTTGCCTGCCAATTCCAACGCTAAAGGATGATCGGGCGCAAGGGCGACAAAGGACGCGCCAAAAATTGTATCAGGGCGCGTGGTATAGACCTCAATATCTATGTCTGAATCAATAACATCAAATTTAAATTGCAGCCCTTGTGATTTCCCAATCCAGTTTTCTTGCATCAATCGAACCTTATCAGGCCATTGATCCAGTTCCTTTAAGCCTTCTAATAAATCATCGGCAAAATGGGTGATTTTTAAAAACCATTGTTTTAGCGTACGCCGTTCCACAGGCGCACCTGAACGCCAACCTTTGCCGTCCACCACTTGCTCATTCGCAAGCACGGTATTTTCGACAGGATCCCAATTCACCAAAGATTCTTTTTGATAGGCAAGCCCTGATTTTAAGAAATCAAGGAACATTTTTTGTTCATGTTTGTAATAATCGGGGGAGCAAGTCGCAATTTCACGGCTCCAGTCAATCGATAAGCCCATTGGTTTTAATTGATCGCGCATGGAGGCAATATTTTCATACGTCCATTTTGCAGGGTGCAAACCGCGTTCAATCGCGGCATTTTCTGCTGGCAGCCCAAACGCATCCCAGCCCATAGGGTGCAGCACATTATAGCCCTGCGCACGGCGAAAACGCGCAACAACATCACCCAACGAATAATTTCGCACATGCCCAACATGGATGCGCCCTGATGGATAAGGGAACATTTCCAAGACATAATATTTCGGCTTATCCTTGGTTTCTGTGACCTCAAAACTTTTCTTTGAGTCCCAAATTTTTTGCCATTTGGCTTCGGTTTCACGGATATTATAGCGTTCGGTCATGGTGGTTCACTTTGTTTGTTGATTATGACTTAAATTAGCGTGATTTTTCGAGATCCGCAACCCGCAAAGCGCGGGCGCGGCGTAAAATTGCGTTTTCTAGGGCAGTTTGGGCAACTATATCCGCGGGCACATCCACCCACGCACCCTTTATGTTTT
>JBIICI010000018.1:0-39268 GCA_044238935.1 Gemmobacter sp.
TCATGATGAATTCCTCCTCAACATAAGTGAATCACATATCAATTATCATGTAAATACATATTCAATAGGTTCTGAGCCTAACATTTTTGAAATCGCTTGCTCCATTGTATAACCTTGGGCAATAACTTGTTTCAACGTGCGCGTAAAACTAATGTTCACATTTTTCTGAGATGATAAAAAACGCTCTCCCATATCAAGAGCAATCCCATAAAGTCCTGACTTCACTTCACTTCCTAAATTTGTATAAAATCTGTTGAATACATTTTGATTGCTGATGGTTTGTTTGATAAAATTAATGTCATTGGAGGCAATCGTCAAACCACCATAATTATAATTAAGCAATGAATTTGTCGCCAAAGAACTATTTGCATAGCTGGTTTTTAAAGAGGATAAACTGTTGGTTAGTCCAGTTGAAACATCCTGTTTTGTAATCGTAACCGTTGTCATGTTTTTAGTCCTTTGAAATGGTTTTTGATGATGATTTCTGAGAAGTTTCTAATTTGCATTGAGAAAGAGAAAGAATAAGCAGTATGGTTTCTGACATTATAGCAGGAAAACCAACGATACTGTAAAAAGTCAAGGAAGCAATAAGCCAATTTATATTATTTAATAATCCATAATGACTTAATATATAAAAAATAACTAGGTAAGAAAAAGGAAATGAGCCCGTTAACACAAGTAATATCCATCTATATCTGTTTAAAAATTTTTTAGGCTCATGTTCAAAAATAGGCGGACGCCCTCGGTCAATTGTATCCCTATACTTAATACCTTCAAACCCAATTTCTTTCTTAGATTTGAAGTAGTAATAAGGCATGATAATGATTAAAAGAGGAATTGAATTTGAAAAGCAATAAAGCTTCAATATACTTAACACCGCGTTCGCGTTTAAATCTTCTAATTGAATTAGTTTGTATATTGCAATTATAGCAAAAAACAAACTACTAAGAATTGTTGCTCGCATCGACAAATAACAGATCCAAAAAAACGACTTTGTTTTTTTAGGTGTTTTTAGGGGATAGCGAAAGAAAAACGCTCGAAAGACAGGATCTTTATCCATTTCTTCATGCGAAGGGATGTGATTAAAAAAGTTAATGATTTTTTTAATAATACCCACGAAATATTATTCCTCTATATATTCATGTAAATTAAAATTTTTAACCATAAGTAATCTATCAAGCTGCATTTTGAATTGCAAGATTTTTGTTTAAAAAAGTGTTAAAATTATCATTTGCTACTCCATTCACCGCCACACCTGAAACGCCCGCCCATGTAAAGAGCATATCGCGCATCTTGCCCATCAGATCAAAGCTGGGGGCAAAGAGCGTATCAAGGGGCGCATTGGTGAGGGCTTGCACCTTACTCAACAACGCCGCATCCTTGCTCATGGCAATGGATAAATCCGCCAACCGCCCAAAGCCGCGCAAGTTCGGTAAAAACAGCGTCAAGGGATTGATCGGCGTGGTATTGTCCGCACGGCTGTTCACATTATCATAATTAAACCACACATCGGCAATCGTCCCCGTGGTGCCGTTGGTTTTCGTAAATGTTGATATATGCGTGACCTTATTGCCATTGATGGTTTGATTGGTGGTCGTATCATTCAAAGAAATCGATTGTACCCCAGCCTGAGCAAGGGTTTTGAGTTCAGCCGCTTGTGAAATCCCATCATTATTCGCATCCACCCATACACGCAAATCATTAAACCGCGTATCCCCCGCATCAATCATCCCATTCTGATTACTATCCAAGCCTGTCAACACTGTAAACCCATCGGTTTTCAACGTCCCAAACAATTCGGAATGATTATCGATGATGCCGTTTTTGTTGATATCCAACGCCAACAACCCATCATCTTTCCCCACCCAAGATGATGCCTCTCTGAATCCGTCATTATCCACATCCCAATACACAGAACCTGTGCTGTTCAGGGCGGATACTTCGATCCCATCGCCGTCTAAATCAAGGATTAGGGGTGAGGCTTCGGTGCGGGCGGCGGTCATCATGTCGGCGGTGGTTTTTAGCCATCCAGATATTAGCATGGTCAAAGCAACTTTGGCTTTTTCGACCCCATCATAAAACTGCTTCAATGCCGCAAAGGCCGCTTCTTCGGTTGTATTGATATCGGCTTTATAATCACGTTCTGCCGCTGCAATTTGTGTGCCGTATTTTGTGTCATATTGTTTGATATATTCGGCATTTTTGATATAGGTGTTTTCAATCAACGACCATTCTTCGGCAGTAATATTCCTGTCATGGTCACTTAAACCGAAAATATCACTTTCATAATAACGACGTTTCGCAATACCTCCTGCATCACTTGGTGGGTTTGTACCGAGTGCCCCTTTATTACTTTGATAACGAATTTCATACCACGCATCCGCACGATTGCCTTCTTCAATAGCCGTTTTTAGTTTTGCCCCCAAAAGGCTACTTGATCCATCCCGTGTGTTATAAGCCAAAGATACCAGCGCAAGGCGTTCTCTGGATAAGGGAATGTCATTAACCCAATTATTTACTTTGTTTTCGTATTCACCTTTTGCTACATCAAAAGTACTGCGCATTTCAGCATTATTGGCAAATGAGAACGTTGTGCGCTTATTTGGGTAACTATCCCTTAATCGCACGTAAGTCATAATTCCAAAAATTCCCCCATATAAATATATACATAACAATTTAAAAATGAGATTACAATATGCCATTAACACCAGACGAATCTAAAAGATTGTCAGACTTTTCAGAGCTTTTAAAAAAAGAAAATATAATTGATTTTGAAAAACTTGAGAAAATAGTGGACATGAGAAAATTCTATAGTTTAATGGAAGATCAAACTATAGAATGGGGTATTTTGAATTGTACTACCACTAGGCTTTTTGAATGTTTATCAAAATGCACTAAAGATTGTTAAAACCTTCTTCTGTAAGCTCTATGGTATGAGTTTGTTTTATCCATCCTTTACTCTCTAAATATTGAAGACCTGATCCATACTCCTCACCTGAATAAGAATATGGGGATCTTATAATTCTATCAAATATAGAATGTGCTGGAAAAGCATCACCAGCCCGAAGATATTTATGATCTGTTTTTGCAATACTCCATATGTCTTTGGCTATATTTTCGGGGCTTAATCTATCACTCATCAATTCATATCCTTCTATCAATACTTGACATTTTTTGAAGAATAAGTCTTTATATGACTTGGGTCAACGAAAAAGGTTGATCTTGGGGATTTAAAACCCCATTGAGAGCGGTGAAAAATTAGGTGCAGCCGAATAAGTGTGCCTACATTCCAGCTTTATGGCTGGGTGGCAATGTCATATGTTCAGGCGAAATGCTAAAAGGCATTGCGCCGTCTCTCAACGGTTTTTAAACACCCAGCCACCAAGGTTTCACCAACTTTGGTGGTTTTATAAGTTTAATAATATTTGAGAGGAATATTTAAAATGAGAAAACATGATTGTGAATATAAAGGATTTGATGAGAAAAAGCAGAAATTCATCATCCATGAACAACTTTACCCCGAAAGCAGGGGATATTTAGTGCATGAGTTTGATACTGATAAAGAAATGATTGAGTGGATGAAAAAGTTGGATCAGGAATAATTTTATTGAACTAAATACATTTGTAAATGTTAGTGGAATATAAATGTATTTGGAGTAAAATGATTTTATGAGTGATATAGATAAATCTTTGCAAGATGTGCTGATATGGGCAGAAAATAAGGAGGCTGATTCTAGCCAACCTCCTTGGGCGCGCGATACATATGAAAAGCTGATAGACGCTCTTAGAGCAGTTATAAGAGGGCGCGATTGTACTATCACCTTGGAAGATTCACTGTTATTGGAGAAACATTTGGAGATCGTTCCCCAACAATTGGCTTATAAAGATCAAACAAATATCGTTCGACTCCATCCACGCTATGTGAAGGTACAGATGCCCATATGACATATAGACCATTCTCTCTATGACGGAGTATATCTCTATCGTTTCTGTGTGCGAACAATCTTTTTGATATATCTCCTTGCCCAACTCTAACTACCCGATTACTATTCCATATAACATAAACACCGAAGCTATTTACACTTGAAAGATCAACTGTTTCCAAGTCTGCCCATTGTCCATTGATGAGTGTAACCCACTTTAAATTCATTGCTTTTTCTCCTTTGCCAATATTAAGTTAAACCAATAATTTTAAAATTAAAGAATTTATTAATATAAATCAAATGTTTTTATTATAAAATTAAAATTAAATTACAATTGACTTTCTTCTAAAAATATGAAACGAATCTTTTTATGAACAAAAAACTATTCTTCACAGCCTTAAACAGAGCCTGTCCTCCTGTTATCCAAAAACCTAAAGATAATTCATCTAAAGATAATCAGGAAGCACAGACTTTGTTGACAAAGGAGCAAGATAAGGAAACAAAGCCCCACGATTGCGATAGTTGTAACGATACGCAAATTCGTTGACGTATTGTTGTAAGTATTTGACACTGACGCTGTGATACGTTCCATTCACACTACGTTTTAACTGACTCCAAAAGCCCTCAATAGTGTTTGTGTGAACATCCCCTACAACATACTCTTTGGCTGAATGCTTAACTCTATCATGCTTAAAACCATGTAATGATACACGATTATATGATTTATATTCATCTGTCATAATTTGGCTATTTTTCTCAACAGATTGCTTGATGAAGTGGATCAATGTTGATTCCTTTGTATCGACTGCAACAATAGCTTTAACCTTACCCTGACGCTCTACAACACCGATAACAGGCGTTTTGCCTACAGCACCTCTACCTTGTTTTAGTTTTTTAGATGAATGTTTGTTTTTCTCTTTTCCGCCCATATAAGTTTCATCAACTTCAACAGTACCTTTAAGCATATCTTCTAAATCATCCTCAAACAATGTTCTGACTTGTTTAGCAATGCGCCAAGCTGTTTTGTAGGTTACGCCTAATTGTCTTTCTAGTTCTTTTGCAGATACACCATTTTTAGAAACTGAAAAAAGAAAAATTGCATGAAACCATAGAACTAAAGGTGTTGATGATTTGTGAAAGATTGTTCCAGCCAAAGGGGCAATTTCACCACCACAATGGGCGCATTTGTATTTCTTCTTGCTGGAAACCTTTGAATAAGAGAATTTTTTCTCGCAATGAGGGCAATGGTCATGCTGACCAAATCTTTGTTGAAAAACATACTCTAAACATTGATCTTCTGTTCCAAAGTCTGTTTTAAATTCTTTAATTGTGTATCTATCTTTCATATCAAATAATCCTCAAATTTTGTTTTATATAAATACTATAGACTGATTTGTACGTGCTGTAAAGGGATAATTTTTATTTACGGAATCTTTTTTGATTGGGTATAAATACTTTAAAGAATTTAATAATTTATGAGAAAAAAAACATGTATTATGATATAATAAAATCAGCTATCAATGGGATTGCACAGTTAATAGATTTGATGGTATGCTCTTTAAAAGGAAGTGATTATATGGCGAACAAACCAGAAAGAAAGATACCGGCAAAAGAAAAGCCTCAATACTTGAGCTATACTCAACAAAGAGTACATCATAAATCACCCAAAACAACCGTTTTCATTAAACCTATAAATGAGAAATATATAAACAGGCTTAATGAAATAGCATCTTTAAAAGATGGATGGTTAGATGGAAATGGATGCTCTATCAATGCGGATGTTATAGCTTTATGTAAAACATTTTTACATAAACAAGATGACAACAGTGGACGTTTGTATAGAATATACCCTGTTGACACAGGAGGTATTATGATAGAGTTTGGGGGTAAGAATGGAGAAGTATCTGTTGAGCTTGAACCAAATAAAATGATAACTGTTTATTCATTCTCTGATTTAGGTAATGATGAAATAGATGATAAGAGTTTCAGCTCTCTATCAAAGGGTTTTTTTGATTATATTAAAATGGTACTCTAGTATGACAAATATATTAGACGATCTTGATGAACTTCTTTATAGACACATCCACCCATCTCTCCTGATGGATAATGAACCTGTGAGTGGCTGTTTTTATCCAAACCGAACAGATAATGGAAAGCTATCTGTTGATAGGTCTAGCTTGGTTACACCAGAGCAGTCATTCCAAACATATACAAAAACTAACAAATCTTCTGCTATATATGCGTTAAGTGTAAAGGATTTTAAAGAGTCAAATATTTCGTGCATATCTGATCCATTAGAAAATAACGCTGCACATGCTTTAGCTGATTATTCAGTGTATGTTGGCTGTAGTAATTCGCAAAGAACAAAAATTGCTAAATTACTTAGAAAAAAATCTGTCGATAAAGGGTGTGTTTTCTCTTTAAGTGACCAAGATTATGAAAAAACTCAAGATTTGAAGATTTCATCGGGTTCTTAAAAATACTCAATATATGAAAAATTTATGTAATACGTGCGATTAAGGGATAGTTACCCTTATTTGGAATGTTGATTGAGCTATCCGCTGCTCGTTGTGCCATGATGGCGTTTAAGCTGTTTTGCAAAGCGGTTGGGGATGCCCATGTTTTAGCGACTTCATCTCTAATCATATTTCTATAAATAAAATCTTGGCTAGGATTGCTTGTTCCCAATATAGAATCGGCTACCTTATTTCTAATAGTATCGTCTCTCAAGTTAAACCCAATCCCAATCGTAGGAATGCCCTTCGAGTCCAAGTAAACCAGTGGGTTCGGCTTGCCACTTTCTTCGGCATTTACGATGATTTGAAAAAGCTGTGCGTCATATGCTGATTGAGATAGAGGTGTCCAGTTGAAATTGCTCATTTTGATTTTTCCTTTGCTTGGTACTCACAGATGGATCTGACATAAAAACTAATATAAGGGCGATGTAAAACTTTAGGCTCAATAATTCCAAACTCGCCATCATTTGACGTAAAATAAGGAAGTCCCTGATAGAAAAAAGCATTAGGATTAGACCCCACTGAATTTTTATTAAAAGATTCAGTAATCGCATCAGGTATTGTTTCATCCATATACATCACATTAAAATCAATCGCAGGGTCAGGCTTGACCTTAAAAATTAGTCTCTTTTCCTTTTTGTGGTCGATATTTAATATAGCTTTTTCAACAATCATTGGCTTATTGGTGTTATTTGCCTCAACAACAGCTTGGTAACGTTTGGGGGCAGCCTTTTTAAATTCCTCAACGGAGGATTTTTGCCATGCAACAGGCTTAAAATCTTTATAGGATGCAGGAATTTTTGGTAAACTCCTAAAAACATTCATTCCTTTAATATATCTGGATATAATATATCCTTTGTTTTCAGGCAATTTCAAAATTTCATCCATATCACGACATAGCTTTAGGGCAGGATTCTTTTCCATCACGATGATGTCATTTTCCGCTTGCTCAATCACTTGCTGCTCAACAGATTTTTGATCTTTAGTAACCTCTTTTGAAAAAGCAGGGCTAAAAGCTATTAGAGCTAGGGTAGAAATAAGAATTGCTTTTGATTTCATAAAACACGAACTCGTTACAATGTGAACATATCATGCACAATAAAGAAAGTTTCTTTATTGTGCAAGTTTTTTCTTTACCACAACCTCAAAATTATCATTTGCGACTGAGTCCATCACCCGATCCACCATCGCATCAATGGCGGTCAGGTTGGCTTTGAAAGTCGTACCCCCAAATTGATCCGTGGCGGGGTTATAAAAGCCTGCTGTTGTGAATAAATCCTTGGCAATCGTTTGCACCAAAAACCGCGCCATCAGCGATTGAAAGGCTTCTTGGAAGGCATTGGTTAAGGTCTGCCCTGCCTCCACATACGGGTTGCCGTAATTGCGCTGTGTAAAGGATTGATCGGTCAACGCCTCCAAAAACCCCAATTCCTGTGCATTCACATAGTTTCCACGCGCATTCACCGCCACACCTGAAACGCCCGCCCAAGTGAAGAGCATATCGCGCATTTTCCCCACCAGATCAAAGCTGGGGGCAAAGAGTGTATCAAGCGGCGCATTGGTGAGGGCTTGCACCTTACTCAACAACGCCGCATCCTTGCTCATGGCAATGGATAAATCCGCCAACCGCCCAAAGCCGCGCAAGTTCGGTAAAAACAGTGTCAAGGGATTGATCGGCGTTGTGTTATCCGCACGGCTATTGACATTATCATAATTAAACCACACATCCGCAACCGTCCCAGTCGTGCCGTTGGTTTTTGTAAAGCTGGATATATGCGTGACCTTATTGCCATTGATGGTTTGATTGGTGGTCGTATCATCCAAGGATATTATGGCAACGCCAGCCTGTGCAAGGGTTTTGAGTTCAGATCCTTGCGAAATCCCATCACTATTGGCATCCACCCATACGCGCAGATCATTAAACCGCGTATCGCCTGCATCGATCATGCCATTTTGATTACTATCCAGCCCTGTTAATACTGTAAACCCATCGGTTTTCAACGTCCCAAACAATTCGCTGTGATTATCGATAATGCCGTTTTTGTTGATATCCAACGCCAACAACCCATCATCTTTCCCTACCCAAGATGATGCCTCTCTGAATCCATCATTATCCACATCCCAATAGACTGATCCTGTGCTGTTCAATGCGGAAACTTCAATCCCATCGCCATCTAAATCAAGGATCAAGGGGGAGGCTTCGGTGCGGGCGGCGGTCATTTGATCTGTCACGGTTTTTAACCATGTGGAAAGTTGCGTTGTCAAAGATGCCAAAGTTTGAGAAAGTGAAAACTTAAGCGTAACATCCTGCGCCACCTCAGCCAGTGTTTTTAAATCAAATTTATAAGTAACATCTTTTCCATTATAAGTCGCATCTCCATCAGGAATTACGCTACTATACTTTGCCTCATAGGATTCTATAATCGAACGATTTTTGCTAAACATCGCTTTGATCTGCGCAAATTCCTCTGCGCTTACGTCATTATCCGTCAAACCAAAGATTTCACTTTCATAATATCGACGCTTGGCAATACCGCCTGCCTTATCACCATTGCTTTGGTAGCGAATTTGATACCATGCTTCCGCACGATTGCCCGACTCTATCGCAGATTTTAGGCTTGGACCTAATGCACCATTATAAGATAAGGACACAAGGGCAAGACGTTCGTTTGATAAAGGAATGGATATTTGTTCCTTCGTAGTGTTAGGATATAACCATGCGCGTGTTCTGTCCTCATAAGTGGTTTTTGCTGTCTTAAAAACGTCGATCATTTCGGCGTTCTTAGGATCATTAGCGAATGAAAATGTTGTCCGTTTATTGGGAATATTTAATGAACTATCCGCCGCACGCTGCGATTTAAACTATTTTGAAGCGCTGATGCAGATGTCCATGGCTTCGTAACCTCATCTCTGATCATATTTCTATAAATAAGATCCTGACTAAGATTACTTGTTCCCAGTATAGTATCCGCTACCTTGTTTCTAATATTATCATCTCTTAGATTAAAGCCAATTCCAATCGTTGGAATGTTTTTTGAATCCAAATAGGGGGCTTCTTTAGGATCACCACCTTCTTCTAAATTCGCGATCACTTGAAAAAGCTGTTTATCATATTCTTCTTGGGACAGGACTGTCCACTTCAAATCAGTCATTTTCATTTTTCCTTTGCTTGGTATTCACAGATAGATTCAACATAAAAACGAGGCTGATAATCACGGAAAATTCTTGGCTCAATAATTCCAAACTCACCATCATTTGACGTAAAGTAAAGCAGTCCCTGATAGAAAAAAGCACTAGGATTAGCCCCGACCGAATTTTTATTAAAAGACTCTGTGATAGAATCGGGATTAGTTTCATCCATATACATAATATTGAAACCAATCGCAAGATCAGGTTTAATTTTAAAAATCAAGCGTTTTTCTTTTTTGTGGTCGATATTTAAAATGGCTTTTTCAACCAATATTGATTTATTCCTGCCATTTACTTCAATAATGCTTTGATAACGCTTAGGGGCAGCCTTTTTAAATTCCTCAACGGAGGATTTTTGCCATGCAACAGGCTTAAAATCTTTATAGGATGCAGGAATTTTTGGTAAACTCCTAAAAACATTCATTCCTTTAATATATCTGGATATAATATATCCTTTGTTTTCAGGCAATTTCAAAATTTCATCCATATCACGACATAGCTTTAGGGCAGGATTCTTTTCTATCACGATGATGTCATTTTCCGCTTGCTCAATCACTTGCTGCTCAACGGATTTTTGATCTTTGGTAACCTCTTTTGAAAAAGCTGGGTTACAAGCTATTAAAGCTAGAGTAAAAATAAGGATTGCTTTTGATATAGCACCAACTCTTAAATTAAATCCAATCCCAATCGTTGGAATCCCTTTTCCATCTACATAGACATTTAATTTTGGTACACCGCCTTCTTCAATCCTAGTTAAAATATCAAGCCGCTTTTGTTTATAAGCAGCATCGGTTAATATATTCCAAGTTAATGTTGTCATGCCTTAATCCCTCCCTAATTCAAAATAGCAAATACTCGTTTGTCCAAAAGTTTTTAAATTCGTTAGGTAAAAGGGCTCATCAATAATTATTGATGAAGGAACACTAGAGTAAGCTATATAAACCCTACCCTGATAATAAAAAGGATTAACAGATCCAAGATTTGCGTCATTAAAAGTTTTGCTAAGCGAATCATTAATTGTGTTATCCATTACTAAAAAACGAGAGGATGCTTGCCCACGCCTTGCTAAAGCAAAATAAACAGTTCTCTTATCGCTGTTATTCGCTATAGCAAGAATTGCCTTTTCAACTTTTTCAATAGATGCACCTTGCTTTTCATAGAATTCTACACGCTCTGGAGCAATTTTTTTAAGTTCCTCTAACGAGGATGGCTGCCATTTTATTTGTTTAAAATCTTTCATATCGCTTGGGATATAAAAAAGTTCATGGGCATTTTTTGCTTTAATGGCATCCTCTTTTGTTAAGCCTTTTGTAAAATATCCCTTATTCTCAGACATCTGCAAAATCTTATGCACATCACGGCATAGCTGCAAGGACTTTAATTTCTTCATAACAATTTTTTCCTGTGCCATTGCTGCAACAGGGACAAACAGCATAGTTAATATCAAAGATACAATAAGAAAATTTTTTAGTTTCATAAAACACAAACTCGTTACAATGTGAACATATCATGCGCAATAAGATAAAGCTTTTTAAGATGCAAGTTTTTTGTTTAAAAAAGTGTTAAAATTATCATTTGCAACAATCGCGATCTGCGAAATCCCATCACTATTCGCATCAATCCATACACGCAAATCCTGAAACCGCGTATCCCCTGAATCAATCATGCCATTTTGATTACTATCCAAGCCTGTCAACACGGTAAAGCCATCGGTTTTGAGTGTCCCAAACAATTCACTGTGATTATCAATAACGCCATTCTTGTTAATATCCAACGCCAACAGCCCATCATCTTTCCCCACCCAAGACGATGCCTCTCTGAACCCATCATTATCCACATCCCAATAGACTGATCCTGTGCTATTCAATGCAGAAACTTCGATCCCATCGCCATCTAAATCAAGGATCAAGGGGGAGGCTTCGGTGCGGGCGGCGGTTATCATATCGGTGATGGTTTTTAACCATGCAGGCGGCGTAAAGCTATGTGCATCCATCATCGCCATATTCAAATCATTCGCCAATTCCGCCGTTGTATCGCTAATATTACTGATAAAATCACTCATCTGATCCAGCAATTCATTGGCTTTCGCCCCTGTTGCGTTATAGGCTTTTTCAATTTCAACAGCAATCAATGCCTGTACCTCTTGATACACCTGAGCCAACGTTTTTCCAGCCGCTTTTCCAGCATCAATCATTGCAGGCAGGGATTCTATAACCTCTTTTGCAACAAATGCTGCAAGGGCACCTCCCGCTGCACCTACTAAAATAGCTGTGATAGGACCAGCTGTGATTAACCCTGCAGCCCAAACCCCAGCAACCAATCCAAATGAATCTACTGTATAATTCTTTAAAAAATCTTTGGCACTTCCATTGCCATTCCAGCCATTCCAAATGCTCTCTAGCGTCCCCTCAAATGCAAAACCCAATCCAACACCACCTGCCATTTTGCCAGCGGTCGTCAGAAATTTACCAACGGGGATGTGTGTTGTTGCGGATAAAACACGTTCAGAATAAACAATTACAGATGTCGTTTTGTTGATATAGGCTTGTAAATTACCATTACGTCCAAACAATGCAAAGGCTTGCTCCACTGTATATCCTTGGGCAACAATTCTTTTAATTTCTAATGCGAAAGAAACCCCTAATGATTTTTGAGATTTAAGCGCGTATTCACCCATATCAATTGTAATACCGCGAACAAAGGATTTTGCTTCATCACCATAGTTTGTGTATAGTCGTCCAGCAATATTTTGGGTTTTTGCAGATTGCCTTAGATGACTACTGATATTGCTATCCAAATTTAAGCCTGAATAATTATAATTGGCAAACGCATCGTTCGCCAATGTTGACGTCGGATAACGAGATTTAAAAGATGATAGAGTTTGCCTCATGTCAAAAGCTAACTGCTCTTTTGTTATCAAGGTTGATGTCATAACAGGAATCCTTTCAGTAAAGTTTTTGAATAATTAACATTTTTCGTTTCATGAAAATCTCAACAAACACCCATGAAAAAACGGGGCAGATCAGGCAAGAAAAAATCAAAATGGAAAAGAAAACCCAATCAAATCTTTCAATCACACTATATTTAGCTAATTGCTCACAAATTAATTTGTGCCAAAAGAAAGGGGATATAGCATAAAAAAGAAATGAGATCCCTCTAATCCTAAGTTTATATTCTTTTTTTGGAAGCTGACCTCTTCTGCTAAAAACTAAATCCGTATAATCAATTCCTTCAAAGCCTATAATCTTTTGGGCTTTTGCTACGAATAAAGGAACAATCAATAGAAGACATGGCATTATTGCCGCAGGACAAAAAATTCTCAATAGATTTTCTACCTCCTGCGCCTCAAGCGGTCTGAACCCCCACAATTTAAAAGTAAAGGGAATCATCACAATAAACCCCCATAATGTACTGATACGCACCGCCTGATACAAAATCCAAAAAAACGGTTTTGTTTTCTCAGGCGTCTTTAATGGCTTGGATAAAAATAATTTCTGAAACAAAATATCCTTATCCATCTGTGCCTCAGTCGGCATTTTCATCAACTGTTTTTCTAAAAAAGAGATCATTTAAAACCCACATTATTTAAATTTGTAACCATAAGTGATTTATCAAGCTGCATTCCGAATTGTAAGATTTTTGTTTAAAAAATTGTTAAAATTATCATTTGCTACTTCATTCACCGCCACACCTGAAACACCCGCCCAAGTGAACTTTAATCTCTTCGCCTTGTGATGCCTGCATCTCGCCATATGTCTTTCACCATTTATAATAGGTCGCATCCGATACATCAAACATACGGCAGATATCCCAAACACTTTCCCCTTGACCAGACAAGTTTAGGGATAATTTTCTCAGGGCTCGTTGTTACTTTACTCATTTTTCATTACTCCTATAATTTTATGCCCCTTTTAGACCATTTACGAACTAAAAACTGGTAATAATTATAGGGGGGATTACCTTTTAAGCATGGCTCTTGATACTGCCGAAGCTGTGGGTGCCAGCAATGCTGCGGAACAGAAGATAGCATCAGATGGCTGTCCCTCATCGTACCAGTCTTGATTTGATTGCAGATGCTGCAAATATCCGTGATCCTATTGAAAAATGCGTTGCTATCTATCGAAACGAGAGGCCAGCCTTTTGAATAAATACAAAAAACTTATTTGTATTCTGGTTTATACCCACAAAAGTACCAACAGAATAGAAAGTGAAAGTGTTTTTTGCTCGTTTGAACACGCAATCGTAATTTAGCAGATTTTGTTATAATCTGATGCCTATGTCATTTGCTCCATGCATTCGATAAAGCTTCGGCTTGTTTTAAAATGAGTTCAACAGCTTCGATAGCTTGATCTGGGGGGTATTTATAGCGCTGCAAAGTTCGGCGAACCAGAATACGCAATTGTGCCCGCACGCTGTCCCTGACTTGCCAATCAACTGTTGTTGATTTTCTTAATTTTTCTGTGATTTCTATGGCTATTTTCTTGAGTGTATCATCACCAAGCTCTCTCACTGCGCTCTCATTGTTAGCAAGAGCATCGTAAAAAGCGACTTCATCTGGGTTTAAACCTAAGATTTCTTCCCGTTCTAAATCATGCTGGAAATCCTTAGCCATCTGGATGAGTTCTTCGATAACTTGCGCCGTTTCGATCGCCCTGTTCTTATACTTCCGAAGTGTTTCTTGAAGGCGTTCAGCGTATTTTTTCTCTTGGACAACATTGTTTCTTGTCTTTGATTTGATGCTGTCGCTCAGCAATTTTTCTAAAAGCTCTATTGCAAGATTTTTCTCAGGCATCTGGCGGACATCTTCAAGAAATTCATGAGACAGAAGGCCAATATTAGGCTTTTTAAGACCACATAGCTCAAATACATCTGTTACACCCTCCGCAATAACAGCATTATCTAAAATCTGTTTTAATGCCGAATTTTTGTCTTCTTGGCTAAGCTTGCGATCAACCGTTGTAAATTTGCTGATAGCGGCTTTTATGGCTGAAAAGAATGCAATTTCTTTACGCAGACCCTTGGCTTCATCAAGTGTACTGCAAAGAGAGTAAGATTTTGTGATAGCAAGAACCAAATCCAGAAAGCGTTTCTTTCCATCGGTTAGACCTAATATATAGTTTGTGGCAGGGACTAAAATCTTATACGCCTGCGTTTCGTATTCTGAATAATCAAACCCACAAGACATATTCGTTTTTGCAAACATACCCCGCACAGCATCCATTTTCTCAAGCAGTACCGAAAACGCTTCTTCAGCGCGTAAGGCAGGCTCACCCTTGCCTTTGGCGTCTGTGTAGATTTTTAGAGCGTGTTTCAGCTCATTTGCGATACCAATATAATCAACAACAAGTCCGCCCGGTTTGTTTTTGAAAACACGGTTAACGCGCGCAATAGCCTGCATGAGGTTGTGGCCTTTCATCGGCTTGTCAACATACATAGTATGACAGCATGGGGCATCAAATCCCGTAAGCCACATATCCCGAACAATCACGAGCCTCAGCGGATCATGAACATCCTTAAATCTGGTCTCGAGTCGTTTTTTGGTTTGCTTATTATAAATATGCGGCCTTAATAATTCTCGGTCAGAAGCCGACCCCGTCATGATAATCTTTATCGATCCTTTTTCGGGGTCTGTATCGTGCCATTCTGGTTTCAGTGCGATGATTTCATCGTACAGATGAACGCAAATTTCACGGCTCATGGCCACGATCATGGCTTTGCCTTCAATAATGGCGTTTCGTGCCTCAAAATGATTGACTATATCTTCTGCCACCTGTTTTATGCGTGGGTTAGAACCAACCAGCTTTTCAAGACGACTCCATTCCCCCTTTGTTTTTTCACGCGCGCTGAGGTCTTCTTCATCCTCAATAACTTCGTCGACGTCTTGAGACAGTTTTTCAATCTCAGATCGATTCAGATCCAGCTTCACAAGGCGCGATTCATAATAAATCTCAACAGTTGCGCCGTCATCAACGGCATCTTTAATATCATAAATTGATACATAATTACCAAATACCGCGCGGGTGTCTTTATCCTCAAAGGAAATCGGTGTCCCAGTAAAGCCTATAAAAGCCGCATTGGGGATGGCATCGCGCATATGTTTCGCATATCCGAACTTATAGTCTCCATCTTTGTTCAGCTTGGCTTTTAGGCCGTATTGGCTTCGATGCGCTTCATCAGAAATCACCACAATATTATGACGGTTGTTTAGAATAGGATGTTGTTCTTCCCCTTCTAACGGTGAGAATTTCTGCACAGTGGTAAATATAATGCCGCCCGTTTCGCGCTCTGCTAGTAATCGGCGCAGCTCCTCTCGATCATTGGCTTGCACAGGCTGCTGTTTCAAAAGCTCTTGTGCGTTGCCGAATGTTGTAAATAACTGCCCATCCAAATCATTTCTATCGGTCACAATCAGCAGGGTAGGATTATTCATTTCCTTTTGCTGGAGCAGCATCCCAGCATAGCAGCACATAGAGATACTTTTACCTGATCCTTGCGTATGCCATACAACCCCTGCCTTTTTATCACCCCCTGTTTTGGCGGCCTCAACAGTCGCCCTGACAGCCTCCCTCACGGCGTGGAACTGGTGATATCCTGCGATCTTCTTAATAATCTTTCCATTATCGGATTCAAAAAGCACAAAATAACGCACATAATCAAGGAATAGCGCGTGATCAAAGAAACCGCGTACCATGGTTTCAAGCTGCCATTCCACCATGGGTCGGTCATTTTCATCTTTGACGGTGCGCCAAGGCATAAAACGTTCCCGATTGGTGGTCAGCGACCCAATGCGCGCATGATAACCATCACTAATAATCACGGCCTCGTTATAGATAAACAGGTCAGAAATTTCTTCCTTATATGTTTGAATTTGGTTATAGGCATCCCAAATATCGCATGTTTCATCGATAGGGCTTTTAAGCTCCAAAACACTTAAAGGGAGCCCATTCACGAAACAAATAATATCAGGACGGCGGGGCTGCTTGGTGCCCGTGATTGTGAATTGATTGATGGCCTGAAACCTGTTGTTTTTGACATTGTCAAAATCAATCAGCAAAGCATGATCATGCATAAGCTTTCCATCTTTTTTGAAGGTCACAGGCACACCCTGTAGCAATAGTCGATGAAAATCACGATTATTGGCAATCAGATCAAGACTTTCTGGCTTTTTCAGATGCGCGATAACTTGTTCGCTACATTGAGCAGGCAAATGAGGGTTAAGCCGCACAATGGATTGCTCCAAAACAGAGTCTAAAAGAACACCACGATAATCTTTGCGCGCAGCCTTTTCTGTTTCCGGTGCAATATTGGGGCCATGTAAGACCTCCCAGCCACATTCACGGAACCAGTCAAGGCATAGGGTTTCTAGTTGGGTTTCGTTCATCGCTATAAACCTTTTGGCGAAGTATTTACTCGTTATAAATTATTTATCCTTTAAGGGATTGAACTCTAAAATTCCCTTTTCAGTTAATTTTTCTGCAATCGCTTCAACAGCTCCTACAATAGGAATTCTGTCTCCATGCTTGCCATCAAGCGTAGTCGATGGATTAAATGCTATAGCAATAATAGCTTTTTCAAGCAGATGCTTCATGAGCTTGTCATCTTGCGTATTCAGTGAGTCGATTTGCATCTTAAAGCTTTGGTAAGATTTGGCTAAAGCTTCTTTATGGGCATATTCTTGTTGTAATCGTCTATCTTCACTCCGACGTTTAGATGCAAAAACAGCTAGCCACAAAAGTGGAAGCAGAATCGGTAGCTTATATATAAGGTTAGTAAAAAGATGCATTGGTTCATTTAAATCAATAAACTCTAACTTCCAAAACTCCATATTTTTAACAATCATAATTACACCAGCTATAAATATTCCAAACAAAGATAGATAAAAGATTTTAGAATTCTGGTTTATTGGTGTATTAAAAGAATCTTTCAAGTCTTTATAAGCCGTGGCTAGTCCTGCACTAACAGCACCCGGCAGGAGACTCTCAATTTCTTCTTCCAAGGTTTTATAAGTTTTTTGATGCGTTTCTTTTAGGTCACTAAGTTCTTGACGTCTCAGTTCCAATTCTTTTTTTAATCCACCTTCATGCTGTCCATCCTGCCCATCTTTTCCAAAAATGGTAGTGTAAAATTCTTTTAATTCATCTAATAGCTCTGCCACTGAATCATTGGCGTCTTCAGCAGCCTTTTTATCTGCCAAGACTCTTTTTTTAGCTTCATCTATTTGCAATATAATGGCGCTTTCTTGCTCATTTCCAGAAGTTAGTTTTTGGTGAAAATCTTTGATTTTTGAATGCCAATTATTTGATTCAGAAAAAAGATTTTCCATTTTCTTTTGCAAGGAGAGAGAGCCATCATCGCCAACGAAAAAACTATTTTCCATTTTTTTGATATTATTTTTCGATGCTTCAATTTCTGCAACAAGAATATCCGCTTGAGCTTTATTGTGTTCTGATTGCGTAATGATAGATTGCACCTTACCCTCAATAAGGCGCAAATGGTCATTGATTGTTTTTGAATATGTGTTATAAGCCCTCCCAGCAGCCACAGCAGAACTTTTTGAATTTACCACATATGGCTTTAAATAAGAGAGCAAATTATCAAGATGAATATTCGCATTATTGATATGTTCAATGTTTTTGTTTTCTATATATATGTTTACCTGATTTAAGCAAGGATTGATCTGTTCATAAAACTGATTCCAAACATTTTGAGGAACTATCTCTGCATCTACCGCCTCTAAAAGCACATCTAAAAAGGCAATAACTTTTTTCAGTCGTGCAATTTCTTCTACTGCCGTCACAACAGTTTCATCGTTGGCAGTTAAATTTTCTGTTTGTGCCTTAATTCGCCTCCATTCGTTTTGAAATGCATGATTTTTAAAATTATCAATCCAGCGGCTCATTATACGGTCTCCTTCAAAAAATTAAATTTTCCTTCAATCTGTAATTCACCAGAAAGCAGTTTAGGCAACAGCCCATCTCGAATTTCAGTTAGAGATAAAATTTCAAAAGATGAATTCTCTATCATTCTATCAAGATCGGAGCATTTTAATATGAATTGTTCTTGCAATGGCTTAGATGGTTCCAAAATAGAAATATTTTTTAAGTCTTTTTGGTTAATGGATCCAAAAACTGTCCCGCTCCCATTAAAACGATCCAACTCTCCTTTAATGCTGTTTATTTGATAATAGCTATAAGTTGTGCTTTCATTTCTATGTTTTAGGGCTGACAAGCCCCGACCAATACAGCAATCATCTAGCGCGATGTTCATATCGCCTACTGGCGCCCTTACACTCAACAAAATATCTCCTGCTGTCGCCATTCTTTTGGGGGCTGTTGTATGCATTCTAGGGCTTGGAAATCTCCATCCAAACTCTGCGCGCCCTTGGTAAAAGAGTGTCCCATCTTTATTTTCGTTGTATGTATCGCCGCTGGGAGATTGCCCCATTATTACATTGTAACATTCATCAATCTTTTTCACTTCCCACCCATCGGGAATATCGCCGAGGGGGGAGGGGGTGAAGAATGAGGGGAAAGCATCGGCGGTGGAGGCGAGATCGGCGTAGATATCTGGGTTTTCGGTTTTTAGGGTTTGCAGGTCTTCGGTGGATTTGCCGCTGATGGCTTGCATGGCGGCAAGGCGGGCGGCGTCGATGCTGCCGCCATTTTCCAGCACCTCAACTTTTGCACGGACAGGATCAAAATCCACAAACCAGCTTTTAAATATCGCCTGCGCCATCCCCTCCAGCGTTTCATTCATCCGTCGGTTATTTTCGATTTTGTCGTCTAATGATTTAAGAACCCGGCCTATATGCTGCCTGTCCTCTTTTTCAGGAAAAGGATATTCAAATTCTGCTAGTGCCTGCCATGGAACTCTTTGGCGACCGGACGTTCCTTCCATACGTGCTGTTGCATATGATCTAAATTCTGGTAGGCGTGCTATGTAATAGACAAACTCTTCATCATATTCTGGCTCTTTTGCAGCCATAACAATGAATTCTGTTGATCCGTGACCAACAGCTTCAGATAGGAGCGATGAAACCTTTGCCGTCTTTCCGTTCTCCAAGCAAGGAGTTATTCTTGCAAAGAGTGTATCTCCATTCTTAAACTTCGCCCCTCCGCCGCTAAATTCCTTGTATAAGACTTGGTTTACATCACGCCCATCAATAGGCAAAGAGGCCATATCAATAAATGGGGCAATAGAATCGCGCCTGATTTTTCGAGAGGGATTGAAATCTACTATTTCAGTAATTTTTCTTTTATTACCGCTACTCATTGAATGTTTCCTCCCCATAGGTCATCCATAGGAGTTCTGCTCGGCAATTGGAATTTTGTGCCTGTCGGTAATACGGCTGGCATGGATGAAATCTCATGAGAATTAAATTTGAAAACCGTTTCAACGGTTGTTTCTTTTTTCTCAACCTCACCGTTTCGTTCTTGCTTTTTATATTCGACCAGAATTTGAAGAATGTCACTTTTATCAGATTGTCTGATTGGATATTGACCGTTCAGAACCCCATTTTTGAATGACTCATCATGCATATAGGCAGAAATCTTTTGCCCTGTAACCGTGTCTTCAAAATCCCATTGCAGCTTTTTGTCTTCTGTCACTGGCGAAATGAGGACAGCATCATAGACAACAAAATCTGAATCGAGTTCTCGTACACGATCTTTGGATATATGATTCTTGAAATTAGCACGTTTTATAGCAAAATTATTGCTGCGGTCAAAGCCAATGCCATTTATATCTTTATTGTCTTGGCATGAACGATAAAAGTCACTTTTTGCCTTATATGCGCGATCTAAATTAATCTTGCGAGGAATTGCGCATTCCAGCTCATCAACTTCTTTTGAAAAGAATCCTACGGTTAGATCTCTTAATGCGGCAATGTGTTGGCTAGCATAATAAGAAGGCTCATGTCCTGTGAGTGCCTTAAATGCCCCCTCCACGTAATCCTCTGTAATTGGCACTATAACCACATTGGCAACTAGCGTCAAAAATCCTATAGTCTTTAGAAGAGTTCCTGTCTCGGGTGGAAGGACGACTAATTGGTACTTTAGAAAACCACCAAAAATTTCTTTATTTAGATTATCTATGATTTTATGCGCGGCATTTGATGCTGTGGTAAAGTCATTCATTGGAATGAAATGTTCAATGACGTCATAATGAATATGGAATGGGATAGGAGAAGTCATTACCTGTCCTCACTTTTCTTAGAAACCATATCCCAACCCCGCCAAATTCTTTTTAATCTCCGCCTCCAGTCTGTCGCCTTCGGCGAATTGATCTTTGAGTTGGGCGGTCAGGCGCGCCATTTTCTCTGTGAACGGCTCATTGTCTTCTTCCTGATCGGCTGATCCCACATAGCGGCCCGGTGTTAGAACAAAATCATTTTTGGTCATATCTTCGATTTTTGCAGAGAAGCAGAAGCCTTTTTCATCCGCATACGCGCCGCCCTCGGTTTGCCAAGCATGGAACGTATCAACGATCTTTGCGATATCTTCGGCTGTGAAATCCCTTAAGACGCGGTCTTTCATAAAGCCAAGATTGCGCGCATCAATGAAAAGCGTTTCACCGCTGCGGTTTCGTTTGGTTTCATCCAGCCTGAGACCATTTGTTTTATCTTTGGTCAAGAACCAGATACAGGCTGGAATTTGCGTGTTTGTAAAAAGTTGCCCCGGCAATGCCACCATACATTCGATCAGATCCTTTTCGATCAGGTTTTTGCGGATATCGCCCTCATTGTTTGTGTTGGAGCTCATGGAGCCGTTGGCAAGCAACAGCGCCATCGAACCCGTGGGGGCGAGGTGATAAAGCATATGCTGCATCCAGCCGAAGTTGGCGTTGCCTTGCGGCGGTGTGCCATATTTCCAGCGCGCGTCGCCCTCCAGCTTTGGGTGCCACCAATCCTTGATATTAAAGGGCGGGTTTGCCATGACGTAATCGGCACGCAAATCGGGGTGTTGGTCATCGAGGAACGTATCGGCGTTTTTCTTGCCGAAGTTAAAATCAATACCCCGAATGACCATGTTCATGGCGGCCAGTTTCCAAGTTGTGGGGTTCGCTTCTTGACCGTACACGGAAATCTGTTTTTTCTGTTCGGATGCTTTATAGTGCTTTTGCTTTGAATGTTCATCAATAAAACGGTCAGTGGACACAAAAAAGCCCCCTGATCCCATGGCTGGGTCATACACGCGGCCATTATAAGGTTCCAGCATTTCAATAATCAGCGTGACGATGCTTTTTGGGGTGTAATATTGCCCGCCTTGTTTGCCTTCAGCCAATGCAAACTGACCAAGAAAATACTCATAAACATGACCGAGTATATCCTTGCTGTGCAGGCTCAGGCGCTCACCTTTATAGACAGGATTTGAGAAGCTGGTGTCAGAAAACGCGTTGATTAGACCGGTGAGTTTTTCATTTTCCAGTTGGTATTGGCTGATTCGATTCAGAATGCCCTTGAGTTTCTGGTTCTCTTTTTCGATTTCATCAAGGGCGTTATCAATAAGCCACGATATAGAACGCAGCTTGACATCGTTTCCTTGCGCATCTTGCCACAGAACGCTGCCGATGGGCAGGGCGGCGGTTTCTTGCAGATATTTCCACCGCGCGTGTGGTGGTACCCAGATGACATTTTTTTCCTGATAATATTCCAACAGTTCCAGTTCGCTCTCAATGGCCTGTGCGTATTCGGCATCGCTATTGTAATCTTCGCGGGGCAGGTGATAGATATTGTCGGCGCGGTTGTCTTGGAACAGTTTTCGCAGTTCTTGCTGCCGCTCTTCAAATGAATCTGAAACATATTTCAAGAAAATTAGGCCAAGGGCGATATGTTTATAATTCGCCGCATCCATGCTGGAGCGCATCTTATCGGCAGCTTTCCAGAGTTTATCGTCCAGATCTTTTAGAAATTCTCTTTCTGCGTCTGCGTTCATGCTGGCTTTTATCCTTTTGGCCTTTGCTTATGTTCAATAATTTCATTTTATGAGTAAAAATCGCAATAGTTGAGAAAATAATGGAATTTTACTAAACAATCAAGTTCCTTTGATGGAACAAATATTTTATGATTTATCAATAACAAAAATGATTCTGTAGGCTGCTACCTTGGACGAACATATAGAACTCAATCGCACATTTTATCAATTATCCGCTGATTACGGTCATGAGGCCAAAAGCGATGATATTGATATAAATGAGGCGCTGGGTCTTCGCATTGGGAAGGATCTTAATTGGAACGATCTTTTAAAGCAGTATCGCATCGTATTGCTGGCAGAAGCTGGGGCAGGGAAAACACGCGAAATCCGCTACGCGACGCAGAAACTAATATCCCAAGATAAAAAGGCTTTTTTTCTGAGGCTTGAACATATTGTTGCTGATTTTGAAACGGCTTTTGAGGAAGGTACCTACCAGGAGTTTCAAGAATGGTTGAGCTCCAATGAAGATGGATGGGTTTTGTTGGATTCTGTGGATGAGTCCCGTTTAAAAGATCCAAAAGATTTCGAAAATGCCATTAGGAAGCTGGGTCGTATACTCTCACCAGCTTCGGTGCGAGCGCATATTGTTATGACTTCAAGAGTGACAACATGGAGACCGAAAACCGATTTAGCCAGTTGTAATAAATATTTCCCGCCTGTGGCGGAACCCTGCAGCGAAAATGACAATGACACTGATGATTTTTATGTGGATAATAGAATATCTTCTAAGAGCAAAATATCCACTGAAAAAACTGAACCTGTGGGGTTTAGAATATATTCATTGACAAATCTTTCTAAAGACCAAGTCTCGATATTTGCGCAAAGCAAGGGGGTTCAGGATCACCGAAAATTCTTAGAAGAAATTGATAGACAGGATGCTTGGGCATTTACATCTCGACCTCAAGATTTGGAAGAGATCATAGATTTCTGGAATAATACAGGACGAATTGGAACACGCTTTGAGCTCATGGAAAATAGTGTGAAAAGAAGGCTTATTGAGCAGGATCAGGATAGGGCTGAGGCCAAGCCTATGGAGCCAAAGAAGATTATGGAAGGTGTTCGGCTTTTGGCTGCTGCCTGTACGTTGACTCATAAATCTACAATCAATGTTTTAGATGGAGCGCATACTGCTAATGGACTGGATCCACGATCTATATTGCAGGATTGGAATGATCAAGACTTGCAAATTTTATTAAATCGTCCCATTTTTGATGAGGCTATTTATGGATCAGTCAGGTTTCACCATCGATCTGTGAGAGAATATTTAACAGCAGAATGGTTTTGTGAACTCTTAAAAAATAACGGATCTCGCCAAAGAATTGAAAATATGTTCTTTCGTGATCAGTATGGGATGAAAGTCGTTTTGCCGTCTATGAGACCTGTATTGTCATGGCTGGTCTTATTCGATCCCATAATCATGAATAAAGTCTATTCCTTAGAGCCCGAGATTATTCTTGAAGGCGGAGATCCAAATAGGCTGGAGCTTGAGAAAAGAAAAGAAATTCTGAAGGAGGTCTGTCGTAAAATATCTATGGGAACTGTTAACCGCTCTGTTGAGGATAGAGCTGCCGTTCAGCGCTTTGCTTCTGCGGATATGGCGGATGATATAAAGCAGTTGATTTCAATGTATCAAGATAACAATGATGTTTTATCGTATTTGCTGCGTATGATCTGGCAAGGACGGATAAAGGAAGCATTGCCAGAGGCTAAGCGTTATGCTGAGCGCAATGACATTCAGAAATATGCAAGGATCTCGGCGATAAGGGCTGTCAAAGAAGTCGGAAGGGCACAAGATTTTAGTGATATCCTTGAATCTTTTGTTAAAGAAACAGAAAATCCACACGATCGACGAATTGTAGCAGAACTCATTGATAATATCTGCATTGATGAGAGCGCGGCAGATTGGATAGTTAAGGTACTGAAAAATATTCAAGACTTTGAGAAATATAGCGTTGATGGTCTTCCTACTTCTTTTGCTAACTTTATTCAAAGGGCTAGGCTTGAGGCGGTATCTAAGCTATTAAAAGGAATTGATAAGTTTTTAAAGCAAGAGCCTTTCATTGAAAGGCGGTTTTGCGAAATATCTGAACAATATAGATGGTTATTGTCCATCAGCCTAAAGGCGGCTGAACGCTTAATATCTGATAAACATCCAGATGCGCTATCTTTTGAGTGTTTATATGCTTTGAATCAGGCTTTTGCCTTTAAAGAGTATAATGATTTTGAAAGCCAATCCCTTCAAGATAATCTATCAAGCCTTATTCCAAAATGGAAAGAATTAAATTACTCTCTTTTCTGGTATAATGTTGAACAAACCAGAAAAGCATCAGAAGAAAAAGATCGCAGTATTGAGCATTTTTGGCAGATTTCTTTCTTTGGACGTTTTTGGCGTTATGATGAAAGTGATTTTGAGCAAGTTATACAAGATTTGACCAGTCGTATTTGTTCTAAAGATCGTTTAATGGCCTTATCTTTAGCCTTTGAATTATATAAAGATCGTAAACGTCCTAGAAGAGCATGGCTTGCTAAAATCAAAAAGGCGGTGAGTAACGATGAAGCCTTGCAGGCTCGGTTAAATCTTTTTCTACATCCTCCTGCGCAATCTCCAGAAACAAAGGAATTGAAAAGAGGGAACGCACAACGGAGGCTTAGAAGCAAACGACAAGAGATAAAACGTCTAGAGGATCATAAAAAATCTCTAGAATGGTTGTCTAAAAACTCTCAAAAATTAATAAATAATGAGCTGGATGCAGGTGATGTATCTGGTTGGCAATGGTATATGCATCAAAAAATGCGTAAAAAATGTAATGACTCTTCCTCAACAAAATTGGCTTATGGGGATTGGGAATGTTTGGTTGAAGAGTATGGGCTGAATACAGCCCACGCTTTTAGAGATGGAGCTATATCTTTCTGGAGGAGCTATACCCCCAAATTACGTTCCGAAAAGGATGAGGAAAACAGTATTGCCCCCGCCATTATCTTTGGCTTGTCTGGACTTGTTATGGAATTAGGTAAGCTTCAAGATTGGCAAAGCATAAGTGAAAATGACGCTGAATTAGCGTGTCGATATGCAGTTCACGAAATAAATGGTTTCCCTAGCTGGTTTGCACATTTGTATGAAAGATTCCCACAAGTCGTAAATAGAATTTTCTTACAAGAAATTGATTGGGAATTACAATCAGAAAAAACAAAGCATTACATTCTTTCTCGGATAAGTTGGGGATGCGAATGGCTATGGGATGGATTCGCACCCGCCTTGTTAGATAGGCTACTTAAGAAAGAGCCTCTGAATGCGGAAGCTTTAAGAAATATATTGAAAATTATTCAGGGAAGCTCTTCGGTATCAAATTCTGAATTGGCAGAAATTGCTGCGAATAAATCCCTTTCGCGTAACTCTTTCGATAATTTAAGTCATTGGTTTGCTGTCTGGATTGGGGTTGACCCTGAGCCAGCGATAAAACAGTTTTCTATTTATTTGGCGCAACTTGAAAAACAAGACTCGTTCGCAGCAAAAAATCAGGCCATGCAGGTCATCGTCAATTTAATTGGAGAGCGGCGTACAGAATCAAATGCCCGAGATAAATTTAAGTCGCCAGAATATTTAAAGAATCTTTATTTAATTATGCATAAATATATCAAAGTTGAAGAGGATATTGTTCGAGCAGGAAAAGGAGTATATTCCCCCGAACTAAGGGATGATGCTCAAGATGCTCGTAACAAACTTTTTTCAATACTTGTAGATATACCTGGCAAAGAATCTTATCTTGCTATGCACGAATTATCTGCAAACCATCCAGTCGAGGAACATCGAACATGGATGACGCATCATGCCAAAAAGAGAGCGGAATTAGATGCCGATTTCTCTCCATGGGGAAGCGATAAATTTTGCCAATTCAATAAGGATCTGGAAAGTGCCCCATCGAACCATCGTGAGTTATTCGATCTTGCTGTTCAAAGGATTTTGGATCTAAAATATCAGCTTGAAGAGGGTGACGACAGTATCGCGTCGACCTTAGCAAAAGAAACCGAAGAGCGAGGCATTAGGAAAGTCATCGCAAATTGGTGTAGGGAGAGGTCTATCGGAAAATATATAATTTCTCAAGAAGACGAGCTTGCAGATGCCAAAAAACCAGATTGTCGTTTTGCAAGCTCTGTATGTGATGCGCCAGTGCCGATGGAATTGAAACTAGCGGATAATTGGAGCGGACCTAGACTATTTGAAAGGCTAGAAAACCAATTAATTGGAGATTATTTGCGCGATGATCGATCTAAAAGAGGTATTTTTGTTCTCGTTTACCGAGGCGAGCAAAAAACATGGGAGATTGCGTCGGAAAAGACTAAGGTCAATTTTTCAGAGTTAGTAAATGCGCTGCAAGAACATTGGAATACGATTGCAGCTCAATATCCAAAAGTTGATCAAATTACTGTTATTGGCATTGATTTAACCAAACGGTCAAAATCCTCCTCTGCAAAGGCAGCGGCAGCCTAATCATGCTTTTCTGCACTATGGACTTGTCTTAATTTTATAATATATTTCATAATTATAAATTTATTGCTTATCTAAAGGGAAACCGACGTTGGTCGTATCAAGGTCAAAGGCCTAAATATTAGATCCCCGTAAACTACAAAGCATGTATCAAAAACTCAACACATGCTTTGCACATCACGATCATTAAAAGCCGTAATTTAGACCAACAGAATACGTCCAAGCATTATCGGCGGTATCTTCAAAATCTGCTGTTTGATAGCGGGCGAGGCTTCTGACATTAAAGCTGTCATTAAAATTATACTGTGCGCCCCCACCTAAACGCAGACCAATTTCACTTTCATCGCTGGAGGCTGAGCCTACACCAGGGATATTGGCTGCTAGTTCTGCTTTTGTGTATACAAGCCCCGCTGTGCCGACAAGGTCAAATTTCGCATCCTTGTCTATTGGCAGATAACCCAGCGAATCAATGGTAAAACCGCTTAATCGTATCTTTGTGTTGAAATCTGCATCTGAGGTCAGACCGCCACCGACTGATGCGCCAGTGGCAATGGATTTGTCTTCTTCACTTGTGAGGAAGTAGCCCAATTCAAAACCAATATTTTTATGAGGGCGAATACCAGCGTGGATGTTTACGCCATTCAGGGTATCTTCTAAGATAGTGCCAGCATCAACGCCTGTGCCATCAACATTATCATTATATTTAATATTTGTGCGCTGGATGTCAAAACCATAATAAGGCTTTAAATCTGTTTCAGCATAGGCGCTGGTGGATAAGATGATGGCTGTTGCAGCCAAGGCAACGGATAATCGTTTTTTGTTTAAAGTAAGCATTCTCGTTTCGCTCCATTTTACGGTTAAAGGTAAACTCCCAAAGACTTGAGTGTCCTTGGAAGCTGGGAGTTCGAAACCGTTGTTACATGAAAACGGTGCGATAGCCTTTAGGCAAAAGCCTTGAACATACGCTACCGCCTCCCAGCCATAAGGCTGAGAAACGGCATCTGATGATACGCTTCATGTGGGTGAAAACGCATCAATAACGGTTGATGCCAACCGCATGTAACAAGGAGTTTCGACACTCCAGCGCACTGATTTAAGTACGCATAGTTGCATCATGGACAAAAACACAATGGATTGCAATAGAAAAATGTAGAAAAACAGGTGCACCCCATTCGGAAATAGTCCACGCCCCAATCTGACGTCTTGAAGACGCAAAGGGTGAGTCACCTAAGACCATCAATCCATCCCGTTCTTACAGGTAATGCCACTAACGAATCCCATCATCATCGTTCGTCGATAATCAGGATTGCTTATTACCGAAAATTTACCGAAATTTGGTTCTTGATAATTTTAATTGTATCTAAGTCATTGATTTAATTGGCGTCCCGTACGGGATTTGAACCCGTGTTACCGCCGTGAAAGGGCGGTGTCCTGGACCCCTAGACGAACGGGACGCTGCGTGAGGTCTGTGTTGAAAGCGTTTATAGCCAAAGCATTTCTAAAGATCAAGTGTTTTTTTATGTTTTTTTATTTTTATTTTTAAATTAGTGATAAATACACGTTTTTGAAGATGATATAGATCAATGAGTGAGATGAAATCGTTTTTTATCTATTGTAAGTACGCATCGATTTTTATATAGTGTGCCATGAATTTATTTAAACGCTATCCGCTAAATGCATGTGCAAAATATGACACAAATACCAGATATAAAAAACCACACTGATCTTGCGCAAAAAGGCGTTGATATTCGTCCTTATACCATGAATTTTGGGCCTCAGCACCCTGCGGCGCATGGCGTGCTTCGCCTCGTGCTGGAGATGGACGGGGAAGTCGTAGAGCGTGCAGATCCGCATATTGGCTTGCTGCATCGTGGTACGGAAAAATTGATTGAATATAAAACCTATATGCAAGCGATTCCGTATTTTGATCGCTTGGATTATGTGGCACCCATGAACCAAGAACACGCTTTTGCCTTGGCGGTGGAGAAATTATTGGGCATCACGCCGCCGATTCGGGCGCAATATATTCGGGTGCTGTTTTCTGAAGTCACACGGATTTTGAATCACCTCTTAAATATCACCACATTCGCCCTTGATTTGGGGGCGATCACCCCTGCGCTTTGGGCGTTTGAAGAGCGCGAGAAGGGCATGGAATTTTACGACCGCGTCTGTGGTGCGCGTTTACATTCCAACTATTTCCGCCCTGGGGGTGTGGCGATTGATATGCCGACAGGATTGGCGGAAGATATTTATGAATGGGCGGATAAGTCGATCCCTGCCATCATCAATGATTTGGAAACATTAATGACCGAAAACCGCGTTTTTAAACAGCGTACGGTGAATATTGGGGTCGTATCCAAGCAAGAGGCGTTGGATTGGGGTTTTTCAGGCCCCATGTTGCGCGGATCAGGCGTGGCATGGGATTTGCGTAAATCACAGCCCTATGATGTGTATGATAAAATGGATTTTGATATTCCTGTCGGCAAAACAGGCGATTGCTATGCGCGTTATTTGATACGGATGGAAGAAATGCGTCAATCGATTCGCATCATCAAACAATCCATTGAGCAAATGCCTGCTGGGCCGATCAAGGTCAATGACCGCAAAGTCTCTCCGCCACCAAGAGCAGAGATGAAAGATTCAATGGAGGCGTTGATCCACCATTTCAAACTCTTTACCGAAGGTTATCACGTTCCAGCAGGGCAGACTTATACCGCGGTCGAAGCGCCTAAGGGTGAATTTGGTGTGTTCTTGGTATCAGATGGCACAAATCGTCCCTATCGTTGTCATATTCGCGCCCCCGGATTTGCGCATTTACAGGCGATGGATTTGATGTCCAAGGGGCATATGTTGGCGGATGCGGTCAGTATTATCGGATCAATGGATATTGTGTTCGGGGAAATTGACCGATAAGATTAAGGATTAAATTTAAGGTATTGAAATAAAAATGAAAAAAGCAATCGGATCACAGGCGGATTTTCAGCCAAATCATTTCACCTTTCGCGATATGTCAGCCGTGGCGGATATTTTATCGCGCTATCCCGATGTGTATAAAGCCAGTGCGGTGATGCCACTGTTGGATTTAGCCCAGCGTCAAATTGCTGAGGACGGCGCAAAAGCAAATCCCCCTTATGGCGGCTGGATTCCGCGCGTGGCGATGGATGAAATTGCACGGATTATTGAACAGCCTGCCATCAAAGTGTATGAGGTCGCGACCTTTTATTCCATGTATAATCTTGCGCCTGTGGGCAAATATTTATTACAGCTTTGCACGACAACGCCGTGCTGGTTGCGTGGATCGGATGATATTGTGATGGCAACAAAGGAATTTACAGGAGTCGGCATTGGCGAAACCTCCGCGGATGGTTTATTTACCTTGATGGATGTCGAATGTTTGGGCGCGTGCGTCAATGCACCGATGATGCAAATCAATGATGATTATTATGAGGATTTGGATCGTGAGAGTACGATCGCCATTTTAACTGCCTTAAAAGAGGGCAAAGAGATTCCAAAGGGATCGCAAAAAGGGCGTTTATGTTCGATGCCCCAATCGGGCGCAACGACTTTGGCTGCGCAAGCGAAATCCTGTGGTACAGGATCTTGCGGATCAAAATCATGTGATAATGAAGGGAAGGGCGCGTAGATGTTAGAGGATAAAGACCGCATTTTCACCAATCTCTATGGCTTTGAATCCTTCACGCTTGAGGCCGCAAAAAAGCGCGGTGATTGGGATAATACAAAGGCCATCATTGCCAAAGGGCGCGATTGGATCATTGAAGAAATGAAAAAATCCAGCCTCCGCGGTCGTGGTGGAGCAGGATTTCCCACAGGATTAAAATGGTCATTTATGCCCAAGGAAGTCACAGATCGCCCGCATTATTTGGTTATTAACGCCGATGAATCTGAACCGGGAACGTGCAAAGACCGTGAAATCTTACGCAATGACCCCCATAAATTGATTGAGGGCGCGTTGATCGCAGGCTTTGCGATGCAAGCCCATGCCGCCTATATCTATATTCGCGGTGAGTTTTATAGCGAAGGATCAGCGGTGGTGCAAGCCATCAAGGAAGCGTACGCCGCAGGATTACTGGGCAAAAACGCTGCTGGATCAGGTTGGGATTTTGATTTATATTTGCACCGCGGCGCAGGGGCATATATTTGCGGTGAAGAAACCGCGTTGATTAACTCCCTTGAGGGTAAAAAGGGACAGCCGCGCAATAAGCCGCCTTTTCCAGCGATGGCAGGGCTTTATTCCTGCCCCACAACCGTCAATAATGTGGAAACGATTGCGGTTGTCCCCACGATTTTACGCCGTGGTGGCGAATGGTTTGCCTCCTTTGGAAAAGATGAGAAAAACACAGGGACAAAATTATTTTGCATCTCGGGTCACGTCAATCAGCCCTGTGTGGTGGAGGAATCGATGGGGATTCCCTTGCGTACCTTAATTGAAAAACACGCAGGTGGCGTTCGCGGCGGATGGGATAATTTGCTTGCCATCATTCCGGGCGGATCATCCACGCCGCTTTTGCCAAAGCATTTATGCGATGACATGATTATGGATTTTGACTCTCTGCGGGCGGCGCAATCGGGCTTGGGGACGGCAGGGGTGATTGTGATGGATAAATCCACCGATATTATTTATGCGATTGCGCGCCTGTCCTATTTCTATAAACATGAATCTTGCGGTCAATGTACGCCGTGCCGTGAGGGCACAGGTTGGCTGTGGCGTGTGATGCAGCGTATGGTCAAGGGCAATGCCACAATTGATGAAATTGATATGCTGCTGGATGTGACAAAAGAAATTGAGGGGCATACAATTTGCGCCCATGGTGATGCGTCCGCGTGGCCGATTCAGGGCTTGATCCGTCATTTCCGCCCTGAAATGGAAGCGCGTATCCATGCCTATCGTGCAAAAATTGCGGCTTAGAACATAAGGAAGATATATGCCAAAAATTACCATTAACAGCCACGAAATCGACGTCGAAAAAGGCACATCTATCCTGCAAGCCGCAGAAATGATCGGCGTTGAAATCCCGCGTTTTTGTTACCATGACCGCCTGTCTGTCCCTGCCAATTGCCGTATGTGTTTGGTGCAGCTTGAGGGCGCACCGAAACCTGTTGCCAGCTGTGCGATGGCGTGTGCGGATAATATGATTGTGCATACCGAATCCGATATTGTCAAAAAAGCGCGTAAGGGCGTGATGGAATTTTTGCTGATTAACCACCCGTTGGATTGCCCGATTTGTGACCAAGGCGGCGAATGTGACCTGCAAGACCAAGCCTTTGCCTATGGTTTTGACCGCTCCCGTTACCATGAAAATAAACGCGCGACAAAGGATAAAGAGCTAGGGCCGTTGATTAAAACGATCATGACACGCTGCATTCACTGTACGCGTTGCGTACGCTTTGGCGAAGAAATTGCAGGCGTGCCGATTTTAGGATTCCTAAACCGTGGCGAAGAAGTCGAAATCGGTACATTTATTGAAACCGCCGTGGCGTCTGAGCTTTCGGGCAATATGATTGATATTTGCCCTGTGGGCGCATTGACATCCAAGCCGTACGCGTTTACGGCGCGTCCTTGGGAATTGACAAAAACGGAATCCATAGACGTACACGATGCGCTTGGATCAAACATCCGCGTGGACTCACGGGGGGTGGAGGTGATGCGGATCTTGCCACGCTTGAATGAAGAGATTAACGAAGAATGGATTGATGATAAAACACGCTTTGCCTATGACGGCCTAAAACGCCAGCGTTTAACAAAGCCGTACGTACGCAACATGGATACTGGTAAATTAGAGGCCGCCAGCTGGGAACAGGCATTCGTTGCGATTGCAGAGCGTTTCAAGGATTTAAAAGCCGATCAAAAAGCCGCCCTTGTGGGTGATTTAGCCGATTTGGATTCCATTGTGGCGTTAAAAGATTTAATGCAAAATTCGCATTTAGATTGCCGCGTTGACGGCGCAGAATTTGATGCAAAAAACCCTGCTCATGTCCGTTTTAATACAACAATTGAGGGGCTAGAAAATGCCGATGCCGTGCTATTGATCGGTACAAACCCACGCATGGAAGCCGCCATTTTAAATGCACGATTGCGCAAAACATGGCTGAAAAATAATCAGACAAAATTTGCCTTTATTGGCGATCAATGCCCTGATTTAACCTATCCTGTGGCGCATTTGGGGCAGGGGGTGCAGGCTTTGTTAGATTTACAATCAGGCAAAAATGACTTTTTCAAAAATGCCAAAAACCCTGTGATTATTGCAGGGCAGGGGGCATTTCAACAGGATGGCTATGCGGTGCAAGCCCTATTACATGAGATTGCCAAGCAATACAATGTGATCCGCGATGATTGGAATGGCTATAATATGCTCCATCATGCGGCAGCACGTACAGGCGCGTTGGCGGTGGGTTTTACAGGTGAAAAATCCTATACACAAATTATTGACGATGCACGTACAGGCGCGATCAAGACCTTATTCCTCCTTGGGGTTGATAATGATGATTTGGCGTCCTTGGATAAAAAGGGCTGTTTTATCATCTATCAAGGGCATCACGGTGATGCAGGCGCAGCCGTTGCAGATGTGATCTTACCATCTTGTGCGTACACAGAAAAAAATGGGCTGTATGTGAATACGGAGGGGCGTTTGCAATTAGCGCGTCAAGCCGTGCCACCTGTTGGGGACGCCAAAGAAGATTGGAAAATTATCCGTGCGTTAAGTGAGGCGTTGGGGACAGCATTGCCGTATAACAATATTGCTGAACTCCGTGCGCGTATTTCAGCGGAATTTGGGCATTTTCTTGCGCCTGACACAATTTTACCACAAACTTGGTCGGATTTACCCTCAAAAACCCCCTCAAAAGATATTATGTTCGTGCCGATTGTTAAGAATTTCTATCTGACAAACCCGATTGCGCGGGCATCAAAAACGATGGCCGATTGTGTGGCGGCGTTTTTGCGCAATGACAATGATGATTTACGGAAAGCAGGATAAGATCAATGATGCATGATTTTTATAATTTTATCATGGCAAATGGGATGGATTTTTTAATCCTGTTGGCAAAAATTCTGGTGATGGTCGTTGTCGTGCTGTTGGCCGTTGCCTATCTGACCTATTTTGAACGTAAGGTGCTGGGGGCAATGCAACGCCGCCAAGGCCCGTCCACTGTGGGGCCTTTTGGGTTATTGCAGCCGATTGCGGACGGCGTAAAGTTATTATCCAAGGAAATTATTATTCCCACACAGGCAAATCGCGGCATATTTTTGCTTGCGCCTGTGGTGTTGTTTTCCCTTGCCTTGGTGGCGTGGGCGGTGATTCCTGTGAATTATAAATGGGTGATTGCCGACATTAACGTGGGGATTACCTATTTATTCGCCATATCATCGATGGGCGTGTACGGCGTGATTATGGCAGGCTGGGCATCCAATTCCAAGTACGCGTTTTTGGGCGGCTTGCGATCCGCATCGCAAATGGTATCTTATGAAGTGTCCATGGGTTTGATTATTATTACCGTTTTGCTATGCACAGGCTCATTAAACCTCACTGAAATCGTGATGGCACCGCGCCCTTATTGGATGCAGATCATGCTGCTGCCGATGCTGGTCGTGTTTTTAATATCCATCTTGGCGGAAACCAACCGCGCGCCGTTTGATTTGCCTGAGGGTGAATCAGAGCTTTCAGGTGGGTTTATGGTCGAATATTCAGGCATGGCGTTTGCCCTGTTTTTCTTAGGCGAATATGCCAATATGATCTTGATGTCCGCCATGACAACGATTTTATTTCTTGGTGGCTGGCTGCCTCCCTTTGGCATTGAGGCGTTGGGTTTTGTGCATGGGGTGATCTGGTTTTCCCTAAAAGTTGCCGCCGTCTTGTTCTTCTTCCTATGGGCGCGCGCGACCTTGCCGCGATACCGCTATGACCAATTGATGCGCTTGGGCTGGAAAATCTTTTTACCACTGACGCTGTTTTGGGTGGTTTTGGTGGCATCCATTTTACTATTTACAGGGAATTTGCCAGTTTAAATAAAAAGTTGGAACACTAAGGACACTAAGAACCACTAAGTTTCACTAAGGATTTTAAATGAAAGATTTTTGTTTTTTATGGATAAATTCAAGTATGAAAAGCAAGAAAACTTAGTGTCCTTAGTGTTCAAAAAAAGACTATTCAAGAAATCTAAAAAAGGAAACGCACCATGCAAAACATCTTTAAATCCTATTTCCTGACTGAATTGGTGCGGGGTTTTAGCTTGACGTTTAAATATATGTTCAAGCCCAAGGTGACGTTGAACTACCCTTATGAAAAAGGCCCAATCAGCCCGCGTTTTCGCGGTGAACACGCGCTGCGTCGTTACCCGAATGGCGAAGAACGCTGTATTGCCTGTAAATTATGCGAGGCCATCTGCCCCGCCCTTGCGATTACCATTGAGGGCGAACCGAGAGAAGACGGCAGCCGCCGCACCACGCGATACGACATCGACATGACCAAATGTATCTATTGCGGCCTATGCCAAGAGGCCTGCCCAGTGGACGCCATCGTCCAAGGCCCCAATTTCGAATTCGCCACCCAAACCCGCGAAGAACTCTTCTATGACAAAGAAAAACTCCTCTCCAACGGCGACAGATGGGAAGCCCAGATTGCGGAGAATTTGTTTAGGGATGCTGGGTATCGGTAGGATATGAGCAATGATTTTTTTACCATCAAATCAACCGAAAGACACAAATATCCCGAACGTACCCCATCGGAAATTTTTCTAGAAGACGTATGCGATAAATGTTTCTTTAAACTATGGGGTTATCCGAATTTATATAAATCCAAATCAAAAGAGCTTTGCGATTTCTTAGTTGTTTTTAATAATAATATTCTAATTTTTGAAGTTAAGGGTAAAAAATGGGACTGTAATAATGCTAGTTGGAATGATTGGAATGACTGGAAAAAAGAGGTAATAGAGAAAGGCATCACTCAGATTAATGAGGCCGAGGCATGGATAAAACAAAAACCAACAGATATTTTCTTAGGTCGTAATTCTACTAAGAAAATTCCAATAAACATAGTCCCAGAAGACTCCAGAATTTTTAGATTTGTAATTTTTGATTATGGTAGCAATCAAACGGCAATCAATAAACTTTGTATTACATACCGAACCAACAATAAAAAAAATTCAATAATAACGCCATTTTTTAAAGATTTACTCCATGAATCATTCGGTGTTTATCATTATAACGGAAAGAAAATAATACATTTTATAGATCTTAAAAACCTTAAAACATTTTTAGATGAGTTAGGAACTATTACGGATCTTTTATGGTACTTAGAAGATAAGGAGCAAACAATAAAAGAAAGTGACTTTATATTCTGTGCTTCTGAATTAGATTTGTTAGGCAATTACATTCTAAATTTTGATTCAGAATCTCAACGGCACTTTATAGGATATTCAAAACAATCATCTAATGAGCGAGATGAAGTAAAGCTCTTATGGGTGGAGAGGGACTGGAATGAATATGTAAGCAGCGAATCTTATGTCAAAAAGAAGCAAGCGGATGAAATTTCCTATACTTGGGATTCAATCATTCAAGAAATAACAGACACTGCTGTGAAAGGAAGTCTAACTGGCAACTCTGACATTTATAATTTGGATAGTGCAGTTAAAGAAATGGCAAAAGAACCTAGATTTATTAGAAGAGCCCTATGCAAAGAAATTAAAGAAGCAGAGGTAGAATTTAGAGAAAGCAATGAAAATAGCGCTTTCTACGCTTTTTCTTCTTTCTTTGAGAAAACAATATATATTTTTCTGTTTATAAAGCCTTTGAATGGACAAACTCGCCAAGAATTTTTTGATGACCATGTTATGCAGTTAAGAAGATTTACTCATATTTTCGCATCTTATAATCAAGAGTATGATAACGTAGTGGGGCTTTCTGAAACATTTTGGCAAGACGAAAGTGGGGTAAGGTCAAATATTACTTCTAACATTGTAAAAAATAAGAATATATCTGATGATCTTCGAAATAAATATAAAGAATTATTTCTGCCAATAATTATAACAAAAAATTCTAAACCGTATCTCTTAAGTGAATTTCCACCTAACCCATGATGTGGAATTGATTGAGTGCAATACAGACAAAAAACAACCACCCCCTATAAAAATCATTGCCTCATCCGCCCCAAATATGCCATAAGCATTTATGCTTAATATATCAGACCTCCATTATTCCATTGCACAGCGCACCATTATCGAAGATGGGAATATCTGTATCCAAGATGGGTGGCGTGTGGGAGTTATTGGTCATAATGGGGCGGGGAAATCCACCTTATTTAAATTGGTTTCTGGGGATCTGGAGGCGGATAGCGGCACAATCAACATAAGCTCCGATCAAAGTATGGGCATGGTACGCCAAGATATGCCTGAAACGGATGATCCCTTGATCGATGTTGTCCTTGCCGCCAATACGGAGATGGCCGCCCTTTGGAAGCGCACGGAAACGGAAACAGATGGCAATAAAATTGCCGAAATCTTCCAAAGATTACAAGATTTGGATGCCTATAGCGCCCCTGCAAAAGCATCGATGTTATTAACAGGGCTGGGCTTTAAACCAGAGGAATTAACCGCTCCCTTTTCATCCTTTAGTGGAGGATGGCGGATGCGGGTGGCCTTGGCGGCCGCGCTTTTTGTTGAGCCTGAAATCCTGCTGCTTGATGAACCCACAAACCATTTGGATTTGGAAGCCATTATGTGGCTGGAGGATTATTTATTATCCTACCGCCATACCTTAATGATTATTTCGCATGACCGCGAATTATTGAATAAATGTATTGACCATGTTTTGCATGTTGATAAAAAGAAATTGACGCTGTATTCAGGGAATTATGACACGTTTGAGCGTGAACGCGCCCTAAAAGCTGGATTGCAGCAAAAAATGCATGAAAAGCAAGAGGCAGCCCGCGCCCATATGCAATCCTTTGTGGATCGGTTCAAAGCCCAAGCCAGCAAAGCCCGCCAAGCCCAAAGCCGTATGAAAGCCTTGGAAAAAATGGATATTGTCGATGCGGTGATTGCCGATCGCGCGGTTCAATTTACCTTTCCAAACCCTAAGCCCATTGCCTCCCCCATGATTTCGGTCAATCATGCTGATATAGGATATGAGGCCGATAAACCTATCTTGAAAGGTCTGCATCTGAATATTGACCATGATGATCGCATTGCGTTATTGGGGGCGAATGGGGAAGGGAAATCAACCTTAATGAAGCTGATCGCCGATCGTTTAGCCATTTCAAAGGGGGAAGTGAAGCGATCTGATAAATTGAAAATTGGCTATTTCTCCCAGCATCAAACGGAGGAGCTGGATTTAAACGCAACCCCCTATCAAGAAATGTACACATTATTTCATAAGAAAAACGGCGAAGCCAAAGAACATATTGTGCGGGCGAAATTGGGGGCATTTGGATTTTCCCGCGATCTTGCCGATAATCGTATTGGCGATTTAAGCGGTGGTGAAAAAGCCCGATTGCTGTTCGCGTTCATGAGCTTTGACGCGCCGCATTTATTATTGCTGGATGAGCCCACAAACCATTTGGACATCGACACACGCGAAGCCCTTGTGCAGGCACTGAATAATTACCAAGGCGCCATTGTTATCGTCAGCCACGACCCCAACATGGTGGAACGCGTGGCGGATCGCCTATGGTTAATCAAAGATGGTGCGTGTGTTAATTTCGATGGCGACTTACAGGATTACCGCAAATTCACCATTCAATCCCGCCGTGAAGAACGCAAGCAGGATAAACAAGAAAAAAATAAATCCAAAAAAGATAAATCTACCCCCACGGCGGAAGCAACAAAATCATCCATGAATCCACAGCAGATCAAAAAGCTGGAGGAAAAAATAAAATCTTTGGAAGATGAGAAAAAAGACATTGAAAATCAAATCAATGCCGATAATTTTTACACAAAGCCCCACCACGAAATCAAAAAAGCCCAAGATCACTATCAGCGCATCACACAGAATTTGGAACAGATGGAAGCGGAATGGATTCTTGCCTGTACGGGGTAATATCTTTGGGGCTGTCCCAGATAACTATTTGAGATATTGATTAACCCATTGTTTTACTTGATGTAATTGTTCTTTTGGTGATGGATTATTAAAACGCCATTCACATTCCTTTAAAAATAGCTCAAAATTGTGTT
>JBIICI010000003.1:0-116683 GCA_044238935.1 Gemmobacter sp.
AGCTTCTCTAAACTCAAAGACTGGCGCCGCATCGCAACACGTTATGACCGATGTGCCCATACATTCCGTGCCGCAATCATTGTAGCCGTCATCGTTATATGGTGGATTTAATGAGTCCTGAGCCTAGTCAGCGGAATTTACGACACGTTAAAAAACATAGAAACCATAGAAACCATCATCGGCACAGCACAAAGAGATTATTTCGAGGGCAGCTATTATGGGGCAAAAAAACCTGTAACATATCGGGGTGGCGACGGGGATGATGCCTATTATGGCGGTGGTTCAGGGACTGAAATTTTTTACGGCGATGCTGGTAATGATTTGATGCTCAGTCTTTTTGCAAACAGTAAATTTTATGGTGGGGATGGAAATGATACACTCATCAGCCAAGGGGGTGGCTTTGATGTATTTTCAGGGGGCGCAGGTCAGGATATTTTTGATTTCATGATTGACGCATCGGATAATCCAACAATAAAAGTGATTACGGATTTTAATCTTAAAGAAGGTGATGTCCTAAAACTCACTGATATTATTGAATTTATGGACTTAGGCGATCCCATTAGCGATTTTATTCGCTTCACAGAAAGTAACGGACGAACATTTTTACAAACATCAAAAATCGGTGATTTTTTTGGGGATGGATCCTCTTTTGAAACAATTGCACGTTTGGATGGCGTTACAAATTTTATTCAAGGAAATATCTCAACCGAAGCTGAACTGAATGCGCTTATTGCATCAAATACACTTATTTTGGCCTAAAGAATGCATTTATACGAAAACTCTTTTTGAAAACGCTCGAAATCAATCGGGTTTAAGATTGCGCGCAAATGTAAATTTCCATCCTCATCATAGGATTGCGCCTTAATATCCGCGCGTTCATGCAGCCATGCTGCGGCACGACCTTGGGCGGGGGTTAGGATAAAATCATGCTGAATAAAATCATTGGATATTTTTTGCGCCAACAGGGCGCGTAAATCCTCGATCCCCTCCCCCGTAAAGGCAGACACTGTCATGCAGGGTCTGTCATGAATACGGGAATAACGCAAAGCATCTTCAATACGATCCTCAGGGGCGGCGTCTTTTTTATTATAGACCTCAATAATACGGGGGTCTGTTTCATAATCTAAATCCAGCCCCTTTAATACATTGACCACATCCGCATGTTGCGCGTGCCAATCCACGCGCGAAATATCGATCAAATGCACGATCACATCAGCATAATTGACTTGCTCCAACGTTGCCTGAAATGCCTCAATCAAATGGGTGGGCAGATTATGAATAAAACCCACTGTATCGGATAAAATCACATCCCACCCACCCGTCAGGGTAATATGGCGCATAGTGGGATCAAGCGTAGCAAAGGGTAAATCCTCCGCATAGACCGACGCGCCTGTCATACGGTTAAATAAGGTTGATTTTCCAGCGTTGGTATAGCCCACCAATGCCACAATCGGAAAGGGCGTGCGTTCACGGTTTTTGCGTTCCAGATCACGCGTTTGGCGCACTTTTGAGAGCTCCCGTTTCAGGCGTGTAATTTTATCCGTGATAATACGGCGATCAAGCTCGATTTGTGTTTCTCCGGGCCCCCCCATAAATCCTGCACCGCCGCGCTGACGTTCAAGGTGCGTCCATGACCGCACAAGACGCGATTTTTGATATTGTAACGCCGCAAGCTCAACTTGGATCAGCCCCTCTTTTGTTTGGGCGCGGTCACCAAAAATCTCAAGGATCAGTGCCGTACGGTCAATAATTTTGACGTTTAGGATTTTTTCTAAATTGCGCTGCTGAATGGGGGAAAGCTGATAATCAAAAATTACAATTTCAGGATTATGCTGCGCCACCAATGCCGCTACCGCATCACATGTGCCTGTGCCCATTAAGGTTGCGGCACGCGTTTTGCGGATATTCACAATTTCCGTATGGATCACATCCATATTGATGGCCGTGACAAGCCCTTCAATCTCTTGGATTTTCTCAGTGATCTCACGGCTGGTTTGATCAATATCTTTTGTTTGTTGAAACACAGGATGCACGATAAACGCACCGTGTGGGATTGCGTCTGTCATGATGATTCCTGTAAAACGATATTATGCTTATTCAGAGGTAATCTCTTTTTCACCGTCATACATGCTCATAGGGCCATTGGGCATAACGGTTGAAATGGCGTGTTTATAAACCAACTGCAAATGGGAATCACGCTTTAGCAACATGCTGAAATTATCGAACCAAGAGATAATCCCTTGTAATTTTACGCCGTTAACCAAAAATACAGTAACACTGATTTTTTCTTTACGGACTTTGTTCAGGAAAACATCTTGAACGCTTTGTGCTTTTTCAGACATAATAGTTTTATAAACCCCAATTATTGTTTTTTACGATAGGTTACGTGTATCTTTTGTACGCGAAACGCTCTCTATGCACAAGAGAATTTTTTATTTTCAGACTTATAATTCAACAATTATCGCGTCTTTTTTAGATAGAAACCCGAAACTTAACAACTTTTCTGCCGTTAATGCCATTTTAGAGGGCGGAGGCGATGTATAAAAAGACAAATTTTGCACAGAATCATTAACTATCAACGATTGATTTTCCAAATAAGGCTGTAATAAAGAGGCTTGGTTTATGATATAGGGATGAAAATGCGGAATAAAGGGCAATAACCCAACATAATGCGTACACGCCAATATTATTCTTAAATCATTCCCTAAGATCAGAGGCCGTATCAGATCATAGAAAATCTGACAGGCACGATCAAAATCTTGCTGCTCAATGGCAAAAGCTAAACCATCCGCCACCATCATTTGATTATGGGGCATTGCATATAACCCCGATTGATACGTAAGGGGCGTGCATAAAGTCACCAATCGCGCCCCCGATCGCACCCCCAATCGCACCTGATGTTGCGCATGAACAAAATCCATCATGGCTTGGCGTGTGGGCGATATCAGATCAATAAGATACGGATGGCGCTCAAAAAAACGGGAATCATTTTCATAAAGGGCAGCACAGGCTGTGTTACAAGCCACCAAAACATAATCAACCTGACATTCCTGCCGTAGCCAATTGATTGCAAGATGGCTACGCTGCACGACTTGATCCACAGAGCGGCTGCCATAGGGCATAAAAGCCACATCCCCAAAATACGAAAAATCATACGAAGGAAAATATTGCGTGAGATAGGATAAAATATATAAACCACCCACACCAGAATCAAAAACACCGATATGCGGTCGGTTTTGCGTTTTGATCATTGGGTACTATTGGCTTTCTTTGCTTGATTATATTGAGCAAATGATACGATCTGCCCCGCAGTAGCAGCAGATTCATACCCTAAATCTTGTCCCGTTGTTTCTTCCAAAAGTTTGATTTTGCGATGTAAGGCGGATCGTTCCATTTCAATAAATTGCGCTGTTTTTGATATATTCCAATTAAAACGGTTTAACTGCACCTTTAAATATTCAATTTCAAACGCATCACGGGCAGATTTCAAGGGTAGCGCAAAAAAATCTGTAACATTATGATCACGGCGCACCGCATGGGTGATTTCAGGGGGTAAATCACATTCCTCAATGACCATATCATCCCGTGTCTGCGCCACAATATACGCCCATTCCACCGCATTTTTTAATTGACGAATATGCCCCGGCCAACTGTAATTTTGTAAAAATAACAGACATTCCGTCGAAAAAGTCTTTAATACCATGGCGTTCTTTGTGGCGAAATCTTCTGAGAAATAACGCACTAAGTCAGGAATATCTTGTGTCCGCGCGCTTAAAACAGGCATTTCAATCGGGATCACATTAAGGCGATAATATAAATCCGCCCGAAAGCTATGCTGATCAATTAACGGCTTCAGATCAACGGAGCTGGAGGCGATAATCCGTGCGCAGTCGCCTTTTAACTGCAAAAATCGGATCAGATTTGCCTGTTTTTCTAAATCCAGATCATTAATATTATCAAAATAAAATGTATCGCGATCTAGTGTTATAGGAATATCTTTTTCCAAATAGGTGGAATTTGACAAAGCATCAATATCATTCACCGTAAGACACATGCAATTTAACGCAATAAATCGTCCGTTTCGATCAGGATTATGCTGATTGGACAATGTATGAACCATGCGTGCAATATGGGTTTTTCCTGTTCCTGCAGCGCCTGTAATTAAAACACGGCTATGGGTTGGGGCGACACGCTGGATTGTTTGCTTAACCACCAACATAGATGGCGATTTGCCAATCAATGCCTCTAAACTGATTGTATCTGATCGCTTTAAACGACGATTTTCATGCAACAAACTGCCATGCTCCAAGGTTTTAGACACTAAATGCAATAAACGTTCTAAACGAAAGGGTTTTTCGATGAAATCATATGCGCCTAATTTAATTGTTTCAATGGCGGCCTCAATATTCGCGTGACCGCTCATCATTACAACGGGAATATGGGCGTGCGTGGCCTTAATTTTCTTTAGAACCTGCAGGCCATTTTCTTCATTCTGATGAAACCAAATATCCAACAAAACCATATCACAGGGTGATTTTTGGGGGTTGTGGGAAAACACAGACAATGCAGCATCAGGACAAGAAAAGCTATGAACACTATAACCATGATCTTCCAGCACATCTTGGACTAAATCCAAAATCCCTTGCTCATCATCAATAACAAATATTATTTTGCTCATGTCGCCTATAAATTTATAGTTAAAATATTTTAAAGGGCTGGAAAGACAAGATTAACAATTGTTCCCACATTATCCTTAGGATCATAATTCATTACACATAAAGCGTCAAGCACCGAATGATCCAAGGATGACAGATCGGATCGGTCATATAATTTTATTGTGCCGCCATGATCTTCCATGATTTTCTTCACAATTGCTAATCCTAACCCTGTGCCTTTAGGTTTATGGGTAATATAGGGCTCTAATAGCTTCTCAGCATAATCAGATAGACCAGATCCATTATCAACGATCGATAAAACAACATGATGATGCGGCGCTGTCTTTGATAGATAAAACACAATAGATGGATTTTGAGGTACAGGCTGGCGCAATAAAATTGCATCCATTGCATTTTTAACCAAATTATTCAGCATTTGTCGGCATTGCGCAGGATCAGCCTGTATCACCCCTGAAAACCCCGTTTGAACAGATAATGACCAATGAATATCTTTGTGAATTTGTTTTTGTAAAAATATAAATTCTGCACACAAAATTTCTAAATCTGCATCTTGCAACATGGCTTTTGGTAAACTGGCAAAAGATGAAAATTCATTGACCATCAATTCAATATCACTGACATGATTTAAAATAGAATCAAGAGATCGATGAAAAACAGCCTGTTCTTTTTCAGCGTATTTTTCTGCCAAAGACGGAGAAAATTTCAGCTTTAATCGCTCCGCCGCCAACTGGATGGGGGTCAATGGATTTTTAATTTCATGCGCAATACGACGCGCCACATCCGCCCACGCAGCTTTGCGCTGCGCATTTTGTAAGGCGGTAATGTCATCAATGGTAACAATGGATACGCCGTTTAATTCATGACCCGTTTCCTCTGATCTTGTGCACCGCACAAGAAAACGGCGCTTTAAATGATTATGCCCTAAATAATCTGTTTCAAATTCAAAAAAATGATTGGATTTATAAAACCATTCTGAAAATTCAGGGATAAAATCTGTTAAAGATTTCTGTTCGATTGATACGCCCTTCGCCCCCAATAAATCATGCGCACGGTGATTGGCTAATAAAATTTTCTGATCCATAGACAGGCTTAAAACACCACACGAAACCCCAGAAATCACCTGCTCTGTAAATTGACGCCGTTCATCCAAATCTCTATTAACGGCAATCAAATCTTTTTGATTATCCTTGAGCTTATCAATCATCCCATTCAACGCCAGCGCCAAATGATTAAATTCAGCATAGGCATAATCCGTTGGGACATTGGCATTCAGATCCCCTGCCCCCACTTGATCGGCTTTTGCAATCATGTTCTCAATAGGGCGCGCAACACGCCGTGCAATGCGCCGCGCATATAAAAAGGCAACACTAATCATGATGGTCGCAAGAAGGAAAATCACGCCATTCATCACATGTTTAAAACGGCTAATTTGTACCCGCAAAAGATTATAGCTATCAGAGGCTTCTTTGGTTTTACGAATATGGTCAATAACTGTCGCATCAATGGCGCGACCAACCAATAAATATAAATCTTGGAAAGATTCTAAACGCACCAGCGCCTGCACACGATGTTCATCCTGCGTTAAAATCAGCACATCTGCGCCCTCTTGTGATTGCCCCTTTTGCAATTGATTGAGCGCAAGGGCAGGCAAAGACTGTATGCCCTTGAAATTTGCAAGCTCTGTTGCAAAAATGACACGCCCATGTGTGTTAAAAATAACCACTTCAGGTAAATTTCGGACAAAAGATTGTGTATAGATAAATTCTTGAAACCCTTTGGGATTTTCAAATAATAAATAGGATTGACGATTCAAATCCCGTGCCATTGCCAATGTATCAGCACGAATAACTTGTTGATGTTCGCGTAAATAGGCTTGGGCGACTTCGGCGGACTCGGTGATGGCGGTTTGTACCTTTGCATTAAACCAACCATCAATCCCATAATGATAAAAAACCACTGAAAACCCCATGATCACCAACACAGGCACAACCACAAAGCCGCTTAAGATCCGTAATATTTTTGCATAAATTTTTGATTTACTTCCGTTATTACCCTTTTTTGTATTTAAGAAAAAAGAGCACAATGTCGATAAAAATATTTTAAAACTTGATTGCATAGCATGGTGATGATAAATGATTCATAGAAACTGTCCATTAAAAACAATGACCCCCACTATGAATCCGCATTTGATTATTGTTGCCGCAGGCACAGGCAGCCGCATGAACAGCGACAAGCCAAAACAATATATGCCTTTATTGCATCGGGGCATTCAAAAACCTGTTTTGGCACATACGATTGATGCTTTTTTGCCCTTAATCCCCCTATCCCACATTCATATTGTGATCCATGGCGATCATGGGGATTATTTCCAAACAATTCAGAATTTATATAACGCCTCACTTCATCCTATTATAGGGGGGCAAACACGCCAAGACAGCGTTAAAAATGCGCTGCAATATTTGTATGATTCACAATCCTGTGCGCCTGACAGCCCTGTTTTAATTCATGATGCGGCGCGCCCCTTTATCAGCCAAACCATCATTCAAAATCATTTGGATATATTCAAAGACCCCAACATCCATGCCGCCTGCACCTTTATGCCTGCGGTGGATACGATATGCCAATCTGATGATCCTGCTTTGTATGGCGTGCCTTTGTCACGGGATTCATTACAAATTATCCAAACACCACAAAGTTTTCGTTTCCAAATGATTTATGATCTTCACCATCAAAATAACGCGACAATTACCGATGATTGCATTCTTGCACAACAATCAGGATATAAAGTTCATCGCATTTTAGGGGAAAGACAAAATTATAAAATAACGCTCAACAGCGACCTGTAACATATCATCACAACAAAGGGACATTTTAAAAATGAAATATCGCATTGGCCAAGGGTTCGACGTTCATGCTTTTGATACAGACTCAAAAAAAGACGCCGTGATTTTAGGCGGCATTTCCATTGCGCACCCTTATGGATTGGCAGGACATTCCGATGCGGATGTTGTGTTACATGCCTTAACAGATGCCTTATTGGGCACAATTGCCGCGGGTGATATTGGGGTCTTATTCCCACCATCCGACCCACAATGGAAAGGGGCGGCCAGTTATATTTTCGTGCGCGACGCCCTCCGCCGTATCCATGAAAAGCATGGGACGCTTGAAAATATTGACATTACCATTATTTGCGAAGCCCCCAAAATCACGCCGCATCGCGATTCCATGCAACGCAACATTGCCAGCTTACTGGGATTGGCGTTAGATCAAGTCAATATTAAAGCCACCACCACAGAACAATTAGGCTTCACAGGCCGCGGTGAGGGCATCGCCGCACAGGCAATTGCCCTTATTTCCTTGCCGTAAATGCAAAATATAGCCAAACCAAATAAAAATGATTATATCATTCGGTCTATTTACCCTTTATTTCCCTGCCTTATGACGCCCCACCGCCGTCATGCCGTGCCCTGACACGGCATCTCGTGCTTATAGGTGGGAGATACCGGATCACGTCCGCTATGACGATTCCTGTTCAGAACACCCCAACCAAATTTATTTGGTTTGACTATAAATCAATTTATTGAGACAATGACAGAGGCAACACACAAGGGTTCGGTTTCTGCGTTTGTTGTGCTTGGGGTGCTTGATCACATAATGTTTGGAAATCAACAGTGAGCGCACCCGTTGCTAAATTCATATTTTTAATCTGATAAAAACCTTTTTCAAAATTACGGTCTTTGGCCTCTTTCCAAAGAGCATAAGCCTCTTTTTTAGAGACATCAAATTCATGAGAAAGATTTATAAAAAACATGTTTTTGTCATCTGCTAGCTGCAGCACAGATCCTGCTTTCTCTTCATTAAAACTTGCTAATTTTATCTGTGCGATATTTTTCCGTAGGTCAGATAAAAATGCGCTATCTAATTGCCGGACAAAACGATTCTGAATATCTTGAATATGTGATGGCAGTGTTGCATTATAAGATACTTTTGTCGCAAGCGCCTCCAATTTATACAAATCTATCCCCCAAAATACAAGAAATGTGGACGTTCCCAAAGTAGCAAAAGACAAGAATGCGTTCTTGGCTGTTATATATTTAAGCGCAGGATGATCTTCACTTTTTTTCTCTTCATTAGGCATTATCGATAATGCGAAATACGCCAAAGCCGTTGATATGCCCACAACAGGGTAGCGATATTGGTCAATAAAATGCGCCGTTTGCTGAAATATTGGCTGTAAATCCATGATAAAAATTCCCGTTGATATATTTATGTCCTCTATATCTTTTATATGAATAAAAAATATATTTCAACATATCTTTCTATCCCCTGACCGTATCAATATCGGCGCGGGAAAACACATAATCTGTGCTGCAAAACTCACAGGATGCTGTGGTGGTGGGGTCATTTTCGAACATGGCATCAATATCATCATCACTCAGTAACCGAAACGCATCTTCGACCTTTTTACGGCTACAACGGCACGCTTTATGGAGGGGGGAGGCCTTAAAAACCCTGACCCCTTCCTCATGATATAATCTGTATAATAAATCCTCAGGTGATAAATTGGGATCTAACAGCTCCTCATCTGTGCAGCTTTGGGTAAAAATCATGGCGCGGCGCCAGTGATCTTCGACCAAATTACTGCCGCTGGCAAAATTCTGATTTTCCTCAGGCATATGCTGCATCATGATCCCTGCACCGTGCCATTTGCCTTGGGCATCTTGCTGCACCGCCAAGCGCAGCCCTGTCCCAATTTGTTCAGATTGATTAAAATAATGCTGGATAGCTTGGGTTAAATTATCCCCTTTCAGGGCGACAATGCCTTGATATTTCTCCGCATATTCCCCTTGATCAACTGTGAATGCAATATATCCATCGCCCCATAATGTCATGTAATCTTTGGGATGTGTTTTTGCAATATCGGGGTGATCCTGTTGGAACCGCGCACAGCCCCGCATCCCCATTCGGATGGTGGCATCATTTTGCATGTCCGCCACAACCAAGGGCACAATTCCCTGTGTTTGGATTTGCAGCGTAAAAATACCATCATATTTCAACATGGTGGATAACAAAGCGCATAAAACCAAGGTTTCCGCCAACATATGCGCAATAACGGGAGGGTAATTATGTGCAGATAAAATATCATTGAGCATCGTATCAAAGCGCGCAATACGACCGCGTAGCCCTGATGATTCCAACTGAAAAGGTAAAATTAAATTTGTATCCATATCAAATGCTTCTGTTTTTTTATGATGTCTTATCTTATGATATGATTTATGCATAAAATCAACCAAAACAAATCAAAAATTCCAAAACGCATTACGCAACGTTATCTGCAAAATGCAGGACAGTTTTATTTGGAACGCTTCACGGCATCCCGCGCCCATTTTGAAAAGATCATGCGCCTGAAAATCACGCGGTCTTGTCAACATCACACAGATCAAAATATCGATGAATGTATAGAATGGTTACAAAAAATTACTGATGATTTCGTCAGATTAGGATTTTTAAATGATGATTTATACAGCCGTGGATTGGCCATATCCTTACGCCGCCGCGGTCTGTCCGCAAAATTAATCCAGCAAAAAATGCGCTTAAAAGGTGTCCCCAGTGATATGATTACCATCGCCCTGAATGACGCCGATTCTGACATTATGAATGACCATGAAAATGAAAATGAAAATCCAGACCTCAACGCCGCCCTGATTTTCGCCCGAAAAAAGAAAATTGGGGCTTATGCCCCCTACAGCTACGAAGATGAACCTGATCGCTTTCGCAAAGACATGGCAAAATTAGCCCGCGCCGGATTTGGATTTGAGATTGTACAAAAAGTGATGAAGGCATAATAAAGACATAGAGGAAAAATAAAAAAGCCGTTCTCTCTCAACAGACAGAACGGCTTTTTCTTAATCAACAATCTGACTTACGCAGATCTGTTGTCGTTTTCTAATTCAACTTTAATCCCAGGTCCCATCGTTGAGGACAAAGAGATACGGTTGATATATGTTCCTTTTGCGCCAGCAGGTTTTGCTTTTTTGATGGCTTCGATAAAGGCGATTGTATTTTCAAACAATTTTTGGCTATCAAAGCTGATTTTACCAATCCCTGCATGAATAATACCGGCTTTTTCAACGCGGAATTCAATCGATCCTGCTTTTGCGGAGGCAACAGCGGCCTTCACATCAACAGTTACTGTTCCCAATTTTGGATTTGGCATCAGACCTTTCGGGCCCAAGATTTTACCCAAACGTCCCAAAACAGGCATCATATCTGGTGTTGCGATACAACGATCAAAGTTGATTTCGCCCTTTAGGACTAAATCCGCTAAATCATCTGCACCAACAATATCTGCACCAGCGGCTTTTGCTTCTTCAGCTTTTGCATCTTTGGCAAACACAGCAACACGGATTGTTTTTCCTGTTCCGTGGGGCAATTCAACCATACCACGAACCATTTGATCCGCATGACGTGGGTCAACACCCAAATTCATGGCGATATCCAAAGATTGGTCAAATTTACGATCCAACGCCGCTTTTTTCAAAACTTCAATCGCATCTTTGATGGAATAAACCGCATCACGATTAACAAGGCTGCGTGCAGCTTTTACTTTTTTCGCTATTTTTGTCATGTGATTAATCCTCCAACACATCGATACCCATCGAACGCGCTGTGCCTTCGATGATACGCATTGCGGCGTCTAAAGAGGCAGAGTTTAAATCCTCTTTCTTTGTTTCCGCAATTTCTTTGATTTGTGATTTGGTAACAGAACCCACAATTTGTGAACCGGGGTTTGTTGAGCCAGCTTTTAAGCCCGCCGCTTTTTTGACCAAATAACTTGCAGGAGGGGTCTTTGTGATAAATGTAAAGCTACGATCTTCGTAAACTGTAATCACAACAGGAATCGGCATGCCTTTTTCAAGAGATTCTGTTTTCGCGTTAAACGCCTTACAGAATTCCATGATGTTCACGCCTTTTTGACCCAATGCAGGCCCAATAGGGGGAGATGGATTGGCTGAACCTGCAGCAACCTGCAGATTAATATAGCCAGATATTTTCTTACGTGCCATAATTTTACCTTATGATAGTTTCATGTTAATAAAAGGTTTTTCGTGGTTACGGTCGGCAACCTCCCACAAAAACAGGCTCAACCTATCTGTTTTGCTTCTGTAATGCAAGAGAAATTTGTAAAAATACCGCTTTTCTTTCACCGCGCGATGCGATAAAAATAAAGACATGATATTTTGGAAGAAGAAAAAGACTGAAACTGAGATCACCAAAGACAGCGCCCCTGTTGTTTCTACCCCTACCACTTTAGATCAGGGGCTTGCGCCCTCATCAAAGAAAATGGGACAGGGGATCAGTGACATTTTCACCAAGCGCAAGCTAGACAAAGACTCCTTACAAGACTTAGAAGATTTACTGATTACCGCCGATTTAGGCGCAGAAACAGCGGCAAAAATCATCAACGAATTTGCAACCCGTAAATTTGACAAAGATGTTGATCCGATTATCGTTAAACAAGACCTTTCCAATATTATTGCTGATATTTTGCGCCCCGTGGCGTTACCAATAAATTTAAATGCAGTGGATGGAAAACCGTGCGTTGTCTTATTTTGTGGCGTTAATGGCGTGGGTAAAACCACAACGATTGGCAAAATGGCATATCAATTAACACAGCAATCCAAAAAAGTCGTGATTGCCGCAGGCGATACATTTCGCGCCGCTGCCGTGGCGCAATTGCAAGAATGGTCAACACGCGCCAATGCTGAGTTTATATCCCAAGATACCGGCGCAGATGCCGCCGCCGTTGCTTATCAAGCCTATGAAAAGGCCATTTCCACCAATGCCGATGTCTTATTTATTGACACAGCAGGGCGATTGCAAAACAAAACCAATTTGATGGCAGAGCTTGAAAAAATTATTCGGGTGCTCAAGAAAAAAGATGCCTCCATCCCCCATTCCGTCTTATTGGTCTTGGATGCCACCACAGGGCAAAATGCATTTTCCCAAGTCGAACAATTCCAAAAAATAGCCGGCATTAACGGATTAATTGTGACAAAACTGGATGGATCAGCCAAAGGCGGCGTGATTATTGGCCTTGCGGCGAAATATGCAATCCCTATCCCCTTAATTGGAATAGGGGAAAAAATTGATGATTTACAACCATTTAACCCTGATACCTATGCTCGTGCATTACTGGGCATTGAATAATTAAAAGAAAGCATAAAATGAAAAAACCAAAAGCCAAATCTTATAAAACCGCTATTGAAGCTTATGATGCTGTTATACAACTCTATCAAGAACAGGTCGGTTACTTGCGTCAACAATTGGATCATTTTACAAAAGCAGCTGATATTCCCAAAAACCGCATCCAAGCCTTTTACCCCTATATTCGCATTAAAGTAGAAAGAGCAGATCGTTTAAAAAACCCTTACCTTTCCTATGGATTCGTTGCGCATTCAGGCATGTATGAAACAACGCTCACGCGCCCTGATATTTTCAAAGAATATTATCTAAGACAATTCCAGCTATTAATTGACAGCCATAATGTTCCCTTAGAAATTGGCGTTGGTGATACGCCTATCCCCATTCATTTTGCCATTGATGAGGGTTTCCAAATGGAAGGCGATTTATCATCATCAAAACTGGATGCCCTGCCCCATGTTTTTGACCATCCTGATTTGAATATCTTGGATGATCAAATTGCCAACTCCACTTACCAAGCCGGCGTTGATGGCATTTTACCCTTGGCATTATTTATTGCACCTCGTGTTGATCTCAGTATTTTGCGCTTGCGTCATTATACGGGCACATCGGCACAGCATTTTCAGAATTTTGTGATTTTCACAAACTATCAATTTTATATTGATGAATTTTGCCGCATGGCACATGGCATGATGTCTGTGGCGAATCCCGATGCAAATACAACCATGCAGGATGATGACTATACCGCCTTTGTTGAACCGGGGAATAAGGTTACCTATAACCGCAATTTTGATCATAGCGGCGATGATATAGGCAAACCCTTAGCCAGAATGCCGCAAATGCCTGCCTATCATTTAAAACGCGCTGATGGCAACGGCATTACCTTAATCAATATTGGTGTGGGTCCATCAAACGCCAAAACCATTACCGATCACGTTGCCGTGTTGCGTCCGCATGCATGGTTAATGTTGGGACATTGCGCAGGACTACGCAATTCACAGCGTCTGGGCGATTATGCGTTGGCGCATGCCTATATTCGCGAAGATCATGTGCTGGATGAAGATTTACCGATTAATATCCCCATTCCTGCCCTCGCTGAAATCCAACAAGCCTTAGAAGATTCCGTTGAAAAAGTCACAGGATTAAAGGATTTAGATCTGAAAAAAATCATGCGTACAGGCACAGTGGCAACGATTGATGACCGGAATTGGGAACTGCGTCCGTCCTATCACCCCAACCGTCGTTTCAGCCAAAGCCGCGCCATTGCCTTAGATATGGAATCCGCAACAATTGCCGCCAACGGATTCCGTTTCCGCGTGCCCTATGGCACATTATTATGCGTCTCCGACAAACCCTTGCACGGGCAATTAAAATTACCGGGTATGGCTGATAAATTCTATCGTGAACGTGTGGAACAGCATTTATTAATCGGCCTGATGACCATGAAAATATTGCGCGAAGGCGGGCTAGAAAGACTCCATAGCCGCAAACTCCGCAGCTTTAATGAGGTAGCGTTTCAATAGAAAAAAGAATCTCCCTCTTATTTCCGCCCAAATAATTTCTCAATATCCAACAAAGACAAGTGCACATAGGTTGGGCGGCCGTGGTTGCATTGGGCGGAATTGGGGGTTTGTTCCATTTGGCGCAGCAGCGCATTCATTTCATCGCCGCGCATTTGGCGGCCTGATCGGATTGATCCGTGGCATGCCATGCTGGAGAGAACAGCGTTGATGCGCTCCTCCAGCCCATTAATTTTATCATATTCGCGTAGATCATCGGAAAGCGATTGCACCAATTTTGCGGCATTTAATCCCTTGGATAAAATGGCAGGCACGGCGTTGACCACCACATAGCCTGTGCCAAAAGGTTCAATATCCAAGCCCATTTTTTGCAAATAATCTTGGTGCTGCAACAGCGCATCGGCGGCGATTTCGCCTAATTCCACGACTTCGGGGACAAGTAAGCCTTGCTTGGGGATTGCCCCATCATGCGCTTGCGCCCATTGTTCCTTTAATTGCTCATAGACCAATCTTTCATGCGCGGCATGTTGATCGACAATCACAATGCCGTGATCCGTTTGGGCGATGATATAATTTTCATGCAATTGCGCCTTTGCTGCGCCTAAGGGGTGATGCGTTTCCTGCTGCACATCCGCCTCAATTCGTGCGTGCGGCTGAATAGGTGAGAAGGTGGAGGGGCGGTAAGATTGCATCACATGTTCCTGCAACACAGGTTGCGGATAGGATGGATAGGCATAGGATGGAAAGGAGGGCTGATAGGTTTTCGAAGATGATGCCGCCATCACATTCAATGTATTTTGCGCCACATGCGATGATGCGGATTGCCCATATTGCGCAATCGCATGACGAATGGCGGTGATAATCAAACCGCGAATGGCAGCCGAATCCTGAAAACGCACCTCCGCTTTGGCGGGGTGGACGTTCACATCGACTTGATCCGCAGGTAAGGATACGAATAAACATACCAAACAATGCCGATCACGCGCCAACACATCGCTATACGCACCGCGCAACGCCCCCAATAACAGGCGATCTTTGACAGGGCGGCCATTGACATACAAATATTGATGATCTGACGTGCCGCGGTGATAGGTGGGCAGGCTGGCAAAGCCCGTCAGCGTCACATCATCGCGCACCGCATGAATGGGCATGGCATTATCGGCAAAATCCCGCGCAATGACTGCCGCCAAGCGGGCGCGTTTGCCGGCATCTGTATCGGCTTGCGGAATAAGGTTAAAGGCGGTTATGTCATTATGGATCAACTGAAAGCCAATTTGGGGAAAGGCAAGGGCGATGCGCTCCAGCATATCCCTGACCGCACCATATTCCGCCCGATCTGTTTTAAGGAATTTTAGACGTGCAGGGACATTATAAAATAAATTGCGAATCTCAATTTCTGTGCCTTCCGCCATCGCGCAAGGCACGGAGTCTTGGTATTTGCCTGCATTAACCTCTAACCGCCACGCATCCGACTCACCGCGCGCACAGGATGACAAGGTCATTTGAGAGACTGAGGCAATGGACGGCAACGCCTCCCCCCTGAAACCCAAATGCGATATATGCACTAAATCATCATCAGGCAGCTTGGATGTCGCATGGCGGTTGAGTGCCATTTTCAGCTCCTCTCTACTCATGCCAAAGCCATTATCACGAATACGGATCAGGGTCTTGCCGCCATCTTTTAATGTCACTACAATTTGTGTAGCTTGCGCATCAATGGCATTTTCCACCAATTCCTTAACGGCGGCGGCAGGTCGTTCGATGACCTCACCTGCGGCAATTTGATTGACTAAATGCTCAGGGAGCTGACGGATACGCATGGCGGTTGTGTGGTCTCAAATAGACTGGAAATGAATAATCCCAGCCTAATACTCAGTTTAATAAATTTCAATATGTATTTTTTAAGGGACAAAACAATCCCCTTTATTGATTTATTAAATATATACCCCTATGATAACAAAAGATTCAACCTATGAAATATAAAGGATTACAGATCATATGGCACGGCAGAAAATTGCATTGGTGGGCGCAGGACAAATTGGCGGAACGCTGGCGCTATTGGCAGGATTAAAGGAATTGGGCGATATTGCCCTTGTGGATATTAGCGAAGGAACACCACAGGGAAAAGCCCTTGATTTAGCAGAAGCCGCCCCCGTTGAAGGGTTTGATGCGCTGTATCAAGGCAGCAATGATTATGCGATTATCAAAGACGCCGATGTCGTCATCGTGACCGCAGGAATTCCACGCAAACCCGGTATGAGCCGCGATGATTTGATTGGCATTAACGCAGGCGTCATGAACGATGTTGGCGCCAATATTAAAAAATATGCCCCCAATGCCTTTGTGATTGTGATTACCAATCCGTTGGATGTGATGGTGGAATTAATGCAACGCGCCACAGGTTTTGCCGCAAACAAAGTTGTGGGTATGGCTGGTGTGCTGGATAGCGCCCGTTTCCGTTACTTCTTGGCCGATGAATTCAAAGTATCCGTTGAAGATGTCACGGCGTTTGTTTTGGGTGGTCATGGCGATACAATGGTTCCCTTAGAACGTTATTCAACCGTGGCAGGGATTCCCTTACCTGATCTGGTTAAAATGGGCTGGACAACACAGGAAAAAATTGATGCAATTGTGGATCGCACCCGTAATGGCGGCGGTGAAATTGTTGCGCTGCTGAAAACAGGATCTGCATTCTATGCCCCTGCCTCCAGCGCCATTGCGATGGCAGAGAGTTATTTGAAGGATAAAAAACGCGTCCTTCCTTGTGCGGCAAAACTAAATGGCGAATATGGTGTCAACGGATTATATATCGGCGTACCTGTTATTATTGGCAAAGGCGGCGTTGAGAAAATCGTGGAAATCACTTTAAACGCCACAGAACAAGAAATGTTTGACAATTCGGTTCAGGCCGTTAAATCCTTATTGGATGTGACAGAAAAATTGGTTTCTGCTGCGGCATAAAATCCATAATACATAGAAATATAAAAACACCAAATCATGAAAATCCTGATTTGGTGTTTTCTTATCCCCGTCCAATCTTTGCATCTTTGTAAAAAGTGCTGGATAAGATCAGACCAAAACCAATCATCGCAGACAGCATCGCCGTTCCACCGTAGGAGATAAGGGGTAAAGGCGCACCCACCACAGGGATTAAGCCCATCACCATCGCCGTATTAATAAAGACATACAAAGAAAAATTGATCATTAATCCAAAAATCAAATAACGCGCATAAAAATTTTTGGCTTGATGGGCTAAATACCCCATGTAAAAAAACATCATTCCAAATAAGATTAAAATCGCAACACTGCCAATTAACCCCCATTCTTCTGACCATAACGTAAAAATAAAATCAGTCTGTTTTTCAGGGAGAAAATTCAAATGGCTTTGTGTCCCATTCAGATAGCCTTTGCCTGTTAATCCCCCTGAGCCAATGGCAATTTTTGATTGGGTGATATGGTATCCTGCGCCCAATGGGTCAGATTCTGGATCTAAAAATATTAAAACACGTTTTTTTTGATATTCATGCAAAAATTGCCACGCAATGGGGATAAAGGCAAGGACACTGACAATCCCTCCAATAAACAACCATAAGGGCGCGCCGCCAATAAAAAACATGGCCGCCCCTGCGGCACTGATCATGATTCCTGTCCCTAAATCAGGTTGAGTCATCACCAAAATCACAGGAGCAAAAACCATAATCGCAGGGATAATCAAGTTTTTTAGGGAAATATCACGCATGGGACGATAATGAAAATAGCGCGCCAAAGCCATCACAACAGCAATTTTAATAAGCTCTGAGGGCTGTAGCTTCATAAACCCCAGATTAATCCAGCGCTGCGCCCCCATGCCAATATGCCCCATCGCCTCCACATAAATCAGCAACAACATGCCGATTCCATATAAAATATAGGATGATCGATACCAAAAACGAATATCAATACAGGCAACAACGCCCATACAAAATAATCCAAATAAGAATCGGAATAAATGATCCAGCGCCCAAGGTTGCCAAGATCCATTGCCTGCGGAATACAACGCCATAACGCCCACCCCTGCCACAGCAAAAATCAACAGCAAAAAGCCCCAATGCATTTGCCCCAAACGACTATTTAAGGATTGTTTTCGATGATAATGATACGACATTATTTACACTTAGCTTATTTTCGATTAGTTTGGAATAAGAAAAAATAACGAAAGGCTTTTATCATGCGTAAAAAATCTGTTTTGATTCTCATGGGTGGGTGGTCAAGTGAACGTCAGGTGTCTTTGGATAAAACGCCCGATATCCAAGCCGCCCTTATCAAACATGGCTATGATGTGCGTTGTGTGGATGTAAAACGGGATTTAGAATCATTGTTAAATGCATTAGACCCCCGCCCCGATGTGGTTTTCAATAATTTATATGGAACAGGTGGCGAAGATGGCACAATCCAAGCTGTTTTGGATATGTTGGAAATCCCCTATACACATTCTGGATTAGCAGCATCCGCCATTGGTATGGATAAGATTTTGACACGCTATGTTGCCCAAAGCATTGGGATTCCTATGGCACCCTGTGAGATTGTGAAAGGGTATGAGTTCGAAGAGCGCACAATCATGCCAATTCCATTTGTCGCTAAAATCGCCAATAACGGATCAAGTGTTGGGGTGCATGTGATTTTGAATGAAGATCATTATAGCGCCTTTAAACCTGAGCCAAACGCCACCTATATTGTTGAGGAATATATAGCAGGACTGGAATTGGCCGTTGCCATTTACCAAGGCAAAGCCCAAGGGGTCACAAATATCATTACAGATCATCAATGGTTTGATTATGAAGCAAAATACAAAGACGCCAATACAAAATATGAATTGCCTGCCCAAATTCCTGCCGCTGTGTACGAAAGCGCATTAGAACATGCAGAATCCTTATTCCAAGCCATAGGCTGCCACGGCATTGCGCGATGTGATTTCCGTTTTGACCCTGCGCGGGGGATGGATGGATTATTTCTGTTGGAAATTAACACGCAACCTGGGTTTAGTGCGGCATCCTTAGCACCGCAGCAGGTTATTTATAACGGCGTTAGCTTTGAAAAACTTTGCGCAGAATTAGTCGAAGATGCCCGTTAAGTCAAAACAAAAACCAAAACGCACACTCAAACAATCACAACAATCCTCAATATCATTTGTTGAGGCATTGGATCTGTTGCAACGTGGGTTATGGTTTGTTGTGATTTGCTTTTTCATCGGTGGTTTGGGGGCATGGATTTTTATCCTTGATGGTTTACCCAAAACGGGGCAATGGATACAACATCGTTTAATTGACCATAGTGTCGGCATGGGGTTAAATATCCAAAGCCTAACCATCGAAGGCCGCAAACACACAGATCGTGAAGCCATACGCAAAGCATTACATATTGAACGCGGCGATCCCATGCTGGCTTTTTCTCCCAAAACCACCAAAAATCAACTGGAATCCTTAAATTGGGTCAAAGAAGCCCATATTTTTCGTCAATTCCCAGACCGCATTCATATTGAATTGGTGGAATATGAACCTGCCTCGCTATGGATGCATGATCAGCAATTGGATTTAATCGCAGAAAATGGGCGTGTTTTGCAAAAAGGTGGTGATCTGAGTGCATTTCGGACATTACCAATGATCAGTGGCGAACATGGCGAAGCCCATGTGCAAGAATTATATGATTTATTAAATAACCAGCCCTTTATTCGCCCTCTATTGGAAACCGCTCAATGGGTTGGAAATCGCCGCTGGGATTTTTATCTCAATAATGGCGTTAAAATTATTCTGCCCGAAATTGATGAACAGATGGCTTTGGCACGTTTGGAAAAAGCCCATAAGGAAAATAAAATCCTAGAACGCCCCTTAAAAATTATTGATTTAAAAGATCCACAAAACATTGTGGTTGAAACCTTGTCAAAAACCCCGATTCATAGTAAAGATTAAGAACGTTATTTCTTATTCGCTGCTATAGCGATATTTTCATACAGGATATAAATTCCATGGCACACCCTGTCTATAAGGCCAAAGGCTCTATTTTTGCGGCACTTGATATCGGATCAAATAAAATTGCATGCTTTGTTGCACAAATCATGGATGATCAAGGGAATTTCGATATTTTAGGAATCGGTCATAATCAATCCAGCGGTATTCGCCAAAGTACAATTATTGACATTACAGAAACCGAAAAATCGATTCGTCAGGCCGTCGATGCGGCTGAGCGCATGGCGGCTGAGCGCATGCGCGGCTATCCATTGCGTGAGATTGTGATTAATGTTTCGGGGTTGCACAGTTTTTCCAGCTATGCCCATATTGATGTTGATATTTCAGGGCATGAAATCACCAAACATGATATTACACGCGCGCTAATTAAAACCCAATCCAAAGCCATGCGCGATGGGAATGAGCTTATTCATACCATCCCCGCGCGGTATATTCTGAATCGTCAAAGCGAAGTCCTTGATCCGATTGGCATGCATGGCAATACATTATCAATGGATGTACATTTTGTATCAGGCGATGTGAACAGCTTAAAAAATATCGCCAGCACGGTTGAAAGCAGTCATTTAGACATTGCCGCTTTGTGCAGCACCCCCTACGCTTCTGGGCTTGCCGCCCTTGTCGAAGATGAAATGGATTTGGGCTGTACCATCATTGATCTTGGTGGCGGTGTGACCTCCTATGCGGTCTTCCAAGGTGGAAATATGGTGCATCACGGCGCATTGCCTGTGGGGGGGAATCATGTGACCAATGACCTTGCCAAGGGATTAACAACCTCAATCAAAGACGCAGAACGCATTAAAACATTATACGGCAATTTATTCACCGTCCCCAGTGATGATGTGGAAACAATCGATGTGCCCTTGGTTGGCGAAGACCGTAACAACCACCAATCAAACCCCGTGGCGCGATCCATTATTATTGGCATTATGCGCCCGCGCGTGGAGGAAATTTTTGAAATGCTGCGCGCCCGTTTAGATGATATTGATGTCCTGCAAGATATTAGCCGCCGCGTGGTTTTGGTGGGTGGCGGCTGTCAAATTCCGGGGTTAAAAGATTTTGCCGCGCATATTTTGGATAAACAAGTCCGCATTGGTCGCCCCATTAATATCTCAGGCTTAGCCGAAGCCGTCAGCGGCCCTGAATTTTGTACCGCTGCAGGGTTATTGCGTTATTACAGCAGCCGATCCCATGAAATGCCTGCCCGTATCCACCAACAAGGCGACCTAAAATCTTTCTGGCCTGCCTTAAAAAAATGGCTGCATGAAAATTGGTAAGCATGCATCTATAAATCACTTATTAGATTTTTTTATATTTATTATGCTCCCTTATACGTTATCCCGTGCGTGACAGCTATTTCTGGGAGATTCCGCGTCAGGCGCGGAATGACGAAACAAGAGATATTTATTTAAAAACATAGCAGATGACGTTCTTGTATGTAAAAATAACAGGTATCGTATAACCAAATTGATTTGGTTTGGCTATTTATTAACCTGATTAAAACTTTCTGTATTCTCTGCACAAGATTTTAAGTTATCCAATGTCGTTTGTGCAATGTTACCAAGAGCGGTATCGGTTAAAAACGCCTGATGCCCTGTGATTAATACGTTTGGGAACGTGAGCAGCCTTGAGAAAACATCATCTTGGATAATATGATTGGATAAATCTTCGAAAAATAAATGCTCCTCTTCTTCGTACACATCCAATCCTAATGCGCCAATTTTGCCTGTCTTTAGCCCCTCAATCACAGATTTTGTATCAATAATCCCACCACGGCTGGTGTTGATTAACATCACCCCTGTTTTCATTGTTTGAATGGTTTCTTCATTGATCATATGATGCGTTTGTGGGATCAGGGGGCAATGCAGGCTGATCATATCGGATTGTGCAAATAAGACATCCATTGATACATATTGCGCCTTAAATTTCTCGATAGCAGGGTTTTGTTGAACATCATACGCCAAAATTTGGCATCCAAAGCCGCTGATGGTTTCAATAAAGGCTTCACCAATTTTGCCTGTACCAACAACCCCAATGGTCTTGCCACGAATGTTAAAGCCCAACAAACCATCTAAGGCAAAATTCCCCTCACGAACACGGTTATAGGCACGGTGATATTTGCGGTTTAATGCCATGATTAAGCCAATCGCGTGCTCCGCCACAGCATAGGGGGAATAGGCAGGAACACGCAAAACACGAATCCCCAGCTTTGTTGCTGCGTCTAAATCCACATTATTAAAACCAGCACAGCGCAAGACCACAAAACGCACGCCATTTTCCTTGAGTTTAGAAAGGATATTCGCATCCAGCCGATCATTCACAAAGATGCATATGGCATCATGTCCTTGGGCTAATATCGTTGTGTTTTCTTGCAAATGGGCTTCGAAAAATGAAAAATCGAATCCATGTTGTCCCGTTTCATTGGCTTGCGTCAGAAAGACTTTATCATAGTTTCTGCTTGAAAAAACGGCAACGCGCATAAAAAGACTCCTTTATAGATTGGTTTTTCTTAAGGAGTAAGGCTAAACCAATCCATAAAGCTGTGCAATCTCTATCTCATTTTATTGAATGAGAATTGTTTTATCATTTGATTGAGTGCATTTTCTTGACCAAGATGTTCAAGGAATAAATCAGGCAGGATTGGTTTTAATGTTGAGATAAATTCATTTCTCATGTGTAAATATGGTAATTCAAAATACTATAGTATCTTAAATTAACGATTGGACAGCTAAAAATATCTTTTCATCTGTTTATAAAACCCTTTTTTTGAAACACTAAGGGCACGAAGCACAGATAAGTTTCACTAAGAAAACCATGTTTTCCTTAAGTTTTTCACCAATCCTTGAGCTCTTACAGATCCCTTAGTGCCCCTTAGTGGTTCTTAGTGCCCTTAGTGGTCAAAAACAAAAAGGTTTCACACTCCTGTCCAATCAATATTTTAAAACACTATAATTTATAAGGAGGGTGGTGACGGGTTGTGCTTTTTTCCCACCGGCGTCATGCCGTGCCCCGACACGGCATCTCAGGCTTATAGGGGGAAGATGCCGGATCACGTCTGGCATAACGATTTTTGGTGCTGGATTAATAAAAAATACTCAAAAATCAATCCATACAACAACGCCTGTAAGATTATAAAAACCCCTCAGAAAAATTATTAAAAATTATCTGAGGGGATAAAATATTTATCTTTGAATTTATTCAGCAGAGTCGGCGTCTTCTTCGTCTTCGTCGAAATCAAATAGATTTTCAATGTCATCAGGGGATAAAAATAATCCAAACTCGCTGGCTGGATTAATCACGATATTATTGCCTTCCGTTAAAAACAAAACCTGTGCTGCAGGTAAAGCCATATAGCCAAATTCTTCGTCAATTGTATCTTGGATTTGTTTTAAGGATGTAAAGACAGGAACGTAATCTTCGTCTTCATCGGTTTCAAAATGCACCAATTCAATTTCTGTGCCTGCCTCTAAGAAATGCGCGCCATGTCTTTCGCCACCAACGGGGGTTAAAACAAATAAAGTGGATTGCAATAATAGATCATAGAGGGAGTCAATAACAGTTTCATCCTCAAAGGATCTTTCTAATAAAGCCTCTAATTCAGTATTATCAATGACGGGGGCTGTTGTTGTTGCTGTTGCGCTCATGGTTATAGTCTCTCTTCTTTGTAAAACGATTCTAAAATAATGCTTTTCTTATAGACCAGTTTAGGCGGCTTCGGATACATCTTTTTGATTTTTGGATGCGGCTTTCGTGATTGGCGCATCAAAATCGGCATCCATATCGCTATCATCCGCATTACCCACCAGCATTTGATCGGCGACAAGCCCTGCGTTTGCACGAATCTGTGCTTCCAATTTCTGTGCGGCTTCTACGTTTTCGCGGAAATAATTTTTGGAATTTTCCCGCCCTTGACCGATACGCTGCCCATCATAGGAATACCATGATCCTGATTTTTCAACCAGATTGGCTTGGACGCCGATATCAATCAATTCACCTAATTTCGAAATCCCCTCACCGTACATAATATCAAATTCGACCTGACGGAAGGGAGGCGCCATTTTATTTTTGGCGACTTTGACACGGGTTTGATTGCCCGTCATTTCTTCTTTGTCTTTCACCGCGCCAATGCGGCGAATATCCAAACGAACGGAGGCGTAGAATTTTAAGGCATTGCCGCCTGTTGTGGTTTCAGGTGAGCCAAACATGACCCCAATTTTCATACGGATTTGGTTAATAAAGATCACCACACAATTGGATTTTGAGATTGATCCTGTGATTTTCCGCAATGCCTGTGACATTAAACGTGCTTGTAAGCCCATATGGGAATCACCCATATCGCCCTCAAGCTCCGCGCGTGGGACAAGAGCCGCCACGGAGTCAATCACCAACACATCCAGCGCACCTGAGCGCACCAAGGTATCCACGATTTCCAGAGCCTGTTCGCCTGCATCAGGTTGGGAGATCAAGAGTTCATCTAAATTCACGCCTAATTTCTTCGCATAAGATGGGTCTAGCGCGTGTTCGGCATCAACGATGGCACAAGTCCCCCCTAATTTTTGGGCTTCTGCGATTACTTGCAGCGCAAGCGTGGTTTTACCTGAGCTTTCAGGGCCATAAATTTCAATAATCCGACCACGTGGCAAACCGCCAATCCCAAGGGCGATATCCAATCCCAATGATCCTGTTGAGATCACCTCAATATCACTGGGGGCGTAATCTGTCCCCATCCGCATGATTGATCCCTTACCAAAGGCGCGTTCAATTTGCGATAAAGCCGCATCAAGGGCTTTTTGCTTATCATTGGCGGCGGCGGGGGAAACTGGGTTTTTCTGGCTCATGTCGAATCCTTATTAAATCAAATGATGGTATCGCTTTTTATTTAAAGTACACTATTTGTTCCGTTTTGCAAGAGGCAAAATGAAAAAAAATCTATTACTTTCTGCATACCTAATGTTATTTTCATAAGGGAAAGACCTTGTTAATTCTTTTTCTTCATAATCCTATAACCCTTTGCGGCACAGAAACCAATTGCACCACAAACAAGAGCAAGCGGTAAAGTTCCTGAAACGGCAGTGCCAAAAGCAGCTATCCCTATGTTACTGCCTACAACAGCACCTATACTTGTGCCACCAGTTGTTGATAAAAACTCCTTCGAAGAAAGAGTTTTCTTAAGATTCTTTTTAATCGTCGCTTGTATTTTTGGGTTCATAACTCTTAATTTCCTTGTTTCGGCTAATCTTTAAATATTTTTCGTAATCTGATCAATTTCAAGCACCAGATCAAAGGTTTTTAAAATTAAATCATCGCCATACCGCCATTGATATGCAGCGTTTGCCCTGTGACATAGGCGGCCTCATCGCTGGCGAGGTACAGAACCCCTGCAGCAATCTCATCGGCATTGCCCATCCGCGCAGCAGGAATGGAGGCATTGATGCGCTCTTTTTGATCCTCATTTAACGCATCCGTCATAGGGGTTGCGATAAAACCGGGGGCAACGCAATTGATGGTAATGCCACGATTGGCAATTTCCTGTGCCATCGCCTTTGACCAGCCGATCATCCCTGCCTTAGACGCGCAGTAATTCGCCTGCCCCGGATTACCTGTGACCCCAACGATGGAGGCAATATTGATAATCCGCCCATGGCGGCGTTTCATCATGCCACGCTGTGCGGCGCGCGCCAATTGAAAGGGTGCAGTTAAATTGACATCCAGCACTTGCTGCCAATCTTCATCTTTCATACGCATCGAAAGACCATCCCGCGTGAGTCCTGCGTTATTCACCAGAATATCAATTTGCCCTGTGATGGATTCGGCATCTTTAATCAGGGCATTGACGCCCTCACTATGCGATAAATCCGCCGCCAAGACATGGGCTTTATCCGCGCCCAATGCGCTTTGTAGGGAGGCTAATTTTTCCACATTGCGCCCTGATAAAATGACTGTTGCACCAGCATCCGATAAGGCCTTGGCAATCGCCTCCCCAATACCACCTGTCGCGCCTGTAATCAGGGCTGTTTTTCCTGTTAGATTGAACATATCGCTTTTCTTTCTCTTTTTATTTTGAACCACTAAGGACACTAAGGATGCACTAAGTTTCACTAAGGTTATGTTGTTTTGTGGGGGTAGTTTATCGGGTTTTTAAGAGGGTGTAAAATGGTTTTTAGACAAGCAAAGAAAAATCAATCTTTTTCTGCTCACAGCAATATTGCAAGGCTCTGACAATAGAGCGCACATCGTCCAAAGCATCATGCGCCTTTAAATCTTTGGTACAAATACCATAATATTGCGCAAGGGTACTGCTGCGGATTTTGAGAAGCTCTGCCTCAGGGATTCCTGCCGCCAAGAATAAGGATGCGGCATTGCCAAATTGGTTGGGTTTTAAGGTCATGGCATAGCCATTTAAGAAGCAATTTATGCCCAACGCCCATAGCTCATCTTTGCCCCATGACCATATTTTATCCTCCCCAACAAAGGCCTCAAATTGCTGGCATACGTTCCGAAAACTCTTTCCTTTTTCTGATAAATCTTTCTCCCTGATCCCTGTTAGGGATGTAAAAAACGGATCAAGGACAGCTTTATTTCCCAAACGATCAAAGGGCAGGACATATTCAAGCATTTCAGCGACAATCGGCAATCCCTCTGTAAGCCCCAGCTTAATCGCGCCGATTTGAACCAAAATCGGATCAGGATCATGCACACCGCACCAGAGGCGGCTCATTGCTCCTTCGGCAGTCAAAAACTCGCAATCGAATATTGTTACTGTTTTCATATCGCCTCTGTAATTTTAAGCGTCAGCAAGCCTAAACCCAAAAATACCTCCTTAAGCCGCTGCCTGCTGTGCTTTTATGGCGGTTTTTTGTTTTGAACCACTAAGGACATCTAAGAGATTATAGGGTTTTGAGAGGGGTGTAAAATGGTTTTTTGAGAAAGAGGATTCAATGATTTCGTACGGAATGACCTAAACATGTATGATCATTCCGTGCCACATCGCCATTTTTAAGAAAGATTACAAATATTAATGGGTTTTTTATAAGCTTCCATAGCCTTGGGATCGGTTAGGGTTTGATCGACAAGCTTAAGACGCAAATCAACGCCTTTTTTTAGGATTTCTATTAGCTTTACTGGATTTTTTTGATAAAGATCCCTTACTTTACCATCACAACTCTTGCTTGCCTCCAATAAAACCGCGTAAACTGGACTGAAGGTCTGAGTGCTGGCTATATTATTTCCAGCTGTTACAGACTCAGCATTAAAATTATTAAGTATTGCTTTATATGTTGAATCATTTTTTGGCCAATGTCCATCAACAAGGCATTGATTTGATAATATATTGAAACTATGCATGACACAACCAGAGCCATACACCACAGCAGTCACCGAAAAACCAAATGAACAAACACCTCTGACAATATCTAAATTTGATGGGATATTTGCCTTACAAAATTCAGAAGACAATACTGCTTCAGCACCTACGCAAGCCAGAGCCGTGAATAACTCTCCCATCACAGTTGTCAATGATTGAATAGCCAATGATTGAATAAAAGGATCTTGAGCCATTGTATTAAAATCGGACATATTTCTCTCCTGTTAAAAGTTTGTTTTAATTTTCTAAGTTGTTTTATACTGAAGATTAAAAGATATGTCAACAAAAAAATTGAGCTGTCTGTTTTGATTATGGCAATAAATATGATTGTATATTCAAACCAAATAAATTTGGTTAGGGTGCTCTGAACAGGAATCGTCATACCGGACGTGATCCGGTATCTCCCGCCTATAAGCACGAGATGCCGTGTCAGGGCACGGCATGACGGCGGTGGGGAAAAAGCACACCCCTTATCGCGCACGGGATGACGTCATAAGGCAGGGAAATAAACCGAATGGTATAATCATTTTTATTTGGTTTGGTTATACTCGGTTGATGTATTAGATATTAGCATTTCCATTCCAAATAATTCTAAAAAATAAGGATGGGGTAAGGAAAAACTTAGTGTCCCTTAGTGCCCCCTTAGTATCCTTATTGGTTCAAAAAAACCGCTTAAGCCGCCACCTGCTGCCCTAACGCCGCATTAAAATGCTCAACCACTTTGTCCATGTAATCTTCCGTGCTCAGCCATGCTTGGTTTTCGCCGATCAGGGCGGCTAAATCTTTGGTCATGTGACCTGCCTCCACGGCATCAACGCAGGATTTTTCTAAAGCGGCGGCGAAATTGACCAGTGCATCATTGCCATCAAATGTGCCGCGATAATGCAGCCCTTGCGTCCATGCAAAGATGGAGGCAATGGGGTTTGTGGAGGTTTTCTCACCTTTTTGATATTGGCGGTAATGGCGCGTGACGGTGCCGTGGGCGGCTTCGGCTTCAATGGTTTTGCCATCTGGCGTCATCAGGACGGAGGTCATTAAACCCAATGATCCAAAGCCTTGCGCCACGACATCAGATTGCACATCGCCGTCATAATTCTTACACGCCCACACAAAACCGCCGTTGGATTTAATCGCAAAGGCCACCATATCATCAATCAAGCGGTGTTCGTACCACAGATTCAGCGCATCGAATTGCGCCTTAAATTCTGTGTCAAACACATGCTGGAAAATTTCAATAAATTTGCCGTCATAGGCTTTTAGGATCGTGTTTTTGGTGGACATATAGACAGGCATTTTGCGCAACAGGCCGTAATTAAACGAAGACCGCGCAAAGCCTGTGATCGATTCATCGACATTATACATGCCCATCGCAATCCCTGCGGATTTGAAATCGAAAATCTCATAGGTTTGTGCTGCGCTGCCGTCTGCGGGCTCAAACACCATTTTCAATTTGCCCGCCGTTTTGACCTGAAAATCGGTAGCTTTGTACTGATCGCCAAAGGCGTGACGGCCAATGATAATCGGCTTATGCCATCCCGGCACATATTTGGGGACATTTTTGGTGGTAATCGGCTCACGAAATACTGTGCCATCCAAAATATTGCGGATCGTGCCGTTTGGCGATTTCCACATTTTCTTTAAATTAAATTCCTTTACGCGTGCCTCATCAGGGGTGATGGTGGCGCATTTTACACCGACGCCGTATTGCTTGATGGCGTTGGCGGCATCAATCGTGACTTGGTCATCGGTGGCATCGCGGTTTTGAATGGACAGGTCATAATATTTTAAATCAATATTCAAATAGGGACGGATAAATTTATCCTTAATCATCGCCCAAATGATTCGGGTCATTTCATCGCCATCAATTTCCACAAGGGGGTTTTTGACATCTATTTTTTTCATGATCTGTCTCCTTTTAAATTTTGCGTAGAATACTGATAAAAAATCCATCCATTCCACCCTGATCGCCATAATAGCAGGGTAGCAAGCGCACGTCACCTGATTTTGTGATGGCGTGTTGTAAATTCCAATCTGATACATCCATCACCATGCGCTGGGCGTTGGGGTGGGATTTTAGGAAATCATTGATTTGCATCTCTCCCTCCTCAGGTTGCAGGGAGCAAGTGCAATAGACTAAGGTTCCACCTAAGGATAATTGATTAAACGCATGATTTAATAAAGATTTTTGCAGATCTTGAAGTTTCTTTAAATCACCTTGATCCTTTAACCATAACACATCAGGATTGCGGCGCAGCGTGCCTGTGGCACTGCACGGCGCGTCTAATAAAATGGCATCAAACGCATTTTTAGGCTGCCATTTCAGAGCATCTTCGCATAAAATCTCAATTTTTGATTTTAAATCAAGCCGTTGCGCATTATCTTTTAAAGTTCTTAACCTAGAGGCAGAGCGATCCACCGCCACCACATTTGCCCCACGCGCTGCCATTTGGGCGGTCTTTCCCCCCGGTGCAGCACAAAGATCAATGATGGTTTTGCCGTCCAATGATTCCATCGCGCGTTCCAGCAACAGCACAGGGATTGAGGCCGCCACATCTTGCGCCCACCAGATTCCTTCTTGGAAACCCTCTAAAGCCGTAATATTTTGTGCATTTTCTAAACGCACTGTGCCACTGGGTAAAATGACCGCTTGGTCATCAAAATCAATATTCTGATTTGGCTTTAGGCTCATATCAAAGGGAGCTTGGGTTTGTGTGACCTTGATAATATCACGCACTGCGTCTGTACCATACGATGCCACCCAAGATTTATAAATCCATTCAGGCAGGGCATAAGAATCACTTTCCAAAATTTCGGTAAATTCCTCTTTTTGGCGAATCAGATTGCGTAAGACGGCATTGACCATGCCTTTTTGTCGCGCAAAGCCTGTGGCAACCGCCAGATCAACGGTTGTGTCCACGGCAGCAAATTCGGTGACTTGGGAATAGAGAATTTGTATCGCCCCAAGGCGCAGCAATGTCCGTACCTCCGCGGGGGCAATTTTCAAAAACGGCGTGGTGGATAGGCGTGATAAAATCGCATCAATACGCCCAATATTGCGCAATCCCACCATCACCATATGGCGAATAAAATGGCGGTTTTGCGTATCGACACGGTATGGGGCGAGGGCGTCTTCATAAATTTGATCCAAAGGATGCCCTTGCTCAAGGACTTGGTGCAAAATTTGGCAAATACAATAACGTGGGATCAATAGATCGGGGATAGATGATGATGATGTCATTTTAACTTAAATCTTCCGCCTCACCACGCATCAGGCGGGCTTCTAGGGCGCAGGAATAATCCACCAACGCATCATAGAGTTTTTGCACAATCGCACGCTCAATCCCCTTATCATGCGCACGGGCGGCGGTGCGTGTTTTCACTTCCTCCACACGGTCAGGCAGGATAGGATGAATATGATGTTCCTTTTTTAAGGTCGCAACGGCACGCACAACATCAATCCGTTGCACCAATAAATCAACAATTTGGTCATCAATATGATCAATGGCGCGGCGATGGGATTCTAAAATCTTCATATTAGGGCTTTTCTTTTTAATTTATATCCATCATATTTAGGGCATGAAAGATCAAAATAAAAGCCCTAAAATTGAAAAAGACATAAAAGCCTTACCATCTGCTGAGTCTGTGCCCACAGCAAAAGAATATGGCGGACGCGAGGGATTAGACCCTGCCCGCTATGGCGATTGGGAAATCAAAGGAAAATGCGTGGATTTTTGAGGATTTTCTTAATTAATCTGAAAAAAATCTTGCTGAACTTGATCAGGCATCCTTAGTGATCGGCAGGAATCACCTAAAGCAAGAATATGCTGTGTCAAGCACAGGACGACTGTGCAGGTGGAAAAGACAATAAATCCTGATCCTCCATGCAGCAATATCAATCTTATAAACCATTTCAAAATCTTTGCCCTTGTCTAAAACAGAATTTTAGGTGATAATGGGTGGATAATTATAAAGCCCTCCCCTCTGTTTCTTGCGCAGGAATCTTAAACAATGGCAGACGATACCACAAAATCTGAAAACACAGACTCCGCTGTTTCTTATAATGAGATCGAAGGGCAACTTCTCCCCGAAGATCCTGATGCCCGTGTCTATAAACAAGGTGAGCCCATGGCGGGGGACGTGACTGCGATTTATGATGTGCCTGTGCAAATATCGGCTGTTTTGGGGCGTGCCAATATGCAGGTCAGCCAGCTGTTAAAACTGGGTCGTGGTGCGGTTGTGGAATTAGATCGCAAAGTGGGCGAAGCCATTGATATTTACGTCAATAACCGCCTTGTCGCGCGTGGCGAAGTTGTGGTTGTTGAGGATAAATTAGGCATCACCATGACTGAAATTGTAAAATCTGAGCGGAATTAAAACAGACAATGAACGCCCGTCAAAACGACTTACGCTATACAAATAATGCGCCCTCTGCGTCGCAAAAAGCCGTTTTGTCAACATCAAAACCCAAAGCAGGTGTCGGCACAATGCCATCGGGGTTACCGTCTTTATATATCCCCTCCTCCGAACGACAAATGGATATTGCAACTCTTTGGGGCTTACTCGCCGCCATTGGCGTGATTGCAGGGGGAATGATGTGGGGACAAAGCAATTCCAGCTTTTTTGATATTCCCTCTGTCTTGATTGTTGTGCTTGGCACAATTGCCACCACCACTGTGGCCTATACGGTTGACGAAGTGCGCAATTTGGGCAACATTATTCTGCAATCTGCTTTTTTATCCAACAAAACCCCCAAGGAATCTGTGCGTGTTTTATTGGATATTGCAGTCATTGTGCGTAAGCATGGGGTTTTTGCCCTCTCGCGCTATGAAAAAGAATTCAAAAAAGACGCATTTTTGGCAAAAGCCATGCAATATATTATTGATGGGATGAGACCCGCTGAAATCCAATTATTACTTTCCACGGAAATTGAGGCGCAATTGGATCGTCACCAACGCTGTACCTCTATGCTTAAACGCGCGGCTGAAATTGCCCCTGCGATGGGATTAATTGGAACATTGGTGGGCTTGGTGCAAATGCTCTCTCAACTCTCAACACCTGAGGCCATTGGCCCCGCCATGGCGGTGGCGTTATTGACGACTTTTTACGGCGCGATTTTGGGAACGGTTATCCTATCCCCTCTTGCCGCAAAACTGGATCGCAATTCATACCAAGAGGCAATGATCAAAACCCTGATCGTCAAGGCCTGCCCCATCATTATGGCACAGGAAAACCCTCGACATCTTGAAACATTACTCAACAGCGAACTGCCTCCGCAGGATCGGTTGCGGTATTTTGATTAGAGACAAAAATTTAACAGCTAAGATCACTAAAAAGGTATTTAAAATTCTATGCGTGTGATGATTGTTGGTCATTTGGATGGTCATATTGGAACGGCGGGTAAAATCGCGCTGCAACGCGGCGCGAAGCTGGTGCATTGTGAGGATATTGACCAAGCCATGGGCGCGCTCCGCAATGGGCGTGGGGCGGATATTGCGCTGGTGGATGTCAAACAAGACATCCGCGCCTTTGTGGTGGCGTTAGAAAATGAGCGCATTCATTTACCCATCGTTGCCTGCGGCGTTTCCAATGACGCACAGGCGGCGGTGAATGCGATTAAAAGTGGGGCGCGCGAATATCTGCCCCTGCCCCCTGATTCTGAATTGATCGTTGCGGTGCTGGAGGCCGTGACGAATGACCGCAACGACATGATCGGCAGTGATCCTGCCATGCAAAAAGTTTTAAAACTGGCGGATAAAATCGCCCCCAGTGATGCCACTGTCTTGATTACAGGCGAGTCAGGGACAGGAAAAGAAGTCATGGCACGCTATATCCATGAAAAATCACGCCGTAGCGATGGGCATTTTATTGCCGTGAATTGCGCAGCAATCCCTGAAAACCTATTGGAATCCGAATTATTCGGTCATGAAAAAGGCGCATTCACAGGCGCAATGGCACGCCGCGTAGGACGGTTCGAAGAAGCCAACAAAGGCACATTGTTGCTGGATGAAATCAGCGAAATGCACCCCCTGCTCCAAGCCAAGCTGCTCCGCGCGATCCAAGAGCGTGAAATCACACGGCTGGGCAGCAATGAATCGGTCAAAATCGATGTGCGTATTTTGGCAACCTCCAACCGTAATTTAGAGGCCAGCGTTAATAAAGGCGAATTCCGCGAGGATTTGTATTTCCGCCTGAATGTCGTCAATATCGCCCTGCCCGCCTTACGCGAACGCCCTGATGATATTATCCCCTTAGCGAAATTTTTCTTGGATAAATATGCATTGTCCAACGGTTTTGAGAAAAAGAATCTCTCCCCTGAGGCGATCCAGAAAATCCAAAATTACCATTGGCGCGGCAATATCCGTGAATTAGAAAATATGATGCACCGCGCGATTTTGGTATCCGTGGAAGATGAGGTGGAGGGCGATGCCATCAATATTATGGATACCGCCTTTAATAATCAAAGCAACCACACCCCAAGCGCAAAAAACGCCCCCGATCCCAAAGGCGTTTCCAGTCATCAAAAATTTGAGGAAGATGAAGAAGAAGATGAGGACGACATCATCCTGCCCCCCAAAAACTTCAAAACCCTCCAAAACCCCAGCGCGGTCGAAGCCCTCATCGGCTGTTCCGTCGCCGAAGTCGAACGCAACCTCATCATCAACACCCTAGACCACTGCCTAGGCAACCGCACCCAAGCCGCGCAAATTTTGGGCATATCCATCAGGACATTGCGGAATAAATTGAATCAGTATGAGGGGTAAAAATGGCATTAAATTTATCAAAAACCGTTATTGATTACCTAAAATCAAACCCAGATCAACAATTCACAGCCAAGGAAATTGCAACTTATATATTTCGAACCTATCCACATCAATGCAAAGATAAAAAAAGCCGCAGCACAGCAACTATTGTTCCACTAGACAATGATATGGCTTTGATTCAACAAATATCCGCTGAAATTGGTGCAAGACGCCCTCAATTAGAAAAGAAATACCCTGAAATAAAAACATTGGATGAAAGACCTAGACGGTATTACTATTCTGATATTTCAGATGAAACTGAGGTCAAGCAAAAAGAAGAAAATATATCGGATACAAAAAAAAGCCCCCCACTCTCAGAGCATGATTTATACCCAATTCTTTGTGAATTTTTGTGGCACGGTCTGAACATTTATCCAAAAAGAATTGATGAAAAACGCTCTCAAAACAGCCATGGAATAGGTGGAAATAAATGGCTTTATCCTGATTTAGTAGGGCTAGAAGATTTAAGCCAAGATTGGCATACAGAAATAAAACACGCCGTCCATGAAATTTCTGATTTTAAAACAAAGCTTTGGTCATTTGAGGTTAAGAAATTTATCAACCGCTCTAATGTAAGAGAGTCCTATTTTCAGGCTGTAAGTAATTCTTCTTGGGCAAATCTGGGTTATTTAGCAGCGGCAGAAATACAAGGAGCAGAAAAAGAAATCAGAATTCTTTCAGGGATGCATGGAATTGGATTAATTAAAATTAACATAGAAAATCCTGCCGAAAGTGAAATTGTAATTCCAGCCCAAGAAAGAACGAATATTGATTGGAACGCAGCGAATAGGTTGGCTGAAGAAAACACAGATTTTCTTGAATATATAAAACTTATTCGGCAGTTTTATCAAACCCAAGAACATAGGGTCAATGATTGGGACATTCCGAATGATCATTGAAAGACAAGGTTGGCAGACATTATCCCCTCTTGGTAGTCTCATAAAAATGCGCTACAATATTTTAGCATATTTGCAACACTCAACCAGATTCTAAAAAATGCCCGATACCACCACATCCCCCACCAATCGCTTTTTAACCCTGATGATGCGGGGGGATTTGTTGTTTGCGGTGGGGGTGGTTTGCATTTTGCTGTTTATGCTGGTGCCGCTGCCGCCGTTTTTGTTGGATATGGGCTTATCGTTGTCGATTGCCATGTCTGTAGTGATTTTGATGACGGCATTGTTTTTGGAGCGGCCGCTGGATTTTTCCACTTTTCCTACGGTGTTATTGATTACCACGGCGATGCGGCTGGGGTTAAATATTGCCTCCACACGCTTGATCTTGGAAAATGGGCATTTGGGGAAAGATGCTGCCGGAGGCGTGATTGAGGCCTTTGGGCATTTTATGATTGGCGATAATTATATCGTGGGGGCGATTGTTTTTGCCATTTTGGTGATCGTGAATTTCGTGGTCATTACCAAAGGTTCAGGCCGTATCGCCGAGGTTGCGGCGCGATTTACCTTGGATGCCATGCCCGGAAAACAAATGGCGATTGACAGCGATATGTCATCCGGCATGATCAGTGAGGACGAGGCACGCAAACGCCGTAAAGAATTGGAACAAGAAAGCACGTTTTTCGGGGCAATGGACGGGGCAGCAAAATTCGTGCGTGGGGACGCGATTGCGGGATTGATGGTGGTGTTTATCAATTTGGTGGGCGGTATTGTTATTGGAGTCCTCACCAAAGGTTTAAGTTTGGCTGAATCTGCTGCAAATTACAGCACGCTGACGATTGGTGATGGATTGGTATCCCAGATTCCTGCGTTGATTATATCCATTGCCTCAGGTTTACTGGTATCCAAAGCAGGGGTTGAGGGCGCGGCGGATAAGGCGTTGATCGTTCAGTTCAGCCGTCAACCCAAAGCCTTAGGGGTCAGTGGCGTTTTGTTGGTGCTACTCAGCGTTATACCGGGGATGCCTTTTATCCCGTTCTTTTCATTGGGTACAGGCATGGCGGCGATGGCGTTTTTTATTACGCGTTCACAAAAAGACGTCTTGGAAAAAGCCACACTGTTGGAACAAAGCCAAGCCGCTGCGCAACAAGCCAAAGCCGCATCCGAAGAGCCTGTATCAAAAGCCCTAGCGATGGATACGCTGCGTTTGGAATTGGGATATGGATTATTGGCACTGGTGAAGGGCGAAGATAGTGAAAAACTAACCGCACAAATTAAAGGGCTGCGCCGTCAATTGGCTGAGGAAATGGGCTATTTACTGCCTTCCGTACGCATACAGGATAACTTACAGCTGCCCTCCAACACCTATACGATCCGTATCAAGGAAATTGAGGCAGGGCGTGGCGATGTGCGCCCTAATATGATGATGTGCATGGATCCCGCGGGGGGCAATATTACCTTACCCGGTGAAAATACCGTTGAGCCCACCTTTGGCTTACCTGCGATGTGGATTGACCGTCGCCATGTGGAAGAAGCCAGTTTTAAGGGTTATACGGTCGTCGATGCCGCCACGGTCATTACCACCCATATTACCGAAATCATCAAGGATAATATGCAAGATTTATTATCCTATGCGGAAACCCAAAAATTATTGGACGAAGTGCCGCCTGCCTATCAAAAATTGGTGGCCGATACCATTCCGTCACACATGACCGTCGGCGGATTACAGCGAATTTTGCAGAATTTAGTGGGGGAGCGCGTATCGATCCGCGATTTACCAACGATTTTGGAAGGCATCGCAGAGGCCACCAGCTACACCAAAAATATCGCCTTTGTCACCGAACATGTCAGGTCACGCCTTGCGCGGCAATTATGCGATCAATATGTGGATGACAGCAATACATTGCTTCTTGCGACCCTATCGCCCGAATGGGAAAGCGCCTTTGCCCATGCGTTGGTGGGCGATGGTGAGGATAAACAGCTTGCCATGCCGCCCACAACTTTACAAGATTTCATCCAAGCTGTGCGCAAAGCGTATGATACGATGGGCAATCAGGGTCTGAACCCTGCCCTTGTGACCTCCCCCATGATCCGTCCTTATGTGCGGTCAATCGTTGAGCGTTTTCGCCCGCAAACTGCTGTGCTATCGCAAAATGAAATTCACCCAAAGGCACGGATTCGTACCGTGGTACAGGTTTAAATAGTGATTTTTAACTGCCAAATAAAAATAGCCCCTTCCCCTGCCGCTTGATCCAATCTTTCCCATATTCATAATCAATACATAAAGATTGGCAGAGTGTCCAAAAAGCAGGGCTGTGATTCATATGCATCAAATGACTGACTTCATGGCTGATCAGATAATCAATCGCCGCATCAGGTGCCATGATAATGCGCCAGCTATACATTAAACGTCCATCCACGGAACAGCTGCCCCAGCGTGATATTGTATCCAAAATATCAATTTGCTGAATTTTTTTTCCAATCAAGGCGGCTTTTTGATAGGATAAATCGCTAAAATGCTGCTGTGCCTGTTGTTTAAAAAAGCGCATCACAGCCGTGTTTACGCGCACTGAACCACGAGTTGTCACAATCATCTGGTCATCTTTGAATGTGACATTGGTGCGTGATCCTGATTGCTGAACAATATGATAATATCGCCCACGATAGGGAACAAACGCCCCTTCAACAAAGGGCACACGGGCATCAAATTGATCTTGGTGCTTTATGATCCAACTTTGGTACTGTTCTAAAAACACGGCGATACGCTGGGGTTGGATTTTGATTGGAATTGTCAAGCGCACACGCCCCGTTTTGGCATTAACGCGTAACGATAGATTTTTCGCGCGTGCATTTTTGGCAATATCAATATCATATTGCTCTGCTAAATCCGCGATAAAATCATCTTGTTTTATATGCCCTTTTTTCAGGCTTGATCCAAAAACCATTTTTATAAAAACCGCTTACGTTTAACGGAAGGTAACATTGTATGCCCTGTGCCTAAGGTCATAAGATGATTGCGAACCAATTGATTTTGACCCAAAATTCGGAAACCGACTTGCTTAATATTTTTTGCAATAGCACCTGTAAGGCCTGATTGTAAACGGCTATATCGATTCAGCATATCCGTTGAAAAGCGTCGTGAACGTATATCATTCATGCGTTCTTGGGTATAGCTATTGATAATAGAGGCGGCATTCACAGGCAAGCCCAAACGTCGCCCACGCACCAAATGATCTGTCAAAGACTGCACATCACGCAAACTGAGATTTAAACCTTGTGCGCCCATAGGATGCAAGGCGTGCGCGGCCTCAGCGATGAGTAATATATTATTATTATATAAACTGGATGTCGCATAACTGACCAATGGCCAGCTCTTAACAGGGCCTATGATTTCTACTTTGCCTAATAAATCTTTTGTTTTAGCTTGCAATAATGCTGCAATATCCTCAATAGACATATCCATAATATGCTGCACACGGGTGCTTTCTTCTACCCAAACAAGGGATGACATTTTCCCTTTTAAGGGGACAGTTGTAAAGGGCCCTCCGGCATAATGAATTTCTGTGGATATATCATCATGATCAAATTCATGCGCAAATTGTAAGGTAATTGCGTGCTGCCCTGTGTCGTTTTTTGCCATTCTCAAATGCGTGAACTCTCGCATTTTGGACGCACGACCATCACAGGCAATGTATAAATCGGCTTTTAAATCGAATTTTGAATGGCCTGCTGCATCCTGCACACAAACATTTCCATCTTTGAAATCATGAACATGATAGCCATGCAATAAGGTTACATTCCCCAATGATTTTAATCGTTGCAACAGGCAATGCTGCAAAAACGCATTGGGAATATTCCACCCAAAGGCAGGCAAATCAATATCCGATGCCTTGAACATAATTCCGCCCTGCGCTGGATTATCATCATGATTTAAAATCCGTAAAAATTGGAGCGGCGCGACATGATCATTCAAATCATCCCACACTCCAATTTTTTTCAAAAACTCAATTGATCCATACATTAACGCAGATGTCCGCGTATCAGCCAAAGCCGTTTCACGATCAACCTCATGATTAGGATCAATCAATAGAATTGAATGATTCAATCCTGATAAACGCAACGACAATGCCATGGACAGCCCCGCAATGCCTCCCCCCACAATCATAATATCAAAAGAAGAATCGATGTGCGTATCCAGTAATGTATGGGCTATTTCTGTATCGTGATGCATAGAAAAACTATACCGCCTTTGATCCTGTTTCTTCAAGATAAAAACAATATTATAAATCTTTTAACCATGCCGCGCTATAATGCACAGTATGAGCATCACTGAGGATCTGATTGATTACACGAATCTTTTGAAAAAACAGGTTAAAATGTCTTATAGGCAGGTTGATCTGTTGTTTGTGATTGCGCCGCAATCTTTGATGAAAAAATCATTATTCATTGCCGCACAAAATATCGAAGATCACCCCTGCCATCCCATCGCAGAACGTATTTTACAACAATCCTCAACGATTGGTGATTGTGCCTTTATCGGGATTGCTGCAGGACGAAACAGACGATTCTTCCCACCCAGTATCCAAGAAAATATTTTAGCGCTTTTTAGAATCAATATTGACAAATACACAGACAGCAACATAGCAAAGCTCCAGATTGGACAGCTTTTGTGGCAGGCGCTTGAACTTATTGACATGAAAAATCAACCTGAGTATCAATCTAATTTCAAAAACAAAGCGATTTTTCCTATCCATCAACAAAGCAGCATGATGCCTGCAACTTTGTCAGATACGCAGCTTATCTCAACATTACGTTCAAATTTAAAAGCAGATAGCTTCAGCGCCACCTTACTTTATTTAAATGGAAAGAAACATGCCATCAGTGCGCTGGCAAAACGACGCGCTATGCAAACTTTAGATTGCTACCCCAATTTCCGCCCTGAGCTTTATCCATATCCTTTGGCGGCTGAACCCTTATATTCGGTTCTAAAACACCAAAAGATCAATCAAAAACAAAATTTGGATAATATTAGCACCGCATTGGCAATTTCAGGGCAGGTTTCAAATATATTCGATATTTACACTTTAAAAAAATGGTATGATTTCTGTATGCCTTTACAAGAAATGGCGTGGCGTGGCTATACACCTGATATTAACTTGTCCTGCGCGTTAAATGGCAGCAATGATGCCTTTATTAAATCCAATGGCTATCTGATCCAAGAGCTAACGGGGATAGAGCCAAAACCATTTGATGTCATCGAAAACCATCCTAATTTCTTTCGTGAGAATCAGTTTAATCAAATACTGCATGAGCGCGAAGCTGAACAAAGATTTGAACGTGTCATTCAGCGCACCGCAAAGGAATTGAGCTCTGCAGCCCTGTTAGAAGAGGCACGAAGACAAAATTATATTTTAAGCGATGGTATTATCATTGGGTGGTGCGCATCCGCCATGCAAGCCGCAGGAAAAGCCTATGATCAAGCATGGAAACAAGGCAAACCTGCCGAACCCGCTGCACGATTGGAATTTGCAACGGCACGCCAAATTGTCACATGGGATCAATTAAAAGTTCTATCCAACAAAGTCATTGAAACCAAAAAACAGGGTATTCACGTTGATGACGAAAAATTAATCGAACTCACCAAAGACATACCACAACTGAGTGCCATTCGTGAAAGTGTTGAACAAACGATGGAACGTCGCCCCAAATATACGCCGGAAATCGTCCAAGAGCTTACGCTTTCTCCCACAAAGAAACCAGAATACACAGCGCCCATTCCACAATTTTCTGTACCCACATTGGGTGGGGGTATGATGGGCGGATCAAATAGAACGCGCCAAGTGCCCTCCACACCCATCACGGACATAGAAAAAGAGGGCAAATAACCCTCTTTTTTTAACTTTAACAAAAATCAATTTTTCGTTATTAATTTTGAACTTGCCATGTTCCATTGGCAGATTGACAGGCTGTACCTGTTGCGGTTTCTTGTTGTCCACCAACATAGATTGTTTGGTTATATTCACGGCAGTAACGACCTGATGTATCACGTCCATCACGAACAGGTGTCACTGTCCCATAATTGCCTGATTCAGGGTTATTCCAAGAAATCTTTTTACCCAAAGGCGCAGCATAGGCTTGGGTATTTGCAGATTGTGCATAGGCAAGATCCGCTTTGTCCAAAGATTTACCAATGCTGTTCCCAACCAAGCCACCTAAAACAGCGCCAGCACCTGTTGCCAATAATTGACCATTCCCGCCACCAATTTTTGAACCAGCAAGACCACCCAAAACAGCACCAGTACCCGCACCAATTAATTGTTTATTGATTCCAGTACCGCCAATACCCGTTCCATCACCAGCTGTTTGGCAGCCTGACAAAGCGAAAGAGGCAATTAATGCTAAACTCATGATTATTTTTTTCATCGCGAAGATCCTTATTTTTCTATAAAAAATTAAAATTCATACTCAATATTTGATTTGAATTGTTGAAAATCATACCTACATATATATACTGTAAAAAAATTAAGGCAACAATATGTTTGATCATACGGGGGATTCCATGGAACAGCAATATAATTTCGAAGCCGACATGACACAACTTTTGGATATTGTGGCAAATGCCCTTTATTCAAATCGCGATGTTTTCCTCCGTGAATTGGTTTCAAATGCCGCCGATGCCTGTGATAAAAAACGTTATCTAAGTGCATCAGGGAAAATAACGGGATCTGATACGCCGTTAAAAATTCATGTTGATGCCAACCCTGAACTTAAAATCATCACGGTACAGGATAATGGTATCGGAATGAATGAACAAGAACTCCTTGAAAATCTGGGCACAATCGCCCGTTCTGGAACACGGATTTTAAGCGCACAAATGCAATCAAATGATGAAAACTTTCCCTCTTTAATCGGGCAGTTTGGCGTGGGATTCTATGCCAGTTTTATGGTGGCAGAACGCGTGCGCGTGATTAGCCGCCCTGCTTTATCACCATCAGAATGCTGGTTTTGGGAATCAACAGGACAACAACAATTCACCATGCGCCCCGCAAGCGCTGAGGAAAGTGCGCTTTTAAATGATCAAAGCGGCACGCATATCACCTTATACACCAAAGAAAACGCTGAAGAGTATTTAAATTATAATAAATTACAGGGTATTTTAAAGACTTATTCTGATCATATTTCGTTTCCTATTACCCTATTGGATGCAGATCAACCCGCAATTAATGCAGGCGGCGCCCTATGGACACGATCAAAATCTGACATCACCACACAAGAATATACAGAATTTTATCATCATATTAATCATGGATTTGATGATCCCTTACGCACCCTGCATTGGAAAGCCGAAGGGGCAATTGAATATACCGCCCTGCTCTATACACCCAGCATGCGTCCCTTTGATTTATATGACCCCAAACGCGAACATGCATTGCGTCTGTATGTAAAGCGTATTTTTATTACAGATCATTGCGCAGGATTATTGCCGTCTTGGTTACGATTTGTCCGTGGTGTTGTCGATAGCGCCGATCTTCCCTTAAATATCAGCCGTGAAATGCTGCAAGACAATCCGTTGATCTATAAAATCGGTCAAGGAATTATCAAAAAAATCTTAAATGATTACAGTGATTTTGCAAAAAATGACCCTGATGGCTATCATACATTTTGGGGACAATTCGGTGCTGTGTTAAAAGAAGGCCTGTATGATAGCGTCGCAGAAACACAAAAAAACATCCTCAATCTATGCCGTTTCTTTTGCACAAATGCCACTGATACAGCTGTATCTTTACAAGATTACATTCAAACCATGCCTGAGGCACAGGATAAAATCTATTACCTCACGGGCGAATCTGCCGACAGCCTTAAACATAGCCCCCATTTAGAAGGATTCAAAGCGCGTGGTATTGCTGTTTTATTGATGACCGATACCATTGATAGTTTCTGGTTACAATCTGTGAAATCATACGAAGATAAAGAATTTCAATCCATTACAAAGGGTGATATTGATTTATCCGCCTTCCCTCTTCTGAACCCCACCGATGAAACGGCGCAAACAGATGATAGCAAAAGATCAGATGATTTGCTGGGGAAAATCAAAAAGCTCTTAAATGACCAAGTCCAAGATGTGCGTTATTCCAATCGTTTAATTGGCACGCCCGCTTGTTTGGTTGCCAGCGATGCAGGCATTGATATGCATATGGAACGCTATTTAAAAATTCAGCAAAAATTCGATAGCGGACAAAAAAGAGTCTTAGAAATCAACCCTCAACACGATATTATTAAAAAAATGGACACAACAAATGACCCTGCTTTATTGGAGGATTTAGCCATTATCCTTTATGGACAGGCGCTCATCGCGCTTAATGAACCTGTGCCCAACAGCAGTGATTTTATCAAACGAATGAATCGATATTTATAGAAAATTAGAATCAAATCATATATAATATAAGTGCAATATAATATAAATTCATAGGAAGCAGAATGGTTATACATAGTCACCTCACCCTCCTTTTTGAGAGTATAACCAAACACAAGCAAGTCCATATGATCTTTGATTTTGACGGCACACTTGCCGACCTTCAAGATAATCCAGACAATGTTGAGATCCCAAAAGAAACCTATGAAACATTAAAAAACCTAAGTCAGTTTGAGAACATCAATATTACGATTTTAACAGGTCGTGATGTAAAAACAGCCTTGAAACTCTTAACTGTTCACGAAGACAACAAAAATCAATGTATCTTTGATATTATTGGCAGCCATGGAACGGAGTATATCAGAAAAAACCAATCAGAAATTATTACAATCCCCCTAACGAATGCGGAAAAATCTGTACAAGAAAAGTTCTTAAATCTCACAAAAGATTTAAAATTAGAATATCCTGAAATGATCATAGAAGAAAAATGTGCCGGCGTTGGCTTTAACCTTGTGGCGATAAAAACGGATAATCTTTCTGATTTTATTGAAAATCATATTACAAATCCTATTCTCGATATTATAAAGGATCATGAATTTTCTATTCACGCAGAAACAGCGCATGAATGTGATGTGCGACATAAAACATGGAATAAAGCCTCTGGATTTGAATATTTTATGAAATTAAATCCTAAAAATCTTTATACATTTGCTGGCGATACAATTTTTTCGGGCACAGATCAAAAGATTGCGGAACTGATTAAGGAAAACAATGGTTTGGTTTATAGCGTTGATAACCAAAGAGATAAAAGAGCACCTGACTATCCATACTTCAACAGACCCGAGGAAATGGCAACTGCATTGGCTCAATTAAAAAACAAACTACTAGAAACAGGAATGACTCATGAAAACACCACACAGAATCCTTCACGCTATCCCACGTGATTTTCTCTTCACAACAATCACTGAACTCTCAGGCAAAGACCGCACAGACGGTGTATCACCGTTACTAAACATGGCGCGTACAATGGGGATAAACCCCTTGGATTCAGGTGCACCTGTGCATGATACAATATGGCTATCCCCTTTATTTGTCAGCACGCATGAAAAAACCACCAATCGTGGGATTGCAAAAACAGGTAGCGTATACGGCACGCGTGAATTTTTCAAACTTGATCCTGATATTAGCACAGGCGATGATGCCCTAGATTCTGAACATTTGCGCTATTTCACGGCACAAGCCAAAGAGGCTGGAATTAATGTATTAGGCGATTTGGTTTTAAACCATGTGGCCTCTGATCATCCTGCATTTTTAGAAGAATACCATAAGATAAAAGAGATCAAAGAGAAATCAAAAAACATTGAAATCATTGTAAAAAATGGGTCAGTTACCGGCTTGCGCTATCAATACCCAGAACAAACAGAGCCTCAGATTCTTGACCTAAAATTCAAATATCACACAGGTGATTTAAATGATCCTGATTGCATTAACAAAGCAGACTTCCTAACATTATATCAAGATGGATCTTTGGGACAAACATGGGCGGATGTTGCAAAAATCAACTATGAATCCCAAGCTGCCCGCGATTATTTTATAGGCACGAATGAGAAAAAAGGATTATGGCGTCAAGTCATTGATTGGCATTTAAACCATGGATTCAACGGATTCCGCTGTGATGCGGCCTATAAAATCCCCCAATTTGTGTGGAAAGATTTAATTGATTACACACGCAACCATTCCCCCCATAAAAATGAAAATGCGATTTACCTAGCAGAAACATTGGGTGGGAAAAAAGAAGATTATGATACAAATCTAAAAGATACCGGTTTTAATCTGGGCATGAGTATGATTTATGACTGGAACTTGCGCGAAGGATGGCCAGCCAATGAAATCCAAAACATGACAGAAATTACCGCAGGCGCAGCCGTTACAACGGATAATCATGATTGCATATCGTCTTTGTTCAATAATATTGCGGAAATGTTCAAACGCCATTCGATTCCACAAGCCGACCTTTTAAAAACAACAGCACAGGCTTGTGTACGAAACTACGCTCTTTCTGCGATCCTCTCCACCACGACATGCATGGAAAATGGTTGGCAATATGGGTTACCTGCCTCCTCTGTTTTTAAAGAAGAAAATACAAATCTATATGGTATTCGCCAGCAACAAGCCCATGAGCGCAGTGATTTAGATCATTCCGCAAACATGTCGCGTGCGATTTGGGAAATCAATAACTTTAAAGATCAGCTTTGGCAGAAATATCAATCTGTTCCACAATTTCTATCAGCAAAGGAAATTGCACCGCATGTCATTCAATATGAATGCAAATTATATAATCCTGAAACAAAGCAGGAAAAAGGCAAACTGATTGTGCTTGCCAATGAAAAACCTGAATTTGATGCAGATCGTAAGATGGATATTGACAATGAAGAGGCCATTTTTAACCTAAAGGGATTATTTAAAGTTTACTATAAACCCCTAACCCCTGCACCCAGTTCAGCACCAACGCCATCTTATAATTGAACAGACCCCTTGCATTTTTATGGCTACCCCGTAAAATTAGATTTCATCGAATCAATATTTTAAGGAAAGCCCCAATGTCAGAACATACGCGTATTGAAACCGATTCCATTGGTCAGATTGATGTCCCTGCGCATCGTTATTGGGGGGCGCAAACACAGCGTAGTTTAGAAAATTTTAAAATTGGCGGCGAAAAAATGCCTTGGCCGTTAATTCAGGCGCTTGCATTACAGAAAAAAGCGTCCGCCATGACCAATGTACAGCTGGGCATTTTGGATGAAAAATTGGGGCATGCGATTATCCAAGCTGCCGAAGAAGTAATTGACGGCACATTGCGCGATGAATTTCCCCTTGTTGTCTGGCAAACAGGCTCAGGCACACAAACCAATATGAATGCGAATGAGGTCATTTCCAATCGCGCCATTGAAATTTTAGGTGGTGAGCGCGGGTCAAAAAAACCTGTTCACCCCAACGACCATGTCAATATGGGGCAATCATCCAATGACACATTCCCAACGGCCATGTATATTGCCGCCGCACAGCAGACCATCCATCATTTGATTCCTGCGCTACAGACACTCCATGCGGCATTGGATGAAAAAGCCAAGGCTTTTGCCTCTATTGTGAAAATTGGCCGCACGCATTTGCAAGATGCGACACCAATTACCTTAGGTCAAGAATTTTCAGGATATGCCAAACAAATTGAATATGGAATTATTCGGGTTCAAAACACCCTGCCCCGTATCACGGAATTGGCACAAGGCGGCACAGCCGTTGGCACAGGAATCAATTGCAAAGTGGGATTTGCAGAAAAATTTGCACAAAATATTTCAAAAATCACCGATATTGCCTTCACCAGCGCCCCGAATAAATTTGAAGCCTTGGCGGCGCATGACGCCCTTGTGGAACTTTCGGGCGCACTCAATGTCTTGGCGGCATCTTTGATGAAAATCGCCAATGATGTGCGCTTATTAGGCTCAGGCCCCAGATGCGGTATCGGTGAAATTAAATTGCCCGAAAATGAACCCGGATCATCTATCATGCCCGGCAAAGTCAACCCCACCCAATCCGAAGCCTTGACCATGCTGTGCACCCAAGTCATGGGCAACCATACCACCGTCACCATCGCAGGGTCACAGGGGCATTTTGAATTAAACGTCTTTAAACCTGTAATGATCTTTAATGTGTTGCAATCCATTCAATTAATCGCAGACGGCGCAAACAGCTTTACCGAAAATTGTGTAGCAGGAATCGAAGCCAACGAAGACCGTATTCATAAATTACTGCATGAAAGCCTGATGTTGGTCACCGCCCTAAACCCCCATATTGGCTATGATAATGCTGCCAAGATCGCCAAAAAAGCCCATGCTGAAAATAGCACATTAAAGGAGGCAGGCATTGCATTGGGATTATTAACCGCAGAACAATTTGATCAATGGATTGATCCCGTATCCATGACTAAGCCCAATGAGTGATCATAAAATTATTGAGTATCCCAATAAAAAACGCTCCATCTGTATCGCAGGTCACCAAACCAGCCTGAGTATCGAAGATCCGTTTTGGGATATTATCAAAAAAATAGCCGAAGAGCAGAATTTATCTCTTAATCAATTTATTACACAAATTGATGATCAGACAACGGGGAATTTATCCAGCGCATTGCGGATTATGGCTTTGAAATATACACAGAAATAAGCGTTTTACAATCGATCTTGCATTTCATAAAAAGCGGGATTCTCAGGGGAAACCTTGAATTTCAATCTTTTTAATAAACGATTCCCCTCATTTGAGGTGGCAATAGCGCAAACTTGGATAATACGATTTTCAGGGACAGATTCGGTATGAATATGATGATGATGAGATCCCGTCGTTCGATAATATAACCCATAACGGGCTTTTTTTGCACAATCAATCAAATAAGGCAGCGCCAAGCTGTGGCGATAGGATTCACGCATGCTAATGCCTGAAATATACCAATAATCAGGTGTTAAGGGGTTTTCATGCTCCTTAATCCCTGTTTGAATAATGGCGCGTGACATATCCTCTTCTTCTGCGCGTTTATGCATTAAATCAAAATAAAAATCTTTGGAAATCGGATAAATGCCAATACCGCCGATATGATTATCAATCATCCGATTTTGCAGTAAATCATTTTTGAAAATACATAAAGAACCATGGGGATAGGTGCTCCACCATTCATGCAATTTTTCAAAAACGATATTATCTTCCCCATAAACAATTTCGTTGAACGCCCATAATTCACGCAATTCATCTTCTTTAAGAGGGCGAACACTGTATAATTCCTCTGGGTTTTTGGATCGATTTTGTGTCATTTATCGTTTGTTCCATGATGATTTGAATAGGTATAAAAGCTAGGGTCATGTGGTGATGATAAAAAATTCATTCTATTCAACAACTTCTTTCCTTCCTTCGTGCTTGCATAGGCGCAATAAGAGACATTTAAGTGATTTGAGTTTTTGTGATCTAATCCAAATATTTTCTTTTTGGTATTTTCCAATAAATACATCAACGCCATTGAATGACGATGCCCTTCGCGAATATTAATGCCTGATAAATACCAAAAATCTTTTTTAGAATGATCCGCATGCTCTATTAAGGCTTGGCGGATAATATCGGCTGTTAACGCATTTTCATCTAATTCTTTGTGGTACATTGATTGATAAAAATCATATGTAACAGGAAACACCCCAATACCACCAATATAATTTTCAATATCATCGCTCAATAAATTATTATTAAAAATACTTGGAAATCCTTGCGGATAGGCATCATACCAGCTTTTTAAAAGATCATAATCAATATTATCTTCTCCATACGCAACCTCATCAAATTGCCATATCGCATAAAGCTCTTCGGGTTTTAGGGTACGAACAGTATATTTTTCTTCGGGATGCGTATTGCGCATAAAGATTGCTAAGCCCTTTTAAAGTCATCTTTTACAATTTTGATTATAAAAGACGATCCTTAATTTTTAGTCAAATGGTCTTTTAAAATCTTGCAATAAAATCAGAAAGGCTGATCTCAGATACATCACCGCTTTTACGGTTTTTAACTTCAATCACATTATTTTCCAATGCTTTTTTACCAACCGTGACGCGATAGGGCAAACCAATCAAATCACTATCCGAAAATTTTGCCCCTGCGCGCACTTTTTCGCGGTCATCATATAAAACCTCAATGCCTGATTTTAGCAATGTTTCATAAATCGCATCGACCTTTTGAATATCATTTGCATCTTGAACCAATGACACCAAATGCACTTGATAGGGGGCGATTTGTGTTGGCCAGATCATGCCACTTTCATCATGGCACGCCTCCACCACAGCGCCGATAAGGCGGGATGTCCCAATACCGTAACAGCCCATATAAATTTGATCTTGGTGCTGTCCTTGCTCATCTTGATACCCCAATTTAAAGGCCGATGAAAAGCGTGTCATTAATTTAAAAATATTGGCTGTTTCAATGGCTTTTGTTTGCTCAAAATGCTTACCGCCACATTTGGGGCATGTATGATTCAAATCATCCATAATTTCCACATTGACCGCTGTCCCACAATCTTGGCAAATATGAATAATATCCTCCCCTGCCTCTGTCACCGTTTGGAATTCATGGGAATATTTCGAAAATGCTCCACCAGAGGCATAGGTGAAATAGCTAATCTCTTTTAATCCACAGCGTTCTAAAACATTCCAATAGGCTTGGGTCGCTTCGTCATAATAATCATCCAAATCCTCCACTGTTTTATGAAAGGAATACATATCCTTCATACGAAATTCACGCCCGCGTAAAACACCTGATTTTGCGCGTTTTTCATTGCGATATTTTGTTTGAATTTGAAACACAGAAACAGGCAAATCGCGATAGGAATTGACAAAATTACCCACCAACGGGGTGATAATTTCCTCATGCGTTGCGCCCAAACAAAGATCACGGTCACCTGCGCCTTTAAATTTGAACATGACTTCATCCATGTCATTCCAACGATCCGTTTGATCCCATGGGTCACGCGGCTGTAAGGCAGGCATCAAAACCTCTTGAGAGCGCACACGCCCCATTTCCTCACGCACAATTTGCTCAATTTTCGACAAAGTCCGTAACCCCAAAGGTAAATAAGAATAAACCCCTGCAGATAATTTCCGGACAAACCCTGCCTTCAACAGCAATTTTGCATTGATACTATCCTCATCCGCCGCCGCATCCTTTGTTGTTGTGGCGAACAAATCCGACTGACGCATCCCCAGCGCCCCATATTGATTAAACTGCATCATTTATCTTTCTATTTCTCAGACTCAAAAACTTACCGTACAATTTTTTTAAACTCATCAAGCATGCCATTGATTAATTTTGCTTCGGCTGTATCAAAAAATGCCATGGTTACATTTAAATAATCACTGATAATCAAGGGCGCGTCAATATCATCATGCGCCATCAATTCATAAAAAGCACAATATAAAACAGACATTAGCAAGCTTTCAGGATTTTTTCCCTGCAAGCGGTCTTCGATCATCATATCCAAATCGGCGCTGCGTGATTCGACCCCTTTTACAATACGGCTGAATAAAATGGGTTCAGGGATAATCATATCAGGATCCCCTGCATCAACGATTTCACCGAAACGATAGGCGATAAATTCGCGCACCACAATATCGGCCTTTTGGTTATTTAATAAACATTGATACACAGCCTGCACTGCATAGAGGCGTGCGGCGGCATTGCGTGCTTTTTTAGAACTTTTGGCAGCCTGTTCGCTGATTTCTTTGGGAAGTGTCATAGCATTATAATCTTTATATGTATCTTAAAATTCTTGGGTCGCCATAATTTTCAAACCATAGCCTTCCAAACCAATAACTGATTTTGGTGTATTTGTCAGCAAAATCATTTCATGAATGCCTAATGCCTTTAAAATCTGGGCGCCCACCCCATATTGACGCAATGCGGCGTCCTGATTTTGCGGTAAGATAGGCATCATAGAATCGCTGGCATTGCGAATAATGACAATCACGCCTGATTCAAAATTCTCAAGCGCATGCACGGCATCTTGAATACGGTTTTCTGTACCGCCTAAGCAATCCTTGATTAGATTCAATGCGTGCATACGCACCGCAATGGGTTTTTCAGCAGGAATCGTCCCTTTGATCAACGCAATATGTTCCGTTCCTGTGATAGAATCACGAAAAACCTTAAGGTCAAAGACTTCACCATTGCTATGTGTAAAAGGCATCGATGAGATAAGCTCTACCAAGCTTTCTGTTTGGGATCGAAAGGCGATTAAATCCGCGATTGTACCAATTTTCAATCCATGTTTTTGGGCATAAGGAATTAAATCATGCAGGCGCGCCATGCTGCCATCATCATTCATAATCTCACAAATCACCCCTGCGGGGCGAAGTCCTGCCAAAATGGCAAGATCCACGGCGGCTTCGGTATGACCTGCGCGCACCAAAACGCCGCCTTGTCTAGCGCGTAAGGGAAAAACATGACCGGGTGTAACAATATCATGGGGCTGCACATCAACACGAATGGCCGTTTGAATAGTATGGGCACGATCCGCAGCGGAAATGCCCGTGGTCACGCCATGCCGTGCCTCAATCGAAACGGTAAAGGCCGTGTGAAAGACCGTGCCATTATGGGGAGTCATCATGGGTAAATTTAATCGATCAATCAAATCGCCCTGCATCGCCAAGCAAATTAATCCGCGCCCTTCGCGTGCCATAAAATTAATCATATCAGGCGTCGCAAATTGAGCAGGAATCACCAAGTCCCCTTCATTTTCGCGATCTTCATCATCAACCAAGATAATCATGCGCCCATTGCGCATATCGTCGATCAACTCAAGCGGTGATGAAAAGACAGACATGGTTTATAAAATTCCTTTATTTTATTTAAACAACCAAATCGCTGTTCATTAAGTCTTCGATATTCTGACGATGACGGCTCAGCTTTGCTACCCCTTGTGATAAGATCACTTCGGCAGGCATAGGGCGAATATTATAGCTGTTGGCCATTACAAACCCATACGCCCCTGCACAGCCAATTGCGATCAAATCCCCTGTAACCAAAGGGGGCAAGGCGCGGTCTTTTGCAAACATATCCCCTGTTTCACAAACAGGCCCCACAATATCATAAGACATCAACATATCCGTTCCCGCATCGTCAACCTTAACAATCGGGTGATACGCATCATACAAAGCCGGACGAATCAAATCATTCATCCCTGCATCTAAAATAACAAAAGGACGGTGATCTGTGTCTTGTTTAATATAAATTATTTTTGTGAGTAACGTTCCACATTCCGCACTCAAAAAACGCCCCGGTTCTAAAACAATCTCAACATTCATATCGGAAAATAAAGATTCAATCATTTCCGCATAGGCTGAAATAGGAGCATGGTGATTGTTTTGCAGATAATCAATGCCTAAACCACCACCTAAATCCACAACGGGCACAACATATCCACGCGCGCGTAAGGATATGATAAAATCTTTGACTGCTCCAAACGCCTCAGTAAAGGGGGCAATATCCAAAATTTGTGATCCAATATGCACACTGATCCCACGCGTATCTAAATACGGGGATTGATGAGCGATTTCGTATAAATCCTCAATCCGTGTGGCGGTTAATCCAAATTTATTTTCTGATTTTCCAGTGGTAATTTTGGCATGGGTTTTGGCATCGACATTGGGATTTAATCGAAACGCCACGGGCGCAATCTTATTTTTAGCTTTGGCAATATTTTCAATAACTGCCAGCTCAACGCTGGATTCGACATTAATTTGTTTAATCCCATAATCCAATGCCAAAGCAATTTCATCCGCTGTTTTTCCAACGCCTGAAAAGACAATTTTATCAGCGGGAAAGCCTGCCTTAATTGCTTTTAACAGCTCCCCCCCCGATACAATATCGGCGCCACATCCATTTTTTGCCAAAAATGATAAAATAGTAATATTATTATTAGCCTTACACGCATAGGCAATTTGAGGGCGCAGCGATGAAAAAGCCCCACGCAATTGCTGTAATTTATGCTGAATCACATCCAAATCATACACATAAACAGGCGTGCCATATTGGACGGCAATGTCTGAAAAAATTGCATTTTTATTCATCATGACTTACTTCTTTAGGATAGGATTGGGGGAAATTTGTTTTTGAATCTGGATATTGCAATTTCGAAGGTTTCACACCACAAGCCCCTAATCCACATAAAAGAGCAAACATCAAGACAAGCGCACAATAAGATTTATAACGGATAGACATAAAAGGATCTTTTAGCAAAGTTTTATTAATCATTTATAGGCACAATATAAACAGTATAATATAAAAATCAAACAAAATCACAATGACGTCAATGAGCTCAATATAATCCAATGACTGATAAATTAAAAACACCCGAAACACTTACGCAAAAACAATTGGATGAAATTGTTACCAGTCACAATGATTTCCGCCTAGGCAAATCAGGTGGACGCCGTGCCCTGCTAAAACGTGTTAATATGTCAGGCCTGTCATTAAAGGGTAAAGACATGCGACAGGCTGATTTCACGGGCTGTGATATGAGTAATATGGATTTATCAGACGCCAATTTTCAAGAAGCCTCTTTATACGCCTGTATTTTTACAGATGCGAATTTAAACAATACCAGCTTTGTGCGTGCAGATATGCGTGGCGCCAGAATCGACAGTGCCAATCTTTCTGGCGCAAACTTACAATCGGCTGATTTACGCAGTGGCGGCCTGTCCACAGATGGTCAATTTGGTGCAGTGCAAAATGTTAATTTCAAAGGCGCAAATCTTTCCGGAGCGCGTTTATCAGGGATATTAGCCAACAACGCCGATTTCAGCGATGCCATCCTATCCAAAGCGAATTTAGAAGGCGCCGATTTACGAAACGCATCCTTTAATGGCGCAGACATGACCGAAGTTGAGGTCAAAGACGCGAAATTAAAAGGCGCACGAATGAAAGATACAATTTTAATGGGCGTTATCTTTGATGCCGTTCATCGACAAGATCTTGACCTCAGCGAATCCATCACAGATGCCAATGTTGGTCAATCCATCGACAAGCTCAAAACCCCCCTATCTGATTTGATAAAAGAACACAGATCATGGGTATCCAGCGTCGGAAAAACAGGGAAGGCGTTGGATTTAAGCGGATATGATTTACGATCCACCCTCAGCCTATCTGGTGAAAGATTAACAGCCTTAAAAGCAGTTGGCGCCAAATTTTTTGGCATGGACATGACCAAAGTCCAATTGCAAAGTACGCTGTTGGCAAAATCAGATTTTAGAAACTGTTTCATGAGTGACGCCGATTTTCGGGGCTCTGATCTATCCGGTGCATTATTCAGCCACGCAGATCTGAAAAATAGCGATTTCAGCCCCCTATTTTTCGGCAGCGGCGACAATGAACGCAAACATATTTGCAACTTGTCAAAAGCCAGCTTTAAATATGCCGATGCCCGCTTTTGTGATTTTTCAAACGCCAATTTATCGGGCGCTGATTTATCTTATGCCAATTTTTCAAACGCCAATTTACGCGGCGCTGATTTGCGTGGCGCGATTTTAAAAGATACAAATTTTGAAGGCGTACGCATGGATGATGTTTTGCAAGATTAAAATTCTTGCTTGTTCTTAGCCCAATTTTTAACAAATTCCGTGATTTTATCCTCAGGTAACGGGCGAGAGAAAAAATATCCCTGCCCTTGATGCGCCCCCAGCTCTTTCAGAATCGCAGCTTCTTCGGCATGCTCAATCCCTTCCACAACGATTTCTAGGTTTAGATTTTGCGCCAAGTTGATGATTGTCCTTACAATATCTAAACTTTGCTTATCCGCCAATATTGCGCGTGTCAGGCTTTGATCAATTTTCAAAATATTAATCGGGAATTGATGCAAAGAGGATAAAGATGTATAGCCTGCACCAAAATCGTCAATTGCAATTCCCATACCCGCGGCGCGACATAATTTCAGGGTTTCTTTGGCATTATCAGGCTGTTGCATTAACAGGCTTTCGGTAATTTCCAAATGCAACTGTTTCGCAGGAATATCGGTTTGCGATAGGATATTATACACATTATCAACAAATGTTTCCTCAGCAAAATCCGTTGCCGAAAAATTCACACCCATAAATAATGAATGTTCCGTATGGGTTTTATTAGAAATACGCTTTAGCGCACGACAGGCCTCTGCTAACGCCCATTGGCTGGCTTGGACAATCGTTTTATTTTTTTCGATAATTGGAATAAAAACCGCTGGTGAAATATAGCCGCGTTCGGGATGATTCCAACGCATTAAGGCCTCAAACCCCCTAATTTCTTGGGTTCTTAAATCAATAACAGGTTGATAATGTAGCTCCAGATGATGATTATTTAGGGCAGCCGTAAATTCATGCCCTAATTTCAAAATCTCAACAATATCGCTATCATTGGCACAATATCCTTCTTGCGATTCTGCATTGAATGATTGAGGAAAATCTTGTGAAACCTCAGATCGTAACAATATCTCACGATATCGTGTTAAGATAATTTGTGTGACCATTTTTAGCATTGGATCACTGTGATTCAGGCGATGCTGAAAATCATCGCGTGTTATTTGCAGTAATTTACACGGTTCTAACGCCGTAATGGTTGCTATGCGTGGGGTATCATCGATAATGGCCATTTCCCCAATAATAGCGCCCACACCTCTTGTCCCCAGACTGATATGCTCCCCTTCCTTATTTTCAACAATAATACCAACACGCCCTGATTCAATCATAAAGGCATGCGCGCAATGATCACCCTGTTTGATGATCACATCGCCTGTTTGAAAATATACATAAGGATCGTGCTTGCTGTTCATATATCTTTTGCATAGGAATCATTGAATATTAGCATGATTATAGCAAATCATTTGTTATTTTCTGATTAAGATACATGCATTTTTTCTATAAAAATTTATCCAGCGCCTGTAACACATGATCAACACTCAAACCATCCATTAAACATCCGCATGTTTTCGGATCATAATCAGGGAAATCAATTAATTCATCAAAGTTTTTCGGTGTTTGCACCCATGCCGTTTTTTGACCAAATGGCGCATATAAATGCGGCCAGCTGGGGCCAAATAATCCAAAGGTGGGAATATTCGATGCCGCTGCGATATGCATCAAGCCTGAATCATTGCCAATGAAAAAATCACACCCTGCAATCACCGCGGCAGCTTCGCCTGTATTCAAATTGCCGATACAATCAATAATATGATAATCATCTTTTAACCCCTCAATCACAGGATTAGCCTGATCACGTTCATTCGGAGCGGCGAAGACAATCAATTTTGCGTCTTTAAAAAGATCATGTTTTTGCTTTAGCTGTTTTAAAAGCGCCATAAAATTCTCAGGCGGCCATGTTTTCCCTAGCCAATTTGCCGTTGGTGCAATCGCAATATGCTTTTGTCCTGTTTTAAGATCAGATGATAAAATCTGTTGCGCTTTATCATGCTGTGTTTTGCTTGGCCATAATGTTGGGAATGGCACTTGATCATCAAACAGGCCAATCAGCGCGGCCGCCTGTGCTGCTTTGTGTAATGTTTTTGGAATATGCGCCCCATAAATACGCCGCACGGGCGCCCATATTGTGCGCGATACAATCGAATCCCGTAAATCAACAACCATATCCCAACGCGTTTGCACAACCTCACGCCATAAATCCCACCAATGCGCATGATGTTTCTTTTTATTTAAAATAATAACACGATCCAATGCAGGAAACCCCTCAAATAAGGGGGCGGGTAATGCGCCACATACAATGGTAAATTTTGCCTCAGGCTGCGCAAGATGGAGCGCGTTTAAAATGCCTGTCGATAAAACAGCATCGCCGATACGATTGGATGTGATAAATAGAATTTTCTTCATGATGATTTTACTCTTGGTCAGTGACATAAAGTGATTTAGATTATTTAAAACTATACTGGTATATCAAATATGACGCAATCACTAATCCAAATCCCGAATCGTGCCCTGATCCATATTACAGGACAAGATCGCTTTGCCTTTTTACAAGGATTAATTTCCCAAGATATTGAAAAACTAAAAACACACCCCCTTATTTACGGAGCGTTTTTAACAGGCAACGGAAAATTTTTATATGATTTTTTTGCCCTTGAAACAGAAGACACGATTATTTTAGATGTCATGCATCATGATGAAAATGGGCACGATATAGCCGCAGAATTTGCAAAGAAACTGGGCTTTTATACCTTACGCCGTGATGTTCAAATCAATTATGACCCTGCCCCCATCACAATTTATGCAGATATGCACGGTCATATTGGTATCCCTGACCCACGCCATACGGCCTTGGGCAATCGTGTGTATCACATCAAAAATCATGATCAATGTGACGATTATGCACTGTATGAATCCGTGCGCATCAAGCACGCCATCCCCGATGGCAGGCGCGATATGGTGGCAGAAAAAGCAACCTTAATTGAATCAAACCTGCATCTATTGAATGGAGTGGATTTTGAAAAAGGCTGTTATATGGGGCAGGAATTAACCGCGCGTATGTATCATCGCGGCCTTGCGAAAAAACATTTTTATCCTGTGATGTCTTGTGACTTTATCGAAATAGGTGCTGATTTAATGGATAAGGATCACAGAATTGGCGAAATGCGATCCAGTTATTTTTGTGCATCGCACCAAAAATGGCTAGGGCTGGCATTGTTAAAAGACGAATTTGCACAAACATGCAAAAAAGAAAATGGATTGATTGAGCTGAAAGAAAGCAGGTGATTTCAGAAATCTTTCGATCCCCACACCTGCCGCCACAGCACATGGCATAATCCAAATAGGATTTGCGTATTTCATCCTCAAGTTATAAGAAAAGAGATTATCTGAAATTGGGGTTCCCCCCATATCTTCTCTACTTTTTCAATGCTAATAATATTGCTGGCATCGCTACCAAGGTCGCACCACATCCTATAACGGCATGATCAACAGGAGCACTATTTGAAACCGCATGGGCACAATGACTTAGAGCACCAAACAAACCCATCAAAGGGACGATCGAAACACATCCAACCTCAAGAGATTTGCTTATAATATTTGATAGCTTTAACTCCTCCTCTTGGAGAGCCGTCTTGTTTTTAATTAAAACACTTTGAATACCAGAACTAATAACAGCACCAATAACAGCACCAGATGCCCCTTTAAATACATTTGACAAAGATTCTGCCGTTATAAAATGATGCGACGCGTCCACTATTGCTTGAAAGTTATTAGCCAAATTAAAATCCACAATAACACCCCTAAAATTTAAAATATAAGTAGGCGCATGCTATATTAAAAAATATATATGTCAACAAAAAATAAACACTTGCCCTTACTCAAAAAATATAGTTTTATTTTGATTATGATAAAACAAGATATTTTAAAAACAGCCTTTGCTGAGATTTTACAAGAATCGCATAACAGCCCCCATGACACAAATAAGATTGCAGCAGGGTTGCTGTTGGAATCAGGGGCATTATTATCGGTGCAAACAAACTATTTCCCTGATCGTATCAAAGACAACATTGATGAAAATGGGCGTTTTGGCAATACCAGCGGCAGCATTCATGCAGAAACGGCTGTTTTGCTGAATTTTAACCAAACGCAAAAACGCTCCATTCCCGATAATACCGCCATGTTGGTCACAGATCCCCCCTGCCCCAACTGTATCAAAAACATGATCATCGCAGGGATTAAAAATATTTACATTGATCATGATGGATTTGAAAAAGACTTTGCCCAACGTCGTTTAGATGATTTCAGAAATCTTTCGATCCCCATTGCCACAGCGCATGGGGTACGATTATTCGAAACTTTTGTTGATACAGGGCTTTGTGTGCCCTTAAATACTATCGCAATGATGCAACGCCCCATTTATGAACAAGCGCAAAATTTAACAATACCCCTTGACTCATGGATTGAAAATTTAAAAGACATTCACAAAAACACGGCTTTCGTTGCGGTGCAAATTACAGATCCCAACGCGCTTGAATTACCGAACCAAGCCCTTTGTGTGACACAACGTGACCTTATGCGCGGATTGGAATCCGATAAATATACCAGCCTTGTTGAACCCTTAACGGGCTTATTTATGCTGGCGGCACGATTTGGGTTTGAAATCAAAAACCCTGTTTATTCCAGCCGTATCCCCAGCGCCCGTGAATTGGTCAACGCCATGGGGATTGAAGGGATTGAGATTCAAACCGATAATTATCACCCTGCCCGTGATGCAGAATCCGAAAAAATTTGGAATATGTTTTATCGCCCAAAATGCATGGTGTAATAAAGCCGTATAATCTTAAAAAATGGATCATGGTAAAAAGCAGGGTCTAATGGATTAAACCCTGCTTTTTTAGCGTGGGTTAGGCGGTTTTTGGTTAAAAACAACAACCCTTTTTCCCAAGCTGTTTTTGGCACGTGTGTTACAATAAGGGCTTGGATTAAATCTTGATAAAACGGCGTTAAATTCCCTATGGCTTTTCCTGTATAAAAATCATTTAACGATATATGATGACGTGCCATGACATTTTGGGGGAGCACACAAAAATCATGCCGCGTATGGGCAACGGATTGCATGATCAAAGACAACGCCCCATAATTTTCAGAAATAAGAGCGGACATTTCACCCTGCCCCCCTATCGATTCCACAATAGCGGCATCAACAGGGTGATGAATATTGCGCGCATAGGTTAAAAACCCTTGATAGGTTTCGGGTACGACCCCTTCTAAATCAAATTCACGGCCATAAGTTAGATTGATCAAATGATCAAAAATAATCGTATTTTGTAACAAGGGAAACAAAGCCTGTAAAACAGGGTTTTTTAACAGCGTTTCATCAGGGGATTTTTGTAATTTTTGCAATGAATCGCGCCACCACTGAATCCGTATCAACCCCAATGTGGTATTGGATACGTGCAATCGAATATTTGCAAGCTCCCCCGCAAAGGCTAAGATTGCCCAGATCGCCGCATGATGGCGCACAGGTAAACACAGGCTCATGCTATATCGATCATGATCATATTTGCGGGCTAAATCCGCGCAATAATGATGATACGCCTCATGATGATTTCGCCCATAATCGTTCATGGAATCTTGTTTCCTCTTGCTTGAATCAAAAAAAGCCCTAAATTAAAGATATTGTATGTTTACAACATAACCTCGTTTTATAAAAAGGAAATCTGTTCAAATGTCTTTTACCTTACCAAATTTGCCCTTTGCCAAAGATGCGCTTGCGCCCCATATGTCCGCAGAAACGTTTGAATATCATCATGAAAAACACCATAATGCCTATATTCAAAAAGCCAATGAATTAATCGCCGGCAGCGGTTTAGAGGGATTATCATTAGAAGAGGCAACCATCGCCGCCTCAAAAGATCCAAAACATGCGGGTTTATTTAATCAGTTGGGGCAACATTATAATCACAGCCTATTTTGGAACTCCCTATCCCCCAATGGCGGCGGCAAAGATTTACCTGAACCTTTGGCCAATAAGGTTATTGAAGCCTTTGGCAGCATTGATGCTTTTTTAGAAGAGTTTCAGAAAAAAGGTATGGGACAATTTGGCTCAGGTTGGGTTTGGTTAGTTTTGGATAACGCCACAAAAAAGCTGGAAATCGCAACAACCTTAAACGCCCATACACCCTTAACAGAGAATAAAACACCTTTATTGGTCTGTGATGTTTGGGAACATGCCTATTATATCGATTACCGCAATGCACGCCCCAAATTCCTAAGCACCTTCGTTGAGAAATTGGCAAATTGGGCATTTGCAAATGATCAACTGACAAAAAGTTTGTAGAATTGATACAAAAAACCCCATCCATTGGGGTTTTTTATTTGCATAAAAAAATAAATGCATCTATAATACAAAAAAAGCAGCGGAAAAATAATATGGACAACACATCAGAAAATAAACAGGGTTTTTGGGAGTATCTCAAAAACCAATCTAACCCTCAAAAATTACGGATATTTTCTAGCCTATTAGATTATTTCCCAACAGGCATTGATGACGTTGCTGCAGCCTCTTTGGTTGCAGGCGCAGGCCTGTGGGAAGCAACAGAACTCTATTTAAAAAATGACAAAAGGGGCGCACTGACAGAAATCTTCAGCAGCGCTATCCAAGCGGGGGTGTTATTAACGCCCACTGAATATTTGAGTTTTATTCCCATGGTTTTTGCACCACAAAACAAAAATACGCCTCTATGGCAATCTGCGTATGATAATAATGTGGCGACACTAACACGAAAATTTGCGCAACCTCTGATTCAGCAGTGGGTTGATAAAATATTGCCTGTTTCAGAAGCACCTACCCCGAATCCAAAAAATATGACCATTGATATGACCCCCAATAAATAAGCGTTTTTGGAGGGATCAGGAATGTATTGTTTCTTATTTTTTCCTACGCCGTCATTCCGCGCCTGACGTGAAATCTCCCTGATTTAGGCAGCCCCCACTGATCAACAAGATGCCGTGTCGGGGCGCGGCATGACAGCGGTGGGGGGAAAATGCCCCCTAAACATCAAAAACGCTGCTGCCTGAATCCCCATTTGACGTAGGGATTGTTGATTTTGGTTTTTCAGCAGATTCCATGGATTTAAAGCTGCGGATAATTGGTTGACCGTCTAGCAGATTTTTAATCTCTGCACCGCTTAAGGTTTCATACTCTAACAGGGCTTTGGCTAATTGATCCAAATGATCATAATGTGTTTTTAATAAATCCGTGGCGCGCGCATATCCTTCGTCCACCAAACGGCGAACTTCGGCATCGACTTGGGATGCGGTTGCCTCTGCAATGGCTTTGTGCGTAACAAATCCTCCAGCACGATCATCATTGCCGTAAAAAATTGCACCCATTTTGTCGCTCATGCCCCATTCCATAACCATACGACGGGCAATATCGGTTGCCATGCGAATGTCACTGGATGCGCCTGTTGTGACTTTGTCTTTTCCAAACACCAACTCTTCAGCAACACGCCCACCCATGGCAACGGCTAAATCGGCTTTCAGCTTATCATAGGCAATGGATATACGATCATTTTCAGGCAAGCGCATGACCATCCCCAGCGCACGGCCGCGCGGAATGATGGTGGCTTTGTGAATCGGATCTGATTCAGGTTCATACAGCGCAACAATGGCGTGCCCTGCCTCATGATAAGCGGTCAGGGCTTTTTCACGATCACTCATGGCTAAGGAACGACGCTCCGCACCCATCATGACTTTGTCTTTGGCTTCTTCGAACTCACTCATCCCCACAACACGTTTGCCACGACGCGCCGCCAAAAGGGCGGCTTCGTTAATCAAATTGGCTAAATCCGCACCCGAAAATCCGGGAGTACCACGCGCAATGACCATAGAATCAACATTGGTGGCTAAAGGGACTTTTTTCATGTGGACTTGCAAAATTTGTTCGCGCCCATTGACATCAGGCAAGGGCACGACAATCTGACGATCAAATCGACCGGGGCGCAAAAGAGCGGGATCTAACACATCAGGACGGTTGGTGGCAGCGATGATGATGATGCCCTCTGATGCCTCAAAACCATCCATTTCAACCAACATTTGGTTTAAGGTCTGCTCGCGTTCATCATTACCGCCGCCCATACCAGAGCCACGGTGACGCCCCACAGCATCAATTTCATCAATAAAAATAATGCAGGGCGCGTTTTTCTTGCCTTGTTCAAACATATCACGCACACGGCTGGCACCAACCCCCACAAACATTTCCACGAAATCTGAGCCTGAAATGCTGAAAAACGGTACTTTTGCCTCCCCAGCAACCGCGCGTGCGGTGAGGGTTTTTCCCGTTCCGGGTGAGCCCACTAACAAGACCCCTTTAGGGATACGTCCACCAAGGCGTTGGAATTTTTCGGGATCGCGTAAGAATTCTACGATTTCTTCTAATTCTTGGCGCGCCTCATCAATACCAGCCACATCAGCAAAGGTGACACGCGTTTTTTGTTCATTTAACAATTTGGCTTTTGAGCGTCCAAACCCCATGGCGCCGCCACCATTTTTGGCATTCATTTGACGCATAAAAAATAACCACACGCCAATCAAAAGCATCATCGGAAACCAAGAAATTAAAATCCCCAGCAGGCTGATTTCTTCGGCTTTAGGTTTTTGTGCTGTAATTTTTACAGATGTCGTCGCCAAGCGATCCACGACGTTCTCATAAGGGGGAATTTGCGTCACAAAGGGCTCTGATTGATTGGCATAATGCCCTGTGATCTGATCTCCTGCGATAATAATATCGGCGATATTCCCCTTGGCTGCATCTTTCATAAATTCGCTATAGGCAATAGATTTTTTCTGTATATTCAGCGTGTTTTGCGCATTTTGCATGCCCTGCAACAAAACACTGCCGATAAGGGCGATAATAATCCAAACAATAATATTTCTGCCGATTTTATTCACTGTGTGTATTTCCTGATAAGTATAAAATATGTATTTGTAGGCTAAACCTTAATTCTTAATATGGTATAAATTAAGGCAAAAGGCAAATGATCCCACCCTTACGATATAAATTTATGCCCTCAATATTCTTATTTTTTACATCGCCCTGTTGATCAAGGGCGACCAAAGCGGCTTCGATCCGTTTACGACGCAAGGGATAAGAGGCTTTGTTTTCGTCGTTATTTTGGGCTTGGGATTTTTTAATGCATAAAATCGCCCATTCCAATAGACGCACCCGAATTTCTGTGGGGTATTTTTGGAATTGTTCATCATTTATTTGAATCAAAGATGGCTCTTTTGATATAAAAAGATCTTGATTCTCAAAGGCTGATTGCATCGTAAAATCGACCAATTCTTGCATCCACAAAGCACGTTTTGAAAGGCGATTAATGCGTGGGATACTGATCCCCTCCTCCCGCAATAACGGCATGATCTGCCGCAATCTGGGGCGTGTATAAAGGGGGTTGTGATTAGATGGATCATTGACATAGGCAATCTGATGCGCCTTACAAAAATCCAATAAATCTTGTTTTGAATGTTTTAAGAACGGGCGGTTTATAAATAAATGATCACATAGCAAGGTGCGCTCTTTCATCCCAATCAAGCCCTCAATCCCACTGCCGCGTATCAATCGAAATAAAATCGTTTCCATTTGATCATCGCCATGATGTGCCACAAATAAATTGCGGATATGATGGCTTTGGCAATAATCCATCAATAAATCATACCGTGCAGCACGTGCTTTTTCTAAAATAGCAGTCGTGACACCTCCCCCCGATGCACGCCAATCCCATTTTAAAATGACGGGATATGTGTTTCGAAGCGTATGACAAAAATCATACACAAGCTGACATTCATCTTTTGATTCGGGACGCAAATCATGATTAACAATTAAAACATGCAGGTCACGGCATAATTGCGCCAAGGCAAAACACAACGCCATGCTATCGCCCCCCCCTGAAACGGCCACAGCCACAGGCTGATGATCGGATATATCATGCTGATCAAAGAAATCTTTTAATGATTTGACCAATAAATCCATGCGCTCTTCTGTTCCTCTTGATTTTTCTCAGACAATCCCATAGATTCCTATAACACAATTTAAAAGATGGAAATACACAAATGGATAAAGTGCCAATGACCCAAGCTGGTTTCGATATTTTGGAAACCGAATTAAAAAATTTAAAATCCGTTGAGCGCCCCGCGATTATTGAAGCGATTGCTGAGGCACGCGCTCATGGCGACTTATCCGAAAACGCCGAATATCATGCCGCCCGTGAACGCCAAAGTTTTATCGAAGGGCGCATCAAGGAATTAGAAGGTGTCGTTTCCAATGCCCAAATCATTAATATCGCGGATTTAGCAGGCGATATGGTGAAATTTGGTGCAACCGTTGTAATTGTTGATGAAGAAACAGATGAAGAATCAAAATATCAACTTGTCGGACAATATGAAGCCAATGCGGATAAAGGGCGTCTGTCCATATCTGCCCCTATTGCACGGGCATTGATGGGGAAAAAAGTGGGCGACAGCATCACTGTCACCACCCCAAAGGGGGAACGTTATTATGAAATTCTTTCCGTTAAATTTGTGGATATAACATAGTGCCAATTTATGACAATCCAACAGCAAAATCACAAGATACGTTGCGTATTGCGACATGGAATATTAATTCTGTGCGCCTGCGCGCGCCGTTAATTGCACAAATTATCACGGATATTGATCCTGATATTATTTGCTTACAAGAAACAAAAGTCATTGACCCTGCCTTTCCCCAGAAAATTTTTATTGAGATGGGATATAGCCACATCCATATGCATGGTATGAAATCCTATAATGGTGTGGCGATTTTATCACGCGTCCCCTTTGATGCCATGGATATTATTCATCATTGTGAAAAACAAGATTGCCGCCATATTATGGCTGTTATAAAGGGTGTGTCCATTCATAATCTATATATCCCTGCAGGGGGAGATGAACCTGATGTAACAATCAATCCCAAATTCCAGCATAAATTGGATTTTGTGGAGTCCCTAACACGCTATTTTAAAGAACACCATGCCCCAAATTCAAAACAGATTGTCTTGGGCGATTTTAACATTGCGCCCTTGGAACATGATGTTTGGTCACATAAGCAATTATTAAATGTCGTTTCCCATACGCCGATTGAGGTTAAGAAATTAAATGCCATGCAGGATTCCATCGCATGGGTGGATGCAATCCGCCACTTTGTCCCTGAGAATGAGAAATGTTACAGCTGGTGGTCATATCGTAACCAAGATTGGGAAAAATCAAATCGGGGTCGCAGGTTGGATCACATATGGATTACCCCTATCTTAAAAGAGTCTTTACGATCTTGTGGCATAGTAAAACATGCGCGGAACTATGACCGCCCCAGTGATCATGTCCCTGTTTGGATTGATTTGGCATTTTGACTTTGATGAAATATGTGCGTAGGAGATCGCATGGATAAAAAAAAATTGATCAACATACGCCCCTTAAGTCCCGCATTTAATGAGATTGCTGAGCTAAAACAGAAAATCGTTGAACTGGAAATCAAGAACACAGAATTAAGAATTGAGAATTCTTTTTTAAAGGAGCAAGTCGTTCGTGATCCGCTTACCAATCTGCTAAATAGGCGCGGATTCGAAGAAAAAATCAAAGATTATTTAGTGCAAAAAGAACGTGATCATTATAATAAAAAACCAAAGCCCAGTCCTAAAAAAGACTTCCTTATCTATATCGACCTTACAAAATTTAAATTTATCAATGACACATATGGTCATACGGTTGGGGATCAAGCCTTGATTTTGGTATCATCAATCTTACAATCCAATGCACGTAAAACAGATTTCGTGGCACGCATTGGAGGCGATGAGTTTTGTGTCTTTATGAAAATGCTATCCGAATCTGATCTGCAAAAGAAAATTGAATTGATCAATCGTATTTTATCCGAGTCCCCTTTGGATAATACACCCATTATCATACAGATTGACACAGGCTATACGGAGGCAAAACTTGACCAAGATTTAAAAGAGTGGATCAAAGACGCCGATGAACATATGTACAAAAATAAACAACAATCAAGCTAGGCGTTAGGGTGGCATTAAAATAAATCCATCTTTGTTGCATGGATCAGGAATCTATTATTTTCCCCCTACGCCGTCATGCCGTGCCCCGACACGGCATCTTGTGCTTATAGGGGGAGATGCCGGATCACGTCCGGCATGATAATTCTTGGTGCTGGATTAACCAAAAAAACTGTCAGACACAGCATAACGGCGTCGGATGAAACATGCTTATTGACCGTAAATATCTTTAAACCCCTGTGTGACTTGATTCACTAATTTTGGGTTTTTATCGCGCCAATAGGCAGGGTCACGCATCATATTATGCAGGTCATCTTTGTTTAATCCCAATGTTTGATTTAATTTTTCTGGTGATGTTAATTTGCCGTCTTGTTCATTTTGCATCATTTTATATAACATCATGACCCCTTCGAAAGAATTTGACAGATCATTTAAGACTTTTTCAGGCAGGTTTTGACGCCCAAAGGCAAGCAATTGTCTGGACACTTCCTGCCATTGCGATACACCGCCAAAGGCAGCGATCAGGCGTTCAATCTCACGATCTGCCTCATAATCATTGGCAAGTTCCGAAATGATGGGCATTAATTTTTCAGCCGCCAGATCATAAACCATCTGGACTTGTTCTGGGGTAAAGCCTTTTTCATGGAAACGTGTGTGTAATGCCGTGTCGGCGTCGAATAAATCATGCGGGACATTGACTTGATATTCATCCGCCGTTTCTGGAACACCAAGGGCGCGTAAAATCATGGTACGATTTTCAGGGTTATTAGGGTCAGGCAATTCGCTTTTGCGGGGTTGCGATAGTTTCTTTTCCAATTCTAAATAAGATTGAATAAGGGCATCTAAGCGAATTTGATTGGCATCTTGATCCCAAAATTTTTCAGGTAAACCATCAGGGCGCAATTCAATTTCCGCGCTTTGCGTGAGTAAGCTCTCATCATCATTTCCTAAATCTGCTTCGTTGGGCTGTGTGTTGGTCATTGGTAACTCCTTTTTTTTAGATATTAAACGGTTTGATCTGTGTTTTTTTCAGGGATTGTAATCACGTTACGGATTAAATCGCTGGGCACGCCCAATGTATCGCCTAAATATTGGGCGGTTTTGGTGAAATCAATGACTTTTGCGGCCTCCGCCCCCATGCCTGTGACCGTGCCAACCCATGATAGAATATTATTAATATTCCGCTGCGCTTGGGCGCGTGCGAGGGGTGAGCGATAATCCAGCACCACATATTGTCCATCAATTTCAATATCTGGCACTTCGCCCCGTTTTCGTAAGATGCTGTAAATTCGCTTGATTAGCGGTGTCAAAAGCTCCGATTGCAGGCGTCCATAGGTTGCCCCTAGCAACAGCGCCATTTCTGCGGTGCGTTCCAAAACTTCGGTGGCGGTCATGCGGCTGCTGTTTAGGGTGGGGAAACGATCCATTAATAAGGCATGGCGAATGCGCGCCCGTAAATCCTCTAAAACCAATTGCGACACATCAAAACGCCCCGGCATTTCCAGCGGTTTTAATCCATCTGATCCTACGGCTTTGGGAATAATTGCCCCTGCTTTTAATTCAATGTTGGCGATATTTAAAATACCATCATCATCAGCTTGCCAGATTCCTGTTACGGATATAGAAGCATTTTTTAGAATTAATTCAACAACTTTATTGGCTGTTTTAATATCAGGCAACGCCTTCATCACGGGGGATCGTCCGTAAATTTCCCCTGCCGCCTTTAACCAGCGAAAACCAATAATCGGCGCATGCAGGCTTTTTTGACGAGAAATAATGATTTTCTCATTATATAATAAGGTCACAATCTCAAAACCATGTGTTTTATCAGGTTGAATAATCTCTAATAAATCAATGATTTTATCATCATTACCTGATCCTTTATATCGTGTTTCTAAAAACTCACGGATGGATGGCGATATTTTAAATTGTTGAATAATCTGTTCATAGCTCATTTGATGGTGGCGATAGGATTCATTTAAACGCCCATCATCACTTTCTAAAAATGCGATGGTGGAAAGGGGGATAGATTTAAACTTTAACGCCGAAAATGCGCCAATTTTTTCAGATTCAACCGCCAACGCCGCTGTGCCGCCAACGATTAAATCTAAAAAACATTGATGAATTTCAATCAGAAAATTCGACCGATCCAAATGCGATTGAATGGTTTTGGCGGCTTTTTCTAAAATCGGGGATAATGCCTCCTTTTCATTTGGGGATAAATCATTCCCCGGCTTAAATCCAAACCATTGCGACCAAGGCGGCGTTAAATTTCCCATCAGGCTAGCAGCCAATTGCTCCACCGCATCAGGGGCAGTGCCATCATATAAATGATCTGTTTTACGCTGCCCTGCCCCAGAAAATCCAAAGCTATTATGCTGCGGTAAAGCGTGATCATAGGATTCATTCCATAGACCATGCCATTGTTTATGCAGATCCAGTGCACGGCGATAATTTCTCTCATAGCTTGGGGGCGCTATGGCAATCTCATCCATCAACGCATTTTTTTGTTTCAAAGACAGATTGGTATTGATATTTTCTTTTGCAAAGGGAGAGGGAAATTTCATGTGTGTATCCTTATTCACCTAATAAAGTTTTACGGGCGGCCGCTTGGGATGTGCCGTTTGATGTGGATAATAACCCGCGAAATCCTGTTAAAACCGTGCTAAGGCGTCCACGATTGCGGGTTAATAATGTTTCACCTTGGGCATTATCCGCTGCCGCATTCAAAACGGGGCGATCTTGGTTGGTTGGCTGTACGGCTTGTGATCCGCCTGTATTTGATTCTGTGATCGGCGTCGATACAGATGATGGCGATGCTGTGACAACAGCTTGACGGCTGGGAACTTGTGCTGGCGCCACATTTAGAGGTGGAGCTTTTGGTTTTGAGGTCAGGCTACCCATAGGAATAATCTCCTTTAAACACAGATATTTTATCAAACAAAGACCGCATTTGACTTGAGCTTGACTTGGGTTTTTGGGCGTTATGTTTCGCGAGCGCCTTGTATAGCTGCCACGGCGTCAGCACAAAGACACCATGAAAACCAATAACACGCATAATCGATGCCACACAGCTTTGGGGCATAAAGGGCGAAAAGATTGATTTAAAGCTGCCTATCGGGGCTTTGATCACGGTTAAATTGCGGCTTTTTAACCATTGCGGGAAATCAAAATCCGTCGGCAGATCGTGATAGGCAATAATTTCATGCCGCGTCAATAATGGATCAAAGCTCAGCCATTTTTGGCCATCATGAATAATAACATAACAATGACGAAAGCCTTTTTTCAGGATTCGCAGGATCGGATAATCCGTTTCATTGGAAAAAACCACCCAACATTGCATATTTGTTGTGGGATATGTGGATTTAGGCATAATGAATTGCTGAGTCATAAGAAACACCTTTTGTTGATGCGTTAGGAATATAAGGGAAATATGGGGACATTGGCTGTAGGGAAACAGATGATTCTTTTTGCTGATAAGGATTGGTTGCCAAAAAATCACGCTCCTTAACAATTTTTTTGCGGATCAGAATTGTTTCAATTTTATCCATCGCCTCATTCCACAGGGCAGCGGCGCGCACTTCCTTATGACGTCGGGCATCGGGGCGCATCATGCGCATACCGTAATGGCGCAAGACCATCATATGATCCATCATTAAACGACGCGTGCGATGTAATGTTTCAACCACTTTGAAAATATCCATAGGCTCACACGGGCGTGGATAAAGCGCCAAGCCCGCGCGCGCTTGCGCACCGTCTTGGGTCGCTTTTTGGGCAGCAATAAACCAAAACCATGCTTCTTCGGCATTTTCAAAAGCAAAGGTTTTGGGCTCAGGTTGGTATCGTGTATATTTCAATTTCATAAAATCAGCACCTTTACGCTTTCGTTCTTTTATGTTCATTCTATGTTCTATACTATGAACATGATTTTTTGATTCGTCAAGTCTTTTTTGAGGAATTTATTCCTATTTACTTTTTCGCGTAGAAAGTGAATAATCTACCCTATGTTTACACATGATGATCTTTGGAATGGCATTGACCGCTTGGCGGAACGCCATGGTTATTCCGCCTCAGGCCTCGCTAAAAAAGCGGGGCTTGACCCCACCAGTTTTAACCGCAGCAAGCGTCTGAGTGCAGGCGGCAAAGAACGCTGGCCGTCTACTGAAAATTTGGCACGGATCTTAAGCGTGACCAACACTACCCTTTCGGAATTTGAATTGCTGATGCAAAAAACAGCCTCATAAAACAACATCCGAAAATTTCATTTGCAATTCGCCATCATTTTTGTTTATAAAGAAACACTGGAATTTTAATAAGTGAATGATAGGAATAAATATTCATGGCACGCGTAACCGTTGAAGATTGTATTGATAAAGTGGATAGCCGTTTTGAGCTTGTGATGATTGCTGCCCAACGCGCACGTCGTATTGGTTCAGGATCTGCCTTAACGATTGATCGCGATAATGACAAAAACCCTGTCATTGCCTTGCGTGAAATCGCTGAGGAAACAATCGATGTTGACAATATTCGCAATGAAATTATCCAGCACAATCAACGTGTGATCCTAATGGATGATGAAGATGATGTGATTGATTTTATGCGGGGTGAACATGATGACACATTCGGCATGAATTTTGCTGACCGCGTGGAACGTGACACAGATGATGACGATGATGATTTTGGCGATGATTTCGCCGATGATGACGATGAATAAACCGTCTTAAATCCCCCTACTCTTTTTTAAAAAGGCCTTTATTGCATTTTTATGTGTTATAAAGGCTTTTTTATATATGCTATGAACTCTTCTTTTTTTTGAGAAATTTATGTCTCTAACCCCTTTATCCCTTTATGTCCATTGGCCATTTTGTAAGAAAAAATGCCCCTATTGCGATTTTAATTCCCATGTGCGTGACCATATCGAACAGGGTCAATGGCGTGATGCCTTATTAGCAGAAATGCGTTTTATGGCCGAATTATTAGGGGATGATCGGCAATTGGTTTCGATTTTCTTTGGCGGTGGCACGCCGTCTTTGATGCCGCCTGAAACGGTTGCGGCGATTATCAACCAAGCGCAAATATTATGGACAAGTCTTGATGATATTGAAATCACTTTAGAAGCCAATCCAACCTCAGTAGAAAAAGATCGATTTGCCGATTTTCGTGCCGCAGGGATCAATCGTGTGTCACTGGGGATTCAGGCCTTAAACGATGCGGATCTACAGTTTTTAGGGCGTGAACATAGTATGAGAGAGGCTCTATCAGCCATTGAAACGGCACAGCAAATTTTTGATCGCTATAGTTTTGATCTGATCTGTGCCCGCCCCCATCAAACTGCTGCCGCGTGGGAGGTTGAGCTAAAACACGCCCTTTCTTATACCGCCCAACATTTATCCGTGTATCAATTAACAATTGAACCGCAAACAGCCTTTAAAACACTTTATGATCGGGGGGATTTTTCCTTACCAACAGACGAAGTTTGCGCCGATATTTACGACCTGACACGCGATTTATTGGCGGATGCAGGGCTGCAATATTATGAGATTTCAAATTACGCCGCCACAGGGCATGAATGTCGTCACAATCTAACCTATTGGCGGTACCAAGATTATGCAGGCATTGGCGCAGGTGCACATGGACGCATTACAGTTAAGGGTAAAAAAATCGCAACACGCACGCACAAAGCGCCCGAAATATGGTTGCAACGTGTACAATCTATTGGTCATGCCTGTCACCCATTTGAAGAAATTCACGGCAAAGAAAGGGGGCTGGAGGCCTTGATGATGGGACTGCGCCTTAAGGAAGGCCTGCCCCTATCCCGATTGGAAACAGAATCTGGATTACCCTTTGATCACATTATCGATCCCAACAGATTGGATGTTCTGGTCAAAGAAGGTATGCTGCGCATCGAAAACCAAACCCTATACCCCACCGATGCCGCCTTATGTCGTTTAGACGGTGTGCTGCGATATTTGATGTAATTAAACACCGCCTACAAAGCAATAAAAGGCGGCGTTTAATGTTTTTATTTTTTTAAAATCAACCAAGATGCACATATTTTAATTGGAACGATATAGTCAAACCAAATAAATTTGGTTATGGCGCTCTGAACAGCAATCGTCATAGCGGACGTGATCCGGTATCTCCCGCCTATAAGCCTGAGATGCCGTGTCGGGGCACGGCATGACGTCATAAGGCAGGGAAATAAAGGGTCAATAGACCGAATGATATAATCATTTTTATTTGGTTTAGCTATAACGGATATAGCCTTGTTTGTTCTTTTGTATTTTATAGCCTAACCAAATAAAAATGATTGATATTTTTCTATGGAAACTATATAGTATAGAAAAATACATACAGGGATAAAACATGAGAAAAGACAATCAAAAGACAATGACATCTGAATTTAACGTGCAAGCATTGCTTGAGGAGCTTAAAGCATCCAAAGAAAAAAACGCACGTCTTGAAGAAGAAAACGCACACCTAAAAAATCTTTCAATCCGAGATGAGCTAACGGGACTCTTAAACCTTCGTGGATTCAATGAAGTCATGCATCCTTATGTCGCTGAAAAAAAACGAATAGAGTTTGATAATAACAATAAAAAACCGATGAATTTCAATCAAACACAAGATCCAACAAAAGGCGATTATTTAGTTTTTATTGATGCAACAAAATTCAAGCACATTAATGACACATATGGCCATGAAATTGGCGATAAAGCCTTAGTCCTTATCGCCGCAAATATGCAACTGAATGCCCGTGAAACAGATTTTGTTATTCGCAAAGGTGGTGATGAATTTTGTATTCTTTTCAAAGAGGCAACCGAAGAAAGCGTTCAGAACTCTATAAATAGAATCAAGGAAGCTTTAAAAAACACTCCTTTAGAGACCAAAAAAGGCGCTATTCATGTCGGCATTGACGCAGGATTTACAAAAGCCGCAATCAATCCAAACCTAAGTATTGAGGATAATGTTAAGATTTGGATTAAAACAGCTGATGACAAAATGTATGAGAACAAAGCAAACAATAAACTGCGAACCCTATCCCCTGCTCAGGAAATAATCCCAACTGTAAATCCCTGTTTGATGTCCATCGTCAAATAGAATACGAATGGCATAATGCCCAACGGGTTCAATGGCTTGAATTTTGACGTTATCTTTGCCTGTGACAATTTTTTTACCCTCCCCATGTCCTTGCACTTCGGCGCTGGGGCTTTCAACACGCAAATAGGTGGCGGTGAATGATTTTCGTGTGCCATCGTCAAAATCGATAGAGAGATGTTGACGATCAGGGCTGATGGTAATTTGCAGCGGCCACATTAGGATACGTTATCCAATTTGCGCGCCTCATCCACCAGCATAATTGGAATCCCATCCCGAATGGGATAGGCCAACCCCGCAGCCTCTGAAATCAATTCTTGGGCGTCTTCGTCATAGATTAAGGGCGATTTTGTTAAAGGACAGGCTAAATAGCTATAAGGGGAATGCATAGATTCTCTTTTCAAAATTAAAAATACTTAAACAGCATTTTAGCTTGACATCACCGCCCGAACAAGGCATAAAATCCAACACAGACACAAATATATACACATATGGCGGTGTAGCTCAGCAGGTTAGAGCAGAGGAATCATAATCCTTGTGTCGGGGGTTCGAATCCCTCCACCGCTACCATTTTATTTCACACTAAGTAATCGGAAAAACCAAACTCACAATCGTGCCTTGGTCAACTTCGCTGTCGATTTCGACATGGCCGCCATGAAGTTTGACGATATTATTGACCAATGCTAATCCCAATCCTGCACCGCTTTGGTGGGGGGTATTGCCTTCAAATTGGGGGCGGCTGCCACGTTCGAATGGTTCTAAAATCCGTTGTTGAATATCTTTGGGGATACCTGTGCCTGTGTCAGTCACGCTGATAATCAAATATGTATCGGTTTTTTCTGCATTCAACGTAATATCACCGCCCTTTGGGGTATAGGTAATGGCGTTGCGGATCAAATTGACCATGGCTTGACGGATTCGCCGTTCGTCGCCTTGCAAAATCAATGGCGGCAAGTGGGGCGGAATATCAGGTAAGGTCAATGTCAGGCTTTCTTTTTGAGCCCATTCACGGGTTAAATGCGCGATATTTTGGATCATATTATAGATATTGATGGATTCTATATTCAGGCTAAACTGCCCTGCCTCAATCGTGGATAAATCCAAAATATCGTTAATCAGACTCAATAACACACTTCCTGCATCATGAATCCCCTTGGTGTATTCTTTTTGACGTTCATTTAAGCTGCCAAAAAATTCATTTTGTAAGATTTCCGAAAAGCCCATAATGGCGTTCAGGGGCGTGCGCAGTTGATAGGATACGTTGGCAAGGAAATCCAGTTTTAAACGCTCGGCTTCTTCCAGCGCGGAATTACGCTCTCGCAGCATTAATTCAACGCGCGCGGCATTGGTGATGTCACTAAAGGTAATCAAGACCCCCCCATCAGGCAGCGGTACGGAGGTATAATCAAACAACCGTCCATCGGCAATTTCAATGCGCCCTTCTTCCAATTGGCGTTGCAGCCCCATCGCCAGCAATTGTTGTTTTTTTTCCGTCCATTGATCCTCAAGGAAAAAAGGCTTCATTTTCTCAACCAAAGTGCCGATATGCGGCTTTGTGCCCAGCCATGCTTCGTCTAAATTCCATTGTTCCGCAAAAGTCGGATTCCAAAGCTGTAACCGCCCATCGCTGCGATACACAACCACGCCTTCCATCAAATTATCCAGCGTTTCGCGCTGCACGGCGATTAATGTGTTATAGGATGTTTCCAGCTCAATGCGGCTGGTGACATCCTCAAAGCTGGTAATCACGCCGCCCATTGGGTGCGCAATCACAAGCAAGCGCAGCATCGTCCCATCAGGCAAGTGCATCATGCTTTCCTCAGGATCAATGACCTTGGTAAAGTATGACATCCATTCTTGTTTATATTGCCTAAAATCGCTTTGTTCTGGCAAACGGCGCATTTCACGCAATTTTTCCAAAACATCCCCCAATTTGGGATGATTATTCAACCATGAATCTTCTAAATGCCATAGGCGCGCATAGGCCGTATTGTAAAATTCCAATTTTTCATCCGCGCCAAAAATTGCAATCGCACTGCCCAAATTTTCTAGCAAATCACGGTTTACGGAGGACAAGCGGCGTTTTTCAATTTCCAATTCTTCTTCGCGTGTTACATCAATCGCACCACCAATTGTTCCAATATAGGATTGATCTAAATCTGTATCACTATCACGATGGCGTGACCCCACGGTTTGTAAGGGAACTTCGAATAAATCCATTAAATGCCGTTTGCCCTCCACGATCACATGGCGGCGGCTTTTGACCATATCTTCGCGGTTGATGGCATCTTCTGCTAAGGCACGACCAGATAGGGTCATGGCCGCATTTTTCTTGGTTGGTGTTGTAACCGATAATTCCTTTTGTGTTGCCATAATTTGCGATGGCGTCACTTGATTCAGATTGGCATATGCCAGATTGCACCACTGAATATCCATATTATGATCCCGCATCCATAGCGGATAGGGGATATGATCCTTGGCGCGTTGGATGAAATCCATTTTTTGTTGAATGCGTTCATAGGATTCTTGGGCTTTTTTGACAAAATATTCCTGTTGTGAAATATCCTCAAACCATAAAATAAAGCTACGGCAGACGCGATTTTGATCACGCCCGACACGCCCCTTGATCATTAAAATCAGGGGGATTTTCTCCTCTCCCCTATCATCATGATCGGGGGATGAATAGCTGATATTTAACGTAACTTTGAGGTCAAAGGGGCGATAATCGCGCTGTAATTCCTCCAATAACTCAGAAAATAAATGCACATCTTTGGCATCCATTCTTGATTTTACATGTTCCAACGTAAATTTTTCATGCTCAGACAAAGAATACGCAAACAACAAAGGCAATCGCCCACTGATCCAAATCTGATTTAAATCCGTTTTCTTTGAGGATTGCTTTGCATGGGATGCTTTATAATGATTGGTTGGTGATAGCCATGCATAATAATCATGAATACACCCCCCCAAAAACGCCTCCATCCGAGAGATAGAAAGCTTGGTCGATTGTTCGGAAGCGCGTGCAAAAGGCAAAAATCGTAACATGAAAGATATAGATCCGATTTATTAAGAATAAGTAAGACCACAAACTATAGCGATTTTTTTAGATAAAGAAAAGGGAAGAGTGAAAACAGCACTCCCTAAAAGGGGGATTACACATTATCCCCCGTATCCCCCTCTTCTTCCCCTTCTTCCTCAACCAACCAAGCCACGGACACAACTTTTTCATCGGCTTTGACGTTGAACAGGCGTACGCCTTGGGTGACGCGCGCCGTGAAGCGGACGCCGTCGATGGGGAGGCGGATGAGCTGCCCTGCGTCTGTGACCAGCATGACTTGGTGGCTGTCGGTGACGGGGAAGTTTGCGACGATAAAGCTGCCGTTTTTGTCGGTTAAGGCCATATTGGTTACCCCCTGACCGCCGCGGCCTGTGATGCGGTAATCATAGGCGGATGTGCGTTTGCCGTAACCTTTTTCCGTGACGCTTAAGATAAATTGCTCTTGGTCTTTCAGCTGTTTAAAGCGTTCCTCAGATAGGGTGAAGTTTTGATCTAAATCCTCAATATTTGCATCTTCCATACCGCGTAAGGCGTTTGCCATTTTCAAATAGGCAGCGCGTTCCTCAGGTGTGGCGGGCACGGATTTTAGGACGGACATGGCAATGACTTCGTCATCTTTTTGTAATTTAATACCGCGCACGCCTGTGCTATTGCGTCCTGCGAATACACGCAAAGAGTCAACAGGGAAGCGAATGGCTTTGCCCAAGCGGGTGGAGAGCATCACATCATCATTTTCCTGTGCTAATTTCACAGAAACCATGCTCTCACCCTCTTCTAATTTCATCGCAATCAATCCGTTTGACCTGATATTCTTGAAATCGCTCAAGCGGTTGCGGCGCAATGTGCCGTGGGAGGTTGCGAACAAGATGTCCATATTATCATATAAATCCTCATCCTCCGGTAATCTTAGGTAAACGGAGACATTCTCACCCTCGGTTAAGGGGATCATATTCACCAAGGCTTTGCCGCGTGTTTGCGGTGTACCAAGGGGGATTTGGTAAACTTTGAGGCGGTGCACAATCCCACGGCTGGTAAAGAAGAGAATCGGCGTGTGGGTGGAGGCAACGAAAAGGTCTGAGACGAAATCTTCATCTTTCATGCTCAAACCCGATCTACCCTTACCGCCACGACGTTGGGCGCGGTAGGTATCCAGCGGCACGCGTTTAACGTAACCGCCATGCGTGATGGTGACCACCATGTCTTCACGCACAATCAGGGATTCGATATTTTCTTCAAATTCGGCATCGACAATTTCGGTGCGGCGTGGTGATCCGAAACGGGTTTTGACATCAATCAATTCCTCGCGCATGACCTCTAATAATTTCTCACGGCTTGCCAAGATGGTCAAATATTCGGCGATTTTATCGGTAATTTCGCGCAATTCATCACCGATTTTATCGCGCTCCAATCCTGTTAAGCGGTGCAGGCGTAAATCCAAAATGGCTTTGGCTTGAACTTCGCTCATTTGATAGGTATTGCCCTCCAATAACGGATATTCGGGATCATCAATCAGGTTAATCAAGGGCGCAATGCTGTGGGCTGCCCATGCTTTGGCAAGCATTTGGGTTTTTGCCGTTTGCGGATCAGGGGCGTTACGAATGATGGCGATAATTTCATCAATATTGGCAACCGCCACCGCCAGACCTGCCAAGACATGGGCGCGATCACGGGCTTTGTTGAGGTCAAAAATCGTGCGGCGTGTGATGACTTCTTCACGGAATTCCAAGAAGGCTTTTAATATATCCACCAACAACATGGTTTCAGGGCGACCGTGGTTTAACGCCACCACATTTGCACCAAAGCTGGTTTGCAAAAGCGTGTTTTTATACAATAAATTCAGCACCACATCGGCATTGGTATTGCGCTTTAATTCAACCACAATCCGCACGCCTTCGCGGTTGGATTCATCGCGGATTTCGGCAATGCCTTCGATAATTTTATCGCGGCCAATTTCGCCCAAACGCTCTAATAACCGCCCCTTATTGACCTGATAGGGCATTTCGGTGACGATAATCGCCTCCCGATTTTCGCGGATTTGCTCAATATGGGTTCTGGCGCGCATCTTAATAGAGCCATTGCCTGTGGCATACGCCGCATGAATGCCAGCGCGACCTAAAATCTGCCCCCCTGTCGGGAAATCGGGGCCGTGGATATATTGCATCAAATCCTGCACATCCAAATCGGGATTATCCAAGAGTGCCAAGCACGCATCAATGACCTCATTCAGATTGTGCGGTGGAATATTGGTTGCCATCCCCACGGCGATTCCGCTCGCGCCATTGACCAAAAGATTGGGAATACGGGACGGCAGAACGGTGGGTTCCGTTGTGGATTCATCATAGTTAGGGCGGAAAGCAACGGTGTCTTTTTCAATGTCTTCTAACAACGCCTCAGCGGCTTTGTTCAAACGTGCCTCGGTATAACGCATCGCGGCAGGGGGATCACCATCCATCGATCCATAGTTCCCTTGCCCATCAATCAGCAACAGACGCATGGAAAAATCCTGCGCCATCCGCACCATCGCGTCATAAATCGCCGAATCACCGTGTGGGTGATACTTCCCCATCACATCCCCGACAATCCGCGCCGATTTCTTATAGGGTTTATCGGATGCATAGCCGCCTTCCTTCATCGCATAGAAAATACGGCGATGCACAGGCTTCAACCCATCCCGCACATCAGGCAGGGCGCGCGATACGATCACACTCATGGCATAATCCAAATAGGATTTGCGCATTTCATCCTCAAGGGAGATCAGGGGGAAATGTTCGGGTGTTATGGGTGCTTGGGTCATAATATGATCAGAATCTGCCTTTAAAATGTATCTTTCTTTTTAGCAGGTCTGAAAGGGAAGGGCAAGGGGGAATGGAAAACAGCACATGATTATATCATGTGCCGCATAGTCAACATCCAGCAGATCAGATAGATTAAAGGAAAAGCTTTGCGTAAGCTGCGCAACCTCTTGGATACTTAGAAATAACAGCTTAAATTTAGGCGACTTTAATCAATAAAATTGCCCCAGCTTTCAATCTTCTCATAGGCATATTCAAAGGCTGATGCTTCTTGGCGGGAACTGTTTCTAATTCGAGCAGAACGAAATTCTTGCTTGCTGATATCATCTAGTATATCTTTAGCCCTATTTTCTTCTTTAAAGCCATCCTCAAGCACTCTTAAACTGTAGCTCGATTCTTGAGGTCGATATAAAAATTGTGCAAAAACATACATAAGAGGCGGATGAACATCATCACGAAAATTTTTACTTTTTAAATACTTTAACACCACCTCCATGTCTATAACGCGTTGCCCGATCTGACGGTATATATCTGGATTCTCTACCCTGATAGCCAATAAAAACAAAGCTGCATCTCTAAGCAATTCAGAACTGTTTTTACCTGTTTCAATCGCCATAATTTGCGAAAATGTTCGAAATACAGACTCAATTTGCCTTGGTAATAATCCACATTCACGAAACAGCTGTTCCATAAAAAACAGAATTTCTTGCTCATCATCTTTCTTAAAACAAAAATTAACGCCTTCTGCCTGCTTCTGAGTCCAAAATTTATCCGCCAAATCATTTAAATATGGATTTATGTCGATGCTCTTTAATTCAGGCAGATCTGCTTCACGCGTGACAAATCGCAAATAATAACTCTCAAAATCAATATCGCCATAGATTTGTTGAATGGATTTTTGAATTTGTTTCCTGTTGACCGCCAAGACAAAACATACGCCCTTAACGCCGAATAGGTGCTTGATGGCTTCTAAAAACTGGATGGCATAATCAGGGCGCACGCGATCCAATTCATCGACTAAGACAATAATTGGCTTTTGGTCGCTTTGTTTTATATATTCTCTAAGTTTCTGCCTAATGGTTTCATAGGATTTTTTCTTCAAAGTATATTCTTGGTAAATATCTTCGGCTTCTTTAATCGGATCGGCTGCCTGTTCAACTTTTTTCAACGCTTCAGCAATATTTATCCCTGTTGTGTGCGCAATAATATCATTACCACATAATCCTGCAGCAAGTAATCCGCCCTTAAAAGAGTTTTTAATTTCGTTATCATTCGGAAAAGCCTCAATAAAGGCAGATAAAATAGGAATAATCGGATTATTATCAAAATCCGTTTCCCACGCATTAATGCTTACAACCTTATGCCCTTTGTCTTTCAATTCCTTTCCCCACATCTGCAAAAAAGTTGTTTTTCCTGCGCCAAAAGTGGCATTTAATCCCAAAACAAAGCCTTCGTCATAAAACGGCGAAAACTTGGTGAGTCCTTCTGTTAAACTATCTGCTAATTTTTTGCGGTTAAATTTATCAAAACTGCTGAAATCGATTTGAGGGGATATGGACATATGTAATACTCTCTCTAATTTTAAAAATATTTGGAAAATGCTATCAAATAAGCACAACTAAAGAAAGAGTTTAGTTTTTAACATCTCTTATCACGCCTGAAATTTTGAAGAGTGCTCACCATGCCACTTTAAAAAACTTGTTTTCTTGAAACGAACGCCGTATAGTGCGGCTTATGAAATTCCTCGACCAAGTTAAAATATACCTGCAAAGCGGTAATGGCGGCCCCGGATGCGTTAGTTTTCGGCGCGAAAAATCTGTGCCTGAAGGGGGGCCTAATGGTGGCAATGGCGGGCGCGGCGGCGATGTGATTTTCCGTTGCGTGGATGCGTTAAACACATTGATTGATTTTCGCTATCAACAGCATTTCCGTGCACAGCATGGCGAACACGGTAAAGGGCGTAACCGTAGTGGCGCACAGGGGCAACCTGCGATTGTCAATGTGCCTGTGGGGACAGAAATTATGGATGAAGAACGCGAAATTGTTCTGTTTGAAATGATGGAAGTCGGGCAAGAAATTGTTGTGTTAAAAGGCGGTGATGGCGGTTTTGGCAATACACATTATAAATCCGCCACCAACCAAGCCCCCCGCAAAGCCTTACCCGGTTGGCCGGGGGCTGAAATGGCGGTCTGGTTACGCTTAAAATTGATTGCGGATGTGGGATTGGTGGGACTGCCCAATGCAGGAAAATCAACATTTTTGGCAGCGTGTTCGGAGGCAAAACCCAAAATCGCCGATTATCCCTTTACCACATTGCACCCGAATTTAGGGATCGTTAAAATTGGCGGCACGGATTTTGTGATGGCGGATATTCCGGGTCTGATTGAGGGCGCCAGCGAAGGGCATGGGCTGGGGGATCGTTTCCTTGGGCATGTGGAACGCACCGCCACCCTCCTCCACTTAATCGACATCACCCAAGATGATATTGTTGAGGCCTATCGGATCATTCGTAATGAGCTTGAGGCCTATGATGAGCATTATGGCAGCGAACTTTCAACAAAGGATGAGATTATCGTTCTAACCAAGGCGGATGCTTTAGGGGAAGAGCTTTCGGCACATCAAGCCAAACTCTTCAAAAAAGCCACCAAGAAAGAGGTATTCGTTGCCTCCGCCGCGGCACAGATTAATGTTGAGCCGATTCTATATGCCTGTATGCAAAAAGTCATGCAACGCGCCCAAGACGAAAAAGCCGAAAAACCTAATAAGGCTTGGACATCTTTGTGATTTAGACCACCATTTTATTCTATGACAAAAACCCAGCCAAAGAGGTGAGAAGTGAAGATGATAAAATTCTACTTTTCCCTCTTTTTCTTTTTGATACTGTTTTATTGTTTTTCATACAGCGTTTTTGCAAAACAGATCCAATCACCCAAAGAGTTTGCTTTGCAAAACACCACAACCTATATCGGTTTTGATGTTCGCTATCTTGGTATACGACATGTGAATGGTCAATTTCATGATTTTCATGGATCATTTTCAAATGATGCCACACATCCCGAATATAACCATGCCGATATTATCATTAACACAAAAAGCATTGACACAGGATCAAAATATCGTGACAGAGATCTGAAAGGATCTTCATTTTTTGATGTCGATCAATATCCAACAATGATATTTTATAGCAAAAATATCAAATGGGACTCAGGCTATTCTGGAACGACAACAGGAAATTTGACGTTATTAGGGGTCACAAAACCACTTAAAATGCATATTCAGAAGATCAAAACAGATTCAGATGGAGATGCATTTATAGTAACAGGGCAAATTAAACGCACTGATTTTGGCATGAATGCATTAAGAGGCATAATTGGAAATAATGTATTTTTAACAATAAATTACAACACCAACCCAAAACAAAGACATTAAAAACTTTATCGCTTGCATAGCGAACATAGATACGGCATGAATAATGTTCACCTCTTTTTCCAAAGGATACATAAAAAATGAAATTCACATCCCTGATTTTTATATCGCTTATATTCCTAAGTGCCTGTGGCACAATGACAGAAATCAAAACATCCCCGATTGAGCAACAGATTTACAATTCAGGAAACCACTACCAATTCTTATCGAGCGGACTAAAACAATCTAATGACGATATTGTCAAAGGGCAACAGCTTGTGACAAAAGGGCAAAAGAAGATAGAAACAGGCAAGAAATTTGCAAAGAAGGCAGAGAATTTATTTGATGACGGCGAAAAAAATATTAAAAAAGGTCAAGATTTGATCAAAAATGCTGAGAAAGAAAAAAAGGATATTATACAAGCCTATCAAATTGATATAAATCAAAATAAAGGAGAATAAACAATGCTTTATTTATGGCTAAGAGCCTTACATATTATCGCGATGGTCGCATGGATGGCAGGATTATTTTATTTACCGCGCCTGTATGTGTATCATACGGAATACCCTGAAAATGCGGCTATGTTGAAAGTTATGGAACGAAAATTGCTGCGTTTTATTATGAACCCCGCCATGATCTTGACCTTGATCTTTGGGATCAGCATGTTAATCACGAACCCTGATCTTTTGTCCCACGGGTGGATTCATGTAAAACTCACCTGCGTTGCCACTTTGGCCATTTTCCACATGGTCTTAGCCAAATGGCGCAAAGATTTTGAAAAAGATTATAATCCCAGATCATCAAAATTTTATCGGCTAGCCAACGAAGTGCCGACTCTGTTATTAATCGTGATTGTGATCCTTGCAATTCTAAAACCGTTTTAAACCATATTGTATAGCCTATCGCATATAGAATGATTCTCATTTTATTTGCGCTGCGCTATATCAATCACAACATCCGCCAATCGCGTCGCCGCATTGCTGCACCCTAAACTGAGGGCGGCGGCGGCGGCGTTTTCCAATAGCTCTGGTGTTTTTAGAAACGCATCGATTTTATGTTTTAGAAAATCCGCAGTAAAATCATTTTGGGAAACACACCACCCTCCCCCTACGGCAGCGACATATTCTGCATTGCGCGTTTGTTGTTGATCCGCGTGATGTGGATAAGGCACAAAAATCGCAGGACGCCCCGCCGTTGTCAATTCAGCAACCGTACTCGCGCCAGAGCGCGTAATCACAAGATGCGCCTTTTCAAGCTGCGCAGGCATATCATCAAAAAAGGGCTGCAATATATAATCAACGCCGATTTTTTCGTATCGCGCCCGCACAGATTCAAGATCAACCGCTCGACATTGCTGGGTAATATGCAGGCGCTTTCGTTGATCTGCTGTTAAATTCTCAAGATATTCAGGAACGACCTCCGAAAACACACTTGCGCCTAATGACCCCCCTAAGATCAATAGGCGTAACGGTTTATCCCCTTTTGGGGCAAGATAAGACACATTCGAAAGCGCGGCAATCGCAGCCCGCACGGGATTGCCTGTGACCCTTACACGATCTTGCATAGCTGGTGTCACAAATTTTGTTTCTGCCACCCAAAGGGCAATGCGGCGCGCCTTTGGCGCCAACATGATATTGGCCTTGCCCAAGGTCATATTTTGCTCATGGATTAGGGTCTCAATTTTAACATGCTGCGCCGCCAAAACTGTTGGGAAAGACGGGTATCCACCAAATCCTATCACGGCGCAAGGTTGATATTGTAATAATATAATATGGGCTTTGATATACCCCAACGCCAAAACCAGCATTGTTTTTATTTTAGAAATCAACCCTGCTTTTAACGTCGCCGAAGGCACATAAAGAACCTGATCCCCTGTGAACTGATCCTTGAATTTCAAACCACGATGATCTGTCACCCAAATCATTTTAAAGCCACGCTCTTTCAAAACAGATGTCAACGCAAGGGCAGGAAAAATATGCCCTCCTGTCCCTCCTGCACTGATGATAATGATTGGCTGATCGACATGCCGCATTTTTATTTTATCCTGTTATTGTTCGATTTTTACGATAAATCCCTGCCTGAGAAACACCTTTGGACGCATGACGACGTGTCAAAGACAACACAACCCCCATCGCAATCCCCATCGCTAAGATAGAAGATCCGCCGTAACTTAAAAACGGCAATGTCATTCCTTTTGGGGGTAAAAGTTTTATGGCTGAGCCCATATGAATAAAAGTTTGCAGCCCAAACATAGATAATAAGCCCCCCACAACCAAGATAATAAACAGATTTTCGCTATTTAATGCGCGATTCATACCGCGTAAAATCACAAAGAAATAAATTCCAATGACTAATAATGTAAAAATCAACCCAAATTCTTCGCCAATGACGGAAAAGATAAAATCGGCATGCGCGTCAGGCAGGCGCAATTTGACAACCCCCTCACCGGGTCCACGCCCAAAAATGCCGCCCTCACGAAACGCATCCAAAGAGTAATTAATCTGATAATTATCACTGGTTTCAGGATTTAAAAATCCATCAATCCGTTCATGAACATGCGGAAACAGACTATACATCGCATAAATCCCAAACACACCCAACCCCAGCAAAATCACCACAATCCGAAAAGGTAACCCCGCCAAGAAAATTTGAGCCAACCAAATGCACGTTGTTACCACTGTCATCCCAAAATCAGGCTGCGCCATCAATAAGGAAACAATCAACAACCACACACCACCCGTGACCATAATCCCTTTATATTTTTGGTGATTTTCTAAATGATGCGATAAAATCCACGCCGAAACAATGGCAAAGGCTGGCTTTATAAACTCGCTAGGCTGCAAAGAAAACCCCAAAACCCCAATCCAACGTTTTGCCCCCTTGATCTCTGCCCCAAAAAGCAAAACAGCAATCATCAAAATCACTGCGGCCCCAAACATTAACGTTGCAGCGCGCCAGATACCCCGTGGCGATAAAAACGAAAACCCCAACAAACAGACCATAGAGGCCATCGCATAGAGAACATGATGTTTAATAAAGAAAAACTGATCCGCCCCAATACGCGTTGCCACCGCAGGGCTGGCCGCCATTACCATGACAATGCCGGTTAAAATAAGCGCCACAAAAATTGCAAGCAACGTGCGGTCAACTGTGCGCCACCAACCTTCTAAAAAAGAGCGATTTTGAGGACGAAATGGGGATTTGAGATCAGAGAGCATAGAAAAAAGACACTTTATAAACAAGGTTTCAAAAACTATACAATATTTTCCATCAACGTCAAACGAAGAAAAAGATCAATATCGACACGCATTTACAGTTATTCTGAATAAAAATTCACGAATTTTTATTGAGCCCCCTTTACAGGGAATGCTCGCCACACTGTTGGCGCGGCTGCACTCGCGGCCTTGTCATTCCTATTAAAAATATGATTTCTAAATAGGAATGACTATAATATAATAAAGTTCTTGACAATAGAGAGTGAAATCCCTAATTTGGCACAATATTTTAATAAACAGATATTTTATTCAGTAAATGCCCTTAATTTTAGGGCGTATTTTTTAGGTGATACTATGAAAGTTGTGAACTCAATCAAAACATTAAAGGTCAGAGACCGTAACTGCCGCGTGATTCGTCGTCGTGGGCGTTTATATGTTATCAATAAAATGAACCCTCGCTTTAAAGTACGTCAGGGATAATTGACCGACCCCTATAACATAAAAGCCCGCAACTTCTATAGAGGTTTTCGGGCTTCTTTTGTTCAAAGATAAACAAAAATAAACTGATATTTTACGACATTCCCCCTGTTCAGTATTGATTTCTTTGGGTATAGTGTTGACTTTGTTAATGCACATTATGTGTTAATTTTATTTTTTTAATACGGCGTCTGAAAATTATGTTTTCGAAACTTTTTGGGTTTTTATCCGTAGACATGGCAATTGACCTAGGGACAGCCAATACGTTGGTTTACGTTCCTGGTCGCGGCATTGTCCTCAATGAACCCTCAGTTGTTGCCGTCACAGGTATCGGTGACAAACAGCAGATTCGCGCTGTTGGAAACGAAGCCAAGCAAATGTTAGGACGCACCCCCGGTCATACACAGGCCATTCGCCCCTTGCGCGATGGTGTGATTGCTGATTTCGATATGACCGAAGCCATGATTAAACATTTCATTTCAAAAGTTCATGATCGCCGTGGCTTTATCAGCCCAAAGATGGTGATTTGCGTTCCCTCTGGCGCAACCCCAGTTGAGCGTCGTGCGATTGTCGAATCTGCCGAAAGCGCAGGTGCACGTTCCGTAAAACTCATCGAAGAACCCGTTGCCGCTGCCATTGGCGCAGGATTGCCGATCATGGATCCCACGGGATCAATGGTTGTTGATATTGGCGGCGGCACAACCGAAGTTGCGGTTATATCCTTGGGCGGCGTTGTTTATGCACGCTCTGTACGCGTTGGCGGCGATAAGATTGATGAGGCTATTATTCACTATGTCCGCCGCTACCATAATTTGTTAATTGGTGAAGGCACGGCAGAACGTATCAAAAAACAAATCGGATCTGCCTGCCCCCCCTCACAAGGCGAAGGTCGGACAATTAAAATCAAGGGACGCGATCTGTTAAACGGTTTTCCCAAAGAAATTATCATGACAGAGCGCCAAGTGGCCGAAAGTCTGATTGAACCGATTGGTCAGATTATTGAGGCCATTCAGCTTGCGTTGGAATATACCCCCCCTGAATTGGCGGCCGATATTGTTGAAAAAGGTCTTGTGTTAACAGGGGGCGGCGCCCTCATTGAAAATTTAGATTTTGTGATCCGTCACGCCACAGGGTTACCTGTTACCATCGCCGATAATCCCCTTTTATGCGTTGTTTTAGGGACAGGCACAGCATTGGAACAATATGACAGGATGAAAGATGTCCTTATTTCTGTGTAATTCATAATGCAAAAACGTCAAAAGAAAAGACATTATGGCACTCACTCCGCCTCAGTTATGGGGATACAGGGGTATTTACGCCCAGCTCTTATTGCTGTTTTTATTGTCATTATTATTCTATTGATCTTTATGAATCAAGGGCGCGGAGGGTATTTAGGCGAATCATTGCGATCACAAATTAACGATATATCTGCCCCCATTGTCAAAATTATCCAAAGCCCCTTTCACCTTATCCAAAACGGATTCGCCTTTTTTGTAAAATTCGGAACATTACAGGCCGATAATATCCGCCTACAGACAGAAAATGATAAATTGCGTGACTGGTATCAAACCGCCTTGCGCTTAGATGCAGAAAACCAAGCATTGCGCAGTCTATTAAATGTTAAAATATCCCCCGATTATAATTTTATCACAACCCATATCTTAATGGATACAGGCTCATCCTATGTGCGCAGTGCGTTAATTGATGCAGGGCGCGTTGATGGCATTACCTTAAACGCCCCTGTTTTATCCGATGGCGGCGTAATTGGGCGTATTTTGGATGTCGGCAAAAATACATCACGTATTTTATTAATCACAGATTTGAATTCTAAAATCCCTGTGACCATTAACAGCGGTCAAGCACAAGCCATTATGACAGGATATAATATTGAATATCCTGTGTTAAAACATGTATCCAATACATCTAACAGCTTTGAAAAAGCCATTGTGACAACATCGGGGATTGGTGGTGTTTTTCCTGCGGGCTTACCGATTGGCGAAGTACGATTCTTACGCGCAGATCCCAAAGATAAGGAAAGCGATCTAACGATGGTTGTCGTCCCTTTCTCAAAAATGGAAAATATCCATATGGTTCGCGTTTTAAAGGGCTATTTCAACCCTTTAGAAAAGATCCAAGACGATTTTCCTGAAGAAAAGCCTTCTAAGAAAAATAAAAAAGAACATTAATCTTTGTTTTATAAACCATTTTATGCTGATTTAACTATATAAGAAAAATATAATTTTTATGTTTTACCAAAGTTAATATTGACATTTATTCATGTTTCTGTTATTTTTAAGATAACAAACAGAACAGGGAATAAAAAAATGGCCGCCCCATTACACTCAAACCAAAATTATACAACACGCCCCAAATCACCTCGCTCCAATTCTCCCGTTTTAACTTTATTAAATTTCAACCAAGCGACAACATTACCCGAAGGTATCGAAGTTGAAGTCAAAGACATTGTACCCAACCAAGATGCACATGCAGCCCTTTATAAATCTTATGCCCAAAGCAGCAATTATCTTGTATCCAAAGCCATTAACCAGCCTGATCATGGCTTATTAAGCATCGCTATTGTTACCCCTAGCACTGCAAAATTTTACCCCTCATTCCAAGTTCGTGTCCGTGGCAGCTTTCAAGACGGTAAATTTAAAAATATGGGCATCTCAATTAAGACAGAATCGGTCTTAATTGATGGAAAACAAAGCCCACGCATTGAAATTGAAGAGAATTTTGAAGATCAAAACCCCATAAAAGTCATCGAGAATTTAAAACACTATGCTGGTGGACTGAGAGATAAGATTGATCAACTTGCACCAGATCATAAAAACCAAGATGATATTACAGCCCTCCACGCTATTATTGATGCCCTACAAACCGAAAATGCCAATGTATTGGCCGCCTTTTTAAACAATCGCGCAACCTATAATGTGCTTTATGCAGCCCCCGAACAAAAATATATGCCGATGGCATATTTTGGCGAACAAACAGCCGATATGGGACAAGCCTTTGATGATAGGGGGAACTTATGTGGTGCAGTTAGGATGGAGGCTGAATTAGAGCTAAAAGGTAATCTATTCCATGTCTTTAATAAAACAGCCTCAGCAAATGAACTTGCTCAGTTGGCTATGAAAAAAACACATAAATTTATATCGCAGTCCGTTCAGGGGATACCAAGCCAACAAAGCAAGGTTCAATACGCCATTGAACAATCTATGAAAAACCAAGGAAGAAAATATGGGAACGTTATAAAAGGAGAGCAGATTCAAAAATTTGCCATTGAGAAATCCCAAAAAGGCGTTAGCTTAATCAATTTTATAAAAAACAACTGTGAAAAAATTCAATCAGAAGCCAGACATTTACCAAAAGCTAAGTCTATATTACCCATCACCGAAGAACATCATGATGCGTTTTGGTCGCGCCCTGATGCATATAAAATTCTAAACATCCTAAAGAAACGTATGCCTGAAGCGTATAAAACATTAATATACACGCCAAAACATTAGGGGCATCTTACCGCGCGATACACCAGAATTGGTACATCGCCGCAAAAAGGAGTGGATTTTTTTGCTCTGCAATATGCCAAGCCTCTAGATTCACTAAGTCTTTGGGATCGGGGTAGAGGTTGGTGAATAGGCATTCTAAATTATACGATAGATTAAAGCCCAAAAACTCTAAATCCAATTCTTCTAAACAAGATTTTAGCTGCGGGATCGTGAAGCGATGTTCTTGGACGTGGAATAATAAATCACGGCATTCAGACAGGCTGAACAGGTCTTTGCTGTGGAATAGCCCTGTCATGGCTTCATCTAAATCGTCCCCTGCCGCGCGTTTGCGTAAGATGTCGCGATAGGCGCGAATGGATTTTGCATCGTTGCCTAATCCCATTTTTGCAATTTCTGCACGGCACTGCACAATATTTTGTCGTGCCATTTCGCTGTATAATCCTATCGGCATAAGACCGTTTGGTTTTAAAAGGCTGCGTAAAACACGCCATCCTGCCATCGGATCATCCATGTGATGCAACACACCTGCACATTCAACGGAGTCAAAGCGCATATCCATATCGCCCAATGTTAAAATATCGGCTTGCATAAAATCAACACGATGGGATAGACCAAATTCATCAATCTTGCGTTTGGCATAGCCGATACTGGATAGGCTTAAGTCAATGGCGGTAATGTGGGCATTGGGGGATGAGGTTGCAACATTGACGATCTGCTGACCTGTGCCACATCCTGCGATCAAAATATGACCCAAGCGACGATTGAGTCGTTCTTGTTCGCCTGTGATATCCGCGACCATCATCTTATACCCACGCCGCCAGCGTGGATAAGGATTTTCCTCATATTGCGCACGGACTTTTTGGGACACTTCGTCCTGTAAGGGCTTATAGCATTTGATTGTTTCAATCAACGCGCGCTCCTGTAGCGGCTCATGGATTTGTACGCGAATCAGATCATCAAAATCCGTATCATTTTGTGGGGCGTCATAATTCAGCGTAGGGATTTTATAAAGCGGTGCATAGGTGGATAGCAGAATCACCTCATCCGCACTGAGTTTATCTTTTTGCTGTAGGGATTGCACAAAGGATTCTTCTTCATCTGTGACAAAGAACACGAAATCTGTTGCGAAGGCATAATGCCCCAGTGCGATGATAAAGGCACGTAAAGTGGGCAGCAATTCGCCCGTTTCTTGCATGATTTCGGTTGTATATTGACGAATATGGCGCAACATATATTCCCATTTAAAATCAGGAATAATCAGATTGCGCACGCCTTCTAAAATATAAGGGTTATGCAATAAATCTTGATGCGCTGTTGTAAAGGATCGTTTAAAATCTGTGTACTCTTGTGCAACCATCAAATCGATCAGGGGTGTGAATTTACGGTCTGTTTTAAACAGGGATATCCAAAAATGCTCCATACGCTGCACAGAAATATCAGGATTATTAAGGCATTTCATCATCATCTCTTGGTGAAATTGATCAAAAGATGTAAATTCAATGGATCGTGCGGTTTCAACATACATCACCCAATATTTTGGATTTTCTGGATCACGATTATGTGCCAATAGGGCATTATCAATGGCATTCTTTGTTTCATGGCGTTCCCGATAAATGCTGGACAGCCCCGCATAGGCCTCCGCATTTTTTGGATCAATTTTGATGACGTTTCTGAGCGCGACAATCGCATCATCTATATTCTTATTTTTACGCTGCACAAAGCCTAAATTCAACCACGCATCGGTTAAGGTTGGCTGTAGGGTGATCGCGGCACTATAGGAATGGGCGGCATCTTCGAATAATTCTGCTGCTTGTTGGGCAACCCCCAAATTATAATGGGTTTTGGCAACATTCGGATCAAGCAACAACGCGATCTTATAGCAGGCAATGGCTTTTTGGCTTTGCCCTGCTTTATTCAATACCACCCCCAAGGCAGCATGGAATTTTGCCGTATCGCCTTTCAGGGCAATGGCTTTTTCCAAGGATTTTTGTGCTCTATCCCAGTTTTCTAATTGTTCAAAACACAGCCCCAACATATAATGCACATCGGCATAATCGGGGTGATTTTTCAGGATTTTTTGATAGGACTTCACCGCCATGTCAAATTTACTCGCTTGGTGTAAATCCACGGCATCCTTTAACAACAGCCCCAAGCCTTTCGGGGTTTGGACGGCAGGGGCAGCGGATTTCTTTTGACCTGTTTTGCGGCGTTCATGGCGGTTCATTTGGGATTCCTTTATTTTTGCATTTTGTGCATGAGGGCGGAGGATAAAACAGCATCGGAACTGCCACCAGAACTTGGCATCACAATCACCATATTGCCCTTATCCCCCACATCGCGAATCGTATCTAAACGCATGGCCTCTTCCATAAAACGATCGGCGACATCGGCATCCACGCCCTTGGTAATCAATTCACCCCGAATTTGCGCATAGCCATCGGCAATACTTTTGCGGAATCCTGCCACGCCTTCGCCCATTAAAATATTGCGCTCTTTATCGGCTTCTGCGGCTTTGACAGTGCGGATATAGGCGGCTGCGGCTTCATTTTCAGCGGCATCTTTTTCACGTTCACTGGCACGCACGCGGTTATAAGCATCTTGCACATCACGCGGCGCGGCGGGTTCATCGACCACAATACGGCGGATTTTGATGCCATATTCCAAGATGGCTTCCGCAATATCCGCAATCACCGCCTCACTGATCTCATCACGTTCATCATAAAGCTCCTGAAATTCCTTGCCTGAGGTATATTTACGCACAGATGCGCTGACAATCTTACTCATTTGCTCTACAGGTTGGTTGGTATCGAAATAATAAACGCCTGTATTATAGATGCTGTATTGAATGGTAATCGGCAGGCTGACGAACAGATTATCGCGTGTTTTGGTCTCTAACACCTCATTAACTTGGCGCAAATCGGTAGGAATACGGGCAGATACAATATGAAACGGCCACGGCGCTTTGAGTTGTAGCCCTGCCTTTTGGGCCGTAAAGACATGCTTGCCGAAGGAGGTAATCAACGCCTCTGTCCGCTGTTGCACCGTAAAGATGCAGGTACAAAGATAGGCGATAATCAAAATAAGAATTGGGAAAACCATTTAGAAAACTCCTTTTTGGGTGAAATTCATTTGATACATGCTGACGAAAATATGCGGATTTTTTTGCTCAAAACGATGCCAATTATCTAAATTCAGCATTTCAGGATCATCGGGGAATTCCTTTTGATACTGTATTCCATAGGACGGATCTTGCAGCTTAAACCCTGTAAAAACCAACCCCAAATCTTCTGCAATCTTGGCAATTTCAGGCAGATCATACCAAGTTTCTTGCACATGAAACAACAAATCCCGACAATTTGATAATGTATAAAAATCCCGAACATGGGTCAATGTGCGTAAGGGATGATCCGCAGACAATGCCATTAAATCATGACGAAAGGCACGAATATCATCTGCCGTATCGCCATATCCTTTCTCCTTAATCATCTCTTGTGCCATTTTGATATGCTGCCTTGCTTGGCGGCTATACAGGGCAATCATCATGCGACCCTTTGGGTTCATCACATTCACCAAGGCACGCCACCCTGCCACGGGATCATCCATATGATGCAGCACACCTGCACAATTGATAACGTCATATTTATGCTGTAATGCCGCAATATCCAACAAATCCCCTTGTTTGAAATGCAAATGCGATAGGCCATATTCTTGGGCTTTGCGCTTGGCATACCCAAGGGAGGCAAAAGATAAATCAATGCAATCAATATCCATATCGGTTGCGGTAAAGCCAATTTGCACCGATAAACGCCCCGTGCCACACCCTGCGATTAAATAGCGTCCTGTGCGCTTACCTGCTGGCGTAATATGGATTTTCTTCCCCGACAAATTATGTGCAACCTGCCATCTTGGATAAGGATTCTCCTCATATTGTACGCGCACTTTTTGTGATATTTTATTATCCACTTTTGAAAAAGATGGAATGGATTGGATCAGCATTTTTTCTTTTTGATAATCCTGATATTGAATCTGAATAATCGGCTTGGCAATGGTATCCTTTGTCCATTTTGTAACTTTTTGGGACTCAGCGATGCTGGATAAGGGCGCATAGCACGCATAGATCAAAAGATCTGCCACGTTATCAAAAGACAGATTCTGATAAGCCTGTTTTTCCGCCTCCCTAACCAAAGCCACATATTCATTATAAAAATAATGCGCCGCCATGGCTTGAATCACAGGGATTGCGACATCAGGAATTTTTGAAAATAAAAAATAACGGCGCAAATTCATCAACATACGCTCTAATTTTATATCAATGATAATCAGTTTCTTAAGACCGTGCTGGATAAATTCATTTGCTAATAATTCAAAAATTTGATCTTGGTTGGATTCAAAAGAATTTTTAAAATCATCATAATCTTTGGCATTAAGCAAAGGTCTCAACGGCGTAAACAAAGGATCAAGCGCAAAAACCTCTTGCCAAAACATCGTCATAGGTTGCGGATCAACATCTTGGTTTCTTAAGATCAGAATCACCATATCGCGGTACGCTGCATGAAATTCCTTAATACGGATTTTCTTTAGAATTTCTGTGATATTGACAATATATTCCGTTTTTGGCTGTTGTTTTGCCGCATCATAAAAATGATTCAGCGCATCAACAAATTCGCCTAAATGATAATGCGCAACGCCCAAATGTGCCCTATAATCGACACAATCAGATGATTGTTTTAAAGCCTGTTGGAAACAAATCTTGGCAGATTCATAATCTTTCGATTGCGCATAAAGCTGCCCCAACTGATCCCATAAATCATGGCGCAGGGGCTGTGCCTGAATAGTATGAATCAGATTTTGAATTTGGGATTGCAAAGCAAGATTTGATGCCATAGAACAATGATAAAGTAAGGAAAGATTAAGATCAATGCGATAGCATAGCATTGATTTTGCATCAAATAAAGGCATAAAAATGAACAGTAAAATTTTCCAGCACCCAATGGCACTTTGCAATATATTGCGCCGCATTGCAATGGAAGCGGGGGAAATCACGCTGCAATATTTTGACGATACAGGCTATGAAGGCGCGGAAATTAAGGGCGATGGATCCCCCGTCACCCAAGCCGATAGAGAGGCAGAGCATTTTATCCGCAAAGCCCTGATGGATTTAGACTCAACAATTCCCGTCATCGGCGAAGAAGGTGTATCAGAAGGCATCATTCCCGATATTCGTGGTGTTGATACATTTTGGTTGGTTGATCCCGTTGATGGGACAAAGGATTTTATTTCAGGCACAGGCGAATATAGTGTCAATATCGGGCTTATTCACCAAAATCAGCCCGTGATGGGTGTGATTTGCGCGCCCTTTTTGGATGTGATCTATGCTGGGTTTGATGATTATGCCGTACGCCAATTTGCCTATAGTCAAGCTGATGCCAAAGACCAAGATATTCGTGTGCGCGATATGCCCGCACGCGGCCTAACCATTGCAACCTCACGCCAAAATCAGCAAATGAACGCGCTGGAAACTGAATTTTTAAATCAGTTTAAGGTCAATAAATTCTTACGCCGCGGCAGCTCCCTGAAACTATGTGAAATCGCCAGCGGCAAAGCCGATTTATACCCCCGATTCGGTCAAACCTGTGAATGGGATATGGCGGCAGGACACGCCATCTTACGCGCCGCAGGGGGGTTTATCACAGATCAACACTATGTTGATCTAACATACGGCAAAGACCCTGAAAAATTCCTCAATCCGCATTTAATCGCATGGGGTTTTGATCCTGATATTTTAAAGGAATAAAGATGATCACAAAAGATCTGACAATGCTCTATACCGTCCGTCTCGTCCAACCTGAGAAAAATGAATTACCCCCCAAACCACCGATCAAAAATCGGTTTTAGTGTGCTCCGCCGCCGCGAAACGACAAGGACAAGGACAAAAATTACTCACGAAAATGCAGTTTACGCCATCACCGCATGACAAAAATTTTTATATCTCAAAACAATAAAATTTATGGCGCTATAATCATTTTTTAATTTGTCTATGCAAATATTGTCTGCTATAAACACAATGCACAAAGGGCCTGTAGCTCAGTTGGTTAGAGCTGTCCGCTCATAACGGATAGGTCGGGGGTTCAAGTCCCTCCGGGCCCACCATTTTTAAATTTGCCCCGTTCAAGTTGTATAAAACCTTGAACGGCAAGGCAGTTAGGGGTGTTTGAAGCCCTGTTTTTCTGTTGTATGTCAGACGGTCTAAAAAGGCTAATTTTAGCACCGTTCTTTTATGTGCTAACTGCCCCAAAGTCCACAATTTATAAGGGTTTGAGAGAAAGCTCATGGCGTGTTCGAAGAGTTCCTCAAATCTGCCTTGCGGTGGCGTGCTGTAAATGGATTCTTCCATCAATAATTTCTCCTTTTCCAGTTGGGCAATCCGTTGCTCATAGCGTGTAATGGCAGAAGGCACAGTTGCTTCTACCACCCGATCCACTAGCTGCTCAATTTGCCGTTCAATGCCAACAACCTTTTGTTTGGCGGATTGAATCAGTGCGGTTGTATGGCTCGCTTGTTGCTCCCACGCATCTTTAAACATCGCACTAAGCAAGTCAAACAGGGGCTGTGTGGGACGCATGGTTTGCAGCAATTGTTCAAAGTCGCCTTCCAATTTATCACGGGGAATAGATTTACCTTTACTGGGGCAATCTTTGTTGTGGCAAAGATAATAGGCAAATTTCTGCCGCTTGCCCTGAGACCAGCACGAGGTGAGAGGTCTGCCGCAATCATCACACAGGATAAATCCCCGTAAAGGGAAATCAACATGAATATCTTTACGGGCGGGGACTTTGACCGTTTCAGTCAAGCGTTTTTGAATTTTCTCAAACGTTTCAAGACTCACTAACCCTTCATGCTTGCCTTTGCGTGCGGAGACGCCCCAATCCTGTTTTTCTACATAGCCCGCATAAGTGAGGCAGGTGAGCATATCTTTCACCCGTGACGGATGAACCCGTCCCTTTTTGTCGATATGTGGATAATGGGGGCTTTTTTCTAAAAAGCGTTGGACTTCGACCATCATGCTAAAGCGTCCACTGGCATAGCCTTCCATGGCTTCTTGTATTATGGAAGCCACAGGCTCATCCCGTACCAATAGCTTGCCATGTTCAGGAACTTTTTTGAAAACTAGTCCCGCAGGAGGTGCAAAGACGTAATAGCCATTTTCGATACGAGCGGTCATCTTTTGGACCACCTGGATCTTGTTTTGTTTTCGCTCCAACTGACCTTGTGCCGCCAAGATCTTTTCGATGAACTCCCCTTCAGGCGTATCTTCAAATTTGAAGTTTAAACATTCCACTTTGGCTCCCCGCAAGGCTAGGGCTTGGCGTAGTCTCAAATGGTTTTGCGTATCTCTTGCTAGGCGTTTCAAGTCATCGAAGATGATGACGTAAGAGTTTTGCTTGTTCTGATCCATATAATGCAGCATGGAAACCAAGGCAGGGCGATTCATAAAATCGCCACCGCCACTGGCATCGTCGGCAAAGACTTGTTCGATTGTGTAGCCATGCATAGCCGCATGTTGCCTGCAACGGTGTTCTTGGCTTTCCAAACCATTTCCATCGGTGACCTGTTTCGAGGTCGACACCCTCGCATAAATAAGTGCTTTTGTCATACAGAAATCCCTTTCTAACAGTCCTCTTTTGATGATTCTAGCGAAGTTTCAATGGTTTTGTCACGCATTATTAAGTGTTCTTGCGTGTTCCCTAAAGCCGTAAGCTGTTGAACAGAATTGACGCCATAACCCAAGTAAACAAATTCGCAAGTCATGTTCCAGAGTGTGTGCAGTAGCTCTTGTTTTTCACAAGGACTCAGCCTTGTGGCATCCAGATAATGCTGGTAACGTGAAATATCCAGTTTCAAAGGCTTTGGGGTGAAGTTTTCGGGGGGTGGTGTTTCCATGATACTGTTCTCTCCTTTCTCTTGGTTTGGTGTTTAAAACGTAAAAACAGATTGTTCACTTTATGTTCTTTTTACAGAAGAGTCAAGAAAATACCGCTTTTATCTCATGCTTCCCTTTCCTCAACGGTTACACAATGGGGCTGAGCGTGGGCATCGAGGCTGCAAAACCGTACTGTTGAGGCGGTATTGAAACGAAAATAATCCGCCCAAAATTGCTGGCTTTTTTCAACCTGTTCTTGTGAAGATAGCGGAGCATTGGTCAGCTGAAAGATCGTGACATTCACGTTTTTCAAATTCAGCTTGTGGGAGTCTAAATAGCTTTTTTGTCTTGCATAAAATGCTTTAAAGCTGGGGAGATAAGGCTTTTTTCCGTAGTTAGACAGCAAATTAGAGTTCTGCAATAAATCTCCGAAAATAATCAATTCAGCCCCTTTATCCGTCCAACCAATAGAATGAGCAACGGCATAAATGCCTTCCAATAGTGGTGATGTGGCTTCTTCCTTTGTCTTGGAAAACCCATTCATGGCGGCAGTAAATTCCGCTTGAAAGGCTTTGCTGGCTTTTTTCTGCACGCTGCCTAATCCCCGTTCCAGTTTGCTAGGGTAGCACACGCTCAGCACAGGCGTGGGCGGTATCGCCACGCTTTCTTCAAGACGATAGAGGCTGAGGCGGGCGTTTTCAGGCAAAGCCTGTTGTAAATAAGCAGTGAACCTTTGAAACTGTTGCTGTTGCGAGGAATTAAACGGCGTAGAGGGGTCAATTAGCACGGTAATAGTGGGTTGATCTTTACCCGCTTGACAGTGGGTAATGGGGTCGAAGGTGGTGGGTTTATCTGCAACTAAACTCCAGATGAACCAGCTTGTTAAAAGCCCCGCCCCTAATGTGTAAAGTAGATTAGATCTGTTCATCATTACTGTCCCCCCCAAAAATTGGTGTGATGGGTGCTTGGCTGTGATTTCAGGATTGTTTCTTCCTGATCCACATCGCCTTGTAAAATGGTGCTAAAACGTTGTTGAAAATCCTCCATATACTCTCGGCGTGCTTGGTGATGCTGTTGCTGAAGGGCAGCGGCCATTGTCTGAATGCCTGCTTGAAATTGTTGAAGCGTACTTTTTAGACCAGCGGCGGCGGCTTCAATGCTTTGTAATTCTGCCTGTAGTGGATTATTCAATACAGGCGGATTGAGTGGTTGGTACGTTCCCCGTCGTTCTGCCATAAGGGTATTGGCACGTTTTTCAAGTCGGCTGGCAGTATCGTTAAACGCGTGAATGTGTGCCTTAATCAAGGCATCCAGTTCATGCACCATGAGTGTTACAAGGGTTTCATCTGCTAAAAGCAAACGATACTGGCTGTGCATGTTTTCACGATGTGCGGTGAGTTCGTGAAGTGTGATTTCAGCGGGTTGATCAAGGGTATTGATCCAGTGCGTTAGGGTGTCTTGCAGATTTGTTTTCGCCTGCAAAAACCGTTTAAAAACACCACTATAATGGGGATACGGATCACAGTATTGACCCGTAAAAACCAGCATGGCTGCAACCAGTGCAAAAAAGAGGGTTACGCCCAAAAATCTAAGCGACTCCAAAGAAAGTTCCCATGGCCACAGAGCTGCCCCTTGGACAAATAGCCGTTGAAACGCCATTTCTGTATCGAAGCTGTTGCCTTGCGACCATTCAATCAAGAGCGTCACAAGATACACCAAGCCAAACTGCACCCCCGCCAATGAGATCGAAGCCCACCACGCCTTGAATCGTATGGGAGAATCCACATGACGGGTGAAATTGAGGCACACGCCTAATAAGCTCGCCATACCAAGGTTTAACAGTGAAATGGTGATCGCTAGAATGACACTTTCTTGCCCCCCGTAGGTGGTCAATCCTGCCAGAAGTTGGGCGTTAATGTTGGATTCTAAAACCACAGCTAAGACTTTCAGAAACAGGGCTTTATACAGGTTTGGCTGCTTACAGTCCCGTTTCAATTTATGCACCACACGGAAGTTTTGCAGAGCCAATACTGCTTTTTTGAACGTGAGTAATTTAGGTTCTAAATCTGCTTGGGCATCTCTTAAAACATTGTCAGGCAGCAAACTCATTTTTTGCCGTAGTAACACCCACTGATCTTGAGAATCAGGGTCATTCACCCCTATAAAAGGTGTTATATTATTGCGAAGATGCTGGAGTGCCTGTATCGCCAAAGAAATTTGTTGTTGGGTATGGCGTGCTTGCTCCTCTAATAACTGGTTCAGCAAGGCATGGGCTTGTTTCACTTTTAATTCTTCAATGGCTTCTCTTATCAAGGCTTCAATTGCCTCTGGTGAGACAGCTTTGGGATAAAAGGGCTTTAAAATGGCTTGAATCTCTACTTGATTAGACATTATTTTTTTCTCCTGTTCATTTCGTTGATGTCATGAGCGGTACATTGACCCGTGAGAATACTTTGTAATCGTCGGTGAAGTAGGTCTGCATAGAGTTGTGGGGCATGGAGAATATTCAGCGGTTGATCTGAAACGAAAAGCTTCAAGTTTAAATCCCCTTGATTGGCAGGCATGGGTAACATCCATTCCCAGCAGCTTTTTAAAACGGGCTTTTGGGCTAATTCTTGGGTAACTTGCATTTCTGCAGGCTGTGGAGGTGTGACATAGAAGCCAACAAAACTCCCCGTGATAGATCTTTCAACAGTTTCACGCTCAATGCGGTCCTGATGAAAAAGGATATTGAACAATTGATGCGTAATGATAATTTGTTGCGTATCAAAGGTAAAAATGACTTGCCGTCCTATCCATTGCAGGCACTTGTTTTGCCAGTATTGCTGGAAGGATTTTCCAAGCCACCATTGCCGAAAGCCCCGATTGGCTTTGGGCATATACCACATATCGAGTGCGAAATAGACGATAACGGGCAAGGCCAACCAAGAGCCATCTTCCCCACCGATACCAACGGCTAAAAAAGCAGCCAGTCCGTACAATACCAACAGGCTAACGATATACAAACGATATAACGCACCGTCTAAGACACGGTAGGTTACTTTGATTTCGCTGTTGGGGTAAACCACGGTTTCAGGAAAGTTTAGTAAGGGTGGCAGCACCACGCCAGACTGGGTGAAAATCTCTTTCAGATACACTTCAACCCAGTTTGGTTGAGGCTGTTCTTGAGGCTTAGATTGGCTCGTATTAGGAGCTTGTTTCTGTTGAGTCGGTTTGACGGAGGGAGTAGGACGAGTCATCTTATCAATTCCTCTTTGGGGCAGCCCAACAGATCCTCTTGATCGGTTGGGCGTATTTTGTGAGAGACGTTCGATGGTCTACGACCTATTTTGGAGGAGGTCTTCGCCAAGACTTAAACCAGTTGCCAAGGTCTAAAGATAATTTGCTTAAATCGATGTTCAGATTGATGCGAGATAAAACCCCTAACGCTGTGCAAGTTACAAGTGATTTATTCAGGGGATTTTCTACTTTGGACGACTTCTCAGAAGTTTTGTTGAAAGTATCTTGTTGATACGACGGGAAGCTAGCAGCTGCTGGTTTTTGGGTGCTTGCTGGAGAAGTAGTGGTAATGTTTTGCGTTGTTGGAATGGGCGGGATTTTCATAGTTGATCACCTTTCTAAGGCACGGTAAAACTAGGGGTAGCTTGACCCGCAAGGTTTCTCTGTTTTTTTTGGGGGAGGTGGAATTAATTCAATTTTACTAGACAACTTATTCAAGCACAAGAGAACTACAATTTATTACGTGTTTATCACGTGTTAAATTTGTTTTTAATATAAGTATATTGCAATATTTATATTGTTTTGTATAATTAAGTAATGAATGGAGTTTAACAATGAGTTTTGGTCACTTACTCGTAAAAGCAAGAAAAGAAAAAAATATTAGCCAAACAGAGCTTGTTAAGCTTTTAAATGATGGTGGCATCAAAATCGCTCAGTCAACTCTTAGTGCATGGGAACGGGGAATTCGATGGCCTCGAAAGTCTGATATTGATAAAATTGACAAAATCCTATATGACAAGCTTTCACTTGAACAAAATGCATTGAAGAACGCTTGGTCTTTAATGTCAAAAACAGGCAATGAAACGGAACGTCTTTTTCATAGTGCGTCCGACTTTTTACATCAATACGGTCATGAGAAATATAACCTATGGCTTTTTCGCCACAATAACTTGCCTTATGTTAATGAATTAGATGCACTTGAACATTTAAAAGGTAATATTGTAAAAGGCTTAGACTATAATTTTATCCTTTTTCTCGATTCCACCCCTATGCCGTTATTTAGAAAAGCTATAGAACATCTAGGCATCTTAAAAAAAATGCTTGTTCCAGTAACACACGAAAAAACTCCAAAGTGGGGAACCGTTAATGTTTATTTAGTTGATCCTAATTTTAGCGATAATAATAAGATTAAACACGACAAACTTATTTTGTATAGTAACATAATCAACGAACAGCATTCAAAATTTAAGTTTAATGAGTTTTCAAAAGAAAAAAAAGTCGACAGTCTTATTACTTCTATAGGAGAATATTTTTCTTTGGCACTTTACCAACCTAAGCCTGGAATGATTTCTAAGCCAGCAGCTAACCTTCAATTCCGAAACGTTAGAACATCGCCAATTTCGACACAACTAATATATCAAGTTATTTGGCTACAAGACGAGGATGCACAACATCTTTTAGACAGGTTGGAGGCAGAATCATTATGTTTGCCGAACACATAAAAGCCATCAGCGTTAAAAGTCTTATTAAATCTTTTGATAAAGAAACCATTATCAATGGAATTGATTTTGACATTAACAAAGGGGAATTTGTTTCTTTGTATGGTGCAAATGGATGCGGTAAATCTACGCTTCTAAACATTATTGGTGGCATTGATACAGATTATAATGGAGATGTGAAATGTTTTGATGAACCTGCTAAGCCCTCTCTGGTAGCTAGGGTGTTCCAAGATAGTAGTGACTCCCTTTTCCCATGGCTGACCATTAGGCAGAATATTGAATTGCCTTTTACCTTAACCAATCAACGCCATAAAAAAATAGCAAGCGATGACTTTATGCACGCTGCTGCAAAAGATTTAGAAATTCTTTCTTATTTAGACCACTATCCTTACGAAGTTTCAGGGGGTATTCGGCAAAGATGCTGTATAGCAAGAGCTCTTGCAGAAAAAAAAGAAGTTCTGCTATTGGACGAACCTTTCAGTGCTTTAGACTATGATATGACTTGGGATTTGGTTGATATACTTCTGAATTGCTCTAGGAAGTATAAAACAACGATCGTTTTAGTGTCTCATAACCCTGATCATGCTATTTACTTATCTGATCGTATTCTTATTCTGAGTTCAAAACCTATACAGCAAATTCATCACTTGTGCATTGATTTTTCTGAACCAAGGAACAAAAAACTTTTACTTGATCCAAAGTTTGATGTTTATAGGCATCAATTATTTACATATATAAGAGGTATCGCAAATGAAATTTAATAAACTTCTCACGGGAGTCCTTATCTTTGTTTTAGGGGCAGCTTTTTTATTTATCATAAAACCTTCTTTCATGAATACCAATCAAGAAAATTCTCAAAAAATTGTACGTATTGGATATACGCCTTTGATTTATGCTCAACCCACTTATGTTGCCGTAGAGATGGAGTTCTTTAAGAAGAATTCTCTTCGTTATAAAATGGTAAAGTATGAAAATTCTACGCAGGCGTTAAACGCATTAATAGCAAATAAGCTGGATTTTTTGGCTGTTGTGCCTGTTGCTTCTGTATTTGCAGCCGAATCTCGATCAACACAAAAAACGCCATTGTTTAAAATATTATATTATAATCTTGACTCTCCGAAAAATCCCATCAGTTTCCTAATGGTGAAATCGGCTCGTAACATTGACACTCTGGAAGATCTTAAATCTATTCAGAATCTTAAAGTTGGTGTTTTTCCTGGCAACTTGCTTTCTATACTTTCGACAAAATTACTTTTTGAAAAACATAAAGATTTGGATATTAAGCCAACATTTATAGATGTTGCACCTCAACTTCAGGCACAAACTTTGATCTCGGGCGGTGTGGACGTCATGATGACACTGGAGCCTTTTGCAACAATACTTGAAAGTAAGAAGATCGCTAAAGTTATTTATACGGCACCTCAAACCTCTATTACAAACCCACTTGCAGGCGGGGCAGGTGTTTTTTCTTCAAAATTTATACAAGATTATCCTAATCTCAGTAAATCCTTTGCTTTATCAATTAATGAGGCGATTGATTATATTCGTAAAAATCCACAAGCTGCAAAAAAATCCTATTTAAAATACACGCCTTTGGATTTGAAAATAGCTTTACAGGTCAGGCAGCCTGACTATCATGTTGGGAGCGAAGTATCGAAGGTTCTTTTAAAAGAACAATATCAACAACTTAAAAAAAACAAGGTACTTGCAACAGATAAAGCTGTAGATCTTATGGTTTATGATGATGGGCAATAATACCAAAAATAAAAATTTTTCAGTAATAGTGGTCAGTCTATTTTTACTGACCTGGTTTACTATTGCTAAACTAGGTTTTGTAAATAATTTACTCTTACCAGATCCGTATCGTGTACTGATTTATATCCTTGAGTCCTTTGTAAAAAAAAGCTATTGGCTTGATATTGGTGCCACTTTAAGCAGGGCGTTAATCGCTCTTGTTTTAAGTTCAGCATTCGCTATTCCTTGTGGCCTATTTATTGGGAGATCGAATACATTGGAGCGGAGTACTCGCTTTACATTTGATTTTTTACGCTCTATACCAGCCACTGCACTTTTCCCTGTTTTTATTATTGCCTTTGGTACAGGAGAAGTTTCACGAATTGCAGCTTCTGTTCTAGCCGCAACGCTTTTGATTCTTGTTAATACAATATCTGGCATTCGTCAAGCGAATACACATAGACTCCTTGTTGCTAAGGCTTATGGAGCAAAGGGTTTAAAGCTTTTTGTTCATGTCTTACTACCAGAAGCTTTACCTAGGATAATGGTCGGTATACGACTTGCCACATCTCTTGTTTTGGTGATAAACACATTAGTTGAAATGTTTATTGGTTCAACATATGGTTTGGGAAAGAAAATCATAGACAGCCAGCTCGTTTATGATATTGAAGGAATGTATGCCTACATCATCACTTTAGGTATTATAGGTTATGTTATGAATGTTTTTGTACATTTTCTAGAAGCGAGGTATGCACATTATGCCTCAAGATAAAGCTACCGATTTCTTAAAAAGACTTACCTTAAATCATGAATACGATGTTCATGTTTTGCTGGGTAGTGATTACCCTAGCATATCAAAATCGTTGGAGAAATTAGGCTTTAATAATTTCAAAGTTACTAAAGCCTCTTTTACAAACGATGCTAAAGCTTTGTTTTCATTTAATACAAATAATAATAATGAGGCGAGTAAAATATTTGATTGTGCTTCAAAACTCGTTGAAAATACTAATGCCTTAGTAGAAATAGAACGTGTCCTTTATGTTGCTTCTGTTCAAAAAGATTTCGAAAGACAGGATGCAAGAAGTTTATCTTCTCTAAATTTACAAAAAAGAAGCAATACAGAAGTATTACATTTTGGGGATCTCCATTTGGATTTTATTTTGAATACACAAACGAGATCTCTTTTAGAGAAATATTTGGATTATGGATACTCTTGCTTATGTTATCTTGAAAAAGATGGTAAAGAATACGTAAGCATTACAGCTCAGTTTCAGTCTGCATCATGCTATCCAGCATTGCGTGATCATGTAATCAATTTATTCAATAACAGCTCAATAAGAGCTAACTTCAGTTTTGAGAAACTGATAAATTATAAAGTATATGGGTCATGCTCATCTCTTCCTTTGGTAACTGGATTGAAACTCTAAAGTATACATATTTAGACTGAAACCTATATTTTATGGAACATTTCACGCCCCATCGCTATCTAAAAGACTTGCCCCGTGGTTTTACTATTCAGGCATATGAGCGGCTAGAAGAGGCGAAGAAACGCCATTTTGTTGATCATGTCCCTGCTCAGCAAACACCCACAGGGGGTTGGTTTGACTTAGACACATTATTTCAGCAAGAACGATTTCAATACAATCCCAATGACGGGGATCGCTTGTATATCGGGCATTTAGGGAATCAGCCAGTATCGTACGATGACGACCGTCACGTGATGCTCTGTGCCAGTTCAAGATCGGGCAAGGGTATTTCGCATATTCTACCCAATCTTATCTTTTATAAAGGCTCTATGTTCTGCCTCGACCCTAAAGGAGAATTGGCCAGTTTCACGGCACGCCGCCGTGCTAGCGGAACCGAAACCTATGCAGGGTTGGGGCAACACGTTGTGCTATTGGATCCGTTTAAAATCACTCAAAACCATGTAGCGGATTTCAGAGCGTATTACAACGTCTTTGAAGACATTCTGCACGTGGATGCAGAAAATCTTGTTGAAAACGCTGATTTAATCGCAGATGCCATTGTTGTGCCAGATCATCACGGTGATAGCCACTGGAATGATACGGCGAGGAACTTGATTGCAGGCATAATCATGCACTTGGCGACTTATCCTACCTATAACCCGAAGCTTAACCCCGATTTAAAAGACGATCCACGGCATCTAATTACCGTGTATGAGTTGCTTATGCAAGGCACTATAGCCAAGTGGGAACATGGCGAGGTCTATACTGAAGCAGATGGAGATGAAACAGTTGGCTATGAAGGGCTGGAAGGCTTATTCAAAGAGATGCAGCTCAATCAGAACCAGCACGTTCGCTTTGCAGCCATTGACATTGCCAGTAAGCCACCAGCTGAACAGGGATCCGTTATTTCTACCGCCAGACGGCACCTCAAATTTCTTTCCTCCGATGCCATGCGGGATGCCTTGATGCCTACCCCTGCCAATCAAGGGCGACGCTTTAAGCTTGAAGAGCTTAAAACCAACCCCAACGGGTTGACGATTTACATCTGTCTGCCTTCTATTCGGCTGGCTACGCACCGAGCCTTTTTTCGCCTATTTGTCAATCTGGCGTTTGCCTCGATTGAGCAACTGGGCGAACAGGTCAAGCCTGCCGTCAAGACCAAAGACGGCAAGCCAATTAATACGCTCTTTATGTTGGATGAAGCCTACTCCATGGGCAAGATGAACATTATCACGACGGCGGCACCGCTGTTTGCCTCCTACGGTTGCCGCATGATGTTCTTTTTTCAGGATCTTAATCAGCTCAAAACCCTCTATGGCGACCTTTATCAAAGCCTGATGGGCAATTGCGGGATTTTGTTATTCTACAACAACCCCGACCCCTTTACCTTGAACATGATCGAAACATTGTTGGGTAAGACCTCCATCGTGGCGAACCGATACGGGCATTTGTCGCTGGATGCGTATGCCAAGGGTGGACAGGCGGACACGAAGAGCTTTGAAACCCATCCATTGTTGACGGGCGAAGAAATACGACGGCATTTTGCCAGAGACAAGGGCAATGTTTTGGTGATAACGCCTGAAGAAAGACCGATTGTGTTGAAGCGGATCAAGGCGTATGAGTCGGTGGAGCAAGGGGGCTTAGCATCGTTATATGATGCAGGGTAAAATGGAAGACCCAAGAAAAAAGATGAAGCGGGTCAGTAACGGGTCAGGTGAGCTGAGTTGGTGAGAGGGTAAAAAGGCTAAATAAAAGGCTAGAGTCCTAATCGCAAGATGTGCGTTGGTACTACCACTGCTTCGCTTAGTCTCGACTTAACACTATCTTGACAAGGGAGTCTTGCATTCTCCCGTTGTATCCCTCTTGCTAAGGTGAAGCACTCCATGCCCCCGTTTACGGTGGATCATGTTTCCACCCATTGAGGGTGGATGCTTCACGCAAAACGCCCAACATGGTTTGTAGCGTTTTGTTGTCAGCCCGTTGTTTCACAAACAAGGCTGAGCCAAGGGTTGCCCCTTGGCGTTTCAGGGGGCACTTTCGCTTATCCGCCTGAGGCTTGCTCCATTGTGAGGTAGACCGCTGGACTCCCCCGTTTTCGCAAGCCATTAAACATCCGCTTCCCACGACAACACAACCATCCTCTTTTCAAGCCTGTGCTTGAGCGAGTTCGTTGTGTTAGGTGGTTCTATGTTTAATGAAGCCCCCTTGTTCCTACTGGAAATAATTAGATACGCTAAAGCGAACTTGTTCCAGAAACAGGCGTTTAAATGCAGACAAATTGTTCTGTTCATAAAAGAGCAGCATCGCTTTTTTATAGTCAATCGAATCCACACTACGATACGACAACGGACACATTCCCCCGTGAATGAGCAGTGCATTGCCTAGCATCCGTGCCGTTCGCTTATTACCATCCTCAAAGGGTTGAAGATACGAAATAAACAGAACCGCCAACAACGCTTTTTCAAACGCATTCGTTTTCTGGTTAATCAAGTGGCAAATTTGTTCTAACGCTTCCCGAATTTGATAGATATTATCCAATGGTTTATAGGCTGTTCCTGTTACCCCCACCGATCGGGAGCGTAAATTTCGTCCCACGCCTAAATCTTGGATGAGCAACGAATGCAGGTCTTCAATAAAGGGGACTGTAATATGAGTGGCTAACACGGGATTCTCTAACAGATACCCCAATGCACTTTTATGGTTTAGCAGCATCGTCGCATCTGATTCAGGTTTGTTGGGTGCTTTTTCATGTTCTAAAAATAAACGTTCCGTATCTAATAACGAATAGGTGTTGCCCTCAATCTGAGAGGATTTCCAGCTCAGCTCAATCGTTAAGCGTTCCATCTCTTTCTGAAACAACGTAGCAGGATAATCGGTAATGTTATGTTGATAACGGGCTTGAAGCTGAGAAAGCTCCTCCAATTCGACTTGCGTGAAAGAAGAGATGTTTTCAAGCGTAATTAGCACAGCATCATTAAAGCAAGTATTGCCGTTTCTTATGTCGGGTTCTTTTTCAAAATACACGTCTAAAGAAATCGGTCGAAACAACCCATAAGATGCACTTAGTCTGTAATAGGTGTTTCGGGCTTTGCCGTGCTTTTCAACAAACCCTTCCCCAACTAAAAAAGCCAAGTCGCGGTTTAGTGTGGGAATACTGATTGATTGCCCCAACTTTTCTGAAATAGCAGAAATGCTACATTGAGGCGTGCTTTCAATGATTTCCAATATTTGTTGTTGTCGTAGGGTCAGTATCATTATTGTGTATCCTATCATTTTATACGTTTTATTCTATCATATTTGATAGGATAATCAAATGTTTTTGATAAGATTTCATTACTCTTTTGCAATTAAATCGGTTGGTGCATAGTGAATTATAGTATTTAAAGATATTTCTTTCTTCTATTTCTCTGTAGGGGTGCGATTTATCGCATCCGTTTCAGGATTGTGGGGCGGACGTCATAAATGACGCCCCTACGAAACAAATTATTTAAAATACTATAAAAGAAAAATCGAAATCTGCACAGAGCTACCTGATTTCAGATGAAGCATTTTCATTGTGAACCCAAGTAAGTGCCAAATGAGGCTTTTCAGAGCTTTCTAATAGTTAATTTAAGAACTAGCAACAAGTTTCAGTGACTCTTCTTTGGGTAAAGGGTTTTTATCCTGTTCCAACAACTGGCGGAGTGCTGCATCCAATGAACTTATTGAGCCTGCCTTATTCGTCCACCAATCTGTAGACCAGATCCGCAGTATTTTCCAGCCCAGTCCTTCTAAAACAGCCTGACGTATTCTGTCTCTATCCCTTGCCGTGGCGGAACGATGATACGTTGCACCGTCGCATTCAATACCAGCAAGATAAGCACCAGGGTAGCTTGGATGCACAATACCAAGGTCAATCCGATAGGCGGAAACACCAATTTGAGGGTGAACCTGCCAGCCTTTGTCTCTTAATGCACGAGCCACTTCTTGTTCAAAAGGAGAGTCAAAATCACCCTGTGAACCTGATACAAAATTGCCTAAAACGGTTTTTCCCCGTTCCGCATACTGTAGGAAATCTTTGAGGTCTTCAACTGCACGAGCATTGGTTCTAGTTAAGTCTATTTGTTCAGGAGATAAAGAGGAGAAAACAACCATTTCCTGACGAGCTCTAGTCATGGCTACATTTAAGCGACGCTCTCCACCCGTTTTGTTGAGTGGACCGAAGTTCATCATGATTTTGCCGCTCAAATCGGGGCCATAGGTAATGCTGAATAGGATAACGTCCCGTTCATCCCCCTGAACTGTTTCCAGATTTTTCACAAATACGGGCTCTTCCTTGTCTTGGCTAAAACCAGCTTCAACCAAGCTATCATTAGCACGTTCTTTATCTAGCAAGTCTTCAATAAGCCTTTGTTGCTCCGCATTAAATGTAACAATTCCGATACTTTTGTTTCTAACAATAGGGTCTGAATGGGTTAACCGTCGTACACATTCTGCAACGATTGCCTTAGCCTCCACTTCATTTGTTCGGGTTGTGCCTCTGGCATATTGCCCATTAATCTTATACAGATGAACGGCCTTTTGTGCTGTTTTGGGAGCAGGAAACGTCACTAGGTTTTGGTCGTAATAACGCATATTTGAAAAAGCAATCAGGCTTTCACACCGTGAGCGGTAATGCCAATTTAACCTTAATGTGGGAATACTGGCTCCAATCAATTCATCCAGAATACTTTCTAAGTCTTCTTCTGTATCCATATCAAGTTCATCGGCGTTGCTACCGACTGAGCGGTTAAAAAAGTTGGAGGGTGGCATCTGTTTTGGATCGCCTGCAACGATCACCTGCTTGCCTCGTGATAAAGCGCCTATGGCATCCCAAACCGTGATTTGAGAGGCCTCATCAAAGATGACTACATCAAACAGGTCTTGAGAAACAGGCAAGTATTGAGCAATTGATAATGGCGACATCATTAAGCAGGGTGCTAGCCGATTGATAACATCAGGTATTTCTTGAATGAGTTGCCTGACAGCCTTATGCCGCCGCTGTTTTTGAATTTCTCTTTGAAGCGTCGACCATTCGCTTCCCCGTTCCTGGTTTTGAGGATCAGGAATGGCCGAAGATAATTTTGCGTTCACATAGGCGGCGGTCAGTTTTTGAAATTCACTGTCTAGTTGACGAAACTTTTCTATTTTAGCACTATGTTGTATACTAGAAAATCGTTTAAGCGTTTCGTCTTCAGAGATGATCATCTCAGACCACCAGTGACAATATGCAGCCCAAAAAGCCCGTTCGATATCCCGAACATCAATTAACTCATTCTCAATGGCGTCTACAAGCGACTTCAGGTTTTTTTCAATAGCCTGCTGAGTCAAACGTTGCCAATCGCACCACGCTTTAAGCTCGTCTTTTCGCTCGATAATTTTACAGGCTTTCTCACGACAAACGTCTAATGATTCTTGAGAATCTGTAGACGTTTCAGATGGGTTTTCGGCTAAGCTGCGGCAACTTGTCTCAAAGGCAATCCAAGAAGTTTTAAGTTGCTGCGAGGCCTGAATGAAAGAATCAATCTGAAGCCCGATGGTGCCGTCAACAGCCAATAATTCACGCCCCTCTTTTAAGATAAATTGAACCTTATTTCTTATCCTACTTAAATCATCGAGGCTGGGTGCAAGGGTTGCGGTTATTTTTCTTAAATTTTGTCCAATTTTCTGAAGCCCTTCAGCGTCTATAACCTGAGTTTGTTCTTTTTTCCAGATACGAAGACTTGAAAGTAGTGGATCTAATGCATCTAAGGCAGTTCCGCACTCTCTCAAGTCTTGAAGTAAAAAGGCATCTTTAGGCATGGTGGGGTTGCCCTTAGCCCCATGCTTTTTCATCTGCTCTAGGAGTTGATGTCTTCGCCAGAACTTGGGTGGCCATGTTAGTAAGGGTTGATTTAAAATCTCATCCCATTGCTTCGCAAGATCCGATCCGTTCAGCTTACGCCAAGCATCGGGTTCATACTCACAGCTCAGATTTTCTCTTACACGAATATAGGCTCGGAGGTGTTGGACAGCTTCCTCTAAAGCGTTAATTTGTTCTAAGCCTGTCGGTGAAAAAGCATAATCAGCCTGATAGGTTCTAGCTTCTTTGAGTACAGTTGCCAAGTCAACTAAAGCTTCTAGCTGAGCAAAGCTTTGAATGGAAAGCTCCATTCCCAAAGCCTCAAGTAATTGCTTTTCGCAAGATGAATAAGAGGTTAATGCCTTAATGAACTGCTCAGCTTCAGAAACCATTTTCTTTTGCCAAACAGGAGACCAATCCACATTGGTAATCGATTTAAAGCATCCATCTTTGATATAAGTTTCGCAGGCCTTAGCCTGAACTTGAAGGGCACTAACTATTTCTTTGAGTGCTTTTAATTCTGTTTCTGAATGATAATTTGAATCAGGCCATTGTAGCTCTACCTCAGAGGCAATAGCTTCGTCTCTTATTTTTATTCCCATAGCGTCATAGGGTGTGAGTCCATTGGGTGCTTTTTTGTGAAGGGCTTTAACGACATTGTTTAATTCGTTTCTGATGACTTGTAAGTCTTCAGAAAGACTCTGCCAGCTTTCCTTAGTTTTTTGACCAGAGTTTTCCCAAGCAATTTTTAATTGATTCAGTACATCTGTCTTACTGGCTTTATTTGAATGAAGTTGTAAACAAAATTGACCAATACCTACCTGACTCAACCGTCTGTGAACCACTTCTAGAGCCGCCATTTTCTCAGAGACAAAAAGAACGCGCTTTCCTTTGGCCATTAAATGCGTAATGAGGTTGGCAATGGTTTGGCTTTTGCCTGTTCCAGGCGGTCCAACAATTACAAAGTCTTTCCCTTTTTCGGCAGCAGCCAAAACGGCCATCTGAGACGAATCGGTCGGTAAAGGTGCATAAAAATCACTCGGTTTGTAATGCGTATCAAGCTGTTCAGGCTCCACAAAAGCAACATTACTACAATACTGTTCACGTGGCGTATCAATAAGATGGGCGACGATCGGACTCTCTTTTAATTTTTCGTTCCGATCAATTAGATCTTTCCACATCAGGTATTTAACAAAGGAAAAATGACCCAGAACCACGTCTTCGGTCACTTCAAATCCAGGAACTTCTTTCACGGCTTGGCGTACCTTGTTCCAGATAGCGGGTACGTCAATGCCACTATCATCTTGAGGTAAGTCTTCGCTTAATCCCGATAAATGAATATCGAAATCTTGCTTTAAGAGCTCTATCAATGTCGTGTTGAAACGTGGCTCATCTTCATGGGCAACAAGCTTAACGCCACTGCGAACCGACGCTCTTTCAAGGGAAATCGGAAGCAATATCAATGGTGCACGGTTGACTTTTTCATCTTTGCTCTCTTTGCTACGCCATAACAAAAAACCAACCGCAAGATAGAGAGTATTAGCACCACCCTCTTCAAGTGCTGATTTTGTTTTTCGGTAAATATCGATCATCCGTTTCTCTAAATCATCTTCCGTTGCATCAACCAGTAGCTGATTGTTAGAAAGTGCTTCTTTGGCTAGTTCTACTGTAAGCGAATCCCCAGTACGAATTTGATAAATATCTCCATCCGCTCTCGTTTTTAACAGTTTTTGAGCGGACACTAAAGACAGCTTCTTGTTAGCCGCTAGCATATCTTCCATTCTAGCGGGATCAGGGCATAAGATTTTAAGGCTGCTTTTGCTAATTTTATGGTTCAACAAGGGATTTGTCAGCGATAGGTTTAGTAAACGAAGTTGCCACTGATGTAGACGTCCTTGCGGTGTTAGTGACTCATCATTGATAACATCCGTGGAGAACTCAGGTAGTTCGGGAGCTTCTTCTAACGTCTGAATCACTTGACACGATAAATCTTCTTCAGTGTTTGAGTGATTTGAGGTCTGATCAAACCCAAGTGGTCTTATTTGATGGGCTCTAGCTCGTTTGATATCAACGACTACTTCAAATTCCGAATCAAACTCAACTGCTAGAGATGCTGCGGCTTTTTCTACTGCCTTTGAAAAGGGTGGGGCAGGTGCATGCGTTATGTAGGTTGTTTCAAAAACAAGGAGTTCCTGAAGCTGGATACGTTTTCTTACAGATTCAGCAGTATCAGTTAAAACCGTTGCGAATTTTTCAGGCTTAAGCCAAACCCCGACAAACGCATGACCTTTTTGCAATACAATGATAGGATTTAATCCAGCTTGTTCTAAAACAGAGGCAAATAAAAGCGAGGTGTCCAGACAAGTGGCAATTTTGTTTTGCAAGATTTGTGAAGGTGTACGGATTTTTTGACCATCTATCTCAAAACTTGTCGGGGGTATGGAATAAGCGATTTGGGCGTTTGCAACAGCACTATAAATCGCTGAAGTAATTTCCCAGACTCGTGTACTGCTATTGGAATTGTAACCATCTAGCTCCGAAGATTTATTGGCACTTCTTAAAATTTGACTACTCTGCCCCAAAAGCTGATCGATACCCGAGGCGTTAGGCATCACAAATGATGCTAAAAGTTCAGGCATATAACCCGCTCCGCCCCACTCATTATGAGCCAGAAGTTCTATCTCAAAGGTATCGGTTGCAAGCTGTATACCCTCACATTCTATTGAAAACTCAATACGACCTTTTACAGCTTCTTTTACATTGAGCAAAAATTCACCATTAAGGTGAATATCTCGATCTTTTATGGGGAGGGTTGTGCCTGAAGCAAGTCGTTCAATCTTCCAAACTTTAGGTTTAAAAAACTCAGGCTGAGACTTGAGAGTCAGGGTGGCAGCCTCTAAAGAGAATTCGTTGATATTGGTAACGCTCAAGCTTTTGAGCATAGGTATGTTATTTTGATGACAGGCAAAGTTTATTTTTGGGCAGAACTCATAGGTTGCCGACTGGAGAAGAGGTTTTTCTTCACTCACAGAAAATAATGCATCAGACATCTTGTATTTATCTTTCAAATTTTAGTGTAGTCTTGTGTTATTTCGAAATTGTAAGATATTCTTGTAATCTTAGCATATCAGTTTAATCGATAGAACAATAAAATTACCGATTGTATCTAAAAAAATAGCATACATATATAAAATATAAAACATTATCTAGTTGCTTTTCATTGTTACACCTAATTAAAGTTAAGGCTACAATGCCTTCTTAACTTCACCATTCTTGCCCCCAGTCCTTCATAGTCGTGTATTGCCCATTATTTGCATCTAAGGAGGGCTTTAAGTTGGTACGTCCAAACGTCCCATTCCAGCATCTAGGCTCAGAACCTATTGAATATGTATTTACAAGGTGATTGATATGTGATTCACTTAAGTTGAGGAGGACTTCATCATGAGTGAATTATTTTTATTATCAGAAGAGCAGCTAAACCGGATAAAGCCATATTTTCCATACCCACATGGGAAACCACGGGTGGATGATTTGCGGGTGATCAGTGGGATTATTCATGTCTTAAAGCGGGGACTTCAATGGCGTGATGCGCCGAAAGAGTATGGTCCACACAAGACATTATACAATCGTTTTGTGCGCTGGAGTCGGATGGGCGTATTTGATAAGATTTTTGCTGCCTTGGTCGAAGAAAGGGGATCGCCTGATCGTTTAATGATTGACGCCACCCATCTGAAAGCCCACAGAACAGCAGCAAGCCTGCTAAAAAAGGGGATGTTCCCCGTGCTATTGGCCGCACAAAAGGCGGCCTAAACTCAAAGCTGCATACTGTCACTGATGGGGATGGACGCCCCATATTGCTGGAACTTACTGAGGGGCAAGCCAGTGACTACAAGGGCGCACACGCCTTGGTTGATAAATTACCACAAGCTACAGAATTGCTGGCTGATCGTGGCTATGATGCCGACTGGTTCCGTGAAGCTTTGCAAGAAAAAGGCATTGAACCCTGCATCCCACCAAAGAAAAATCGTAAAACCCAACATCATTACAACAAAGAGCTTTATAAAAAACGACACATCATCGAAAACAGCTTCTCTAAACTCAAAGACTGGCGCCGCATCGCAACACGTTATGACCGATGTGCCCATACATTCCGTGCCGCAATCATTGTAGCCGTCATCGTTATATGGTGGATTTAATGAGTCCTGAGCCTAGCGGTCGGGTAGTCATCCACTGAATAAAAAGAAAGCCGTTTTGAAAAGGCGTGTTCAGCACGTCTTTGATAGGGATGGTCAAGTGGTTTTGTCTCTTGCGTGTGGTGTGGGTTGAATCGGCTTTGTTAGCAGAAGTCGGTCAGCTCGCAAGAAAATTCCCGGCTCCTCCTAAAGGCACCCCCCAAATTTTTCTTGCCATCTGCCCTTTGCCCTTCTGCTGGTCACGTCTCCGTCAACCACCCC
>JBIICI010000019.1:0-36767 GCA_044238935.1 Gemmobacter sp.
TCAAACCGCATCTGGCATAGGTGCTTTTGCCCAAGCAGATCACCAGTACGTCGCTGGGGATTTTGAAATATTCAACCGTACGCGCCAAGGCGAAGCTGTTGGGGGGAATCACACAGACATCAGTTTTACGCTCCACAAAACTTTGGCTGGAAAAGTTTTTGGGATCAACCATGGCGTTATCGACATTGGTAAAGATCATAAATTCATCGGCTAAACGCGCATCATAGCCGTATGATGACAGACCATAAGAAATCATGCCTTCGCGCTTTTGGCTTTCGACAAAAGGGGTGATCATGGCATCTTGTTCGGCGCGGTCGCGAATCCAATGATCAGGCATGATACCGGGCAAATGGTGCGGATTATTCGTCATTTTTGCGTCCTTGTTGTTCTTTTGGTTGATCTTGCTTATTTAATTGCTGCGCCAATTCCTTACGACGGCGTAAATTCGCGCGCAAGGCTTCGGCGCGTTTTTCGGCTTTTCGTTGGTCTGGGGTCTTGTTTGTAATATTTGTCATTCTTTAAATTTATAGCGACTTCTGAGTCATTGGTCAATATTGGCTTTGGGCTATTCCCCTCTTGCATAGAGAATAAAAATCCATTAACCTTTGATTAATATCTAAAAATCAACTTAATCATCACATATAATCATGGCGAAAATTTTAATTGCAGAAGACGACATGGCCATGCGCAGGTTTATTTCCATGGCATTACAACGTGCAGGGCATAGCGTATCTGTTGCCGTAGATGGGCTGGATGCGATGGAATATTTAAACGCCCCCGATGGGCATTTATATGATTTATTGCTGACCGATATTGTCATGCCCGGTATGGATGGGATTGAATTATGCGCCCGCGCCCGTAATTTATTTCCTGATTTAAAAACCATGTTTATCACGGGATTTTCAGTAATGGCCGTCGAATATACGCATGCATCCCAAGCCCATGAGGAAAATGATTGCGATGATTTTGAAAAAGGGCGGGAGATCATGGCCGAATCAAAACTGATTACAAAACCCTTTCATCTAAATGACCTTGTCCAACAAATCGAAGGGCTACTGAACGCGGCTTAAGCTGTGTGATAACGCCGCCATTGATACCACGCAATCAATGATCCGATCAGACAAAAGCCTGAAACTGTTAACAATCCATACAATACAGCATGCTGTTTATCAATATATTCAAACGCCCCAATCATCAAGGAAACAGGAATAAAAAGCAGGCTTTTGAAGAAGGATAAGAGGGACAAAATCGTTGCGCGTCGTCGTGAGTCAATTTGCTCATTAATCGCATTGGTTAAAACCGGAAAGCCAAAGCCATAAATCGCTGACCCTGATAAAAGCCAAAAGACGCTGGCAGGAACAACCCATAAAGCAGCGAATAGCGTGGTGAGGATCACAGAGCCACTGCAAAACCATAGCACATTGACATAGTTTATTTTTTTGTTTGCAGAAATTTTTTGATAAAGGGTAAAAATTTGCCCGCTTGCTGCCCCCAATATATATCCAAGACACATCAAAATCCCGTATAAGGATACATCAAGTTTTACCATCTCATAATACGGGGTTTGCAACCAGTAAATCAGTTTTGTTGATCCAAAAATAATACTACCCCACAGCAAAAATGACCCCACGATTTTATGTTCAAAACACGCAAATTTTGCAGTCTGATACATATCTTGCAGCGGTGGAAACTCCGATTTCTTGTTGTGCCGATGGGGCTCTTTCATAAAAAACGCACAAATAGCCGCCCCAAATAGGGTTATACAACATAAGATAAAAGGCAGATAGGGCGAAATTTTATAACAAAAACCCCCAATAACAAGGGACACAGCCCCCGAAATTAACGACCAAGAATGTCTTTGTGTTTCGTGATGGGCGGATCGATGCTGTTGATTGCGTTCATACAAATGATCATACAGCAAAGATTGCAGCGTGCCTGAAAAAAAACTAACCCCCAATCCCCAAATCGTTTGCGCCAGCGCAATCATCCAGAAATTTTTTGCATTGATGGTGATCATAATCGCAACAATGATGAACAAAGGTGATAAAAACAAAACATTCCGCCGTTTCCAAACATCCGAAAGCCAGCCGCTAGGGACTTCAAAAATAACAAGCGCGACGGAGAAAATGGCTTCTGACCAGAATAATTCTGAAAAGCCAAATCCTAAAATATCCTTGTAAAATGGGAAAAGCACAGGGACAAGAAAAATCGCTGTCATCAATATCGAATAAAGATGGATACTCAAAAGATTGCCATCACGTCCGAAACTTATCGATTTTATCACCGCTTACCCCTGCCGTAACCACAGATGAAAGCAACGCTCAATCACACTGCACATAAATTGCAGTTGATCCGTGGGTTGATCGGGGTTAAATAAATTTGGGTCGCGTGATCCCAACGCCAGCATCACTTTGGGGGATTCGTTGGCAACGAATAATCGGCACAAAGCCTGTGACTTCACCAAACCGCTTGCGCCACCATAAAGGGCTTCTAAACCACGGATATTAGATTCCAGCATAATCGCATTTTTGCGCATGACGTTATCGATTGACCCTGAGGTCACTAAGCGCACGCCATTTAAGAAAATATGCGGCACGACGCCGTCTTCGGCCTCCACCACAATCGCGGCGACATCAATCAATAAAATGGCAGGAAAATCCGTAACAATGATGCGAATAAATTCCTCAAAACTGGGGGCTTCTAGTAATAACAACACAGCGCGTTGAATGCGGGCGTGATTATTCATATTCTCCCGACTATTCTCAATAATTTGCCGCGCGGATTCAATGATTTTATCGCGATCCGTCCTTAGGCGTTTCATCATATAATGCTGAAAATCCGCTAATTTCCGCCCCTTATTTTCCGCAGGCGGCAACAACAGATCATAAGCCTGCGGATATTGCGTCAAAAAATCAGGATTATCCTTTAGCCATTGCAGGACATCTGATCCTTTTAGGATATTGTTGGTCATAGAATACTCTGCCCCGTTTTCGCCCAATCAGCGACAAACGCCTCAAGACCTTTATCGGTGAGGGGGTGATGATAGAGTTTTTTAATAACATCTGCAGGGCATGTTACAACATCCGCACCTAATTTTGCCGAATCAATAATATGCTGGGGGTGACGAATCGAGGCCACCAAGATTTCAGTATCAAACATGGGGTAATTATTATAAATATCGACAATTTCGGCAATCAAGCTCATGCCATCGCTGCCAATATCATCCAAACGCCCAACGAAGGGAGATATAAACGCCGCACCTGCTTTGGCGGCTAAAATCGCCTGTGCTGGGGAAAAACATAGGGTGACATTGACCATTGTGCCTTCATCAGAGATTTCCTTACAGACCTTTAAACCCGCTGGGGTTAAGGGCACTTTGACGGCGACATGATCCGCAATCGATCTTAATTTATGGGCTTCTTTAATCATCGTTTCATAATCCGTGGCGGCGACTTCGGCACTGACAGGACCATCAACGATGCCACAAATTTCCTCAATCAATTTCAAAAAGTTTTTGCCGCTTTTGGCAATCAGGGATGGATTTGTGGTCACGCCATCCAACAATCCTGTGGCGGCTAAATCTTTGATCTCAGTAATATCAGCGGTATCAACGAAAAATTTCATGGCAAAGGCTTTCTGATGTTAGACAAAAAATGGTTTCATTTATTCGTGCATGAATATAGGGGGCTTTTCAAGTAATTTTTACAGAAATTTCCTTATTAAAATCTCTTGCAATTTATTTTAAAATCCCCCATATGAATAGAGTACTAAATAGGTTCTGTATAAAATATGTTAAAAATAGGAAAATTAACCGATTACGCCATTGTGTGCCTGTATCATCTAAATAATGCAGGGGATCACGCCTGCTTAAACGCGCAATGCTTATCCGATAAATCCAAGATTCCCATGCCCACGGTTGCCAAAGTGCTAAAGATCATGGGCAAAGGCGGATTGATTAAATCGGTGCGTGGTATTCATGGCGGATACGCCCTCACGCGTCCTGTGCAACAGATCACCATCTTAGAAATACTGGATATTATGGAAGGAAAAGTCGCCCTAACCGATTGCGTGGACGGCGTACAAAACCCCTGTATTGCAAAGAAAAACTGTCCTTTATCAGGGCGATGGGATGTGGTGAATAAATCTGTGCGCAAAGCCTTGCATTCTGTTACCCTACACGATATGTTCGCGGTAAAATGTGCCATACAGGATGCCCCTGTGCGCTATAGCGCAATTGCGGATATAAAACGGCTTTATGATATTGCGGATACTTAAAAACAATGAATGCGTTACAAATGAACAATACACAAATTGATAGTGACACCATCGAAACCGTCCAAGCCCTCGAAAAATACAGCGCAGGGTTTGTCACCGATATTGAATCCGACAAAGCCCCCAAGGGTTTAAGTGAGGATATTGTTCGCTTTATTTCTGCCAAGAAAAATGAACCTGAATGGCTGTTGGAATGGCGTTTGAATGCCTATCGCCACTGGTTGAAAATGCCTGAACCTGAATGGTCAAAGGTCAAATTTCCGCCGATTGATTACCAAGATTCCTATTATTACGCCGCCCCCAAATCCATGGCGGATCGCCCAAAATCTTTGGATGATGTTGATCCCAAACTGTTGGAAACCTATGAAAAATTGGGCATCCCTTTGCGTGAGCGTGCGGCATTAGCAGGGGTTGCGGTGGATGTGGTTTTTGATTCTGTATCTGTTGCCACAACATTTAAGGAAAAATTGCACGAGGTTGGGATTATTTTTTGCTCCATCAGTGAGGCGGTGCAAAATCACCCTGATCTTGTAAAACAATATCTGGGATCAGTTGTCCCCTATCATGATAATAAACATGCCTGCTTAAATTCAGCTGTCTTTACTGATGGATCATTTGTATATATCCCCAAAGGCGTGCGCTGCCCGATGGAATTATCCACTTATTTCCGCATCAATGAATTAAACACAGGGCAGTTTGAGCGCACCTTGATTATCGCGGATGACGATTCCTTTGTATCCTACCTTGAGGGCTGTACCGCTCCGATGCGTGACGAAAACCAACTGCATGCCGCCATTGTGGAATTGGTGGCGCATGACCGTGCGGAGATCAAATATTCCACCGTCCAAAACTGGTATCCGGGCGATGAAAACGGCGTGGGCGGCGTATATAATTTCGTCACCAAGCGCGGCCTGTGCGCAGGCTATAAATCCAAAATTTCATGGACACAGGTCGAAACAGGATCGGCGATTACTTGGAAATATCCATCATGTATCCTAAAAGGCGATGAATCGGTAGGCGAATTTTATTCCGTGGCGATTACCAACCATCACCAACAAGCCGACACAGGCACAAAAATGATCCATATCGGGGAGCGCACCACCAGCCGCATTATCGCCAAGGGCATCAGCGCAGGGCAATCAGACAGCACCTATCGCGGTTTAGTCAAAATCATGCCCTCTGCTAAGGGCGCACGCAATTTCACACAATGCGACAGCTTATTGATTGGCAATAGCTGTGGCGCCCATACCGTGCCCTATATCGAAAGCAAAAATGCAGACGCGATTTTAGAGCATGAGGCCACAACATCCAAAATATCCGACGATCAACTGTTCTATTGCCGCCAGCGCGGCATGGATACGGAAACCGCTTTGGGCTTAATCGTCAACGGATTTTGCCGCGATGTCATGCAAAAACTGCCGATGGAATTTGCCGTCGAAGCCCAAAAGCTGATTGCGATTAGTTTAGAAGGCAGTGTGGGGTAGAACTAAAAAGATTTTAAAAGGGATTAACCTTAAAATCCAAGCTTTTTATTCAGCTCAATATTTTTCTTTGTTTCTTTCTGTTCCAACTCCCTTTGTTTTTTCGCTTGCAATTCCGCCACAACGGGAGGTGATTTCATCACACTACCTGCAATATTACATAATGTTTTACCAGGATTTTTGTGCATAAAATAAGAACCTTTGTCGATCTCGGGCTGTTGATCAACATCATTCATCATTCTTTGAACTTCTTGGCTGAATGAAATTCTAAGGGTTTCGCGCGTTTTGAGTGTACCATCAAATAGCGATCCGATGTTCTCCATACACTCTTCTTTTTGAGAATATTGATTATCTATTCTGAAAGCCTCTATTAACTCCTTCTTAAGAGGTTGGCCTTCTACGCGTTGGGCGCTTAGGATAGGAGTTGTGATGACCTGATGAATACGATCAGCATACTGAGAATAATCTGGCATATCAAAAAAACCAAATGAACAAAAACTTAGACACGAACCTAGACCAAAGCCGAGGACCGAATATACACTTGCACTAATTAATCCTTTTTTTAAGCCAAAAACACCCGTTTTGTTCTCCTCTTCCGTTCCACCGCAAACAAAACCTATAAGTCCTACCAGACATGCCCCGTCCACACCCAATGTTTTAGAACCCACCACTCCCAATTGCAGAGCATTGAAGGTTTCTGGTGTTATGGTGTCGATTGGCATTTCTTAAAATCCTTCCATGTTTTTTTATATAATAGAACAAAATTACTGTTTTTATTTAAATTGCTTTAAATATAGATTAATAAAAACAATATGTCAATATATTTTATCTTTATTTTACCTTGCCGAAATTTAAATAGCGGACTATATTCGTCTTGAATACAAAGTGATATTAAGGAAAACACATGATTACCATTAAAAACCTACATGCACGCATTGGCGATAAAGAGATTTTAAAAGGCATTAACCTGAATATTAAAATGGGTGAAGTGCATGCGGTTATGGGCCCGAATGGCGCGGGGAAATCGACCTTGTCTTATGTGCTATCAGGGCGTGAAGGCTATGAGATTACGGAGGGCGAAGTCCTGTTGAATGGTGAGAATTTGCTGGAGATGGAACCCGAAGACCGCGCCGCAGCAGGGTTATTTTTGGCATTTCAGTATCCCGTGGAAATTCCGGGGGTGAATATGACGACCTTCCTTAAAACAGCCATTAACGCAGTGCGCAAAAAACGCGGTCAAGAGGAATTAGATGCGCTGGGGTTTTTAAAATTGATGAAAGCCAAATGCGCGGAATTAGGCATTGCCGATGATATGCTAAAACGCCCCGTCAATGTGGGCTTTTCAGGTGGGGAAAAAAAGCGCAATGAAGCCCTGCAGATGGCGATGCTGGAGCCGTCTTTTATGGTACTCGATGAAACAGACAGCGGGCTTGATATTGACTCCCTAAAAATCGTGGCAGATAGTGTGAATGCGCTGCGCGCCCCAGATCGGTCATTTTTGGTGATTACGCATTATCAACGCTTGCTGGATTATATCGTGCCTGATTATGTGCATATTTTGGCAGATGGAAAAATCGTCAAATCAGGCGATGCATCCTTAGCCAAGAGCTTAGAAGATCATGGTTATAAACATATCATAGGAAACGCCGCCTAATGTTAAAACATGCTTTGCCCACGCCAAAACAAGAGCGTTGGAAATATACAAATTTAAACACGCTGTATAAAACCGATATGGATCACGGTCGTGCGGAAATCATATGCGGAAAAGCGGAAACAGGCATAGCGGTCAAATCCCCCCTGCGCCCTGTATCGGATGGATTATTGGATGCACATTTTGCTGAGGTGGATCAGGCGACAATTATCAATATCCCTGCCCATACAATCCTTGAAACACCGCTGGATTTATCAATCATAGGACAAGGTCTATGCACACCGCAAATCCTTATTCATATTGGATCAGGCGCGCAAGTGGCAATTGTGGAAACACAATCTGGCAAAGGCGCGTATTGGAAAAATCAATATATCCAAATCCATGTGGGATCAAATGCACGATTAACCCATTACCGATTATCAAATGAATCCGCCCAAGGCAATCGCACGGAATATATCGACATCGCCCTTGATCGTGATGCGCAATATCAATCATTTTGCGTCCAAAAAGATGCGGATCATAGCGTCAGCGATACCCATGTTGCAATGCAACAAGAAGGCAGCAACTGTATCCTAAATCAAATTACGTTGTTGGCAGGGCAGCAACTGAATGATACGCGGTTTTTGGTACATCACCAAGCCCCCCATACAAATTCTGTGCAAAATGTCCGCACCATCGTCAATGATCGCGGCAATGGTATTTTCCAAGGCAAGGTGCATGTCGATGCCATCGCCCAAAAAACCGATGGATCACAATCCAGCAAAGCGTTGCTGCTATCCAATACCGCGCAAATGAACACCAAGCCAGAGCTTGAAATTTACGCCGATGATGTCAAATGCGCCCACGGTGCAACGACGGGGCAGATTGATAAGGATCAACTCTTCTACCTCAAAAGCCGTGGCATCCCTCACGATCAAGCTATGGCAATCTTGGTGGAGGCATTTTGCATGGAAATATTAGAACAAATCCCTGATGAGGATACACGGATCCTATTCATACAAGAGGTTGGGAAATGGTTGACAGCGTAAAAAATAAAACAGCAATCCCTTCTCTAAACGCTAGCCATCCTTATAATTGGCGCGATGATTTTCCCATTTTTTCTGAAACGATGAATGGAAAAGCTTTGATTTACCTCGATTCCGCCGCCAGCGCGCAAAAGCCACAAATGGTCATTGATGCAATTACTGACCATTACAAATATGGCTATGCCAATATTCACCGTGGGCTATATCGTTATTCACAAGATATGACGGCGTCTTTTGAAACAGCGCGCGCCCGCGTGGCGGAATTTATTGGAGCACGCAGCCCACGCAATATCATCTTTACCAGCGGCGCCACAGCCGCAATCAATTTGGTTGCACATAGCTGGGGCAGTGCCTTTTTACAAGCAGGGGATGAAATTATCCTTACCGAAATGGAACATCACGCCAATATTGTACCGTGGCAGTTAATTGCGCAAAAAACAGGCGCTCTCATTCGGTCTGTGCCGATTACCAAAGAGGGCACGCTGGATTTAACAGCCCTCCCCTCCTTGCTCAATGACCGCACAAAGATAGTGGCGTTTGTGCATATTTCCAATGCGCTGGGGACAGTGAATCCTGTTGATACAATTATCAAACAGGTGCGTGATTTTAACCCTGAGATCAAAATTTTAATTGATGGCACACAAGCCGTGGTGCATCAAAAAATTGACGTTACAGTAATGGATGTTGATTTTTATGCCTTTACGGGTCACAAACTCTATGCCGCCACAGGGATTGGTGTGCTGTATGGCAAAGAGGATTTATTAAACAGCATGCCCCCATACCAAGGCGGCGGCGATATGATTGAAACGGTGCGCATGGACTCATCCGATTTCAAAAAAGCCCCTGCACGATTTGAGGCAGGAACACCGCCCTTTATTGAGGCAATATCCCTGCATCATGCTTTGGATTATCTGGATACAATCGGCATGGATTCCATCATGGCGCATGAAAAAGATATTTTATCATATGGCTATACGCGCCTGAAAAATATTCACGGGCTTACAATCCACGGCACGGTGGATTTGCAACAACGTGCGGCAATCTTGCCCTTTACCATCGATTGGGCGCATCCATCGGATGTGGCGATGATCTTGGATCAATGCGGGGTGGCGGTGCGTGTGGGGCATCATTGTTGCCAGCCTTTGATGGCAGCAATGGGCGTTTCCGCCACGTTGCGTGTATCGTTGGGGCTGTATAATACCACAAATGACATTGATATATTGATCCAATCCATCCATAAAGCGAAGGAGATGTTAGGATAATGCAAGCCTTTGCGAGCCCTGAAATGGTTAAAAACGCCCTTGGGTCAGATTATGATGAAATGGCAGAACCCCCATGCGTGAAATTTGAGGGCGATATGTCGAAACTCAATGATATTCTAAAAGGTCTTCGTGCCGTTTACGACCCTGAAATCCCTGTCAATATTTATGAATTGGGGCTGATTTATAAAATCCACATGACACACAACACAGATACAAATGAAATTGATGTGGCGGTGGATATGTCCCTCACCTCCCCCGGCTGCCCCGTCGCACAAGAAATGCCATTGATGGTGCAAGGCGCAATTTTCCCGATTGAGGGCATCGGCACAGTTGATGTTGAAATTGTCTGGGATCCCCCGTGGGATGCCGGCATGATGGCGGAAACTGCAAAATTACAATTAAATATGTTTACTTAACACCAATAAACCCTATTTCACTTTTTAACACACTAACGGAGGATATATATGCCAAACCTAACCAGTAACGAAATTAAATTAACCGATGCCGCTAAAGCCCAGCTTAGCAGCTTGATTAAACAAGAACCCACAGCAACAGGCATTCGCTTATTTTTAGTTGCCAAAGGATGCGCAGGTCAAGAATATGCGATGGCTTATGTGAATGATGCCACAATCATTGCCTCTGATTATGCACTGATTGATGGCGATGTTACGCTTTATATCCCTGCTGAAAATTTGATGCATTTTTTCCAAATGGAAATTGATTACGGCGTTGATGAATTGCATAACGAAGCCTTTATCTATCGCAACCCCAACGTCCGCCGCTCCTGTGGTTGCGGTGAGTCCGTGGGATTTGATGAGGCGTTAGCGTAAAAATTCCTGTAGATAGTGAATAAATAAATCCCCCCTCTGTTCAAAAGATGTGAATTGATCCCAAGAGGGACAGGCGGGGGATAATAAAATTGTGTGTTTATCCTTTATATCACGCACATCATCGGCGATGATTTTTACGGCTTTTTCTAACGTATCACACGCCACGCAATCAACCCCCTGCTCCTGTAACCATGTGATCCAGATTGCGGATGACTCCCCAATCACATAGGCCTTTTTGACATTTTTTAATCCTGCGATCAGGGGCTCTTTAGATTCCACTTGTTGCATACCACCACAAATCCATAAGACAGGATAATCATCACAGGCCTCTAATGCCTTGGCGGCGGCGGTGGTGCTGGTGGCTTTGCTATCATTGATAATTTTTAATCTTGCATCATCACGCACCAAAAATTGACGATGCGGTAAGCCTGCATAAGAAAATAAATAAGATGTCTGGAATGATACCCCCAAAATATCCAAAACACGCATAACAAAGGCAATATTTTGGCGATTATGATCCCCTGATAAATGCGGCGGTAAATCGCCTTGATAATCCTGATAACGCACAGCAATATGCTTATTCGGTTGGTAATAATCATTCAACCGCGTATCATCAACCCCCAATAAGGCAAAATCAGCCGCTTTTTTATTTTTCAAAATCTTTGTTTTAATGGCAAAATATTGATCCATATCGCCATGACGTTCCAAATGATGCGGCTGGATATTTAAAAATAATCCAATATGCGGCACAAAGGATGGGCATAAATCCAATTGAAAAGAGGATATTTCCAAGACCAAGATTTCTTGCGCGTGTAATATTGGCGCATCAAAAACAGGCACGCCAATATTGCCTGCCAAAAAAGATTTTTTTCCAGCCATCTGCAGACAATGATTTAACAAGCTGCAAACCGTTGATTTCCCATTTGTCCCTGTTACCCCCACAATCGTACAATCAGGATGCAAACGATAAAACAGCTCAATATCACAAATCAGCTCAATATCATGCCGTTGCGCCCATGCCACAATCGGGTGCGGAGCTGGATGCGTTAAGGGGATACCGGGGGATAAAACGATAAAATCCAAATCAGTTGGCCAATCCTGAAACGGGAATAAATGCACGTTTGATAAGGCCAATGCCTGTGCGTTATGACGATGATCATCCTTATCATCCCACGCATAAATCACCGATTCAGGAAAAGCGCGTAAAGTCGAAAGCCCTGATCGCGCTAATCCAAAAACACCAAACTGAAATGACATAACAACACACTCTGTAAAAAAATAATAACAATAAATTCGACGTTTATTCTATAGAATTCATATTTGAAAGCATAGTGTATATTGACAATGAATTTCATTTTTCCTAATATTGCTTATTCACAATCCATATTTCAGAGAGAAAACATATGCCTGAATTACCAAAAGACTTAAACTCTTCATATACATTCCACAAAGCCCTTTCTGGCGCTGGATCAGGCGTTCTTTGGGGCGCTTTTACGGGAGCTGCAACAGGAAGCATCATTCCACTTTCAATTGCTGGCCTTATTATTGGAGCAATTGCAGGCGTAGGCAGCGCAGCAACAAAAATTGCTGAAAATCAAGAAAAAACGCTTAACAACCCCAAAGCAGAACTATAAAATACACGCCAAAATAAAATCATTATGCTGGACGTGATCCAGCATAACGTGTGCATAAGCATAAAAGCCCCTATCCCGTACGGGATGAGTGCGTCAGCGAAAATGGCGTTTCATGAGAACCGCAACGGAGTGGACATTGAAGTCCATGCATAGCGAAAGCGCAAGGAAATGTCATTTGCAGTGCTGTCCAATCAGTATTTTGAAATACTATAAATTTTAAGGAAAAAAAATGTCAACTCAATCCTCCTCTACGCCAAACTTAAAAGATATTTTTATGACTTGTGGAGGCTCCGTTGCATGGGGAATCACAATGGGGGCTTTAAGTCAAAACCTATTCATTGGATTTTCTGCCGCCAGTTTTATTGTTTCTCTGGGAATAAGCAATCAAAATATGGATCAATTCACTGATTATCCCACACCAAAGCCCTCTTTATAAACTATGCCATCCCCGACCCTGATATGGTTTCGCCAAGATTTACGCTTACTGGATAATCCTGCATTGTTCCATGCGGTGGAACGGGGGGATCATATTATCCCTGTCTTTATATTGGATGATGAAACAGCAGGCAATCGTAAAATGGGCGCGGCGGCGCGGCTATTTTTGCATCATGCGCTGCATGCTTTAAATAAGGATTTAGGGGGGCATTTGCAAATTTATCGCGGCAGAGCGGATCATATCATCCCTGCCTTGATGGATCATTACAACGCGCAAAATGTGCATTGGAATCGCTGTTATGAACCTTGGATTATTGCGCGCGATACACGGATTAAAGACATATTGGGCGACAAAGCCAAAAGCTTTAACGGGCTTTTGATCGTTGAGCCTTGGCAGGTCATGAATGGATCAGGGGAACATTATAAAGTTTTTACGCCCTTTTACAAAGCCTGTCAAAAGGCTGGGTTTTTGGATTTTATACCTTTGCCACGCCCTCAATCTATGGCCTATCACTCACAAAGCGCCCCTGATGAAGCTTTGCACATTGATGATTTAGCATTATTACCTAACCATCCATGGCAACAATCCATTGAAAAAACATGGAAAAACCGCGCAGGTTTTGGAGAATCCGCCGCATGGATGCAATTTGAACATTTTATAAAAACAGGGCTGCCCCATTACAAAGATGGACGTGATCGCCCTGATCAAGATTATGTATCCTATCTATCCCCTTATTTACAATGCGGCGCCATCTCTGCACGCAGCATCGTGCATCATATCCAAAACCATGCCGCCGCCCATGGATTAGAAATGGATGGAGAAAAATTTATCGCCGAAATTTTCTGGCGTGAATTTTCGTATAATTTGCTGTATCATTACCCCAATTTGCACGATACCCCCTTACAGGCACGGTTTTATGATTTCCCTTGGGTGCAGGATTACACAGATAGCCTGAAAGCATGGAAAACAGGGCGAACAGGATACCCGATTGTCGATGCCGCCATGCGGCAATTATGGCAGGAAGGTTGGATGCATAACCGCGCCCGCATGATCGTGGGATCATTTTTAGTCAAGCATTTACGCATTCATTGGCATCATGGGGAAGAATGGTTTTGGGATTGTTTAACAGATGCTGATCCTGCCAATAATACAGCCAGCTGGCAATGGATCGCAGGCTGTGGCGCCGATGCCGCACCGTACTTTCGGATTTTTAATCCCATTATCCAAAGCCAAAAATTTGACCCCAACGGCGATTATATCCGCAAATATGTGCCTGAACTCTATAATCTTCCCAATCGTTATCTGCACACACCATGGGAAGCCCCAGCCAATCTTTTGAATCAATGCGGGATCATATTAGGGCAACATTACCCCCACCCGATTGTGAATCATGAGGAAGCCAGACAAGCAGCATTAGATGCCTTTGACTCTTTAAAAGACTTATCGCTGTAATAAGCGCATTACCCCTGAACTGACCGCAACCGTAACCAGCGCACAGACAATCATTTTACTGGCGGATTGAAAGATCGCCAGTAAAATCGTTGAAATCAGATCATCGCCCTGCGTTATTGCCCCAAATAATACCGTAAATATTAACGCAACAGGCACGGTACAAACTAAACTTATGCCGATTAAACGAAAGCTATCGACAATTTTTAACGGGCGCAAATAATCCCGTATTTTATAGCCCAAAATTAACGGCACATGCACAAACATATAGCGCACAGACCAGATCGATATAATCACCAATCCGAATGCAATAATAAGCTCAATACCATTTGTGCTTGATACAGATGGTGCAACATCCGTATTATGTGTCTGAACAGATTGCGTCAACGATTGACCCATATAATTCAAATAATGTGACAGCCCATTCATTAAAAATCCAATCAATGCAAAGGCAACCATGCCTGATAAAATAACCTGAGAGCGACTGAAAACCTTTTGTTGCAGCTCTTTCGGCAATGTTCCATGCGCTTCATAAATTGATTTTAATTTTTGAACATCCCAGTACGGCCATTTTTCATTATAGGCATAAAACCGAATTAACTGCGCCGCAAACCAGCCCTCAATTAACAAAGCAGGGACATGCGCAACAGAAATCAAAAACGGACTTTTCACACCAGCCAGATAAATGCAAATAACCGTAACAACCTGCACCACAAAAGCAGGCACCGCAATTTTCAGAAAAATATATTGTGCATTTTTCAAAACAAACTGATACGCGCTCCCCGTACAATACACAATATCAAAATAAAAATCAGACCTCATAATCAACCATCGAATCATTTCTACCCTTAGAACCAAAACAGAGTTTAGCTGATTTTTTCTGATAAAAAAGTTTTGATTGCATTTTATAGAAAAAGAACACGCAAGGCTGACATTATAAGCTGTGCATCATCTTATTCATAAGATCCGCAACGCGATAGACCTCAGAATTTCTGCTGTTTAAGTCAATACCATCTTTACAATCCTGCGCACCAATCATTCTTTGCATAAAATCTGCAATCAAATAAATGGGATATAAAGCGTGCGCATAGAATTTTAAAGAATCCGATTTTTGGGGGCTGTTGGGGATCATAATAGAAATATCGGAAATCTCTGAAATATATTTTCTGACTCTGCCCCAATTCATTAATTGAGACTCATCAAAAAATAAGACAGAACATTGATCATATAAATCATAGACAAGACCGCTATTATCAATATCATATGGATAATCTAATAAAACATCGTTGACATTCAAAGACCCTAAAAAAAACGCGCCTTGATTAAATAAATCCATCAATGAAATTTCAGTTTTTTGATGATTAAGATTATCAAAAAACAATATACCAGCCTCATTTGGCGTGACGATGGCTGAATCAAATTGATTTTTTTTATAAAAAAATCGCCTTAAATCATACATATCCTCATTTAATTGACAAAGAGCCTCTAAATGCTTTGAACGCTCTTGTAAAAAATGAAACCCTGATTGCTCACGAAACCCTTGCAACAAAGGACGTGTGTCCTCATGTCGAAACAGCTCCACCTGTGTCATACTCTTAATCTTTGCAAATTCAGTAAGATTATAAATATACGCAACCTGTAATATCATAGAATCAACAACAAATTGATTAATTGCCAAATTTAACGAATCCACAGACGCCGCCGATTTAAACACAGCAACATGATCACGATTTTTATCCTGAACTTTTAATTTTATATCTGATAAAATTTTATTTAACAGGATAGAATTTCTAAAATCACGATCAAAATCAGGTGTGTATTGAACAGCACCTGATTGCTCATAGTTATTATTCATAATAAAATCTTGCGATCTATTGCTTTAGTTGTTGTTGAAAGCTCTGTTTATTAGACGCCATTAAACGCTCAAATGCTTGGTTTGCACGAAAGGTAATTTCTTGTTTCTGTTCTTTTGTTTCTTTTTGATCAAAACATGCTTTATTAACAAGTTCAATTAAACGGTTCGCTTCAAGCACGATAGAATCTTTATTATCGTGTTTCGTTCCTTTAAAAGCCTCTAAGCCTTGAACAATTTGAGGGGCATAAAATTCATTACAGACTTGATTCAAATCCGTTAAATGCGTGGCTAACCATTCAGGTTTTGGCAATTTTGCTAAAACGCAAATTGCGGATATGATTGCCAAATCTTCTTGCATAATTTGTAAATCCACATCATTCGGATTTTTACAAACATTCCCCAAACGTTCTGAAAACTCAGCTCCTTTTTTCTCAACATACTCTTTTCTGAGCTCATCCGTTTTGTTTATCCATTCGACCGCTTGTGCCTGAACAGCATCAAAAGCATCGCCTAACTTTTCTTTTAGCACCTTAATTTCAGGATGATTATTAGCGGCAGTGAAAAACTGATCAGCCATAGCTTTTGCTCCATTTACAAAAGGCTGTGCTACTTGTGCTGCATCATGTAGGTTCTTTAGAATCTTTTGGATAGTCATATCATCTCTTCTGTTAAATTAAAAATACAACACATTATATACATAACACGAAATTAATTCACAAGATTATTTTTGCATATTTTATAATAAAATCTATTCTATTCCCTCTTAAAATCGCGCATGATGGAAACTATGGATCAGCATTTTCTTTCTGTTGTCCCTGCCGCGCAGCTGGATGGGGTTTATACATACCACAGCCCACAATCTTTGGTGTTGGGGTCGTATGTGCAGATTCCATTGGGCAAGAACAGGTTGGTGCAGGGGGTTGTGTGGAAAAATGAGTCCGATTATCCCATTGATCCATCAAAAATAAAGCCTATCCAAACCGCCTACTCCAGCCCTACGCCGATGAACGCGGCGTTTATGAATTTTATCGATTTTGTGGCGCGGTATAATATGGCACCCTTGGGCGCGGTGCTGAAAATGACCTTAAGCCCGTATGAACAAGCCTATTTAGAGCCGCCATCCCACATTATCTATCGTGTGGCACAGAATCAGGATTTAAGCGGTTTAAAACAAAATCGCCGTGATGCGATACAGGCCTTGGGTCATCATGCCTATATGACCTTAACGCAAATGGCTGAAATCGCCAAATGCTCCGCGGTGGTTATTAAGGCACTGGTTACCGAGGGCAGGATTGAAAAAACCACTGCCCCCCTGCCTGCCCCCTGTGCGATGCCCAATCCTGATTATAAACATTTACGTTTTTCTGCCGAGCAAGCAGCGGCTTTAGAAACGCTAACATCGATTTTGAACACTGAAAAATCTCAAACGATTTTATTGGACGGCGTGACAGGTTCAGGAAAAACAGAAATTTTCTTTGAGGCCATCGCGAAAACCTTACGCACGGATAAACAAATTTTGATTTTAATGCCTGAAATTGCGCTATCCAATGCATTTATGGCGCGGTTTGAGGAACGGTTTGGCTGCCGCCCTGCTTTGTGGCATTCCTCCGTATCGCCCACGCAAAAACGCGATTTATGGCGATATGTGGTGGATGGCGAAACAAAAGTCGTGATCGGCGCGCGCTCCGCCCTGTTTTTGCCGTTTAAAAATTTGGGGCTGATCGTTGTCGATGAAGAACATGATACATCGTACAAACAAGAAGACCATGTTTTCTATCACGCGCGTGATATGGCCGTGGTGCGTGGGTTAAAGGAAAATGCACCCGTTATCTTGACCTCTGCCACGCCGTCTTTGGAAACGATGCTGAATGTGTGGGAGGGGCGGTATCACCATATCAAACTCCCCAATCGTCACGCCGATGCGCAAATGCCTGATATTCATTTGATTGATATGCGTAACCATAAACCGGATCGGCATCATTTTCTCTCTGCCCCTTTGTTGCAAGCCATGCGCGATACATTTTCGGCAGGGCATCAATCTTTGTTATTCCTTAATCGCCGTGGCTTTGCGCCCTTGACCTTATGCCAAAATTGTGGGCATCGCTTTCATTGCGCAAACTGCACGTCATGGCTGGTGCATCACAAAAAGCGTGAGATGCTGCAATGCCATCATTGTGGGCATACCGAACCCCTACCGCCACAATGCCCTGTGTGTGGGGAGCGTCATTCCCTTGTCCCCTGCGGCCCCGGTGTGGAGCGCATTGAGGCGGAAATCCGAGAATATTTCCCCAGTGCGCGCATTATCGCCCTTAGCAGTGAGATGAATAATGACACGCAAGATTTACAAAAAATCTTATCTGATATTCACGATCATCATTATGATATTATTATCGGTACACAAATTTTAGCCAAAGGTCACCATTTCCCCCATTTGCAAACTGTGGGGGTTGTTGATGCGGATCTTGGGTTACAAGGCGGCGATCTTCGCGCCAGTGAGCATTGTTTTCAATTATTGCACCAAGTCTCAGGCCGCGCAGGGCGCACGCATCATATCCAAGGGCAGGTCTATATTCAAACTTATGCGCCTGAGGCTGCCGTGATCCAAGCCATCGCGGCAGGCAATCGCGATCTGTTTTTACAAATAGAGGCCAGCCAACGCCAAGCCACCAATATGCCCCCCCATGGCCGCCTTGCCGCGATTATTGTGTCAGGTGAAAAAGAAGACGAAGTCGCCCAAATCGCGCGTCAATTGGCGATCACCGCCCCCCAAAATGACCGCATCCAAACCCTTGGCGCAGCCCCTGCCCCTTTGGCGAAATTGCGTGGTCAATATCGCTATCGTTTACTGGTCATCACCGACAAAAAAATCCATATCCAAGCCACCATCCGCACATGGCTAAAATCCCAGAAAATTCCCTCACGCATCAACGTGCGCGTGGATATTGATCCGCATTCGTTTTTATAGCGTTTTTTAGATCGCAAGGCTTGGCAGCTGATTAAGCCAAAAATTCCAAACCTGTGCTATTTAAAGAAACACCTGTTTTTTTCTTTTTATTATTATCGGATTTTTCTTTATGGGGCTTTTCTTTTGAAGAAACCGTAGGATGAACCGCCCCGATTGTCCCCGAGCGCTTTTTAAAAGCACTGGTTAAGGCGTCATTATCATTTTCGGCATCTGCAATATGACTATCCGATACATTCTGAGTCAGAAAATGATAAGGCGATAATCCATTAAAATTCAATCGCATTGGTATACCCTAATTTAAAAATTAAAACACACTTTATATAAAACAGGATACATGATTATATCAAAAAAACAACAAGATCTTTTTATATATTTCAAAATAACGTGATTTATTGAAATTTAAAAATCATCCTCATCAGATCCGCCATGGTGATTAACTAAAACCTGCCTTTTCCCTACGGCATTGGCAGGGCTGATGACGCCTTGGCGTTCCATTTCCTCGATGATACGGGCGGCGCGGTTATAGCCGATTTGCAGGTAACGCTGCACAAAGCTGGTGGAGGCTTTTTGTTCACGCGCCACAATGGCGACCGCTTTATCATAGAGTTCATCAACTTCTTGACCGCCATCACCGCCACCACCGAATAGCGCGTCTAAAACCTCACTGCCGCCGCCTGTGGTACCTGTGGTGATTTCATCTAAATAGGCGGGCTCACCTTGGGATTTCAGATGTTTGACCACATCTTCGACATTGGAATCACTGACAAAGGGTCCATGCACACGTTTTATGCGACCACCTGAGGCCATATAGAGCATATCCCCCTGCCCCAATAATTGCTCCGCGCCGCCTTCGCCCAAAATCGTGCGGCTATCAATTTTGGATGTCACTTGGAAACTGATCCGTGTGGGGAAGTTGGCCTTAATCACCCCTGTAATCACGTCCACTGACGGACGCTGTGTCGCCATAATCAAATGAATCCCTGCTGCCCGCGCCATTTGCGCCAGACGTTGAATCGCGGCCTCAACATCCTTACCTGCCACCAACATTAAATCGGCAAATTCATCGACGATCACCACGATATAGGGCAATTCATTCAAATCGAGCGGCTGTTCCTCATAAACAGGCTTGCCTGTTTGGGAGTCAAAGCCTGTTTGAACTTTGCGCATTAAGACTTCGCCCTTTTCACGCGCTTCTTTCAATCGTTCATTATAGCCATCAATATTACGCACACCCAATTTTGACATGGCACGATAACGATCTTCCATCTCTGCCACTGCCCATTTTAACGCGACAACGGCCTTACCCGGTTCGGTGACAACGGGGGTTAGCAAATGCGGAATATCATCATAAACTGATAATTCCAGCATTTTGGGATCAATCATAATAAAACGACATTTCTCAGGCGGCAGGCGGTATAATAGGGAAAGCAGCATCGTATTCACCGCCACCGATTTCCCCGATCCCGTTGTTCCTGCCACCAACAAATGCGGCATCCGCGCAAGATCCGCAATAATCGGTTGTCCGCCAATATCTTTACCCAAGACCAAAGGCAATTTGGCCGTGGTTTTTTCATAGGCTTTTGAGGATAAGACATCGCGCAAATACACCATTTGACGGTTTTTATTCGGCAGCTCAATCCCGATCACATTGCGCCCCGGTACAACAGCCGCGCGCACGGATACCGCAGACATTGACCGCGCCAAATCGTCACTCAAGGAAATCACGCGTGACGTCTTTGTTCCAGGGGCAGGCTCAAGCTCATAGAGTGTGACAACAGGGCCCGGATGGATAGAAACGATTTCACCTTGGACATTAAAATCCTCCAAAATTGTGCTCAGCATCTCAGCGTTTTTGCGCAATGCCCCTTCATCAAGGGTGAATTTCAGCACATCATCAGGCACATCTTGCAAAAGCTCTAAGGGAGGAAAAACCCATGCCCCATCCGATAAAGTAAAGCGCCCCTGACGTGTGGACTCCATATCTGATTTCACAGGACTGATAATTTTTAAGGGTTTAGCAGGCATATTGCCATCTGCTGCTTTTTCTGCCTTTGACACAGGGGCAGGACGCATTTTCTTTTCAATTTTCGCAGGCTTTATCTCTAGCTTTACTGTGGCGGCGCGGCGTTCTTGGATCTTTGCCCATGCATCAACATCATTATGATGACGCAACCATTCAACGGTATGACGGACAGCACGAACAACAGCGCCCCCCCATGATAACAAAATCAATACCGCAAATTGCCAATGCGCAATCCGCAAAAAGGCAGCAAAAGATAAAAAAGGCACAGACAAAACAAATGAAAACGCCGCCACGATATTGTGATCAAGCCAGTTGATTGATAATCCTTGCAAACGCACAACAAGGCGATTCAAAAACAACATGCCCAACGTTCCGCCGCTATAGATATTATCGATCCCCCCCAATGACGGAACACGCGCCAATGCTGTGGATAGAAATAAAATCCCAAAAAACAACGATAATATCCGCAGAAATATCAGGGAAAAAGGCAATCTTCGGAAAAATCGAATACCTAATATTGTGATAATAACGCTAAATATAACCGCGCTATAACCCATCATTTGGATATACCAATCCCCCCATTGCGCCCCCCATAATCCCATCAGATTATGAATGACCGCCGAAGAATCAGGGTGATTGATAGAGGGATCATGTCGATTATAGGACAAAACAGACAAAGCAGAAAACAACCCAAAGCCAACGATCATCAAGGCCATTGCATCGACAAATCGTCGTGCCATAAATTTCTGTACGGGATAGGGGATCAACCGTAAAATATAATATGGTATGTTTGATTTACGATAAGCCCCTGATCGTACATTTTTTTTAGATTTTGCCATGGATGTTTCGATATAATTAAGAAATGAATAAACGCAAAGAACATTCATTCTATTAAGGAAAAGAAGAAAAAACAAGAGGCATAAAAATCAGATCTTTTCTCTTAAATTTCGTCTATGCCTTCTCTCCATTAAAAAGCGGACAACGCAGGGAAAGATTTAAATCTGTATCTTCCGTTGTTTTCAACGCAATTTTTACGGCGCGATCAACACGCATCTCATCCATCCCCGATAAATGCACGACACTGATGGAGTGATGGGGCAAATAGGGCTCAACAAATTGTTGCTGGCGTGGGTTATAAACCGGCAAAGTTTCACATAACCAATTACACCATGCTGGCAAAAATTCAGCATCGAATTTTTCTAAATACACCATCATGCCCAATGATAATTGCTCCGCCGTAAAGACTTTACCGCGTTTTAGAGCCATCACGATCAATTCTTGCCATCTTGCCCAATGGGGGGCATTGCCATGAATGGCGAACACACCTGCGTTTAACGTAGCATGCGGAAATAAAGCCCGTGCCGTTTTGCCATTAAAGGCTTTTTTCGCGTTGCTATAATAAAAACTGCGCGGACGCCACGGCATCGCTCCCAACCAGCCAAGGCGCATGGATTTCGGATAGGCACGATCCGTTTGCGGCACAATTGCAAGTCCGCGTTTTTTTGCGCCTTGCAATAATAAATCCACTGCCTCCGGCGTTTGCAACCAAGTATCGGCATCTAACCACACATAGGATTCAAAATTGGGGAATAAAATCGGAATAAAGGGGCGTGATACACAGGCTTTTAAAAATGTTTTGCCTGCAATTTTTTTGGCTGGAATCGGGCATGGCCAATCGGGGTTTGAAATTTGAATATGTGGCATATTTGATAATTTTGCCAACTGTTCCGCGCTTAAGCCTGCATCAATAATACCAATGGGGGTATGCGGATAATGATGCCGAATTGAATGAATTAATTCCATCAATAACGGGTAATATCGCGCATCGGCGGAGGACACAAAACAAAAATTCATCATAATCTCTTTCTTTAAAACCATGTCACCTGCAGCGGCGGTAAGCCATTCGCATCAGTGCGCGCATAAATATGCTTATCAACAACATCGCCATTCGGCAAGGGGGATGCATTTTTTAAAACAGCCTCCTTCATAAAACCCAATTTTAACGGAATTTTTTGAGAGGCAACATTGCCATCGGCATGAAAAATCTCAACACGCTTGGCATTTAAGGCATCAAACGCATAACGCGTCAAAGCATTGCTGATTTCCGTGGCATATCCTTTATTAAATTCACTTTGACGCACCCAATAACCAATTTCAAAGGCAGGAATATCCCAATTTATGTTATGAAAGCCAGATGATCCCATAAAGCGATCTGTTTCACGATCAAACGCCAACATCATCAAATTATCGCGCAGGATAAAATTTGCAAATTCAGTGCGCAACATTTTTTCTTCCGCTTGAGGTGTTGTTTCACCTTTTGCCCAGACCATCCATTGTGATAATGCCGACATAGATTCCTGTTTTGCCTCAAAAAATTCTTGTCCATCACCCGCTTGCGGTGCACGAATTTTCAAGCGTGGCGTCAAAATAGGCATTGGCACGTCAATCAATATTTTATCCATTTTTTAAAACCTCCAATAACTGAATGATCGCTGTATGCGCTGCCTTGTGTTGAATCTCATCTCGCGTACCAGTGAAAATAAAGCCGCGCATTTTTGGGGCTCGTCCTGTTTGACATGTGGCGATATACACCAAGCCCACGGGTTTTTCAGTACCGCCGCCATCAGGCCCTGCAATCCCTGTAATAGAAACAGAAATTTGTGATGTCGGGGCGGTGATAATCGATAATGCCCCGCGTGCCATTTCACATGCCACTTGCGCACTCACTGCGCCATATTTAGACAATGTTTCAGCGGATACCTGCAAAAGATCAATTTTGGCTTGGTTGCTATAGGTTACAACGCCACCATCAAAAATGCTGGATACGCCAGCACGCGCCGTCACCAACGCCGCCACGCGCCCGCCTGTACAAGATTCAGCGCAAACAAGGCGTTTATTGTGTTGCGTTAACGTTGCAATCAACTGATCTAAAAAATCCATAAACGCGCCGCCATAATCATAAGCCCCGCCATAATCCCTGCCACCACATCATCCATCACCACGCCAAACCCATTTTTGACATGGCTATCAAAATAAGACACAGGAAAAGGCTTGGTAATATCAAATAATCGGAATAAGGCAAAGGCCGCACCACAATAAAGAAAAATCATCCCCGTTGTCATTCCCATAAAGGGGGGCATAAACAAAAACACAATCCATTGCCCCACAACCTCATCAATGACAATGGATGAATGATCATATTCGCCATGATTGATCCCATATAAATGCGCCGACCAAACCGCCAAGGGAAATAACAGCAAACACGCACCCAACAGCCCCACACTCCCCCAAAACATCCACAACAAAATCGCAAAAGGCAACGCCGCCACACTGCCCCATGTTCCAGCAGCAGGACGTAAATTGCCGATTAAAAACCACGTCGCAATCAGATCAGAAAACCATTGTTTTTTATATTTCAATTCATTCATAAATGAGGACTTTAAATAAAAAAATCTGCCTTGTCTATTGTGATAATTTTAAGCATATTATTGTTTAGAAGCCTAATGCTAGAAATAAGAGAAAACCATGATTGACTTTAAATACGCCAAAGCCCATCTGCCTGAGTTGGATCAAATCATTGCATCCTATGATATACGCGACGAATTTTTATGTGCTGCCTATGCGCCGATGATGAAGGATATTAATCAACGCATCACCGATTACGACAGCAATGGCGCAAAATACGGGCATCAATTACGCGGCCATTTACAGCGTATTTCTGATATGGGTCAAAAAATGCTGAATTATTTGGACTATCCTGAACATGTGGGCGCGAATTTTCATCATGCCTATGGCTTAAGCGATATGGGCAAATTGCATCCTGATTATGACCCTGCGATATGGTCACTGCCCCACCGCCCTACGGAGGACGAACGCGCCCAAAAACGACTGCATATGCAGCGCGGGCTGGATGTCTTACGCGATGCGTTGGATCGCCACCACGCCCCTGATTGGCTGAGAACGCATCCGCACACCCAAATCACCATTCCTTGCTTAATGTTATTTCACCATGAAAAATTAACAGGTGATGGCCGTTTCAAACGCACCGCAGGGGATTTAGGGATCATCATGCGCGTTGCCTGTATTGTGGATGCCTATGATGGAGATCGTATCCAGCGCGGACACCAAGATTCAAAGCGCACGCCCTTAGAAACAATTGAACGTATGATCGCACCGAATAATGATGATAAATATCACGGTCATTTTGACTTGACTTTGCTGCAAAAATTTGCGGATATGATAAAACATGATTTATAAAAAAGGACGGATTCCACCATGCATCCCTTTATCACTTTAGACGCCATCCCTGCCCCTCTGCCCATTATGAATGTCGATACAGACATGATTATTTCAAAGCTATTTTTGCGCACCATTAAACGCACAGGATTAGGGATTCATTTATTTGATGAAATGCGTTTTGATGATGATAAAAAAGAAATCCCCAGCTTTGTTTTGAATAAAGATCCCTATCGCACCGCACAAATTTTAATTAGCGGTGAAAATTTTGGCTGTGGATCCAGTCGTGAACATGCGCCATGGGCATTATTGGATTTTGGCTTTCGCTGTATCATAGCCCCATCATTTGCTGATATTTTTTATAATAATTGTTTCAAAAACGGCATATTGCCCATCGCTTTACCCCATGATGCCGTTGATCAGTTAATGGATTATGCCACCAATACGCCATTGGATTTAATCTCAATTGATTTGCCAAACCAACGCGTCACAACAAAAAATGGTCTTTCCTTTGCTTTTGATATTGATAGCTTTAAAAAGACTTGCCTTTTGGAAGGATTAGACGATATTGGGCTAACCCTAGCGCATGCAGATCATTTAAAAACCTATGAAGCTAATAATCAGGCTGATAAACCTTGGTTATGGGGCTAAAGCCTTAAATTCACCTAATCGTTTAATTTCCCAACGCAAGGTGATTCCAAATTCTTGCTGCACACGGTCGCGGATGAGATCCCCTAAGGATTCTAAATCCGTTGCTGTTGCTGTGCCTGTATTAATCATAAAATTACAATGTTTTTCTGACATTTGCGCCCCACCAACACATAAACCACGCCCCCCAACACGATCAACCAATTGCCATGTTTTGGTATCTGGTGACAGACCTGCGCGCTCTAAATCCACCGCATCGGGATTGGCAAAAGTTGATCCCCCTGTTTTTTCACGAATGGGCTGACTATCTTCGCGCTTTTGCTTTATATCTGCAATTTGACGCTGAATATCCTCTTCTTTCCCCAATTCCCCCCGTAACAGAGCCGATAAGAAAATGAAATCATGCGGTAAATCATTATGACGATAGGATAAATTCATATCCTGCGCTGCAATCTCAAAAACACGCCCCGTTCGATCCATGACGGTGGCGGATACTAGAATATCTTTCAATTCTCGCCCATATGCGCCTGCATTCATCCGCAATGCCCCCCCAATCGTTCCGGGGATACCTGATAAAAATGCCATACCGTCAATATGCCATTCGGCAGAAAAACGCGCTACATTCACATCTAACGCCATTGCACCAGCACGGATATGGTGATCATCCACCCGTATAATATCACCAAACCCACGCCCCAAACGCAAGGTCACCCCCTGCAGGCCACCATCGCGAATAATGACATTTGACAAAGCCCCAAAGGCCTGAATTGCCATAGTTTCAGGCAGGTAATTTAGAAAAAGTGCTAAATCCGCGACATCTTCGGGTTTAAATAAGAGCTGCGCTTGCCCCCCACATTTAAACCACCCCCCTGCCCCCAAAGGCGCATGGGGGATCACACGTCCACGAACAGCACGAACAGATTGACATAAATTTTGATCAGGAAGAATTTCAATCATTAACGTGCCGTCCAGCCGCCATCCATCGTCAATGCCGCACCTGTAATATGACGCGCCGCATCAGAACATAAGAACAAGGCATAATCCGCCACATCTTGAACCTGAATAAATTTCTTTGTTGGCTGTGGTGCCAGAATGATTTTTTCAATCACATCTTTTTCATCCATATTATGCACACGTGCCTGATCTTTCACCTGTCCATCAACCAAAGGCGTTTGCACATATCCGGGGCATATGGTGTTACAGGTAATGTTATGCTCCGCAACCTCCAACGCCACAGATTTTGTAAAACCCACAATCCCATGTTTTGAGGCCACATAAGCGGATTTAAAGGGTGAAGCCACCAATCCATGCGCGGATGCCACATTAATCACACGCCCCCATCCTGCTTTTTTCATCAGGGGAATAGCGTATTTTGTGGTATAAAATGCCGATGATAAATTAATTGCAATAATATCTTGCCATTTTTGATCAGGGAACTCTTCGATAGCACTGACATATTGAATCCCTGCATTATTGACCAAAATATCAATCGCACCAAAACGCGCCACCGCATCATCTAACATAGAAAGAATTGCCGCAGAATCACGCATATCCGCAGGACAAAACAGCATTTTATCAGAATCAAAACTTGCCAATACCGCATTTAAATCATCAGAAGACTGCCCCAAACCATTTAAGACAACATTTGCCCCCTGTGCCGCTAATTCACGCGCAATCCCCAAACCAATGCCGCTGGTTGAGCCTGTGATTAATGCTGTTTTACCCTGTAAATTGATATTCATACAAAGACGACCTCTTTTAAAAATTATGATGTAATTTTAATAATACTAATCATCCAAACCATGGCGCAAAAGCCTAATAAAGCGAATAAAACAGCATAGTTTTTATATTTTTGGCGTTGGTGACGTGTTGGGGGGATAGACGGTTCTTGCATATCAAATCCTTTGAAAAATATTTCCTCATCATGAAAGGATCTTGTTCAAAAATCAAGCCTAAATCTTTAAGATGATTTGCCGTCTGTTTTAAAGAAAATCTCTCTCAAAATACCGGGTGTGAGTGCGGATATTGGATTAACACTGACCTTAGGATCTTTGATCGACCCCGTCGCCTTATAGGTTGCCGCAAATGTTTGACCGCCCCCACTGATGATTGATCCCAACACAGGAATATTATTAATAATATTATTCAGCATCGTGATTGGAATGATTTTTCCCTGTAAATTCAAGGTCTTTTTGGTTTTATTAATTGTGCCGTTAAAGGTCAGACCAATGGCATTTCCTGACGCCCCCCCTTGTTTTAACGTCAAAATCATATCACCGCCCTGATCCATAAATTCAAAATCAGACTGCATATTTGAAAAAGAAATCCCTTTTTTAGAAAGCAAATTAATCAACCCAGAAAAACTAATGGAATTTAACAATCGCGCCAATAAGGGGGTATTCACCATTCGGAAATTTGTCATGCTCGCCCGCCCCTTCACGGGTAAGTGAATTGAATTGGATTGCCCAATCACACTTAAAACACCGCCCTTAATATCATCTTGGATATTCAGTGCATATAATGCGGCACCAGCATCTTTGGCTGTAAATCGTAAAACAGCCCCTTGATCATATCTTAATTTTTGATTAGATGGTCTGAAATAAAATGACATATCGCCGATGCCTGCATTCGCATCCAGCGTAACATAGAGCGGACGCCCCTTTTCATCGGCTTGGTACACTAAATCCGCCTTTGACATGGGACGATCCTTAAACAACAATAATAAATCCGCTTTTGCTGTGGCTTGGATTGCAGGGCGCAATTGATTGGGGGAATCTGGTTTTTCTAACAAAGCATGTAAATCAACATATTTTCCCTTTATATCGGCAATAATTTTATTTTCTGCCTTTTTATAATCGAACTTCAATGCCATATCCATCTTACCATGATTGATGTGATCAATATGACCTTTAATATCCTCCCCCTGCCATACAAAACTTGCACCTGATACGGTAAGATCAGGGGCAACAACATGTCCGATTTGAATTGCCTGCACAGCATCACCCTTTAATGTCATGGTTGCCGTTGCATTGGCAGCGATCCCAACGGGTTTTTGATAGCTAATCGGTGCGATGTTCAACGAAGCAGATGTAAAATCTAAATCCAGATCAACAATGGCGGATTGATCAGCCTTCCCATGATAAGCCAAACCTAACCCAGATGTGCCTGAGATATAAGATCCCCAATCTAATCCCATTTTCTGTAGCAACGCTTCAGAAATAGCGGTCTTGACATTAACATCATATCGATAATCAGGACGCGAAATTGATAAATGCTGGAAAAAATCAACTGTCGCAGCATGCCCTTCTAACAAAGCCTCTCCCCGAACATCAACGCCGCCCTCTTTAATCAAAATTTTAAGATCACCATCACTTAAATCCACCTGACGCACAATATCAGGTAAAAAAGCATGCGTGACCTTGCCGTCAAAGGAAACATCCACTTCGCTTTTTTTAACATCCTTTGTCGCAGGCAAAGCCAGTGTCAACAGCCCATCAACCTGTCCCGTGACTTTCGCAGGATCCAGTCGCGCCGATGAAAATTGCACGGGCTTATCGCGTAAAAATGCCATCACATTCGGCAATGATCCATTCACATTGCCTGTAATTTTTAAGAATGTCTTTTCTGTGCCTTGAATTAAATGCTCCAAAATAATGGATGTATTTTTAGCTTGGATTTGTCCAATCATGGCTTGGTTGGCGGTAATTGTTAAATTATTTTGTGCCAATACGCCATGCCCTGCGCCGTTTTGAATTAAGGGAACAGTATCGGAAACTTGAATATCTGTATTGCTAAAATCAAATTCTGCGGCAATATTGCGCAAGGTTTTTTGATGCGCGCCCTGAACCCCATGTCCTTTGGGGATATTTAATCCCAAAGTTATGGATAGATTTGCCAGATTTGTTTTTTTGATTTTATCAACCAACCAAAGACGTACTTTGGAATGTTGATCCGATACAGGCCAATATTTAGCGATTTGATCATGATTAATATGATTTATATTCAATATCGCATCCACCGAAATAGGCACAGCAGGCTGAGAAAATTGCGGTTTTATAGAGGCGGTTGTTGTGATATTGACATCATCGATTGCCAAGGTCGCCTTTGTAATATCAAATTGCTGTAAGGTGGGATTAAAATTTGCATTGAGCAAAATATTACGAAGCCCCACATCACCCTGTTTCCATGCTGGAATTTGCACGGATAATTCTGGAATATTCAAATCAATTTTTGCTTTTTCAATTTGAAAATCTGCGAACAACGCCAGATCAATAGCGGCATTGCCTTTGATTTTATTCAGTGAAATCCCCTTAAGAGACGGGAAAAAAGCAGGCCAGCGCTCCAATATAAAAGATTTTACATCGGCTTTTAACTGAATTCCTTTTGTTTTATGATCTCGAATCGCTGAAAACACAATATGAATTGGCGTTTTTGACTGAGGATCTGAAATAATATCGCCGTTGATTTTTAAATCATGGTGACGCAAATCCGCTTTAAAATTTATAACAGGGGCTGTCCATTCATTCTTTTGAATAATGTCATACACATGAATGTGCGCATGTTTCATAGACACATATTTCAAATATTCCAGCCCTGTTTTTTTTAAGATTTTTTTTAAATCTTGGTTGAAATATCGCTGCAAATCAGAAAATGTCTTTGGGGCATCAACTGTTTTTAAGACATCCGATTCTTTGCCTTGTGCTAAAAACGCATCCATTGAAACATCAGGTACAGGTGAGAATGGATCAACAGGAATCAAAGTACAACTCTTATCCAGCTTCGCAGGGCTTGTCTGCCATAATTTATGGTAAGCCTGCCCTAAATACAATCCATCATACATATGATATACATGAAATATAGGGGTATGAAGCCCGATATAAACAGGGCTTAAACGCCCTTTCAACAGCGCCTGCCCTGAAAAGCCCACCTCTAATTTCTGGGCTGAGAATATTTCCTCTTGTGATAAACGATGACGCGCACTTACATTTTTCATCCCCACCAATAAAGGACGCGAAAAATCTGGCCATGTCACATAGGCTGTGCCTGATTCAATATCAATATCAGGCAATAATTCATGTACAAAAGACCGAACATGCCGATTGGCAAATGTAATTTCGATAGATGATGTGTGTAAAATCCACACCACACAGGATATAAAAATAAATAATAAAAACAACAATGAACCAGAAAGCTTTACCACAAAGACTGAGGCATGCTTACCGGTTTTAATAGGGCAAAAAGGTAAATTTAATAGACCCAAACGCTTGTCTTTCAATCACATATGTTTATTTTAAGTGATAGGATAATCATATTTTATAAAATCACAAGGAAAATTAGCAATGAACGATACCCTATCCCCCATTCTTTTGAAAGAAGGCGATAAAGCCCCCCATTTTTCTGTTCCTGATGAAAATGGGACAATCATCAATTTATCAGATTTATTACAACAACAAAAATCTATTATTTTATATTTTTACCCCAAAGATGACACACCGGGATGCACCGCTGAGTCCTGTGATTTTCGTGACAATCTGGTGGCACTTAACCAACTGAACGCTCTTGTTCTGGGGGCATCCAAAGACAGCGTCAAAAGCCACCAAAAATTCAAAAAGAAATATGACCTCAATTTCCCAATCTTGGCCGATGAAGAACAAGTCTTATGCCGTGATTACGGCGTTTTGGTTGAAAAATCAATGTATGGAAAAACCTATCTGGGGATTGAACGCACAAGCTTTTTAATTAATCCCGATGGAACCATCAAACGCATTTGGCGCAAAGTCAGTGTCAATGGACATGTTGAGGATATAAAGGCAGCTTTGAACACATAGGAAAGAATTTGGTGCGGGTGGTCGGACTCGAACCGACACGTCCTTGCGGACACCAGATTTTGAGTCTGGCGCGTCTACCGATTCCACCACACCCGCACATCTGCTTGTGCTGTTCTTTTATCCAGTTTGATTTTAAAAGTAAAGCACAATTTTCAATTTTTATACGATTATTTTTTTTAGGACAAAGACGCCAAAAACGCATCAATTTGATCAGGCGTTTCAATATTGCTGACCTCAATTTCTGGAGCAATACGCTTGCCTAATCCGCATAATACCTTCCCTGCGCCGATTTCTATGGTTTGGGTGACGCCTAATTTTTGTAGCTCTAAAATAGATTCGCGCCAACGCACAGAGCCTGTGATTTGGTCAACCAATAAACGGCGCAACGTGCTGGGTTCTGATTCTGCTTTTGCTGTGACATTATTAATGACCGGCACACATGGAGGGCGGAAATCTGTTTCTGCCAAGGCCACGCTCATTTCTTGGGCGGCGGGCGCCATTAAGGGGCAATGGGCAGGAACACTGACAGGTAATAACAAAGCACGCTTTGCGCCATAGGTTTTTGCACGCTCAGCGGCTTTTTCAACGGCATCTTTATGACCGCTAATCACCACTTGACCATCTGCATTATCATTCGCAGATTGGCAAGTTTGCCCTGTTTCATTGGCAATTTCTGCGGTTAATTTCTGAACATCCTCAAATGATAATCCCAAAATTGCGGCCATAGCCCCAACACCCACAGGAACAGCTTTTTGCATTGAAAGCCCCCGTTTCTTTAACAAACGCGCTGTATCTGCAATGGAAAGAACACCTGTTGCCGTTAGGGCAGAATATTCACCCAATGAATGACCAGCCACAAAAGAAATACGGTTTTCCAAAGCCTGTGTGTCCAATGTTTTTAAAACGCGAATCACAGCCATTGATACCGCCATCAATGCCGGCTGTGCATTTTCAGTTAGGTTTAATGTTTCAATGTCGCCTGCGCTCATTAACGCATATAAATTTTGTGATAGAGCATTATCGACTTCATCGAAAACATCGCGGGCAGCCGGATAATGATCATATAAGGCCTTCCCCATTCCTATATATTGTGATCCTTGACCAGGGAATAAAAAGGCTTTTGTCATGTGCTGGGCGCTCCTAAAGAATTCTGAATAATCGGCAGATTGCGTTTTTATGGCTTAAAAGTCAAGATTTGATCTGAAATATTCGCAATTTTTCTTGCTTTATGAATCAAAATGCTTATAGTGCACGGGAATGCAAACCTCGTTAACGATTAAACCCCGTTAACTGTGGCGATTCTATGGATTTTAAGACGTCTATGGAAACGCTTTTTAAACCGAGAGGAAAAACAAATGTCTATCTATGAAACCGTCTTTATGGTTAAGCCAGAATTGAGCGCGACAGCGGTTCAATCCTTAAGCGACACCCTAACTGCCTTGTTAAAAGAACAAGGTGGCACAATCTTGAAAACTGAAAACTGGGGTCTGCGGACTTTGGCTTATCGTATTCAAAAAAGCCGCAAAGCGCATTATGTTCTGATTGAACATGAAAGCAGCGCCGCCGCACTCCACGAAACAGAACGCCAAATGCGCTTGAATGAAGATATTATGCGTTATTTGACAATTAAACTAGATGCTGCCTCAACAACGCCTTCTGCGATCTTGAACAAAGATTATGACAGAGACACACGCAGCGATAAAATTGATGATATTGAGAAGGAGGTCGCATAATGTCTATCCCAACAACACCAAACACAGCAGCCCCTGCGGCATCTGGATCACGTCGTCCCTTTTTCCGTCGCAAAAAAAGCTGTCCTTTCTTGGGCACTGATGCGCCTGTTATTGACTGGAAAGATGTAAAATTATTACGCCGTTATATTTCAGAGCGCGGCAAGATGATCCCGAGCCGTATCACAGCTGTTTCACAAAAGAAACAACGTGAGTTGGCATCCGCGATCAAACGTGCGCGTTACATGGCATTGATGCCTTATGTTAACACTGAGGCTGAAACAGGTCGTCCAGCCTATGGCGATCAAAAAAGATAAAGGAAAGGAATCCAAACAATGTCTGTAAAGATCATTTTAATGGAGCACATTGAAAAATTAGGCCGCATGGGCGATATTGTCACCGTAAAACCGGGCTATGCACGTAATTTTTTATTGCCCCAAAACAAAGCTATCCGTGCAACGGATTCAAACTTAGCCTATTACAACGCGCAAAAGGCTGAATTGCAAAAACGCAACGAAGAGCGCAAAACAGAAGCAACCGCTTTGGCTGCGAAAGTTAAAGGCACAAAAGTTGTGATTTTGCGTCACGCATCTGAATCAGGTCAGTTATACGGATCTGTTTCAGCCCGTGATGTTGCCGAAGCCTTGATTGAAACAAGCGAACATGCAATTCCACGCAATTCTGTGCAGTTAAACGAAGGTTTAAAAGCCATTGGTATTTATGAAATTACAGTTTCATTCCATGCCGAAGTCAAAACAACCATCAGCTTGAACATTGCCCGTACAGGCGACGAAGCAAAAATCCAAGAAAAAACAGGTCAACCTGTTTTGACAGGCCCTTTTGCCGTTAAAAATCAAGCTCCTGCAAAGGCTTCAAAAGCTGAAGAAACTGACATTTCTGCGGAAACAACAGAAGCCGAATCTGATGCAGCTGCATAAGCAATAAATCTAATTTTCATCCTAAAACCCCCTTTAATCAAAAAAGATTAAAGGGGGTTTTATATGGTATGATTTTGGATTTAAGCATGAGATTTAATGACTGTGCAATAATCGAGCTACCCATACAGCACCACTGGACGCCGTTTTCGGATAAAATCAGCAGCAATGATTTACGAACTCATTTCTGGGAAAACTAAACCGCCTCCAGCACCGTCGCCACGCCCTGCCCGCCGCCGATGCACATGGTGGCGAGGGCGTATTTTTTGCCCTCCCGTTTCAATAAGGATGCCGCCTTTCCAGTGATGCGCGCGCCTGATGCACCTAAGGGGTGACCAAGGGCAATCGCGCCGCCATCTAGGTTGATTTTGCTTTCCTCTAAAGTCAATTCCTTAATCACGGATAAGGCTTGGGCGGCAAAGGCTTCGTTTAATTCGATCAGGTCAATATCGGCAATCGATAACCCTGCACGCTTAAGGGCTTTTTGGGTGGCTGGTACGGGGCCAATGCCCATATAGGCAGCATCACAGCCTGCCACGGCCATGGATTTAATACGCGCCAGCTTTTCCAAGCCCAACGCATCCGCCGCAGATTCGCTGCAGACAATCACAAAAGCCGCGCCGTCTGTTAAGGGAGAGGATGTGCCTGCACTCACGCTGCCATCTTTATCAAAGGCAGGTTTTAGCCCTGCCAAGGCTTCCAAACTGGTATCTGCCCGAATGCCGCCATCTGTATCAACGCCAAAACAGGGAATGATTTCATCCTTAAAATACCCTTTTGCGGCAGCTGAGGCCGCTTTTTGATGGGATTTCAGGGCGAATTGTTCCTGTGCCACGCGGTCAATATGATATTTCTTCGCTAAATTTTCTGCCGTTAAGCCCATTGACAAATAGGCTTGGGGGTATATGTCCATCAAAGCAGGATTAGGCATAGGATTAAAACCGCCCATGGGAATACGGCTCATGGACTCAACGCCCCCACACACATAAACATCACCATTGCCTGCTATAATTTGCGCGGCGGCCATGTGAATGGCACTCATGGATGATCCACAAAAACGGTTAATCGTGATCCCTGCCACGGATTCAGGTAAGCCTGCCAAATTGACCACAATGCGCCCTAGGTTAAAACCTTGTTCAGCTTCGGGGAAGGCGCAACCCAAAATCACATCCTCAATCTTTGGGGATAGCGCATCTGAGGTAATGGCTTTTAACACAGCCGCCGCCAAATCATCGGGGCGCGTCTTGGTGAATCCGCCTTTATTTGCCAATTGAAACGGGGATCGTTTAAAGCCTGCAATAACGATTGATTGATCTGACATAATTCTATCCTTATACGCAAAAAATATGATTCTTTTTTAATATATAGGGATAGAGTTAATATTTTGTAGAAAACCTATTGCTATCATTGATAAAAGAATTTATGCAATAGAATGAAATTATCTTTGTCCTGATTCATAATATATAAAGGAGCATACCATGGCAAAAGGATTAAAACGCGTTTGTACAAATTGCGGCACACATTTTTATGACATGGAAAAGCGCCCCATTATTTGCCCAAAATGTGGCACAGAATTCACGGGAGAGGCCAAAATCAAAGGTCGCCGCACCCGCACCGCTGAAGGGCAAGTGAAAGCCAGCACCGCCAGCAAGAAATTAGGTTTCGTTGGTGATGACGAAGATGATTTAACAGATGCCATTTTTGATGACGAAAACACAATCGGTCTAGATGAATTAGATGGTGATGATGATGGCGATTATCGCGCTGATTTAGGCGATAATTTGGACGATGAGATTGATGATGTCATTGACGAAGATTTACTCTTGGATGATGACACCGATATTGATGAATTAGATGATATTGCCGATTTAGATACAGATTTAGATGATGAAGATATTGATTTTAAAATCGGGAATGACGACGATTAATGGATTATAAAAAACAATAAAAACAGAAAAACCCCTGTAAAGCTGGGGTTTTTTTGTATAATATCCCTTGTGTTATGATAAACTGCTTTTATAATAAAAAAATTGATAAAATAACAAATAAGGTTCTTTTAAAATGTTTCAAAAGATTTTGATTGTATCCCCCTTTTGCGGTGGCATGACAACAACACTGAATGCTTTGCGTGATTGTGATTTTCAGATCTGTGAAAATATCCCTTTATCCATGATACAACAGATCAAGGGGGAGCGCCTTGCTTTTGGTATTCATTCAAAAAGCCCTGAATTTAGTATCGGGATTATCCAAGATTTAATTCAAAATCATGGGTTTAAGGTGATTTTATTAAGCTGTGATAAGCAAACATTAAATCGTCGCTTTATCGAAACACGCCGCGTGCACCCATGGCAAGAAAATGATATTTCCTTAGAAAAAGCCATTGAAAAAGATAATAATGCGCTCAATCCGATCCAAGATAGCGCCCATCATTTAATTGATACCAGCACATTATCTGTGCATGACTTAAAGCGGGTTATCTTTGGATTATTTCGTAAAGACAGCCCCTC
>JBIICI010000032.1:0-9796 GCA_044238935.1 Gemmobacter sp.
GGGAATGTTCATTCCGCTATTTTAGAAAACTATTTATCCCATGATTATTTTCAAAAACCTGCCCCAAAATCATTGGATCGCAATATGTGGGATTTGACCCCTTTGGTGGGGATGGATTTTTATGATGGGGTTGCAACATTAAACGCATTTACAGCCCATTCTATTCGCAAAGGTCTTGATATTTGTCCTGTGATGCCAGATCATATTTATGTGTGTGGTGGTGGGGTGCATAATCAAACATTGATTAATTTATTGCGTCAATTATGTGATTGCCCTATTGAGTCCGTGGATGTTTTGGGGATTGATCCGAACGCGATTGAGGCTCAAGGATTTGCATGGATGGCCGCCCGTTTTTTACAAAAATCCCCATTAAGTATGCCAAAGACAACAGGCTGTCACAGCCCAACAATCGCAGGATTATGTGTGTTGCCTGCGGTGGAAGTGGAAAAGGTGCAAATATGCTAACCTTATTTGATCGCTATTTTCTAAAACAATTTGCCTTAATGAGTGTGTTGATTCTGGCAACCTTGAGCCTGATTTTATTAATGGCGCAATCGCTAAAATTTCTGGAATTGGTTATTGAATCAGGGGCGTCTGTTGTTGCATTCTTCCGCTTATCCTCCCTTGCTATGCCACGATTAATTGAGGTTTTGACGCCTTTTTCAATGGTGTCGGCCTTATTATTTTTATCGCATCGCTTAACACAAGATCGTGAATTGGTGGTGATTCGTGCCACAGGATTTTCTCCTTTACGGATCAGTCGCGCACCGTTATTATTTTCGGCGTTCTTAGCCGTTATGTTATTTTGTGTGACGGGTTGGATTTCGCCGCTTGCATTAGGGCATTTAAAATCGCAACGCAATTTTTTGAAATCACATTATTCAACCCTTTTATTTCGAGAGGGGTTATTTAACCAAGTCAGCAAAGGATTGATGGTTTATGTGAATGAACGCCATGGCGATTCAACATTACAAGGGCTTATTTTACAAGATTCACGCGATCAAAAAATGCCGCCACAAACGATTTTAGCGCGTAAAGGGATTGTGCAATCGAGCGCTAAAGGGCAGCAAATTATTGTTTACGAAGGATCACGTCAATCTGTTGATCCGAAAACGCGCTATGTGAGTCGGTTATCCTTTGATCGTTATACCATTGATATTCCCGAAGATAGTGCCTTAATGGAAAAGAAATGGCGCGAACCCGAAGAGCGGACATTGCCAGAATTATTTCATCCCAATCCAGAGAGTGAGAAGGATCAAGCGCATTTATCACAATTTCGGGCTGAAATTCATAAACGGTTTTTAAACCCTTTATTAGCCCCTGTTTTTGCATTATTTTCTTTATGCTTTGTCATGGTGGGATCGATTCCACGTCAAGGGATTTCACGGCGATTTGGGGCATCTATCGCCACGATTATCGGGATACAAGCCCTGTATTTACTGAGTTATAAATATGCACAAGAACAAGTTTTGGGCATTATCGCCATGCATGTGATTGTTTGGGGGGGGCTGTGTGGTGGATTCCTATTCCTCAGTGCTGTGTTTGAGGAAAAATCCTCCCCTAATTCTCTTTTGGATTCCCCTTTAGATTCCTCTTTAGATTCTGGGCAAGAAAGATCGCTATGATTCCTATTTTATCACAATATCTGGGGCGCTTATATTTACGCAGTTTTTTAGGATTTTGCTTAAGCCTGCTTGGCTTGGTTTATATGATTGATACAATCGAATTGTTTAAACGCGCAAAAGGCAATGATGACACACCCGATTCCGTATTATTTGTGATGGGGTTGCTGAAATTACCCGAAGTGGGACAAATTATTTTGCCTTTTATTGTCTTATTTGCTGCCTTATTAATGTTATGGCAGCTCAATCGTCGCTATGAAATGATTGTGGTGCGGGCGTCTGGATTTTCTGTGTGGCAGTTTTTAACGCCTTTATTGGTCTGTGCCTTTGCATTGGGAGTGTTTCAAGCTACCTTTATCAATCCCATTGGTGCTGTATTTTTGAAACGCTACCAAGTGATGGAGGATCGCTATCTGAATTATGAAAGCAGTAGCTTTGCGTTTTTGGAAGATGGGCTGTGGATGCGTAAAAGTTTACCAAAAGGCGATTATGTGATTTTAAATGCCAAAAACGTTGATGCAGAAAATTGGACAATGACCGATATTGCGGTGTATCAATTTTCTAAAAATGACGCCTTTACACAACGTATTGATGCGCCACAGGCAACGATTACAAAAGATGGCTGGCAATTAAAAAATGCGGTTATTACCGAACCCAGCGCGAATTTACAAGATGCGCACCGATCATATCCCAATATTATTTTACATGTTGATATTTCCTTAAAAGATATTGAGGATAGCTTTGCAGAACCCAGCCGATTGCCATTTTGGCGTTTGCCACGTTTTATCCATACATTAGAAAAAACGGGATTTAATACGGTACGTTTTCGCATGCAATTTTATAATTTATTGGCGCGCCCGTTTTTATTTATGGCGATGGTTTTAATTGCCGCAGCTGTAATGTTACGCCCCCCAAGGGAAGGACGTAATTTACGATTTGTTATTATTGGAGTTATGTCAGGTTTTGGTGTTTTCTTTTTATCCAGCTTTATGGAAGCCTTAGGGGCGTCAGGGCAAATTCCTGCAATCTTAGCCGCCAATGCAACGGCCTTTATTGCGTTATCCCTAAGCGTTACGGCGTTATTGCAGATGGAGGATGGCTGAAAAGAGCTTGCTTTTTTGTTTGTTTTTACTATGTTGTCATTTATTAACTGAGTGGTAACCAAAATCACCTATCATTTTTATGACACAATTCTATTTTACGATCTTAAATATATCGGAGTTTTAATTCAATGAAACATTTTTTACATCGCTCTCGCTCTCTGAAAAAAGCCTCTTTCCTTGTGGCTTTTGCATTCTGCCTTTTATCTGGAGCAGCGGCGCGTGCTGATGATGTTTATGATCCTATTGAGCCTGTAAATCGTGCGGTTTTTGCGTTTAATAATACATTTGATAATTATATTTTAGAGCCTGTCGCTAAGGGTTATCGTAAAGCCTTACCACAACATGTGCGTCGTGGTGTTTTTAATTTTGTTGATAATTTGCGTACCCCTCTTTATATCGCGAATCAAGCGTTGCAAGGGGATCTTAAAGGGGTGGGAAGCGATACGGCGCGTGGTGTTTTGAATACGACGATTGGGGTTGCAGGTTTCCGTGATGTGGCGACCGCCCAAGGGTACCCTCGCCAAGCCGAAGATTTTGGTCAGACTTTAGGGAAATGGGGCGTTGGCTCTGGGGCTTATTTGGTTTTGCCTGTTGTTGGCCCTTCCAATATTCGTGATACATCTGGAATGTTGGTTGATGGATATGCTGATCCTTTGCGTATCTATTTTAACAATAAAGATTTGAATGCCTTAACAGGCGCACGTGTTGCGGTAACTGTTGTGGCGGTGCGTGAACAATTGCTAGATGTTTTAGCAGATCTTGAGAAAAACTCTCTGGATTATTACACCGTTACAAAAAGCGGCTATTCACAGCGTCGGGCAGCATTAATTGCGGATGAAAATCCAAATTCTGCACCTAAAACAGTTATTCCGACCTATGATGATGAATAATAAAAACAAGTAAAATAGAGAGATATAAGTAAAATGAAAAACAAAAAAATGAAATCGATTCTTTTTTCCTTCGTCATGGGCGCAGCATTTTTAAGCCCTGTTTCTGGATATTCTTTTGATTTTGATGCAAACTCAGCGGCGGCCGATGTCGTAAGTGCTGCAGGCAGTTCAATGATTATGAATGCGAATGAATCAGGGGATGCGCATTTGGGGCAAAAAGCACAGGAATTTGTTGATGATATGGCAAAAAATGCTGTCACCTTTATCAGCAGCCAATCCTTGACGCCAGAACAAAAGCAAGAGCAGTTCAAAGCCTTATTAGAAGCCAATTATGACATGAAAACAATTTCACGTTTTGCCATTGGTCAATATTGGCGCACAGCATCCGATGCACAAAAGCAAGAATATCAGGATTTATTCAAAGATATGATTGTTAAGGTCTATTCCAAGCGTTTTTCTGATTATAAAGGTCAGGCCTTTAATGCAACAGGTTGGCAAAAAGACAGCGATCATGATTTTTTAGTCAATTCCGAAATTGTTCCAGCCGATGGCAGCGCAAAAATTGATGTTGATTGGCGCGTTCGTGAAACAAACGGTCAATTCAAGGTGATTGATGTGATTGTTGCAGGTGTCAGTATGGGGCTAACGCAGCGTTCAGAATTTTCTGCGATTATCCAGCGCAGTGGTGGTGATATTCAGGCATTGATTGATCATTTGAAGATAAAGGGCTGAGTAGATTTAGCTGTAGAATTTATCAGAATCCTCTGTACAAAAAATCGTCATGCTGGACTTGATCCAGCATCTCGTTGATTGACGGGAATCGCCTAAATCAGAGAGATTCCGCATCAGGCGCGCAATGACGGTTCTTAAATAAAAGGCCTCTATTATGCAATAGAAGCCTTTTTGTGTATGTGAATCAGTGTTTTTTATTAAGCAACGGCGCTATCGTTTTCTTCTGTTAGCTTTTCTGCGCCTGCAACGGGTTCACGCAAGACATAGCCACGCCCCCATACGGTTTCAATGTAATTGTCGCCATCGGCAGCATTGGCAATTTTTTTGCGGAGCTTACAGATAAAAACGTCAATAATCTTGACCTCAGGCTCATCCATACCACCATAAAGGTGATTGAGGAACATTTCCTTTGTCAGTGTTGATCCTTTTCTAAGAGATAAAAGCTCTAATATACCGTATTCTTTCCCTGTAAGATGTAAGGGTCTGTCCCCGACTTCAACAGTTCTGGAATCTAAATTGACCTTGACTTTGCCGATTTGTAAGATGCTTTGTGAATGTCCTTGTGAACGACGGACAATGGCTTGGATACGCGCCAAAAGCTCACGTTTATCAAAGGGTTTTGTCAGATAATCATCTGCACCAAAGCCTAATCCTTTAATTTTATTATCCATTTCCGTTAAGCCGGACAGGATTAAAATCGGTGTATCAACTTTGGCAGCGCGCAAACGCTTTAAAACCTCATACCCATCCATATCGGGCAGCATTAGGTCTAAGATAATAATATCATAATCATATATTTTGCCTATTTCTAAGCCATCCTCACCTAAATCGGTGGTATCAACAATATACCCTTCAGGCTTTAGCATCATTTCAATGCTGCGGGACATAGAGGTATCATCTTCGACCAATAAAACGCGCATATTTATGTTTCCTTAAAAATATTTTTAAACGTTGTTTGTTATAAACAATATTAAATATTATTAACAAAACTATTAATAAACATTTAAAATATGCGTTATTAACTAAAGTTAATTGTTTTTATGGAATTTAAAAAAGGGGGAAGTCTTGGTAACTCCCCCCTTTAATTTATAAAATAATCTTTGCCGCTTTGAGCGGAAGAAGATTCGTGCTGTTCCCACGCACCAAATTGGCGGTGTTAATCCCGCTGAGGGCATTATAGGCATAATATAAAATCTCTTGCCCTGAGGGTAATGATCCTAAGGTCAATGTGATCGTTGTGGTATTGGTGCGCACCGCATTTGTAATCGGGATCAAAATGCCGCCCCCTGTAAAGGTAAAGCCTTGAATTCCTGTGGTGGGGGTGAAATCTGTGCCTGATTCATGTTGAAGGGTAACCGTAACATTTAACCCACTGCGTACCGCGCCTGAGATACGCGCGCCATCGACTCCACCTGTAACGGTTTGTCCCATAATTGACAAGGCTTTGCGTGCCAAACGTTGTCCCATGATGCCATATCCTGTTGCGCTTAAATGCACTGTATCCGCTAATGGTTGGTCTATTTTCTCAGGGCTGAGGTGAATATAGCTATATTCTGCATCCAATTCCATTTGCACTTCACGAATATGTTGAACGCCTAATCCAACAGGGGAATCACCACGGCGACCAATCGGCACGATTATAATAGGCACATTCCCAACCAAGCCACGCATTTTTTGGAAGAGGAAGAATAAAGTTTGTTTATATTGCGCCCGTGCCTCTGTGCTATTGATTTGTGGGGCGTCGGCTTCACCTTGATCCCAGAAAATCATATTGACCTTACGATTTAGCAAATGAGCACCGCGTTCAAATTCTGTCCATGCATCACCGAATAGACCTGTTTCGGGATCATACCACCAACGCGGATCAGGGGCGATATTTTGACGGATCAGGGCGCTGCCCGATGTGGCGCCATTGGCAAATAAAATATCATCGTTTGGGTAATTAAGGCGCATTTGTGCTAAAAAAGCCTGTTGTCCTGCGTCAGATAGCCCAACAGTCGATACAAAATAGCCCCGCATATTGGATTGTCCACCTCCTAAAAAGCTGTAATCTAAATTGCGGGATAATTTTTCCCCCATATCTTTGAAATTAATCGGATGATCGCCGATTGAAATGGTTTGGATATGCCCAGAAAACGGATCTAATCCCCCGTTACGGCATCCAATTTCCAAACGTGTCGTTGGGGCGGGGTTGTCGGCTGGATTTGGGGAATAATCTTTCATATCATATAATCCATCAGCCGCCATAAAACAGCGTCCTTTTTCCCAGCTAAACCCAATCATATGATATTGTCCATCGCATATTTGTGCATAATTAACCATGCTATAAGTTTGACCATTACCATAGATAAAGCCCTGTAATTTCCCATCATCACCAATACGAATGGTGGAGGCCTCAGAAAACAACCCATCCTTATTCGCATGAAACAGCGTTTGGCGTGGGCCATTAAGGCTGTAGGGACGGAGCTTTAGAATCACATGCCCTTTTGTTGGGTGCATGGCTAATTTTGTGGCAATATCTGTGACCGCCAATCGATCCTGCGCCCGTGTGACGGCGGTGCCACCGCTGGTGATAATGGTGGAGGTCACGAATGATTTTTCTTCCAATTGATTGAGGATAAAAAAGACGATTTGTCCAGCATAAGCAGAAACGCGCAAAGAAAGCCCCGTGGCAGGAAGGGTGGTTTCTGTTAAGCGATAAAATCGGTATCCTGTGCCATTATCAAAATCAATTTTCGGGGCGCTTGCGCCAGATCTGCCTAAAAAGCCGCCTTTTGTCATGCTCCCTGTGGCGCGGGCATAAACGGAATAGCTGTGCGCATTTGTGTTGGCATTTGTACCACCAATTGTCACAAAAGCACTGGTTGACCCTGCTTGGTTGTCCAATCGATATACGGTTTGATTGTCACATAGAATATGCAGTCCTGCATTTTTCAGCTCTGTGGCATCATTGACCAAGCTCAATGTAGCCGCCGCATCACCACCTAAGGTCATATTGCTGGTATTTGTTGGGTTGGCATTGCGGTTTAGACAGATATTTGTTGAGGCGCCTTCTAAAATCATGCCTAAATAATTGCCAGATATATCGTGATCAAATCGCAATTGATTGACCAACGCGGGGCGTAAGATGCCATTGCGATCCCGAAATGTGGCCGTTGTTGTGCGTGTAAAATTAAAATCAGAAACCAAGTCATTGCCCAGTTCAATCGTTTGTTTATTGTGTAAGCGTGTAATTCCTGAGAGTGATGATGATCGTCCTAATGTATAATACATGGCGGCGTGCGTCCTTTCTGCCTATAACAAAACCCATAAAAAAAGCCCCCTTTCGCCATCATGGCAAAAAGGGAGCTTGTAATATTAAGAATATATTCCTATTATTCTTTGGGTTTGTCAAGTTGTATTTTTAGATTGTCCGCGCAACCATCAATTTCTTAATTTCCGCAATCGCTGCCGCTGGATTTAAGCCTTTCGGACATGTACGAGTACAGTTCATGATAGTGTGACAGCGATAGAGCTTAAAGGGGTCTTCGAGTTGATCCAAACGCTCCCCCGTTGCATCGTCGCGGCTATCTGCGATCCAGCGATAGGCTTGTAGCAAGATTGCAGGGCCTAAAAAGCGGTCGCCATTCCACCAATAGCTGGGGCAGGATGTGGAGCAGCAAAAGCATAAAATACACGCCGCAGCCCCTTTGCCGTCATGTCCGTTTAACAAATCCGCATTTTCAGGGCTTTGTAGGCGTTCGCGGGTGGGAGCGGTTGATTCGGTTTTTAACCAAGGCTCAATGGAGGCATATTGCCCGATAATATGGCTTTGGTCAGGCACTAAATCCTTAATGACGGGCATATGCGGCAGGGGGAAAATGCGCACTTCGCCCTTAACCTCATCAATCGGTTTTAAGCATGCCAATGTGTTTGTACCATCAATATTCATGGCGCATGACCCACAAATCCCCTCTCGGCAGGAACGGCGGAATGTGAGGGTTGTGTCGATATTATTCTTAATTTCAATCAACGCATCCAGCACCATCGCGCCGCAATTATCCATATCCAACGTATAATAATCCCAACGTGGATTTTCGGTATCCTCAGGGCTCCAGCGATAAATTTTAAAAGTACGGGTGTTTTTTGACCCATTCGATGCGTCAATATGACGCCCTTCTTTGACTTTAGAATTGGTGGGCAAGGTAAATTCAGCCATGACAAAACCTGTATTTATGTGTGAAACGCTTTATTTTAAAATATAAATCTTAAAATAGCGTTTTTTATTCCTTTTGGGAAGAGGGAAAAAAGACTTCAAAACAATAATACCCCTTGACTTTTACAAGGAATAGGGGCAAAAAAATGGTCAAAAGAGAGATCTTAACAGAGGATAGAGTCCTCAATGAAGAGAATCTTATTTATTATGTTTAACTTTATTAAATTTGAGGACTTTAAAAATGGGTAAGGAAAAATTTTCACGGTCAAAGCCACATTGTAACATTGGAACAATCGGGCACGTTGACCATGGTAAAACAACATTGACAGCGGCGATCACAAAATATTTTGGTGATTTCAAAGCCTATGATCAGATCGACAAAGCACCTGAAGAGCGCGCGCGTGGGATCACGATTTCAACAGCGCACGTTGAATATGAAACAGAAAACCGTCACTATGCGCACGTTGACTGCCCAGGTCACGCTGACTATGTTAAAAACATGATCACTGGCGCGGCGCAAATGGACGGCGCGATCTTGGTTGTGAATGCTGCTGATGGTCCGATGCCTCAGACTCGTGAACACATCTTGTTGGCGCGTCAGGTCGGTGTTCCATCTTTGGTGGTGTTCATGAACAAAGTTGACCAAGTTGATGATGCAGAATTGTTGGAATTGGTTGAAATGGAAATCCGTGAGCTTTTGAGCTCTTATGACTTCCCTGGGGATGATATTCCTGTGATTGCAGGTTCTGCTTTGGCAGCGTTGGAAGGTCGTAACCCAGAAATCGGTGAAAACAAAATCCGTGAATTGCTAGCCGCTGTTGATAGCTATATCCCACAGCCCGAGCGCGCGAAAGACTTGCCGTTTTTGATGCCTGTTGAGGATGTGTTCTCTATTTCTGGTCGTGGGACTGTCTGTACTGGTCGTATCGAACAGGGTGTGATTAAAGTTGGTGAGGAAGTTGAAATCGTCGGTATCCGTGCAACAGCGAAATCTGTTGTGACAGGTGTTGAGATGTTCCGTAAATTGCTTGATAGCGGTGAAGCTGGTGATAACGTTGGTGCGTTGTTGCGTGGAACGAAGCGCGAAGATATTGAGCGTGGTCAAGTTCTATGCAAACCTGGTTCCATCAAGCCCCACACAGAATTCGAAGCAGAAGCCTATATTTTGTCAAAAGAAGAGGGTGGCCGTCATACACCATTCTTTACAAACTACCGCCCTCAGTTCTATTTCCGTACAACAGACGTGACAGGTGA
>JBIICI010000020.1:0-36055 GCA_044238935.1 Gemmobacter sp.
CAGGCTCAATATTCGGGGTGAGCTCTTCATCAACGGCTTTAACGGGATCAATGGCGAATTTTAACTTAACGGGCAGTAACGCATCCAATACAGGAAATGTATTACGAACCAGTGTTACGGGAACGTCCTCCGCAGCAGTACCCTTAATGGTGACGAATTTAGGAACAGGGTTGTCATTGCGTGTGAATGATGCGACAGGCGATACAGATACCACACCGTTTGTGGTGGACGCGGTTGGGAATGTTGGGATAGGCACAGCCAGTCCCGGTGCGAGTTCTATATTAGATGTCACCAGCACGACAGGTGGCATTGTCTTCCCCAGAATGACCTTGACGCAAAGAAATGCGATTGCTTCTCCCGTTGATGGAATGGTGATTTATAATACAACAAATGCAAAGTTTGATGGATACCATAGTGGGGCATGGAGAACAATACTAAGTTTTACAACACATTCTATATCGGATACTGTCGGAGCTATCTTTGGTATTACGGGAAACTCATTAACGAGTGGTCGATTGATTGAGCTACTTTCAAGTTCTAGTTCTTTAACTGGCTCATTGTTAAATGCCTCATATACAGGGACGGGAACAGGGAATGCAATAAGGGCTTCAACGGGTTCAAGTTCTGCAGGAGTACCATTAATGGTAACAAATTTGGGAAGTGGAATTAGTTTTCGCGTTAATGATGCAACAGATGATGCCGATACAACGCCCTTTGTTGTGAGTGCATCAGGAAATGTCGGGATTGGCACCGCCAGTCCTAGTACAGCCTTAGATGTTGTGGGTGACATACAATACACAGGAACAATTACGGATATTTCAGATCGGCGTTTGAAAAAAGATATTGTGCCTTTATCAGCAAATATGGCGTCAAATCTTTATAAGGTCAAAACATATTCCTTTAAAATGAAAAATGATCCGACTGAAAAAACGGAATTCGGGGTCATGGCGCAAGAATTGGAAACTTTATTTCCTGATCTTGTTAAAACAGCGAATGATGAGATAAAAACAAAATCGGTAAATTATATGGGGCTGATTGCACCGATGATTCAATCCATTCAAGATTTGAAAAATCAAAATGATGCTTTGAAAAAAGAGATTTCTGTATTGAAAAATAAACCAAATATGGGGGGAAATAATATCAATTATGCCCTCTTGTTTGGGATTGGCTTTGTGTTTATGATGCTGTCATCATTTATGGGGGCTGGTGTAGTTTATTTCTTTTTACGCCCTCGATTGGGGCAGAAATAAATATGACACAATTTTATCAAGGTAAAAAAATATTAGTGACAGGCGCATCACGAGGATTGGGGCGTTGTATTGCGGTTGAATATGCTAAAGCAGGGGCGGAGCTGATTTTATTATCCCGCACCGTCGGTGGATTGGAAGAAACAGATGATTTAATCCGTGCCGTGGGCGGAAAATCCACGATTATCCCTGCTGATCTTAAGGATTTTGAGGCGATTGATGCGTTGGGTGCGACATTATATAAGTATTTCGGCGGATTGGATGGGTTTGTTTCCTGTGCAGGGATGTTGGGCACATTAAGCCCTCTTGCACACGCTGAACCAAAGGCTTGGGCAGCCGTTTTTGATGTGAATTTACATGCAAATTATCGCTTGATCCGAACGCTTGATCCGTTATTGCGGCAATCTGAATCGGCGCATGCCGTCTTTGTCAGTAGCGGCATTGTAAAACCCGATGCCCCAAAGGCGTATTGGAGCTCTTATGCAATTTCAAAAGCGGCATTGGATATGATGATCCAAATTTATGCCCAAGAATGTGCGGATACACAAATTCAAGTTTATGGGCTTTATCCCGGTATTGTGGATACAAAAATGTTACAACAAGCCTTTCCCGGTGGATTTCAAGGGGATACACAAACACCGGAACATGTTGCCTCCTTACTACTATCAAAACTAACATCATCTGCTGTTCAAAATGGTGATTTTATCGATTTATCAAATTCTTAAACTTCTTTTGATACGCTTTATTTATGATTCGATTATCTCTTTTAACATTATTGGCTTTTGTGATTTTAGGAAGCAATCCTTTGCATCCTTTTCGTCATCATGATCTGATGCTTTCTGCGTATGCGTCTGGGGCTGAAAAAGAAAGTAAAGACAAAAAAGAAGAAAAAAAAGCGGATCATAAAGAAAATGCCGATGATATGGATGAGCCTGAGAAAGAGGGCGGCGATGATGCAGAAGCAATGAAAAATGCCGTATATTATGTTGAGCTTGATCCACTGAATTTACCAGTTGTTGATAAAAATGGGATCAGTCAATCCATTAGTATTGTTATTGGAATTGAGGTTTTTAAAGAAAGCCAAATTGAACAAGTTAAGGAGTCACAGCCACGCTTAAGTGATCTTTATCTACGAAAAATGTATGGGATGTTTAGCAATCAACAAACGGAATCAAATCCCACAATGCTGGTTAATCCTGTTGAAGTCAAAGATACCTTACGCGCCCTCACCACGGAGATTATGGGGGAAGACGTGATCAAGGATGTTTTAATTCAAGTGATTTCTCAGCGTCCTGTTTAATTTGCTTTCTTATGTCTTTATACGCAACAAAACTGCCCATTGTCGCGGCTGCAAAATTTAAAATCATATAGTTATTATCGATGTTTAAAGGCGTGCTCATAAGGTTTATAGCCGTGCCCGCATAACCTCCGGAAAGGATAGGGAGCAAAACGGCGAATAATTTTTCCCGATCAATATGCTTATGAATCTTGTCTAATTTTTCTTGTTCTTTTTTTGTAAAATTTCCAATGATTGTTTGGAAATTACAATTTTTCTTATAATATTCACGAATGTTTTTGTGAGTCTGGAACTGTAAATTACTTTTATACACCAGCTTATCCGTATGCAGCGCATTCCAGTGTAAAATAAAACCATTGCGAAAATCTTCTAAAGCTAGATTTTCATCATTTTCATTCATAAATCTTTGTAAATTGTTTATTTTATTAACAATGGATTCTTTTTCATTTTCTGCGCATGCATTTTTATAAAAATTTTCTGTGATTAGGTTCGTAGCATCATTTATAAAAAACATGCCTGATTTTGAAACTTTATACGCAACAAAAACCTGTGTGACCATGAGACCAAGTTTGACAGTTATTGTGAGTGCATTAAAAACTTGACTGATTTCCATGATGATTTCCCATTATCATTTTTTGTATTATTTATATATTTTTTTCACTATGTCAATTTTTATATGTTCGTCCTTGCCCGACTCATCTATCGGCACTACAATAATTGCGTAGATGCTATAGCAGAGAAAGGCACGCCCATGAATTTCGATCAATTTACCGAAAAAACCAAATCTTTTCTGCAACAGGCGCAAACATTGGCGATGCGCAGCAATCATCAATCGCTTGAGCCTGAACATTTATTGCTGTGTATGCTGCAAGATCCCGATCAATGGATTACCAGCCTGATTGAAAAAGCGGGCGGTGATGCAGGGGAATTGGTGAAAAAGACGGAAGACGTCTTGGCAAAACTACCCAAAGTGTTTGGCGATGCCGCGCAATTGCGCCTATCCGGTGATCTATCGAAAATGCTGGAGGAGTCGAAGGGCTTTGCTGCCAAGGCAGGCGATGCGTTTGTGACGGCGGAGCGATTGCTGCAAGCGATGGTGATGGCGAAAAAAACCAATGTATCCAGCCTGATTCATGATGCAGGCGTCACCGATCAATCCCTAAACCAAGCCATCCAAGCCTTTCGCAAAGGCCGCACCGCGGATAGCGCAAGGGCGGATGAGCAGTTTGATGCGCTCAAAAAATATTCTGTTGATCTCACCGCACGCGCCAGAGAGGGCAAATTAGACCCCGTCATTGGGCGCGAAGAAGAAATTCGCCGTACGATCCAAGTTTTATCACGCCGCACCAAAAATAACCCTGTCCTCATCGGTGAACCGGGGGTGGGGAAAACCGCGATTATTGAGGGGTTGGCGTTACGGATTATCAACGGCGATGTGCCGGAGAGTTTGAAAGATAGCATTTTATTATCCCTTGATATGGGATCGCTTTTGGCAGGGGCGAAATATCGCGGCGAGTTTGAGGAGCGGTTGAAAGCCGTCCTTGATGAGGTCAAAGCCGCCGATGGGCGCGTGATTTTATTCCTTGATGAATTGCATACGCTGGTGGGGGCAGGCAAAACGGACGGCGCATTGGATGCGTCCAATATGTTAAAACCTGCCCTTGCGCGCGGCGAATTGCACATGGTGGGCGCAACCACATTGGATGAATACCGCCAACATATCGAAAAAGACGCTGCTCTTGCGCGGCGGTTTCAGGCGGTTTATGTGTCTGAACCCAATGTGGCGGATACAATCTCAATCCTACGCGGCTTAAAGGAAAAATACGAATTGCACCATGGAATCCGCATTGCCGATAATGCCCTTGTTGCCGCCGCCACTTTGTCCAATCGCTATATCACAGATCGGTTTTTACCGGATAAGGCCATTGATTTGGTTGATGAGGCGGCATCACGCATTCGTATGCAAGCCGATTCTAAGCCTGAACATATTGATGCGCTGGATCGCCGTATTGTGCAGTTAAAAATTGAGCGCGAGGCTCTGCGCAAAGAAAAAGATGCCGCATCCAAAGAACGCTTGAAAATTTTGGAAAGCGAACTGAATGAGCTTGAGCCAAAATCCATTGACCTGAACACCCAATGGCGTTTGGAAAAAGACAAAATGCAATCCGCGCAAAAACTCACAGAGGATTTGGACAAAGCCCGCTCCGCCCTTGAAAAGGCAGAGCGCGAAGGCGACTGGACACGCGCAGGGGAGCTGAAATATGGCGAAATCCCAATGCTGGAGGAAAAGCTAAAATCCGCGTCTGATGTTTCCAACAACAGCGAAAACCGCCTGATCGCGGAAGATGTGACCGCCGATGATATTGCAGGCATCGTCAGCCGCTGGACAGGGATTCCGATGGATCGTATGCTCGCAGGGGAGCGTGAGAAATTATTGGGTATGGAACAGGCCTTAGGGCAGCGCGTGATCGGTCAAGTTGAGGCAATATCGGCAGTATCCCAAGCCGTACGCCGCGCCAGAGCCGGCCTCCAAGCCCCCAACCGCCCGATTGGCACATTCCTATTCTTAGGGCCCACAGGGGTGGGGAAAACGGAATTGACCAAAGCCTTGGCAGGGTTTTTATTTGATGATGAAACCGCGCTGTTACGCCTTGATATGTCAGAATACATGGAAAAACACGCCGTGGCACGCATCATCGGCGCACCCCCCGGATATGTGGGATATGAACAAGGCGGCGCGTTAACCGAGGCCGTCCGCCGCCGCCCGTATCAAGTGATCTTATTTGACGAAGTCGAAAAGGCGCATCCTGATATATTCAACATTATGCTGCAAATTTTTGATGATGGCAGGTTAACAGACGGCCAAGGGCGTACCGTCGATTTTTCTCAAACGGTGATTATTATGACCTCCAATATCGGCGCGGAATATTTGGTGAACCGCACGGATACACAAAGCGATGCTGATATTCGTACGTTGGTCATGGGTGCTGTGGAATCGCATTTCCGCCCCGAATTTTTAAACCGCCTTGATGATATACTCCTGTTTAACCGCCTCAGCCGCGCCGATATGGGGCGCATCATTGATGTACAACTTGGTAATTTACGCGCTTTATTATCCGATCGCCATATCACCCTAACCCTGACGGAAGCCGCTAAAACCTACCTCGCCGATATTGGCTATCACCCAACCTACGGCGCACGTCCGTTAAAACGCACACTGCAAACCTATTTGCAAAATCCCTTATCTGAGAAGATTTTGCGTGGGGAGATACTGGATCATAACAATGTGAATGTGGATAAGGGGGATGAGGGGTTGGTGTTTGGGGTGCATTAGATGTACCAAACTCTTGTATAATCTTAAGGGTATAAGCCATTAAATTTGGAAGAAAGGGGTAATATATGTGGATGGTACGTTGTGATGGTGGACGGTTGGCGGAGGTATTTCTTGAACAGGGAATAGTTGCGATTGGCTGGCGTAATGTGGGGTCTCTCCAAAATATAAAATCACGTGAAGAGATAATTGAGAAAATCAAAGTCATGTGGCCTGAGTATAAAACCAAGAAATCTGTTGTCGCAGGTAGCCAGCTTCATAAAGTGGTTTTTGAGATGAAGACAGGTGACAGGGTTATAACCTATGACAAATCTAAAGATATTTATCACATTGGGCGCGTAGCGGGTAATTATATTTTTGAGAGAAATGCAGAAGAGATGACCGCACATCGTCGCAACGTAGTATGGGAGGAAAAAATAGATCGTGACAGACTTTCTTTGCCTACCAAGCGTTTTTTAGGTGTGCCACTCAGTATTTTTAAAATATCCAAAGTTGCCGAAAGTGAAATCAACGCCTTGACACAAAGTCAGTCTATAAAAATAGATCAGGCGTAATCCTATGCTGCCAGTGAACTGATATTCGATACAAAAGACTTGCTGGAATACCTAAAACCTAAAGCAAGGCAATTCATCAAAGAGAGAGCTAAAGCCAGCCATAAAACCGCTGGCTTTAGCTTTATCACAAAACCTAACCCCACCCATCCAAAGTAACAGACTTCCCCCCATCAATCGGTTCTGCCACCAATTTAAGGCGGAAACCTAAACCATTTAGGTGGGTATGAATAGTTCTTAGGTTGGGGTTTGATCAATTACCCCCCAACAAACATGCCATCGCACTTTCCGCCAATGCTTGATGAGATGCCGCAACGACATTGCCATTGGCGTGAAGGGTCAGATCCTCCCCCAGCCAGCCGCTAATATAGCCGCCTGCGTTTTTGATAATGGGGACAAGGGCGCAGAAATCGTGGGGGGAGAGGCCTTTTTCGATGACCAGATCGACATGCCCCATGGATAATAATCCATACGCATAACAATCCGCGCCATACAGGCAATATTTGACGGAGCGGCGTAGATTGTTAAATCCAGCCACATCATCAAACATTTCGGGTGATCCAGCATAGGTTTTTGCGCTTGATAAATCCTGTTTTGGGGCGGCGACCTGAATGGGAATGCCGTTATGGGTGCTGCCCATGCCGTCCATGCCGATCCATCTCTCACGGGTAAAGCTTTGGTCAATCAATCCTGCCACGGGTTTTCCTTGATATAGCAATCCGATTAATGTCCCAAAGAGGGGCTTGCCTGTAATAAACGCCTTGGTGCCATCAATGGGATCAATCACCCAAATATAATCACTGCCGATATTGGATTGCCCTGTTTCCTCCCCCCAAAATCCGTGGTTGGGATAGGTTTTTTCAATTTCTTGGCGGATGATTGTTTCAATTTGGATGTCAATTTCCGTGACAGGGGTGTAATCGGGCTTATCGATAACGAGATTATGTTGCCTGAAAAATTTCTGTGAGATCGGTGCCGCAAGGTCGGCCAAATGGTTCATAAAGGGCAGATATGGCGCATGGGTCATAATATTTTACCTTTCTTGTAAAATATCAATTTGCCATACTATAAAATAAATGCAATACGGGAAGAAGGGAATTTTTATTAATGCTGTAATAAATTGTCTGTGCATCGCGTCGTGTGGTGACGATGTTTGCCGTGCGTAGCTTTGCAAGATGTTGAGATAGGGCGGATTGGCTGATATTAATCTGTGTTTCTAAATCCCCGACCGATCGTTCTTGTTCTAACAGCGCGCACATGATGGATAGTCTTTTTTCATTGGCAATGGCTTTTAGAATAAGACTGACTTTTTTAGCATTTCCGTGGAATTGCCCTATACAAAAATCTTTCTGGGTATCTTCATTAATAGAGCTATTCATTTCTTCAAAAGCCTTTTAAAAACATGCACATGTAAACTTTACGATGCATTTTATATAAAGAAAAGACCTTTTTTAAAAAAAGAAATTTTGTTTCAATTTTTTGTTTTTTGGTAAATGGCGCCTTTATGATGGGGTGGGGGAGGCTGTCCGCTTTAGAACGGCTGTGAAAAATCCATCTGTTTGGTGTGTGTGGGGAAACAGGCGTAAGAAATCACTGGAAACAGGGCAATCACCTGTGACGGATTGGTCTTGTTTTAATTGCGCCCATAATGTGGGGATAGGAACAATTTCATAATCAGGGTGATTTTGTAAGAATTTTTTGATCTGATGTTCGTTTTCCTCTTGGAACAAAGAACATGTGCCATAAACCAGATGACCGCCGACTTTGACTTTATCAGCAACGCGTTCCAAAATATCGGCTTGGGTTGTTGTTAAAATCTCTAAATCAGGGGCAGCATTGCGCCAGCGCATATCAGGGTTACGACGCCATGTGCCGCTGCCGGAACAGGGAACATCCAACAGAACCACATCAAAAGCAGCCTTTTGACGGCGCAGCCATTTGCGATTTTTCTCATCGGATAGGGGGCGGAGCTCATAATTATGAACGCCTGCACGTTTTAAACGATTGCGGGATTTTTCCAATCGAGCGCTTTCTAAATCCATGGCAACGATGCGGCCTTTATTTTGCATCATTGCCGCCAGTGCCAGCGTTTTTCCGCCTGCCCCTGCGCAATAATCCAGCACTTGCATGCTGGGTTTGACATTTGCCAACAGGGCAATTAGCTGTGATCCTTCATCTTGGATGTCCACCCAGCCTTTGGCTAATAAATTGGCTTGGGATAAAAATATTTTGCGGCTGGCGCGAATACCCCAAGGGGAATAGGGGGTTTCCGATACGTCGCGGTCTAATTTCCGCAAGGCGGCTAGAGCTTTTTCGCGTGTGCTTTTCAGCAAATTGGTGCGCATATCCAGTGGTGCATTTTCTAACATAGCCTGCATCGCCACGGCAAAATCATCACCAAAGACAGATTTCAGGCGCGGATAATCGGCCTCAGGGCATTCACACTGCACCCATTCAGGCATATTGTCATGAATTAATGTTTTGCCGTGCAGGTCGGATATAAATTTCTTTTCATTATGCGTGAGGGGTGTTGCGGCATAACGGGCGCGGTTATCTGTTTTTGTGTCTTCGTCATCATTTAAAAATAAGCCATCTAAATGATCGCCGCGCCCTTCACCAAGACATAACCATAGCAACACACGATGGCGTGGTGTATCGGGGATAGAAATATGCTGTAGCCACCAGCCAAGCCGTGCATGGCTGCGGGTGATGTTATACAGGCGCTCAACAATATCGCGGCGGTCTTTTGACCCCACAAAGCGCCGTTGATTTAAAAAATCACCAACAATCTTATCCATCGGCAGATTGGGGAGCTTTTGTAATAATTCCAAAAGGTCAATTAACAGGTCAATACGGGCGGCGGGGGTCATTTTTGTTTCTCTGAATTTATAAAAAATATACGGGATAAAAATATCATTATCGGGTTACTATATGATTTTTGATCTTTTGTCCAACATTAAACCATTTATGGGGGTCGTTTTGGAATTCTAGTTGCCCCGAAAGCCCACATTCGCGCAAAGCCTGTTGATATAAATAACGCAGCATTTGTCGATTATCTTGGTGAAATTCCGTAATGGTGCGCAGCACAATATCCAGCCTTTGATCCTTTAGGAATCCATCAATTTGGACTGATCCCATGCGCGATAGCCCTAAATCAAAAATAAAACGCATGGGCTTTGATGATCCTTGTTCTGTTTTATCGTCATTGCCTTGATGGGTATGCGGTTCATCACGCACATGTAGCATCATTTTTTCAAAGCCATGTTCTGTGTGAACGGGGATCATATGGCTGCGCCATGGGCGATTATCATGATCTTCGGTCACAAAACCGTCTTTGGGTAATGTTGTTTTGATTTGCTCCAATGTATCCATTAAATTGGCTCGCGATGATTGTGCGTCATCCAAAGATTGCAGTTTCAACCATGCGGCAGGATCATTTTTCTTAACGCGTGATAAAAACAGCATCATGGTCGCCGTTAAATGAATTTTATCATTTTCAGGATCATGCCCATTGATGATGGGGCTGTTGAAATGAGTTTGGTTTATGATATTTTGGAATAAGGCTTTGAATTCAGGCCACTGATAATTCGGGGAATTTTGTGCAAGCTGTAAAGGGAAGGTTTGAGGTTGTAATATAGGAATGCCAAATTCTGTAGCCCCTGTATCAATCGGCATTGTTTGTAATAAATATAGAGGGATTTGTATGGAAATTGAGTTTTTTAAAGGGATATTGGGGATGTTGGATAAATCAGTATGATAAAAATTACTGATCGGAAATTGACCTGATGCAGGATGGGCGGCAGAATAAAATTCTGGGATTTCTAAGAAGTTTTGTGTGTTTTGTATAGGGTGAAAGCGCGCCTGTATTAAATCAGGGGCGCCATTGAGCAGCAAAGAAGTTGATGAAAATAAAGGGGGATTTTGTAAGTATATGATGGATGATGTTTTTGCTGTTGTCCCCGTTTGTATGGTTTCAGGAAATACGGATTCGGGCAATGGCGATAATGTTGCTTTGAAATCAATTTTTAAAATAAGTCTATTTTGATGTGCCGCAAAAGGACTAAATTGAGGGATAGAAACAGGTGTTTTGGTGGTAGGAATCTGCCCCAATATATTTTGCAATAAGCTCCCTTGAAACGGGTTTGCAATTGTGACACGGGGCGGTGAAATGATTGAGATCGCGGGATCATTAACATAGGGGATTTTAAATCCATTTTCCAAAGAGGGCAGATCAATCAGGTCAAATAAAATTGGCTGTGATGTTGCTGGATTTAAGGGGAGTTTATAAGGGCTGTTTATAACATTCGGTTCTAATGTCTGGGGTGTGTTTTGGGATAATTGTTCCGCCGCACGAATGGCCGCACGGGCAATAGAGGGTAGAATAGGTTGCAGCTGAATTTTAAGCTCTTTGACCTCAATCGCTGTTTGATCTGAGGTAAAGGTTTCAATGTTTTGAGGCGAAATCTTTTCGGAATAGGGGCGTTGATAGGCTAAATCTGTCTTTTGTGTATTGATTGTGGGGATATTTTTTTGATCTGCTGGGGGAGTTTGTATTTCAACGCGTGGAGGCGTCACGCGAATTCTAATGGTTGCTTCCACTTGGTTTTCGTCATTCACTTGATATTGCCATTCAATGGCTTGACCATTTTCAAGATCAGGTAAGGGGTTTGTGGTTTTGACCTCAATCGGCTTTGGGCTGTTGGGGCTGTGGATAATCAGGCGTTGATCTGTGGTTTTTTCAATATAACCGCCTTGCCATGTTTTGGGCGTGGCGATGATCGAAAGTGGGTCAGTTGTCGTGCCACGAATTAAATTCAGACTGCCGCGATTTTGCCCTTGCGTGGAATCAAAGCGCAAAGATGATAAGAGGGAAAAAAAATCTGATCCTTTGCTCATGACGTGCTGTCTTCTGTTTCTGTGTCCGTCTCCGTCTCCGTTTCATTGATGCTTTGATGACGGCGGAAAATTTGCAGCGCAATCTCATCCATGGCCTGATCATCTTTGGCTTTTTGTTTGGCATCTGCGATGGATTGACGGTTTTTCTTAGTGATTTCAATTTTCTTTAATTCCGCATACATATCGCGCAAATCATCTTGGGCAACTTCAATCCGTTTATTGATTTTTGCAAGGGCGCTGTCCAGCTGGCTCATTTTAAAGGTGACGCCGCGTTCATACTGCATGAAATAGGTCATGGCGTTAAGCTCCTTAATCTCCGACACGGCAGCGCGTTCTTTTTCACATTCGATAATCAGGGCTTCTTTACGAATTTCGTATGTTGAGGCTTCTTTTAACAGCCCTGCGATAACGCGACGTTTTTCATCAATGCGATATTGTCGTAAACGGATCAGGCTGTCTAATGTCGCCATATATCATCTTACTGCATCTGCAGGCCATTATGATCATATAATCCGACCGCATATTTGGTATGCCAGTCACGCAAATAAAATAAACCTGCAGGGTGTGTTTGGGTAATGCCATAAATATGATCAACCACCTGCACCATCTTACGTTGATTTTCAGGGCTTAGGCGGTAAAATGCCGGTCCCACAACCATCACAGGGATGCCTTCAGATTCATTTTGGGCGCGGATAATATCGGCGCGATATAATAAATCCATGGTTTTTTCAGCACCCCCCACGGCACTGATCCATTGCTGTGGTTTCCAATTTGCATCCAATTTTTGACGGTATAAATGGGTTAAGATTGGATCATCCTTATAGGGTTTGAAATCTTGGTCTTGGCCAGTAACCTTCCAATGGCGCGCTGGCCAATAAAAGGACGGCCAATTTAAAAAAGGCAATGTCCGTTTTGATGTGCCAATCGGTGTATGGGTGCAACCAACACATAGGCTTAATAAAATCACCAAACAAAAAAAACGCATAACATCAACCTTTGTTAAATATCGCAATAAAAACAGGGTAATGATAGCGCGTTCGTTAGGGATAATCAATTCATATCTATCACGAAAAAAAACCGCATCATTATTAATAAATGATGCGGTTTTTGAATTGTTTTGAATGATTCTATAGGCCGTAAATATTTTGAGCGCGTAATTTGGCTTTTTGTTCTAATGTTAAAAATCCTATTGTAACGGGACTTGCGGGGATTGCTTTATGGCCTAAATCCTCAGTTTGGGTATTGCGCAGTGCCAACGCATTAAAATCATCTGTGTGGGCAGGGTCAATCGAATGGTTATTCCAATTGCTTTGTTTACCCATGATATGGGTAATGTTTGTAGTTGGAAATAACTTATTTGAGGTTTCTTCGGAAATGATAATTTTTTTTTGTTCATGGAACCTAATGTGCGGATTGTATGCCATAAATTTCTCTCTATTTTCTATTTTTATGTTGGTGTATTTGTTGGAAGTATTAGTCTTTTTTTTGTTGTATCTTGTGTTAAAAAAGTATCGCCCCCTTGTGCAACGACGTTTGAAAATGGAGTTGTAACGTTTTTTGCATTTTTTATGTTTCCATCACATTTCACAAGTTTTTTACCATATGGGTCGTGTGTCGGTATTTGACTTGCTGGTATTATATTTGCCATAAAGCGCATCCTTTCCTGTTTTTATCGTATTTTTTGTGAAAATAATGAAAAAACACCCTTATGTCAATGTTTTTCTTGTTAAAAGGCAAAGTTATTTTTTAATCGCCCTTAATGACCCTAGCGGCTGTTAAAACATGCACAGAGCCTGAGCCTGCTTTTTTTAAGATACGGGCGCATTCCGATAAGGTTGATCCTGTTGTAAACACATCATCAATCAATAAAATATTTTTCCCCTGAATCGTGGCTGGATATGGAATGGAAAAAGCGTTTTTGACATTGGCTTTGCGGCGTTCTTTTCCTTTTAAATGTTTGTTTTGGGCGTTGATGCTGCCTTGAACAGTGGTGCGTTTGTGACGAATAAGGGATTGATGATCAACGGGAAGGTTGGTTTTTTGTCCCAACGCATCGGCCAATAATCCGGCTTGATTATAACGCCGTTTTAAAAATCGCCAACGATGCAGCGGAACGGGAATAATAAGATCAATATTGCTTTCAAATAAGATGGGCCCGCATTGTAGCATCCATTGCGCCAAATAGTCAGATAAAGAGGTTTTATCCGCATGTTTAAAAAGTAAGATTAAATCACGCCCTGCATTTTTATAGCGAAAGGCACTGCGTGCCATATCAAAATCATAGCTATTTTCCAAGCAATCATTGCAAATTGACAGTGGCGGAACATCAGGCGTTGTCGAATCACTTAAGAAATTTTCAGCCGTCTGAATCGAAAAATCAAAGGGATATCCACAATTCCAACAGCAAGGATCGGTGATAAAATGCATCTTTGTCCATATGGAGGCATGGATTTGCCCTTGTTTATCCACAGGCTGCCCTGATAAAGGACAGCGCGGAGGGAAGATGAAATCTATTGTTTTTTCAATATATTGCGATAATTGTATAGGCATTTTTGGTGCTTGGATCATACCCTGATTTTAGAATAAGCCCTTTGTTGAAATCAATATAAATTGCATCATATAAAATTATTCGATAAGATCACAACGAATTAAATAACGGCAAAAACTCAACTTATGATTGAAGTCAAAAAGCAAGCAGCATCGGCTTCTCACTCTTTCCAACGGGAACAACAGCCTGTTGGGGGTGGGTCGCCTGTATCGATAAGTTTAAGGCCTCAATTAAAGGATACAAAAACAGGCTTTGAATCTGTTGAAAATCGTAATGCGATTTTAAAAAACATCCCATCTTTTCATGTGCGTCAGGCTTGGCATGCGTCTTCGCATTTGCTTTTGCCGGAACACGCAACCCTCTTAAAAACAGGATGCCGCGAAGGGTATATGAGTGCTGCCTTGGCACTGATTAATCCTGATTTGAATATTATTGGGATTGATCAAAATCCACACGCAATTGAACGGGCGAACCAAGCAATCAACCTTCACAATCTTTCTTTCAAAGTGGGTAGTTTCACGGATCAAGAATTTTTGAAAAATAATTTCCAACCGCAATCATTGGATGCGATTGTCAATAGTTATATTTTATACCAAATTTATTCAGAGCATAAATTTGACACCAAAAAAATATCAGAAACATTAAAAGCGCAATTTGATTTGTTAAAAGTTGGCGGATTAATGTATATCCAAGATTATTCTATGCCGCCACCTGATATATTTGTCTTGCTTGAGCTACAGGATCAGCAGGGCGGTGATGATTTCTTGACAATGTCTGATGCGCAATTATTAGAATGGTTTTCTGAAAATGCGCGCCCGTGGCAGGATGCAGGATGTCATGGTTTTTATTTGGAAAAAATGCCCTCACGCCTGCCAAAAACATCTTTATATCGACTACCCTATAAATGGGCGTATGAATTTATTTTGCGCAAAGATAAACGCGCCGTTTGGGAAGAAGAATTATATAAAGAATATACATTTTATGCCCGACATGATTATCGTCGTGAGCTTCGAAATATTGGGGCGCGTGTTATGTATTCCGCAGCGCATTGGGATGATGCGGTCATTAAGCGTAAATTTACAGGAAATTTAAAACTCTATTCCGATGATGGCTATCCATTAGAGCTTGCACCGACGAGCTATATTCTTGTTGCGCAAAAGGTTGATGAAGGCAGCACGTTGCGTATTCAAGAGCGCCGCCCTTTTCCGATGGAGGAGGGGAAAGAGCGTTATCTAAAAATCTCTAGCGCGAAGCATAAAACAGATGGTCGTATTTTTGATGTGATTAGTCGTCATGCCTTTCCTGTGGATTATATTCCGTATCGTCTGTCGCAAACGGGGCGATTAAAAGTGTTTTTACGCGATGAAGTGCAACGTCCTGTGACCAATGCGGTTCCGCGTAAAGGAAAAAATTTAGATATACGCCGTTGGTCAGGATATATGATTGAGCCCGTGTCCTTTGATTTGCGTGATGTGCAAACAGTTAATATCATCAATCACAATGATGTTGCGGCTTTTATAAAAGACAAAATAGGATTAAAAGTCGCGACGGGGTGCGTCATAGAAAATGGTGCGGGGTATTATCCTGATCCCAAACATATTGATGAATATATTCAAACGCAATATATTCGCATTGATGCCTTATCCGAAACAGAAAATGCAATCTATGGCTTACGGGAATTTGATGCACAGACAATTTTAAATGCTATTTCTGTGGGCTATATTCCAAACAGTCGATTGGAATTACAGATTTTATATTTATTCCGTCATTTAGGCATTAAATATGAAAGTTGGGATTCCATGCCGATGGAGCTGCAGACGCAACCTGATGATGCGATGCCGATTGAGGATTTAGAGTCTTTGATGGATCAATATCAAAATGATCAATCCGAGAAAAATCACAAAACCGATTATCATTTTCAAAAATCGACACAAGGACAATTTCGCCATATCCAGTCCGCTTTTGTGCAAGAAGGTTTGGTCGAAGGGGTTTTAAGAGGGGTTAGCTCGCATAATCACGAATTTGTGGTTTCCAACCAACATGCGGATAATGTTGCGGTTGTTTTGCCTTTGGTCAAAAAACTTTCAGGTGAAGTAATGGCGGGTATCGTGAAGGATTTTCATCCTATCCCCCAACGCTATAAAGGGGATGGGACAATGATCAGCTGTCCTAAGTTTAACTTACCGCCCCATATTTCCAGTTATGAGATGGCGCGTAAATATGTCGCCGATCAATTCGAAGTCCCGATTGAATATGTTAGCAAAATGGGTGAAAGTTTTTTTGTGCATACGGGTATAACCCCACAACGTATCTACCCCTTTGCTGTCAGTGCCCCTGCCGGAACGGATGCTTATAAACATGGTGTGACGGCATTGGCGCCTTTGGCGAGTTTGTGGAAGCTATTTTATTGTTTTGATATAGCAGGATTGGAATTTTTGAAAACCATAGCAATAGCCTATAATCAATTTTGTGCCGATAGTGATCTCAGTGTTGCATGGAATTTTGATAAAAGCTTTGCGGCAGAGCAAAGCGATATTCGCAATATTGAGATTTTAGCGCCTGTTGATTTCTCAAATTATCTTAATCAGCCATATGATAAACCTGCTCCCACTTCTGAGCTGGAGAAGAAATCCAAACATTATGGTTTTGAAAAAGAATAAAAGATTATCGTATCTTTAGACTTGCTAATCCCACCAAGGCCAAGAAAAAGGCAATAATCCAGAAACGGATCACGATGGTGGATTCTGACCATCCTTTTTTCTCAAAATGATGATGCAGCGGCGCCATTAAAAAAATGCGTTTCTTTGTGCGTTTATAATAAAAAACTTGGATGATAACAGAAAGCGCCTCAACCACAAATAGGCCGCCAATGATGGCTAAGATCAATTCATGTTTTGAAATGACGGCTAAAATACCCAAAAAACCACCTAATGATAATGATCCTGTATCCCCCATGAAAACTTGGGCAGGGGGGGCGTTGTACCATAAAAACCCCATTGATCCCCCCACAACAGCGGCACACATAATCGCCAATTCACCTGTGTTGGGAACATAAGGTAAGTGCAGATAGGCGGCATATTTAATATGACCTACCAAATAAACGATAATCGCAAAGCTGGCGGCGGCAATCGCAATGGGAACGATTGCCAAGCCATCTAATCCATCTGTTAAATTCACCGCATTGGATGCACCGATAATCACAACCAACGCCCATGGGATAAAAAACCATGATAAATTGATGATTGTATCTTTTAAAAACGGAACAGCCAAATGGTGCGATAAAGTTTCAGGGGTCAAAAAGCTGGTGATGATAACGGCTAATGTGCCAATGATCACTTGTCCTAAGATTTTCTTTTTTCCTGATAGTCCATGATGGTTGCGTTTGGTTAGCTTTAAATAATCATCAATAAAACCCAAAAATCCATATCCTAAGGTGACCGCAAGGGTGCACCACACAAAACCATTTGATAAATCCGCCCACAGTAAGGTTGAAACCAAAACAGCGATCAAGATCATTAATCCGCCCATTGTTGGCGTGCCTGCTTTTGATTGGTGATCAGGGCCAATATCGCGAATGGGCTGTCCTGCTGCCTGTGTTGCCTTAAGCCATGCAATCAAATGTGGTGCAATAGCAAGGGATAGAAATAAAGACGTCACAAACGCACCGCCACTGCGGAATGTAATATATTGAAACAAATTCAAAAAAGAAATCTGATCCGCATAGGCGGCTAATTTATACAACATGCAGATTTCCTTTGTTATTTTGTTGATCTGATGCGTTTGTGTTTTCTGTGTTAGAGGCTGTTTTGGGGGCGCTTGTATCTTGTGCGGATGAGGCAACCAGCCTTGGGATTTGACGCAAAGCTTCAACAATAACACCCATTTTTGTGCTGTTTGATCCTTTGATCATAATGACATCACCGGGGACAATGGCATCTAAAACAATTTCTGCCAATTGTGCGCTGGTGTCGGCATGGGCGCCGCGCTTTGATTGTGGCAATGTATCATGTAAATTTTTCATCATCGCACCGCATGTATAGACCAGATCAATCCCTGCGGCCTTGATAGGCAACGCCAAATCACCATGATAACGGGCGGATTGAACGCCTAATTCCAACATATCCCCTAAAATCGCGATACGACGACCGCCTTTTCCGGGGTCAATAAGTGCCAAGACACGAAATGCAGCACGCATGGAATCAGGAGATGCGTTATAGCTTTCGTCAATTAATGTGATCGGGTTTTGTGGTGCTTGGGGTAGGGCGATTTTTTCAAAACGTCCGCGTCCGTCGCCTGCTTGATGTTGGGATAATGTGTTGATGGCTTTGTTAATATCCGCCCCTGCTAAATGCACGCATGCCAAAACACCCAAGGCATTGAGGGCATGATGTTTGCCAACCATGGGCAAAGTAAATTGATATTCGACGCCGTTGAGTGTGAAGGTAATGCGTGATCCATTGCTTGCCTCAATAATATTGGTCATGCGAATATCGGCGGATTCATGTTCACCAAAGCTAAAGGTGGCATGATAATTTAATGTTGCGGCTAAGAATAAACGGTCATACCACGCATTATCGCGATTTAAAACAGCAGTGCCACCAGCTTGTAAGCCTTGAAAAATCTCAGCTTTTGCATCTGCGATTCCTTCCATTGATCCTAAATTTTCAATATGCGCAGGGGCAATGGTGGTGATTAAGGCAATGTTTGGGCGTACCATTTTGGTTAGCAGGGCAATTTCGCCTGCATGATTCATGCCCATTTCATAAATGCCGTAATCTGTGCCCTCATGTGTGCCGGCTAAGGTTAAGGGGACGCCCCAATGATTATTGTGGCTGGCTTTTGCAGCGTGGGTTTGTCCTTGATCACCAAAAACGGCGGCTAACATATTTTTTACCCCTGTTTTGCCAACAGATCCTGTAATCCCAATCACTGTGCCAGACATGCGATAACGTGCGGTTTTTGCCAAATCTTCCAAAGCGCGTCTGGTGTCGCGCACAAATAAAACGGGCGCATCGCTGGGGAGTCCGGTCACATCGTGGCTGATCATAACAGCACCTGCGCCTTGTTGCAGTGCAGCAATAACGTAATCATGACCATCATGATAGGGCCCCCCAAGGGCAACAAATAAATCCCCCTTTTGTAAGGTGCGCGTATCAATCGATATGCCGGTAACAGACCAATCTTGTGATCCTGTCAATGTGCCTTGTGTGGCTTGGGCAGCATCTTTTGCATTCCAGATAATATTTGATTGTGAGGTTGATTGTGACATTGTTTTATAATCCTAATTTCTGACGGAATTTTATGATGGCTTTTTCGACCTCTTCGACATCGCTGAAAGGCTCAACGATACTGCCGATAATCTGGCCTTGTTCATGGCCTTTGCCTGCGACAACTAAGACATCGCCTGATTGCAGCAATGACACGGCCTGTTCAATCGCATTGCGACGCCCTGCGATATTAAAGAAATCAACATTTTCTTTTGCATGGACAGGCATATCGGCAAGCATTTGTGCGCGAATGGAATCGGCATTTTCGGTGCGTGGATTATCATCTGTGATAATCGCAATATCGGCTAAATCGGCGGCAATTCGTCCCATAATCGGGCGTTTTCCAGCGTCGCGATCCCCACCGCATCCAACCAAAGCCACCAATTTTCCGGCTGTGTGGTGACGCAGCGCGTGTAAAATATTATCCAACGCATCGGGTGTATGGGCGTAATCCACATAAACGGCAGCGCCCTTTGGGTGACCTGCGATGGCTTGTAATCTACCCGGTGCGCCTTTTAAATTTTCTAAGCCATGCAATAAACGTTCAAACCGATTCTGGTCATCGGGGCTTTGTGCCAGACATAATCCCAGTGCAGCCAACGCATTGTAAATCTGGAATTTTCCAACCAAAGGCAGGCTGATCAAGTGGTCTTTGTCAAAAGCACGCAAGGTTAAATGCACGCCCTGTGGTTTCAGATCATAGGATTGAATTTTCAAAAATGCCGCTTGTTCCCCATAATCAATGATGCGCTGTCCGCGTGCGGTACAAATTGATTCTAGAGCATGAAAACGGTCACTATCTGCATTTAAAACAGCAACGCTTTTCTCAGGTAAGCGCTCTGAAAAAAGCAGCGCCTTAGCTTGGAAATAGGATTCTTCGTCTTTGTGATAATCCAGATGATCGCGTGTTAAATTTGTAAATGCAGCGGCATTGAGTGTAAGCCCATCCAGACGATGTTGAACTAATCCGTGGCTGGAGGCTTCTAAGGCAACATGGGTGACCTTATGTTTTGTTTGTAAATCATTTAATAAATGATGTAAGGATACAGGATCAGGGGTTGTTAATGACCCATCTTGTTCAACGCCTTGACCGCGCACACCCAATGTGCCAATGCTGGCGGCTTTATAGCTCAAAGACTCCCATAATTGCTGTGTGAAACAGGCGGTGGAGGTTTTGCCATTCGTCCCCGTGACCGCCACCACGATTTCAGGCATCGGCGCATAAAAATGCGCGGCAATTTTGGCGATATATGTTTTTAAATCAGGGTGATAAAAATAGGGAGCATTAATGTCTTTTATATCGCTACGCTCACCTATCACGGCAACTGCGCCGCGTTTTATGGCGCTGTCAATATAATCATGACCATCGACCTTTGCGCCGCTGACGGCGATAAAGACATATCCTTCCTCTATCGCGCGGCTATCCATAGTCAAGCCTGTGACCACGCTTTCTTGGGAGAGCGTGTCATTGCAATAAAAGGTAAAAGGTTCAATCAACGCATTTAGTTTCATAAATTATTTCCTGAGTTATTCTTGGATATGCACATAACGAAGAAGGGGATTTTCAACATTTTCAATGGCTTGGTTTGTTGTATTCTCAACAACAGGGCTTCCCTTTGTGATTTCACCTTTTGTAATCTCATTGGCCAGTTTGGCTTTCAAAGATTCCATTTCATTATGCGCTTTGCGGATTGATGCAATTTCTTGTTCAGGTAAAAAGGACGCTAAGGAGCTGACGACATTGCGCATAATCGGCGCTGCTACCCAACCTGCTGTGGCGTATCCATAGGTTTCTGGGATGCCTTTTGGTTCGTCAACCATTACAAAAACGGCATAGCGCGGATCATAGGTTGGAAAAACACCTGCAAAAGAAGAGATTAATTTATCCTTTTGATAGCCACCATTTGGCCCCGGTTTTTCGGCTGTCCCTGTTTTACCACCGACTGAAAAACCTGCTAGATTTGCATTTTTTCCTGTTCCATGGGTGACAACCAAACGCAACATATCGCGCATAATATGCACTGTTTTTTCAGAGAATACACGTTCATAGGCTGTGTTGTCTGTTTTTGCAGGGTCTTTTTTGATCATTGTAATGGGGCGATAGACTCCATCATTGGCAATTGTTGATAATGCCGATACAGCCTGCAGCGGACTGATCGCAATTCCGTGACCATAGGATGCAGTCAATGTGTTAATCGGGCGCCATGGTGTAGGATACATGGGGCTGCCTTTTTCTTTTAATTCGATGGGGCTTTTGTCAAAAAGCCCTAATTTTTTATAGGCAGCACGCAGGTTCTGATCGCCCAAAGCCTCCCCCATTAATGCCGTGCCGATATTGGATGAGTGCATGAAAACATCAGGTAAGCTCATGACGCGTTTTTCGGGGTGATAATCACGAATTGTAAAGCCCGCACGGTGCAGAGGCTCGCGCGCATCAAAGGCCTGTTCCAAGGGGGCAGGGTTGTTTTCAATAAATGCCGCCGTAGAGAAGACTTTGAAAATAGACCCCAGCTCATAAATCCCAAGGGTTAAGCGATTAAATCCCTCAATCGTTTTTGCATTCCCTGGTTTTTGAGGATCAAAATCAGGCAAGGATACGCCTGCCAATAATTCGCCCGTTTTCACATCCACAATTGCGCCTGCTGCGCCAACACCCATATGGCGTTGCATGGCTGCGGTTAGTTCACGTTTTAACGCATATTGCAAACGCATGTCTAAAGACAAGGTGAGGGGTTGTGTGCGTGTGTTTAAATCGGCATCAAAGGCACGCTCTGCGCCAGATAATCCTTTGTTATCAACATCCGTATAGCCGACCATGTGCGACATTAATGCCCCTTGTGGGTATATACGGCGCGCTTCGTAACTGAACCCCAAACCGGGGCAGCCAATCTTTAAAATAGCATATTGTTGTTGTGGTGTAATATCACGCCCAATTAATCCATAACGATTTTTTGCAGTGATTTTTTTAAAGATAAAATCATAAGATTTATCGGGAAAGATTTTTTGTAATTTTGTTGCCACATCTTTGGGATCATCCACCAAAAGGGGGTCAACGAATAGAGAGGGCACTTTGATTGTGGTTGCTAAAATCACGCCATTGCGATCTGTAATATCGGCGCGTGCTTTTGCATTTTTACTGGTTTTTTCGATTCTTGAGACGCTGTTGCTGTGTCCTGAATCGGGGGCATAGAAAGATTGCAAAACGCCCAAATCAATAACGCGTACTGATACCACAAAAAAAGCAACCGCAAAAACACAGCACAGAAAAATAGCCCGCCCCTGCGCACAATTCAGCGCAACACTACGTTGACCGCGCATATTGACAGAAGGGTGATGAAAGGAATAAAGGCGCATTCTTATTCATGCCCTCCCACTTTCATCGTTGCTAAAATAACCCCTTGTTCTGATGGGGTGGTTTGTGGTGCAGTGGCTTGGATGTCTTGTTTTACAGCAGGGATATTTTGTGAATTTGTATCTTTTGCTAATAAATTATTGTCAACGGGCAGATCTTCGGGGTCTAAATGGTCGGGTAAATCCTCAACGGATGCCATCACATAATCTTGACCATGCGTATAATCAGGGAAATAATGGGCTGCCAATTGCTCTAAACGCTCAGGACGATTGAGGTAGTCCCATTCGATTTTTAATAAACGAATGGATTCTTTCTCTTCTTGTAAAGAAATTTGTATAGATTGAACGTGGCGATCAAGGCTGTACACAGCCTGCGCGGAATAGAATAATAAAAGCCCCGCAACCAGAGCCAAAAAAACCATGATAATTGACGAAGAATAGCGCATCATATCTTTAAGCTACCTCTGTGATTAAATTGGCGTTTGTGCGCTGTGCGGCGCGTAATTTTGCGGAGCGTGCACGGGGATTTGCTGCAATTTCAGCATCATCTGCACGAATGGCCTTGCGTGTGATTAATTCAAAACAAAGCGGATTTGTATCATTGGAATAGGGCAAGTGACGGGATTGAGACGTTTCGCGGCTGTGTTTATTCAAAAACTGTTTCACGATACGGTCTTCTAAGGAATGAAAGGTCACAACAACCAATCGTCCAGTTGGTTTCAAAAGCGTCAGTGAAGATTCTAAGGCGCGCTCCAGCTCCCCCAATTCATCATTGACGGCGATGCGTAAGGCTTGGAAAACCCGTGTTGCAGGGTCGATTTTGTCTTTGGGGGAGGCATAGACAACGGATCTCACCAAATCCGCTAAAACCGCTGTGCGCGTAATGGGGTTTGTGCGACGTTGTTCAACAATTTTACGGGCGACATAGCGCGATTTGCGCTCTTCGCCATAATTATAAAATAAATCCGCCAAATCTGTTTCAGACAGCGTATTGACCAAATCCGCGGCAGATTTTCCTGAACGGCTCATCCGCATATCTAAATCACCATCAAAACGAAAGGAAAAGCCACGATCTGCTTGGTCAATTTGCATGGATGAAACGCCAATATCCAATACAATGCCGTCTAAGCTGTGGGGGGAGAAGTGATGGATCATATCCCCAAAGCAAATTTGATGAAAATCAAAACGCGCGCCATATTGTTCACGCATATCGTTGACATGGGGCATGACATCAGGGTCACGATCTAATCCATGTAAATGACAGGGGGTGGCATCCAGAATTGCGCGGCTATAGCCCCCTGCGCCAAATGTGCCATCCACATAAACGCCATTTTCTTGGGGGTTTAATGTTTGTAAGACGGGTTGTAATAAAACAGGGATATGCGGTTGCATGGCTTATGATTTCCCTTCCGCTTTGGCTAGGGTCATGCCTTTGGCATTATCACGAGCTTGGGCGCGGCGCGCCTCTAATTTCTCAGGATTCCAAATCTGGAACTTTTTCCCCAATCCAACAAAGGCGGCGCCGTCTTCTAATGCTGCAAACTCAATCATCGCATCGGGTAAAATAATGCGCCCATCTCCATCAAAGGGGAGAGGCTGTGATTCAGAGAGTATAGCTAAGGCAAAGTCATCTTGTTCTTGAGAAAATAAATCGAATTGATCCATGCGGCTGGCAATTTCATCCATCGCATCCATGCTGAACCCCTCAAGGCAAGGGTGGTTTTGGGATCGGAATAAGACAACGCCCTGAAAATCTAATCCTGCGACGGCAGCGCGAAACGAGGCAGGCACGGAAACCCGTCCCTTCTTATCGACTTTGTTCAGATAGGTCGAAAGAAATAATGCCATTACGCGATATCAACCCTTTTTTAAAAGAAACAGCCCCCAACAGAAATCCTAAGAAAAAACGAATCACCGAATTTTGGCGGATATTTTCGGAATTTCATGGATATATATGGGATAACATGGAATCCTATGGGTCGTCAATTCATTCTTATGGGATAGGGTGGATAAAATATGTTTTTTCTGTGGGTAAAATGGCACAGTGCATCGCCCCATATCCCGTAGGATTGAGCGATGTCAAAAGATTTAAGCTGGATGTGTTATGTGGTTTTTGATTATATTTGGGAGGAAGAGGCGAAAACGCAAAAATTATGTATTTTTAGCAGTCTCAATAAATCTCAATAAATCCTGATCCAGCCCCAATGTGTTTTCAAATCGTGCCACGGTTTGGAATCCATATTGCGTGCCGGATGCGCCATCGGCATCAACCTGTAACAGGCTATGAGCCGTTGTTTGTGTGACGCGAACGAAATCAGCAATTGCGTGATCTAAGGCATTAAATGCCCCATCTAAAATATCGGAAATATCAATTTTATCGCCTTCGCTGGTTTTGAAATCCATGATACGGTCAAATGTACGTTCTAAATATCCATCACGCCCAAACGCAAAAATATCGCTGCCTAATCCCCCTGTCAGGCGATCTGATCCTGTGCCACCATTCAGGCGATCATTCCCCAAATCGCCCTGAAGGACATCATTCCCAATGTCACCATATAGGGTGTCATTGCCTTGATCCCCGCGTAAGCGGTCATTGCCCGTGCCGCCATATAAATTATCATTGCCTGCATTGCCGCGAATTGTGTCATCACCTGATCCCCCATATAAATCATCATTTCCGCCCCAGCCATACAACCAATCATTGCCTGCCCGACCATTAATGTTATTATTTAAGTTATTACCGATTAACGTATCGCCATTGCTGCCGCCAATGATGTTTTCAATAAAGAGCGTGCTATTTTCAATTTCCGCGCTGGCGCTGTTTATTAAGACATAGCCACGGGTTAAATCAACGGTGCTGGCAATCGTAACGGCGGCTAGATTGATGGTATCAACACCGCCATCTAAATCCAATAAAGCGCGATCATTTAAGGCGCTTTGGGATAGGTTTGCAAAATCATCTGTGTAAATATACATATCATCTGATTGATTGCGTGTGCCCAAAAATTGGATTTCCCATTGGTAAAAATACCCTATTTGATCATTATGGGTTGGATCCGTAATTTCAATCGTCCATTGTCCGGCTGTGTTCTCGCCATAATGCGCCACGCTGGAAAAGGTAAAGAGAATATCACCTGTGTAATTGCCATTTTCAATGCGATCCGCCAAAATCGATTTTGTGCCATCGCTGCTGATTAGGGCGATTTGCAAATCTCCTGCTTTGCGATGTTCAATATCAAGGGAAAGCTGAACATGTTCAATATCAAAATTTTCTAAGACGGTGAATGTTTTGCGAATGGTGCGATTATCCAGTAATGTTTCATTGGCTGTGCCGCTATAGGATAAGACATCCAGATTTGCAAAAGTTTTCGGTGTGGTTTGCCATGTTTCTGCCAAAGCCACAGCACGCTGTGCATTAACGACGCCATATCCGTAATCATGGTTGAATTGCAATCCGCCACCATTGAAATTGCGTGCGCCATTGGTTTGCCATCCATTGCTGCTGGCATCATTATGTGTGGCGCTATAGGCCAAAATGGCCTGTATATCGCGGTATCCTAAATTGGGATTGGCCTCCAGCATCAGGGCGATCACGCCACTGACGATAGGGGCGGCGGCGGATGTGCCGCCAAAATAGATGTAATCTGCCGTGCTGTATCCGCCCGATCCTGTTTTATCCGCAGATGGGACATAAGTTGCAGGCGCACTGATGAGGATATTTGCTCCTGCCTCACTGAAATAAGAATATGTCCCGTCATAATCGATGCCACCAACAGCAATCGCAAAGGGGGAATTTGAAAGATTGTGGTAATTGGGGCTGCTGCCTTCTTCGCGACCATTGCCTGCGGCAAAAACTTGGATTGTTCCTAATCCATCACGCCCATTTTCAGCAAGATTAATCATCGCATTTTCAATTCCCCGAAAGGCAGGATTAAAGAAATTATCCGATAAAGCCGTCGTGAATCCCCAGCTGGAATTTAAAATATCAACATTGTTTGCCGCTAAATTCATGGCTTGGGCAATTTGTGTTAATGATCCTGTGCCAAAACCCATGCGATAGCCGATTAAATCTGCCCCATGTGCGACGCCTGCGAACCCAATGCCATTATTTGCATCCGCGCCAATAATACTCATGACGGCAGTGCCGTGGCGATCCGTGCTCAGGCGGTCTTTTGCATCATAATCTTTGTCAACAAAATCATAATCCAAATCGGTGCGATAGCTGTTGGTAAAGTCAGGATGTGTATAATCAAATCCATCATCTAAAACACCAACTTTTACGCCGCGCCCTGTATATTTATCCCAAACATTTTGTGCCTTGATTGAAAAGGGCGTATCATTTAAAAACCATTGCAAAGAAAAATAAGGATCATTGATTTTTATTGTCATAGCGTTTTGTTTTCTGTATGATGTTGCATAATCTTATTTATGTTTTTACAGAATTTTGGTTAAAATAAGGTTAGAATCGTAAGAAATATAAAATTTGGGAGCTTTTAAATTTATGAAATTAACATCTATTGTTATGCCTTGTTTTTTGGCAGGATCTGTTCTTTTGAATGCGCCAGCGCTTGCGGCGGAGGGTAAAACAAAGTCCACGGAATCTTTTGCAGCAAAATCGATGGTTACCGCAACACATAATGTGGTTGAAAATGGGTTAAATATTTTACCAGATAGTCTTAAAAATCCGTTGAAATCCGCCAATGATCAGGCCGCCATCAATGCCCGTAAGGCCATTGATCCCCATGATAAAGGCTTACCAACAGGGTTGCGTAAAACAGTTGAAGACAAAGCAGGAAAAACCTTGATTAGGGGTGCGTTAAGTGAGCAAGAGCATCGCAATCAAGAGGTTTTAAAAAACATCCCTGTTGTGGGGAATGGGTTAAATCAGATCAATAAAAACACAACCCAAGCCGCGCGACAAGTTTTCGGTGCAAAATCCCCTGATGAAAAACAAACATTCGGGGATAAAGTTGTTGGAAAAATTGAGCGTAGTGCTGGTGCGCCTGTTTTAGATGGCGCACAGGCCGCTGTAAAAAAGGCAATGCCCAAACCTTAAATTTTCTTGATGATGTTTATCCTTGATTAGGAATCTTAAAATGAAAGGCGCAGCCTTGTCCTAATGCGGATTCAATCCAGATTTGTCCATCTAATCGCTCAATCGCTTTGCGGCAAATGGCTAGACCAATGCCTGTGCCTTGATATTCTTCTTTGTTATGTAGGCGTTTAAAGGGTTCGAAAATATCTTGGGCATATTTGGTATCAATGCCGATGCCGTTATCGTTGATTGAAAAACAATGATGCGTTTCATTTAGGTGATAGTCGATGTGGATTTCAGGAATATTATTTTCTGGTTGATATTTTAGGGCATTGCCAATTAAGTTTTGGAAAATTTGTTGCAATAAAACGGGGCTGCATTGCAGGACAGGAAAATGAGGGGCAAGATAGATTTTCGCATTTGATTGTTCGATAGCAGATTCCAATATATCCAAAACCTTATTGATCATATCTTTGACATTAACGGTTTCTGTGGCAGATATTGTTGATCCCACTTGGTAATAATCTAATAAATCATTGATTAAACAATCCATTCGATCTGTAGCATCAAAAATAACACGCATGTAATTTTGTGAGCGTTCATCCAAGCTATCAAAATTACGTTTTCTGAGTAATTCAGAAAAATTTGCAATCATGCGCAAGGGTTCTTTTAAATCATGGGATGCGACACAGCTGAATCTTTCTAGATCTTTGTTTGATTCCTCAAGTTTTTTAATCAAAATATTGCATTCTTTATTTTTATTTCTTAATTCCAAGATTGAAATAATATTGCTGCCCAGAATTTGGAGGGCTTCGATTTGTTGAGGTGTTATGGTTCGAGGTTTTGTATCAATCACGCATAATGTCCCAAGTGCATGATCATCATGGGTAATAAGGGGGAGACCTGCATAAAAGCGAATGCCCAATTCACCTGTTACCAAAATATTATCAGAAAATCTTGGGTCTTTTGTTGCGTTTTCAACAATTAAGATTTGAGAGGGATCTAAAATCGCATGCGCACAAAATGCCAGATCGCGATGTGTTTCACATGCATCAACACCAATTTTTGCCTTAAACCATTGGCGGTCTTGGTCAACAAGGCTGATAAGAGCAATGGGTGTATCACAAATGAAGGATGCTAATTTGACAATCTGATCATAGTCTGATTCTGCGTCCGTGTCTAAGATTTTGAACTTTTTTAAAGCATCCAAGCGCTTGGCTTCGTTGTCTGGATTTAATGCTGCGGGCATAGTGCGAATCGTCGGCTCTGATTAAATGAATCTGTATTTCAATCAAAGTATGAACGGATTTTATTAAAGTTATTTTAAAAATCTAATTTTCTTATGTGTCTTTTTTAAAAACACGGCTGCAATATCCGCATACAACTTGATCTTTCCCATCAAAGCTATACCATACTGTGGGGTGTCCTAATGCGCCTAATCCCCCTTCGCATTTGACTTGGTCGGAATCTTTGGGAACAATAATAATATTTTGATCGGATACTGCCGCATTCATAAATATAATTCCATTTGGCTATGATTTGAATTTGTGGCATTGTAAAAATAAACAGCATGCAAATCAATCCCAAAAATGACATTACAGGATTATCGAGTTTTATCATGAAGATTTCATCGGCACAAAACGGCAATATATTAATCATCATTTTGGTAGCTGTGATTTTATTTGCCGCCTTAACTGCAGCTGTCACACAGGGGGAGCGTTCAGGGGCGGATAATTTGACCTCAGAAAAAACGCGTTTATTGGCGGATGAAATCATAGATTACAGCAACAGCATCACAACCGCCACAGCGCAATTGCGATTACGGGGCGTTTCGTTGGTAAATATACGATTTTCAGATTATAATTTAAACGCAGGAAATTACGGCACATTCAACAGCAATCCAACGCATGAAATTTTTAACCCCAATGGGGGAGGCGTGCATTATGCTGATCCCAGTGACGAGATCTTAGTCAATACAGGACAAAAATGGCAGTTTGTTGCCAATAACCGTGTGCATCACATCGGCAAAGATTGCAACGCAGCAAGCTGTAGCGAGCTTTTAATGGTCTTAGCAGGGGTTAAAAAAGATATTTGCGTTGCGATTAATGATAAATTATCTGTAACCAATCCATCAGGGAATCCGCCTATTGATAATGATATGAATTTAACCGCCTATTTTAATGGCATAATGGGCTATAGCGGGGCGATTGGAGAGGATTCAGGCAGCTCTCTTGCAAATAATCCTGCGGCGTGTCTTTACGATGATGGAGATGATCTGTATATTTATTATCAAGTTTTACAAAGTCAATAATTTTTGGAAACATCATATGAAATATCAATCTAGGTTACAATTACAATCGGGAAATGTTCTGATCGTTGTTGGGTTTTTGATCCTTGTGATTGGATTGGCGGCTTTTTTGTTTATTCAAAACAAACATGCCGGCAATGTGAGAGAGGAAAAGAAAATATCCCTAGAGCAATCAAAAGCCTTAGCCGAGCAGTTGATCAATTATGGGATTGATATGCGCTTAGCCGTCCAAAAATTTGAAAATACGGGGTATAATATTAATCAAATCAGTTTTGCGCATCCAACATTATCACCAGAATACGGCAAAGCCAATAGCGACCCCAAAAGTGAGATTTTTAACAAAGAGGGCGGGAATATGATTTTGCGTATTCCATCGGCTGAGCTTTTATCCGAATCTGTCAATGATACGCCTGCAACATTCGAATTTTTTGGTAATAATGCGATTGAAAAAATTGGAACAGATTGTGCATCACCTGACTGTACAGAGCTTTTGATGGTTCTGCAAAATATTCGCCCCGAAATTTGTTCTGTGGTGAATTCACTTATGGGTATTATTCGGGATGAAAGACAAAAAATCCCTGTTTATGATCAATTTGATACCAAAGTTCCCTATCATTACAGCTTCTCCTACGCAGGCACTATTGGAAATAGCTTAGCAGGTAACCCAACAGGCTGCTTTGTTACGGATGAAAAAGATGGCGTGGCGGTTTTCTATCAGGTTATCAAGGCACGATAGAAATTCTTTACGATTGCTCCGCATATTCTAAGGACGCACGAATAAAATCAACAAATAATGGGTGCGGTTCAAAGGGGCGTGATTTTAATTCGGGGTGATATTGTACGCCAATAAACCATGGGTGATCATTGCGTTCGCAGATTTCAGGCAATGTTCCGTCAGGGGAAAGACCTGAGAAAATTAATCCATGTGATTCTAATTGCGCGCGATAGGCCATATTGACCTCAAAACGGTGGCGATGGCGCTCTGTAATGTGAGGCGTGCCATAAATTTGACGGACTTTTGATCCTTCTTTTAATGTCGCAGGATATGCCCCTAAACGCATTGTGCCGCCTTTATCTGTTTGATCAGAGCGCGTTTCAACCTTCCCATTATGGGACCATTCCGTCATTAATCCAATTAAGGGATGCTCACATGCCCCAAATTCACTGGAGCTTGCACCTGTTAATCCAGCCAAATGACGCGCTGTTTCCAAGACGGCCATTTGTAATCCAAAGCAAATCCCGAAATAAGGAATTTTATGTTCACGGGCATAACGTGCAGCGGCAATTTTGCCTTCTGCGCCCCTAATGCCAAATCCCCCTGGCACTAAAATCCCGTCAACCCCTGCAAAACTTTTGACAAATTCATCATAGGATGTTTTTTCAAATTCTGTGGAGTCCACAAATTTCAAATTGACCTTGGCATTATTGGCAATACCACCATGCACAAGGGCTTCGTTTAAGGATTTATAGCTGTCCGTTAAATTTGTGTATTTTCCAACAACGGCAATATTGACTGTTTTTGTGGGATGTTTAATACGGTTGACAATATCTTCCCAGATCATGAGATCTGGCGCGGGGGCGTTTTGAATACCAAAGCAATTTAAGACTTGGGCATCTAACCCCTCTTTATGATAGGATAAAGGCACTTCGTAAATGGTTGAAACATCAAGGGCAGGAATGACCTTATTTTCATCAATATTGCAAAAGAGCGCAATTTTGCGCAATTCATCGCGATCAATTTGTCGATCTGCGCGGCATAGTAAAATACGGGGACGAATACCCACAGACATCAGCTCTTTGACGGAATGTTGTGTTGGCTTTGTCTTTAGCTCCCCTGCAGCAGGGATATAGGGTAATAAGGTAACATGCAAGAACAGCGCCCGTTCTGAGCCAATTTCATTGCCGAATTGACGAATGGCTTCTAAAAAGGGGAGGCTTTCAATATCGCCAACTGTGCCGCCTGTTTCAACCAAAACGAAATCGGCGCTGCCGTCTTTTTCACGAATGAAATTTTTAATTTCATCGGTAATATGGGGAATAACCTGAACCGTTGCACCCAAATAATCGCCGCGACGTTCGCGTTGTAAGACATTGAGATAGATACGACCTGTCGTGATATTATCTTTCTTTTGCGCTGGGCGTCCTGTGAAACGCTCATAATGCCCTAAATCCAAATCCGTTTCTGCACCGTCTTCGGTAACAAAGACTTCGCCATGTTGAAAGGGGCTCATTGTACCCGGATCAACATTTAAATAGGGATCCATTTTACACAAACGCACCGAATAGCCGCGTGCCTTTAACAAAGCTGCCAAAGCCGCCGCGCCTAACCCTTTACCAAGGGAAGACACAACACCACCTGTTACAAAGATAAATCGTGTTGTCATTTTAAATCATACTCAAAAAAAATAGTTTTTATTCTGTGCTTAAAGGAACATTCGGGGCAACATCTTTTGCAGCATCTTTTTTGACATCTGCGCCAGCTTTTGGATCAGGATTAGATTCTGTTTGTGTTACTGGTGCTGGGGCTGCTTTTGTTTGCTCCACTTGTTCCAAAATGTTTTTTGTGCGTGCGCCATGATGACCTGCCAAGATAGCAAGCGTCAGGCTGGTTGCAAAGAATAAGCCTGCAAAAATCATTGTGACCTTTGTTAAAGCATTTGCTGCACCGGCAGGTGTTGCTAAGCCACCGCCACCCCCCATCCCAAGGCCACCGCCTTCGGATCTTTGGATAAGGACAAGGGCAATAATACCCAGCGCTAAAATTAAATGAATGACTAAAATAACATTGGTCATGATGGTTTCATCCTTATTTCAAATTTCAAAATCTTTATAATGGCGTTGCGGCAGCAATCGCCATAAAATCATCGGCTTTTAGGCTAGCCCCACCAATTAAGGCGCCGTTCACATTTGCTGTTTGCATCAGTTCTGCGGCGTTGGACGGCTTTACAGAGCCCCCGTATAAAATACGGATCGCATTTCCTGCCTCCCCAAACCGAGCCTTTAATTCAGCCCGAATAAAAGCATGCATTGCGCGAACATCCTCAGCCGTTGCTGTTTTTCCTGTGCCAATCGCCCATACGGGTTCATAGGCAATAACTGTGTTTTCTGCGCTTGCTGCATTGGGGATGGCAACATCTAGTTGATCTTTGACGATTTTTTCTTGGATATTTTGCTCACGCTGCTGTTCTGTTTCGCCAACACAAATGATGGTCACAATATTTTTTGACCATGCTTTAATTGCTTTTTGAGCGATGGATTGATCGGTTTCATGGTGATATTGGCGACGCTCAGAATGCCCCAAAATAACATGGGAAACGCTAAGATCAGCCAGCATGTCAACGGAAATATCGCCTGTATATGCGCCATTATCTTGGGCGCTAACATCTTGGGCAGCGACAAAAACAGCTTGCCCATCTAACGCATTTTTTACCAATGATAAATAAGGAGAGGCAGGGGCAACAGCGAAATCGCAACGTTCAATCAATGTGGTGTCTTGGTGGAGTGTTTTTATAATGTCGGCGCACAAAGACTGGCTAAACGCCGCAGACCCATTCATTTTCCAATTTCCAGCAATCAAATATTTCATTTTGTCTACGCTTTAAATACCTAAAAAATTACTTATTAAAAATTTATATCTTCTCTTATACCGCGCCACGATAGAAAAGCAATGATTTTTTACGCTTTACGCCGCCGTTTTTTTTCTTTAAAACCATTAAGGTTAGTATTTATTTTCTATTTTTTCCAAGGACGCTATTTTATATGATGCAATTCTTGCGCAAAGGCGCTGATACAAAATTTGTTAAAATCGCTTTGTTCGGTTTATTGTTGGCGGCGGTTAGCAGTATGGTCTTTAGTGATCTTGGGGGGATTTTGAATAATGGGTTCGGGCATGATTTGGTTGCAAAGGTTGGTCGTGAAAATATTACAACGGCATCTTTTCAAAAAACGGTTTCTGTGGTTTTAGGACGCCAAGGCATCGATCCCGTGCAGGCACATCAAATGGGCTATACCAGACAGATTTTAGAGCAAGAAATCCAGCAGCGTTTATATAAACAATATGCAAATGAAAAGGGGTTGATTATTCCAAACGCCGCGATTGCAGATCATATCGCCAGTTTGATTGATCCAAATGTAAAGCAAGGTCAAACCCGTACGGAGGCATTGCGTGAAATCCTAAAAGCGCAACATATTAGTGAGCCTGAATTTATTAACGTCATCGAATCAGAGATGAAGAATCAATTGATCCAAGACACTGTCCTTGGTGGATTGGGCGATAAAAATGTGCCCGCAATCGAAAGTGCATTGGTTGGTCGTTATCAAAATGAAAATCGTGCTATTCGATATAAGGAATTTAAAAGCGAGTCCGTGATTTTACCGAAAATGGCGGATGCGGCGACATTAAAAAAACATTATGAAAGCATGAAGGATCAATTTTTAGTGCCTGAAATGCGTGACATTAGTGTTGTTTTATTAACACAAGCCAATATCAAAAACCCCAATCCAAAAGTTGAGGATAAAGAGATTGCGCTTTATTATAATAATCACAAAGATAATTTCAAAACACCTGAAAATTATCGGTTAAGCCAGTTGATTTTTGACAAACAAGACAGCGCCCAAAAGGCCTATGACAGTTTAAAAGCCGCAGGATCAAAAGACACTGCGCTGATCAAGAATTTTAAAGAGGCGTTGTTTTTAGATAATCAAAATTTCTTAAAATCTGATTTGCCTGAGAGCTTACAAAAAGCCTTAGAGCCGATGAGTGACAAAGCTCAATATCTTGCGCCTATTCAATCCCCCTTAGGATGGCATGTTGTGCATTTTATTAGCAAAGACACACAGAAAACACGCCCCCTTTCTGAGGTTAAGGCAGAGATTACAAAACAATTACAACAAGATTTGATTAAAGATCAATTGAATGCCCTCTCAGATGAGCTTGATGATCGCTTAGCCAATGGCGAAACTTTAGATGGATTGGTACAAGATTTATCCTTAAAACCCATGACGTTTAAAGATGTAACAAGCGCGCAAAGCAATGATAATGATGCGTTGTTTAAGGATTTTCCTCTGATCCAAAAACACCAAGATCACCTTTTGGAAGAAGCGTTTTTATTAGAAGATAATGAAACATCCCCCGTCATTGCCCTTGATGATCAATTATTCGCCTTGGTACAGGTGAATAAAATCAATGAGGAACACACAAAACCCTATGATCAAGTCACAGATTTAGTGAAAAAAAATTGGACAAAATCCGCCAAAATTGAATTGGCCGATTTAGAAGCCAAAAAATTATCTGAAAAAATTAATCAAAAACCTGAAAAAGACCGCGTTTTGGTCGGAAAAGAGATCAGCCTTGTTCGTGAAAAAATGAATGATCCTGTATCCGATTCTCCGTTCAATGCCGAAATTCAAAACGCCCTTTTTGAGGCACAGGCGCACAAAGCCTTTTATTTCAAAACGGAGTCAGGCAGCCTTGTTGCTATGGTCGAAAACATCACATTGCCTAAGCAAAAGGCAGCAAGCCAGCAAGCGGATAAAGATGATATTGCCAATATTAACCGCTTGATAGATCAATCATGGCAAAGTGAGATTCTGACGGAATTCACCAACCAGCTTTACAAAAAATACCCTGTAAAGGTCAATGGCACAACATTTGATGGTCTGTTTAAACCTGCCGTGAAGGAAGACGCCCCCCATGATGGCGCGGCAAAAAAATAAATCATTTTATGCTGCTTTAGCTATAATGAATTCAAGACATGCTCTCTCTTAGGATAGGCTGTGTGAATCCCCATATGGGCACAGGATAGAGTGGCGGCATGGGTGGCATAGGCGATGGCATTGTAAAAGCTCTCTCCTGCAGCGATTTGGGCAGCGTATGATCCTGTAAAACAGTCGCCTGCGCCGGTGGTATCCACAATATGCACATTAGGTCTGTTTGTATAATGAACGAATTGATTTTGCTCATCAATCCCCATCACGCCCTCTGCGCCAAGGGTGATAATCAAGCGTTGCACATGGGTGCGTGATTTTAGCTCTTCTGTTTTGACATTGTAATGCTTGGCTAAAGCGGCGGCTTCGGTTTGATTCAGAATTAATGTGTGGAGTTTTGGCAATATGTCCTCCGGAATATCCGCGGCAGGGGCATTATTGAGGATGATCGCACATCCTTTGTCAAAGGCTTGATTGACCAAAGCCCAATTTTCACTGTCTAAGACCTCGCGTTGTAA
>JBIICI010000033.1:0-9561 GCA_044238935.1 Gemmobacter sp.
GCGCAAATTTTCTCAACGCGTAATAAATTTGTTGTGCCAACAATCCCGAAAGGAACGCCGGCTGTGATTACGATATGCTCACCGACTTTGACCAATCCTGCATTGCGGACAAGGTCGCAGGCGACTTTAAGAGAGCCATCCAAATTATCCACATTCTCAACAACAAAAGCGCTGACGCCATAGCTTAGCATTAATTTACGCGCGACATGACGGCTGGGGGTTAGGGATATAATCGGCATGGGGGGGCGTTGACGGGCGGTGCGAATGGTTGTTAACCCCATGGATGTGTAATTCACAATCGCGGCGGCACTGACATCTTCGGCCACTAACCATGCGGCGGCTGTAATTGAATCTGCAATTTGAGAGTTTGTTTCCATGGGCATCATATCCATTGCATTGCGATAAGTTTCATCGCCTTCTGTACGAATACAAATCCGATTCATGATGGAAACAGCCTCAATTGGGTATTTTCCCGCAGCCGTTTCAGCAGATAACATAACAGCATCGGCGCCATCATATACGGCTGTTGCGACGTCGGATGCTTCCGCGCGTGTGGGGGCAGGGTTGTCAATCATGGATTCCAACATTTGCGTGGCAACGATAATGGGTTTTCCAGCTTCACGCGCAGCACGCACCACATGTTTTTGGACGGCAGGAACATTTTCTGGGGGAATTTCAACGCCCAAATCGCCGCGCGCTAACATCACGGCATCCGCAAGATCAATCATTTCAACCAAGTGATTCAGCGCTGCAGGTTTTTCAATTTTAATAATTAATCCAGCACGGCCTTTGATAATATCTTTTGCCATCTGAACATCATCAGGTGTTTGGACAAAAGATTGTGCAATCCAATCAACGCCCATATCTAATGCCGCATCCAAATCCTTTAAATCCTTAGGGGTTAAGGCTGCAATCGGTAAGACAACCCCAGGGACATTCACCCCTTTGTTATTTGATAATTTAACGCCTGCTTTGACAATGGCGATTAAGTAATCGCTGCCTTTTTCAGTGATGGTCATGCGCACTTTTCCATCATCCATCAATAAATCTTCACCCACAATCATGGCATCAATAATTTCAGGGTGGGGTAAGTTGACGCGTGTTTCGTCGCCCTCTTCGGTGCTCAGATCAAGGCGGAAAATCATGCCTGCTTCCAATGCGATGCTGCCATTTTTGAATTTTCCGACGCGTAATTTTGGCCCTTGCATATCTGCCATAATGCTGATGGGGCGGTTTAATTTTGTTTCAATGGCACGAATTGTGTCTAATCTGGCTTTATGATCGGCATGTGTTCCATGAGAAAAATTCAGGCGGAATACGTCAACACCTTCTCTGACTAATTTTTCAATCATTTCTGCGGTTTCCGATGCGGGCCCTAAGGTCGCAACGATTTTTGTTTGTCTTGCGCGGTGGATTGTATTTGGCATTGTTTTATGTTTCCCATATATAAGGTATTATGTTGTTCTGTTCCCTATCTATAGCAGCATTGATGAGAGCCTTCAATCCCAAAAAGGGATGAAATGCCTATCTTTTGATAATTGGGATTTTTGCTGAAGGGGGATGCATTCCGTGTCGTCATCACAATAGCTACCATTTTTATATAGTGTGTTGAATCAGTTTTGAGATTAGGTATTGAATTTTTTTATTTGTCTTGCTGATCTATGAATGATTATATCTTTTTGCAAGCCATAAAGCCGTGTTTTACGCTCTCTTTTGTTTCTTCTTCATGGATGAGGATGGTGTCTAAGGACTGAAAATTTTCTTTTATAAAATTCTTTAAGTCTTGTGTATCGTATGCCCTAATTCTCAGGACTTCTCTTGCATTGATAGTGTCAGTTGATCCATCAGTATACCTATAAGAAATGCTGATTTCTTCTCGCTTTAGTTCAGCATCTACACAGTCTTGTTTTACGGAAATTATAGGCTCTAGGGGGATAATACTGGGTGTCTGATTGAGTTGTCGTTTTAATCCATCTGCAAGAAATTTCTTTCCTGACTCAGATTCAATAATACGAGTAATGCGTGTTTTTAAGTTTTCAGTAGTATTATTTTTTTGCGTATAGTCAAAAATGAAAATATCACCCACATTCATGATGTGATCAATAAAACGGAAGAGATTGAGTTCTCCCTTATCCAGATTTCCAAAAGTACCGCCTATAAGACAAATAATTTTACAATCTGATGTTTTGGTTTTTTGTCTGATAATGTTTTTGATGAAGTCTCCTCCCTGTTCAAAATCGGCATGTATTGGGTAGGTTAAGCATCTATTATCTTTATCTACGTGCGTTATAGTGTGTTCTAATAATGCATAAGATATGTCAATGGGGATGTAGGTTATGGGGTTTTGATCTTGTGTGAGGAAGGATATTATCTCTTTATCCTTGGAAAAATCTCCTACTCCTAAAGAAACAAAGCAATCTACATGCTTTGTTTTGAGTTCTTGCAGCGCGTTGCATACGAAGTCCGTTGATGTTGTGCTTTTTAATTCTTTTGTGGTTGATACGGTGTTGTTTTGAGCAAGTCTTAACCAGTTCACGCCCCCAGTTGTCCCTAAATAATTTGCTCTTTGACACCATGTTGCAGGTAAGTTCTTATCACTTAAAATAATGCACGCTAAATCAGGGTCGGAATATATGGCGATAGGTGTGTTTTTATTGTCTTTTGTTGCGTTATTGATGGGGGCATTCATATTTTTTCTCTGTTTTTTATTGATTGGGCTAATCGATACAGGATGTACGGTTAAGGGCAGGAATGGAGCTGGTTTTTAAAAAATCCCAACAAAAAGCCGCTTTAAGATATAGATCCTAAAGCGGCTTTTATATCACAAAAGTGATAAATTATTTTGTTTGTGTTTTGTTGAAAACGCCTTCAGCAGGAGCAACTTCAGTTGCAGCTTCGCCGTCTTTTGCAACTTTGTAACCGCGTTGTGAACCGGCATAGCCGTCAGCACGTGTACAAGCAGAAGCAGCCAAAGTTAAACCAACCAAGCAAAGAGCAAGAGCAATGTTTTTCATTTTATAAGATCCTTATTTAACAATTTAGGTTATTTGAATAGTTTAAAGTAGAAGTGGATTAAAGCATATAATAATTAAGAAAACTATAATATACTTAAAAACATATTCTGGTTTTTGATTTTTTAATATTTTCAATTGCAAAATCAGTTACCTATTTTGCACAAAATATTTGTGAATGCAAGACCGAAATGCAGGAAATGTCAATTATTTATCAAAAAATTGATCAATGGCCTGTTGTATGTGCTGTACCATCTTGTTTTTATCTGTTTTTGAATGCAGCCTATTGACCTCTTTTGTATTCGACATAAAGCCCATTTCAATTAAAATTGCAGGAACATCATGCGCCTTTAAAACAGCGAATCCTGCGTGTCTGTGGGGGCTGGGGAGTGTTTTTATCCCTGATTTTTTAAGTTGCTTAACGACATTTTCTGCTAAATAGCGTGATTGATTCATTGTGTTTCGCATTGATAAATCTAATAAAATATTGGCAACGTCTTTTTCAGTATGGGATAAATCCACGCCTCCAATCAAATCGACTTGGTTTTCTTGTTTTGCCAGTCTTGCGGTTTGTTTATCAGAGGCTGTGTCTGATAATGTATATACAGACGCCCCCTGAACGGAGGGGTCGTCAACCGAATCAGCGTGGAGGGAGATAAAAATATCGGCCTCTTTTCGCCGTGCAATCGCGACGCGTTCCTTGAGTGGGATAAATATATCCGTGTCACGTGTTAAATAGACAGTGTATCGTCCACTGGATTTTAATGTTGATTGAAGCGCCTTTGCCACAGATAAAGTCACATCTTTTTCTTTGTATTTTCCTGCGCCAATTGCCCCCGGATCTTTGCCGCCATGCCCTGCGTCAATGACGATAATTTTTTTACGGCTTTTTATATTCTGCGCTTTGGAGGGGGGGGTGATAACGGGGATATAGGAGGCTGTATCCGCCTTCATCGACTGATTCGGCTTTGTTGATAAGGGAGGGGCAAATTTTAAGGGTGGTTTTTGTATTGGTTTTGTCGAAACGGGGGTAGGGCGGCCTTGTTCTAAGTCAATGACCAATCGATATTTTGCTTTTTCATTCGCTGTGCCGCCTTCCAACCAAAAATGTGTATCAGTATGCCATTGATCGTCCGTTAAATCAAAGCTCAGAAAGGAGATTTGTGATTTAGTGGAGCAGGCGCGTAGTCTTTTGATTGGTGCTAAAGGGACGATTTGTAAAACATCATTATCGGATTCTGGGCATTGCGTGGCGGGTAAGCCGATTCGCAATTTATTATTTTCAATTTCTAGCGTTTCATTGGTGCGTGTATCGGTTTCAATGACGAGGCGTATTTTTTTATTATGATCCCCAACACGAACAGATTGAATTTGCCCTGCTTCAGCATAGGACGGCAATGCACAGAGTATCGCAATGCATAGAGTCATGTATAAAAATACACAACAGGAAAAATGATTTATTTTTTTTAGCATGGGACTCGTTTTTTGATTGTCAGAAGGGTTGGTTCAGTCTATGATAGAGGTGCAATATATTGAATATTTGGTTTTAGTCATATTTTATAGACAATAAATACAGGTTTCGCTAGCCATTTTCTTTAAATTGCCACTTTCCTTTTAAAAATGAAAGTGAAGATTTTTAAAATTATACATTGAGGCAGACACTGTTTTTTGTAATCTGTCCCTTTTAAACGAAATAATGTAACGCCAAAGCTTTTACAAAGGCTTTTGGGGTGATTTTAATAGGAAATAAGATGGCACATATGTCATACACAGGATCAAAAGAAAAAAATCTGCGATGTCAAAATCGCTGGATGCTTCTTTTTGCGCGTCCTTGCTTCCCGTTTTTATCCCCTATAAATATGCAACAACGGTCTTTGTCTGTTGTGTGCATGCTGTGGATTATGTCATGTTTTTAATGGGATTTTGATAAAAACGCTGTTTGTCCTTATTTTTTGTGAGAGGACAAAACAATGACAAAACGCATGTTAATTGATGCAACCCATGATGAAGAAATCCGCGTCGCGGTCATTGATGGGAATAGATTAGAAGAATTCGATTATGAAAGTGCTGTGCGTAAGCAGCTAAAAGGCAATGTTTTTTTAGCAAAAGTCACGCGTGTTGAGCCATCTTTGCAGGCCGCCTTTGTTGATTTTGGCGGTAACCGCCACGGTTTTTTACCTTTCTCAGAAATTCATCCTGATTATTACCGGATTCCAATCGCGGATCGTGAGGCGTTAATCGCTGAAGAAGAAGCCTATATGAAAGCCCAAGAGGCATTGTTAGAGGCAGAAGAGCGCGAAGAAGAAGAAAAAGAGCTGCGCCGTCTCAATCAACAATCCCGTCGTAAATCCGATGGAAATCAAGATGATGAAGAAGGGCGTGGCGTTGAGGCGGATTTAGAGCATTCAAAAATTGATACATTAAGAGGGTTCTCGCCTGATGATGTTGAGCATGATGATTTCATGAGCTCTTTTGAGGATGCCATTATATCTGAGCTTGCCTCCGCGGCTGTTGATCTTGATGATACGGCTGCACAAGACGATAAAGCTGTATCAAAGCGCACACGTCGTCCTGCACGATCTGTGAAAAAACAAGCCGTTAAGAAAAATGATGTAACGGATGAGGCTGCTATTGTTGCAATCCCTGATCCTGCCGAAGAATCAGAAGAAAAGCCCAAGGCAAAGCGTGGTCGCAAGCCAAAAGCGATCCCAACATCACAGGCGGCATCGATTGATCATTCTGTTATTCGTGAAAAAGCAGATGATGACGATTTAGACGATCTTGATGATTCGGATTTTGATGATTCAGATGGCTTGAATGATGAAACCACTGATGGCGTTGAAGTAAATGAAGGTGATGCTGAAAATACACAAGCTGAGCGCCCCGCGGCACGCCGTAGCCGCCGCAGCCGTAATGGCCGCCAAAACAATAATAACAGCAGCAATCATGGTGATGATCATGCATCGCTAAAACCCCCAAGCATTCGGAAGCGTTATAAGATCCAAGAAGTGATCAAGCGCGGTCAAATTATGTTGATTCAGGTTTCAAAAGAAGAGCGTGGGAATAAGGGCGCGGCGGTTACTTCTTATTTATCCTTACCGGGGCGTTATTGTGTGTTGATGCCAAACAGCACGCGTGGTGGTGGGGTCAGTCGCAAGATTGCGTCTTATAATGATCGTAAACGCATGCGTGAGATTTTGAAAGATTTGCAGATTCCTGATGGAATGTCTGTGATCCTGCGTACAGCGGGTCTGTCACGATCAAAAGCAGAAATTAAGCGTGATTTAGAATATCTGATTCGTTTATGGGATAATATCCGCAGCAAAACATTGGCATCAACTGCCCCTGCTTTGATTAATGAAGAGGGGAATTTGGAGCATCGCGCCATTCGTGATTTATACACACGCGATATCGAAGATGTCTATGTTGCTGGCGAAGAGGCCTATAAGCATGTCAAGGAATTCATGAAGATTCTAATTCCTTCCCATGCTAAAAAGGTTAAAGAATATCACGATGCTCATATCCCTTTATTCCATCGTTATCAGATTGAAAATCAGATCATGGAAATGAACAGCCCCGTGGCGAATTTGAAATCAGGTGGATATTTGGTCATTAACCAAACCGAAGCCTTGGTTGCCGTTGACGTAAACTCAGGCCGTTCTACACGCGAACGCCATATTGATGACACCGCCTTGCGTACAAATCTGGAGGCCGCAGACGAAGTCGCGCGTCAATTAAGATTGCGTGATTTGGGCGGATTGGTTGTTATCGACTTTATTGATATGGAAGATTTTCGACATAATGCAAAGGTTGAACGTCGCTTGCGGGATGCCCTCAGCAAAGATCGCGCCCGTATTCAGGTTGGACGGATCTCAAATTTTGGTCTGTTGGAATTGTCGCGTCAGCGTTTAAACCCCAGCTTAACAGAGGCGCAATATGAAGTTTGTCATCATTGTGCTGGCACAGGAACATTGCGCACGCCTGACTCGGCGGCGATTATGATCTTGCGCTCTTTGATCGAAGAGGGAATCAAAGGACGTGCATCTGAGGTGAAAATTTCAATTCATCCCGATGTTGCAGCCTATATCCTCAACTATAAGCGCGATATGCTAAGCGATATTGAAAAACGCTATGCTATGCGTGTGTATATTCATGCCGATGAAACACAGCAACGTGCTACTTATTTGATTGATGTTTTGGCAACGCAAATTGCAGGGCAAGGCGCAGCCAATGATGTTGCAATTAAAAAACGCATCGACGCCGTCACTGTGGAGGCTCAAGATCTTGATGACGATTTAGAAGATGAGGATGAATCCCAAGATACGCAGCAAAGATCACAATCTGAGCAGGGCGGTGATGAATCACAGGGGGAAAATGTCCGTCGTCGTCGTAATCGCCGCCGTAATGGTCGCCGCAATAACCGTGACCGTGCCCCTAATCAGGCTGAAACTTTGGCAGAAGGCGTGGAAGCGCGTGATGAAAACGACTCTTTAACGCAGGATGATTCTGTATCCGCTGTGATGGATGCAGAGAGCCCAAGTGATAAGCGTCCGTCAAAACGGAGAAATAATAATCGTCGTCAAAATTCTTCAAAACCCCAAATTCAGCCAGAGGTCGAAAGTACACCGATTAAAATCGAAATTACTGCGAAACCAGTGACGGAACCTCAGATTGTTTTTAAGTCAGAAGTGAGAGCCGCCCCTGTTGTTGAGGCGACGATTGCATCTGCACCAACGATAGAATCGTCTTCTCAATCATCAGAAGCCCCAAAGAACCGTAAGGGGTGGTGGAAAAAATTGATTGAATGAAGATTATAAAAATATTTTTTAATATTTTTATGGTGTATTTGACGATATGATCCATATCTTAGACAGCAGCATTGATTCTTCGTCTGTCTATTTCGTAATAAGGGGCTTATGACTGATACCTCTAAAAATGATAATGATGTTCTTATCCCCGCACCTATGGTTGAGGGGGTAGATTATCAGGTTATTTCTGCCGCTGAATTAACGCAGCGTGTGGCGGCGTATCGCCCTGATGCCGAAGATCTGCCCATGATTGCGCGTGCCTATGAATTTGCAAAATTAAAACATGCAGGGCAAACGCGGTCATCGGGGGAGCCTTATTATACACATCCTGTCGAAGTGTCTTTATTATTAGTCGATATGAAAATGGATGTTGCAACCATTTGCACCGCTATTTTACATGATACGATTGAGGATACCGATGCGACGTTTGAGGAAGTCTCGCGCGTCTTCAGCGAAGAAATTGCAACCTTGGTCAACGGCGTCAGCAAGCTAACCAAGATTGAAAGCCAAACAGTTGAGGGCAAACAAGCCGAAAATTTCCGTAAATTGGTACTGGCAATTTCGGAGGATATTCGGGTTTTGTTGGTCAAATTGGCGGATCGCTTGCATAATATGCGTACCTTACAGCATCTAAAAAAACCCGACAAACGCCGCCGCATTGCGCGTGAAACGCTGGATATTTATGCCCCCTTGGCGGAGCGTATCGGATTACACCGTGTCAAAGAAGAGCTGGAAGATTTAGCCTTTTCCTATCTAAACCCAGAAGCAAGAGAGAGCATCGGCAACCGTCTGTCTTTCCTGAGGGAGGAGGGGTCAGGGATCGTTCAATCCATCATCAAAGATTTGGAAAAATTGCTGAAAGAAACACATGTTGTTGCCGAGGTCACAGGGCGTGAAAAAACGCGCTATTCCATTTGGAAAAAAATGCAGCACAAAAATGTAACGTTTGAGCAGTTATCCGATATTATGGCATTCCGCGTCGTGGTGGATAATCTGGAGCAATGTTATATGGTGCTGGGGATTATTCATTCCCATTTTCCGACTGTGCCGGGGCGGTTTAAAGATTATATTTCGACGCCGAAATCGAATGGCTATCGCTCCATTCACACAACCGTCATTGGTCCTGAAAAACAGCGGATTGAGGTACAAATTCGTACCCATGATATGCACGAGGAGGCGGATTTAGGCGTTGCCGCGCATTGGTCATATAAGGGTGGACGCAAAAAAGCCGATGTCAATGAAGCGCGAAAATATCGTTGGTTGCGTGATTTGATGGATATTATGGATCAGGCGCAAAGACCTGAAGAATTTTTGGAAAACACCAAGCTGGAATTATTTCAGGATCAGGTTTATGTATTTACCCCCAAAGGCGATTTAATTGAGCTGCCCACAGGGGCAACATCTGTTGATTTTGCCTATGCGATTCACTCAAAAGTAGGGGATCGTTGCGTGGGGGCAAAGATCAACGGACGCATTGCACCGCTGAACACGCGCCTGAAAAATGGGGATCAGGTCGATATTGTGACCTCTAAAAACCAAAACCCGTCCCCCACATGGGAACGATTTGTGGTCACAGGAAAGGCAAAATCACATATTCGTCGTTATGTGCGCCAACAGCAGCGCGATGAATATGTGAATTTAGGGCGCGCCATGTTACAGCGTTATTTCAAGCAAGAAGGCTATGATTACAATGAAAAAGCCCTAAACAACATCAGCAGCCAATTCGTGCAATGTGATGAGGG
>JBIICI010000004.1:0-108917 GCA_044238935.1 Gemmobacter sp.
CATTCGTGAGCTTAGAATCAGCCAAGCAAATCAAAATTCAAATCAGCGGCCATGTCTTTGGGGCGGGACAGCGCGAAATGACCATCTACGATTCGGTCTATGATGCGATTATCGCGGCAGGCGGCATCCAAAAGACAGGATCATTGCGTCATATTAAACTGATGCGCGGGCGACGGTTGTTTGAGATTGACCTTTATACGATTCTCACAGGTAAAACCCCTGATGAAGGGCGCGAATCGGCTACTGATTTATTGCTCCAAGATGGTGATCATATTATTGTACCGCCCATTCAAAACCATTTTGCCGTGCAAGGCGATGTACCCAATACAGGGATTTATGAATTAAACACCGATTCGATGGATATTGATTCATTATATGCATTAACAGGCTTCCCCCCTTTCCCTAACGCCACACGGATTATTTTGCAAAAACAAGGGGGGAATGGACACTATGAAACAATCACTCTATCACCCGATTCGCAGATAAAAATTCATCATGGCGATATTGTAACGCTAGAAACACGGCGCAGCGAGATTCAAAATGCGGTTGAGATTATGGGAGATAGCCCGATCAAAGGGATTCATAGCCTTTCTAAAGTTCAGACAATGGCTGATTTATTATCTGATTCGTCCAATTTAAACGAATCAACCTATCCTTACTTTGCGATCTTAGAACGCTATGATTCGACCCAATCGATCAAAGAAAAAATTACTTTTTCCCCCGATTCGATTTTGAATAAGGGAAAAAATATAAATCTACAGGATCGTGACAAAATTATTTTCTTTAGTCGTGATTCGGTTTTTGAGATTCTAAACCATAAAAAAGAATCACACCCCTACCAAGATTTAATGAAAGATCACGCTGTATCTATTCAAGGCAGCGTTAAAAACGCGGGCTATTACGCGGTGGCAGACACCATGACCCTATCCCAAGCCTTAAATGCCGCAGGGGGATTGCGATTTCCGAATCAGCATAATAGCATTGAGGTCACCTCACGTCATTCAGGACAGGGTCACCAAGAAGGTCATACAGGCCTAATCCGCGCCCATTATGGCGCGGATGATGTGCTTTCTGATACGGTTCAAATCGGTTCAGGTGATGCGGTTCAAGTGCGCAGCACAGATACACAAATCCAAGATCAATATGTGTGGATCAATGGTCATGTGGCCTATCCCGGCCGATATGATCTGATGGAAGGGGATACAGCGTCGTCCCTGATTGAACGCGCAGGCGGCTATAAACAATTTGCATACCCTGAAGGGATGATCTTTAGCCGCGAATCAGAGCGACAAAATGAGGAACGCACCTATCAAAAAATGGCACAATCGATGGACGAATCCATGGCACGCGCCTTGGCAAGCCCTGAAACCAAAGATCAAAAATCAGATGCCAATAATATGGCCTTGGCAAAATCCCTGACCCAAGAGCTCCGCAACACCAAGGGATTAGGGCGAATCGTTATCAAAAACCCCCAAGATGTGCTGTTGGAATCAGGAGATCGCCTCTTTATCCCCCAACGCCCCACCACGGTGCGCGTATACGGCGAGGTCATGGCCGCCAGCAATTTGGCGTTTGATAAAGACAAATCCGCGATGGATTATATCAATGAAGCGGGCGGCTTTTCCGCCTTCGCCGACAAAGACCGCGCCTTTATCGTCTATCCCGATGGCCACGCACAACGCCTAAAAACCAGCGCGTGGAACTTCAACCCCATCATGATCCCCACCGGCAGCACCATCATCATCCCCCGCGACCCCAAACCATACGGCTTTATAGACGGCACAAAAGACATCACCCAGATTTTGAGCAATCTTGCGATTTCAGGGATATTTTTGGATAATTTGCAGGATGATTAATATATTGACATCTTGTGCAAAATCCGCAAATTCATACTTATGAATGTTACACTCAGCATCGTCACTATTTGTTATAATAACGAAAAAGGGCTAAGGCGGACTTTTGAGTCGCTTAAGCCTGCGTTGGATAGCATGGATTGTGAATGGTTGATTATTGATGGCAATTCCAGCGATGGCACGAAAATGTTCCTCCATGAACTTCAACAACAACATTATACCGCATCGATTAAGATTTTATCCGAATCAGATCACGGTATTTATGATGCGATGAATAAAGGCATCCATTACGCCACGGGACAATATTTATGGTTTTTGAATGCGGGGGATTTATTGACCAACGCCAAAACCTATCGCAAAATCATTGAACGCCTGCAGCAAAATCCCGATTTTTTATATGGCGATGCGTTTGAGGGCGATCCGCACACAGATTACCACAAACCCGCTCGCCCTATTCACGATATGATTCGTGGTATGTTTACGCATCATCAGGCGATGATCTATCGCCGTGATTTGATGGCGGATTTGCGTTATAATCTATCCTATCAGATTGCAGCGGATTATGATTTCACCATTGCTTATTTAAAACGTGTAAAATCCTTAAATATTGCCTATTTACCTGAACCGATATGCTGGTTTGAACAAGGCGGACTCTCAAGCCAAAATGCAGACCAAGGCAGACAAGAAATGCACAGAATCCGCCAAATCCATTTCAATGTGCCTTGGTGGGATGGCGTCATTTTAGGGATCAAACAACAGCTGACCCTTACCTTAAAACGCCTTGCACCTCAGCTTTATTGGAAAATCCGTAAATTACGGTTTTGATGATCTTGATGTTTTACGATCGCATCCAATGCCTCTTCGGGCTCCATGCGTGTTCGATAATCAATATCAACATGATGGGCAATAATATGACCATCTTGTGCAACAACGTAGGTTGCAGGAATGGGTAACGTCCATTGCCCCATAGCATTGATACGCGGTAAATCATGCCCTAAGCTGGTATATAACTCTTGTAAATAATCAGGCAGCGTAAAGAACAAACCAAAATCTTTCGATACTCTTCCAGAAAGATCCGAAAGTATAGGAAAGGCAAGGGCATTTTTTTCTTGTGTGGAAAGAGATGCATCAGGTGATTGTAGAGATATTGCCATAAGTTGCGCACCCATATCCCGAATTTTTGGCAAAAGCCGCTGATAAGCTCTCAATTCTAAATTACAATAGGGGCACCACCCCCCGCGATAAAACACGATAATAACGGCGCCATGGGTTAAGGTTTCTTTTAAAGAAACGATCTTACCCATTGCATCAGGAATCATAAATTCGGGAGCCATATCCCCCGTCTTAAGAGCTGATTTCGTAATATGCTGTGCTGCCAATTCCATATCAGCACGCGCCATAATATCGGCTTTTTCCTTGGGAAATTTAGCTAGAAATTCTTTACGAAACTGTTCTAGTTCATAGATAAGAGACATATGTCTTTCCTTTTTAACGTTCAATGCAGGATAATAATCATAAGAAATACATCGCCTTTTCATTATTTTATAGAATGATGAAAAGGCTATATATCTATTTTCATCAAGCGGCCATTCCCCATGAAACATTTTCAATCATCGGAAAATCCACAGGAACCTGCGTGGTCGCGTGCAAGTAATTTGTAATAATTTTATCACCAATTGTGACAATCATATCAACCAAATTCTCTTGATCCCAGCCTGCCATGAAAAAAGCTTCCAAAAGCATCGGATCTGCCTGACCGCGTTCGATTACAATATTTCTAGTCAATTGCGCCAAAGCATTTAGCTTTGTGTCAAAGCTTATAGTTCCGCGACGAATCTCAAGAATTTGAGCATCGGTAAAGCCAGCCATTTTTCCAATAACCGTGTGCGCAGCAAGGCAATATTCACAATGATTCGCTTGACTGACCACTAAATTGACCACTTCGCGTGCCTTGCCTGTAATCGTACTTTTTGAATTTTGCAAAGCCAAGTAGCTTGTTAATGCATTTTCGGAAAGCGCAAGCGTGGCATAGAGATTTGGAATCATTCCAAGCTTGTTTTGTAAATTATCAAAGATTGCTTGATTCTCAGGGGACACTTGATCACGGGTCGGAGGTGTAATTTTATTCATCGTCATATTCCTTTATTTATGTTGGCTTACAAAACTCAATATCATTTGATGAGCTTATGAATTGATTATAATTCATCCTTTTTATTCATATTAGAGTGTATTTTTCCCTATCATATAGTCTATAATGGAATATATGGATCGCCTTATGCTCATGAAAACATTTATCCAAGTTGTAGAAAGTGGCAGTTTTTCTGCTGCTGCTAATGCATTAGGCAGTACGCAATCTCATATTAGTAAAATGATTCGAATGTTGGAAATACAGCTGAATACAACATTATTCATGCGAACAACACGGAGTTTAACGTTAACTGAGGAGGCACATCGTTTGCTGCCACATGCAAAAACCCTCATCGAAGGCTATAACACGGCATTAGAATCAGTCAACGGCACACAAACAGAACCAAAAGGTCATATCCGTTTCTTGACCTCTGATGGACTAGGGCGAATGTTATTTTTACCTTATCTATCTGGATTCTTTTCCCGTTTTCCCCATATTACAATAGAACATATCGTCACAGATCGGAAAGTTGATTTGGTTGAAAACAACATTGACCTTGCTTTACGTATGGGGGATTTAAAAGACAGCACTTATAAAGCAAAATATATTGGCCTTGCACGGCGCGTGACGGTTGCATCGCCTGAATATATTATGAAACATGGAATGCCGAAAACACCACAAGATCTATCGCATCACAACTGTATCGCCTTTACGCGCTTATCAGAATATACGGGAAAAGGTCAAGCATGGGAATATCATGATTCTAAAACAGGAGAAAATATACGCATCCCTGTGAGTGGACGATATTCATCTGATAATTCCTCTACGGTACGCCAAGCAGCACTAAGTGGACTGGGTATATATCAGGGCCCTAACTGGATGTTTGGGGAGGACACGGCCAAGGGGCATCTCATGGAAATATTACAAGACTATCAAATGGATCCGTTTCCTATTTATCTCCTGCATCCTCTAATGGATTATCTTCCTTTACGATTGAAGGCCTTAAGCGATTATCTGGCGCATGAATTTAGTCTTAATCCTTGGGTTTCAAAATAAAATAATACCGCACCCGCCCATAATACCACGCCCGCGCCTTGGCAAATGACCATCCGGCGCGTCCATCCAAAAATCCTTTTTTCCAAATAAAGCTATGTATGAATGCAATCAGACCGCGGCACGGTAAGCGGCGATAGAGCTTTTTTAACAGCTGCCGCCATGCAATTGGATCAATAGGATAGGCATCATGGCGAATCATCGCGGCTTCCCAGCGTGCATAACGTTCATGGCGAGCGAACCAATGGATCGCCTCAGCTGCCGCATCATGGATCATGGAGATAGGAAATTTGCCGATTGACCCTGAAATGCCGTCTTGCCAAACAGGTTGATAATGCCCCTCAATTTCGCCCATCCCCTCAAAATGCAGGTCATTGACCACGGGAAAAAGCATCTTATGACGATTGAACAGAGCGATTTTATGATTACCCATGCCATGCTTTAGCCGTTTGCCTTGCCATATATAGTAACTATGGATCATATAGGCATCATGGATCGGTTCAGTGTTGAAAATCTGACGCAAAGCGGCATGAAAATCATCATGAATAATCTCATCCACATCCAAGAAAAAAACGTAATCATATTTAAAGGATAAGTGATCCAAGCAATATTGGCGTTTCTTGGGATATTGACCGTTCCATTGATAGCGTATCAAATGCACCGCATCACATAATTGATCCATTATCGGATCATTGCCTGAATCAACCACAAACACATCATCATAATGATTTTGTAATTGCATTAGGCAATCCTTAATTCGGATTGTTTCATCCTTAGTGACAATGACCACAGAAACAGGAATTGGGTTCATGCACGGCGTTCCCATAGATAAAACTGCCCCAGCACAAAAACACCGCCCATCATTGCCCCAAAAAATGCCATCAAGACCAAAATCAAACTTTTGCGTGGCCAAATCGGATGCGGCAGGGTGGATGCAGGTTCAACAACTTCCATCAAAAACGGTTCATCAAGGTTCAGGATCATCATCAATTGCTCTTGTTCCGTCAACAAATGCGACAGGCTGGCGCGGTGATAGGGGTTTTGATTGTCCTTTAACCGCGCTTGCAGATAATCCAAGCGTTGCTGCACGCGTTTTTTCATATCATCTTTGAGCAGGGATTCGGTTTGATTGTGCAACAGGGTTAAAAAATCGCGCGCCAATTTCGGGTCGTTCGCACGGAATTTAAGTGTCAAAAGACCCGAGGGCTGCAAGCGTGTTTTGATCACCGCACGCTGTAACCAATCAGACTCGATCACGGGATTTCCTGATAGAATGAACCGATCCACGCGCCGATTAATTATGCTTAAATCTTTGTTTTCCTTTGTTTTCATTGCTACACGCTGACCCGTTAGGACTTCCTCATAACGCGTAAGCCGTGTATCCGTACCATCATTATTCAGGGCATTTAAAACCATATCATAGGGCAATCCGCCGCCTTGCTCCTTTGCGGCAGGCGGTGTAATGGCGGTATCGGCGAACCGACTGACGGGCGCAAGCGTGATGCTGGCTTGATATAAAGGTCGTGCTACAATCAGAATCAAAACAGCAATGATGATCCCACCCAAAAGCCCACGCCATAGAGCACATCGCCCCAAATACAGCGCGTAAAATAAAGAGATCCAGTCGCGAAACACGCTGTGGCCTTGTTCATGTAAGACAGAAAGCCTTTGAAAATCCTCATGCCCCAAAATATTTTTATATGAAAAATTTATCATTTACGACTTTTCCTTTAAAAAATGATCCATCAAACTGTGCCATTTTTTCAAGGACTGTGCAGCTAAAAAAATATGCCGCGCTTGAATGACATGAGATTGATACAGATCATAATCGTTTTTAAGAATAGCAATGGCAGGGGATAGCCGCATATCACCATCCACTACAATGCCGATTTTGTAGGCGTTGATAATCTGTGCAATCTCTGATTCGCGTGATCCCAGAAATAAAACAGGCTTGCCACAAGCCATTGCGCTATAGAATTTTGAGGGCACCATGCACCCAACAGCCTGATCATTCAGCGTTACTAAATGCACATGTACCTGCCGCATCATGCCTTCAATCTGGTCTTGGGGCAGAGGGTCAAGAAAGCGGATTTTAGGGTCGTTTGCATAATGGTTCTTCAGACGTACAAATTCTGATCCCTTTCCCACAAAATCGACATAAACATTTTCAAAATCATCATTGAATAATGTTCGATGCGCGCCACTGCATGTGCCTGCATATAAAATCCGAAATGGTTTATTTGGGGTACGGATCGGGTCATAAAAATCAATTTCTGACCAGTTTTCAATGACATGACAGGGCAAAGCTATGCGCTGCGCCATGCACCGCCCAATCACCACCAACGCATCCGCCGCGTGCATCATGCGCCGCATCAGGGATTTTAACATCACGGGATAACCAAAGACAGGCAAAATATCAGGATATACATCCTGTACCCAATGAATATGAGGGGCGCGGTGCAATCGTGCGATGCTCCATCCGAAAAACCCCATAAAGGGCGGATCAGTCATGGATATAACCATATTGATTTTGGGCAGCCGTGGGATAGAGATCAGCAAGCGCATATAAAACCAAACCATGCTCAAAACAGACCGCGGATTATGGTGCATGGATTGACAAAAATAGGTCACGCCCTGCAATCTTTGGATCGGTTCACGACCCATGACAATAGGGTCACAATCTGCCCTTAAAGATGCCATCAGATCAGTTAAAATACGCCCTGTTGCGCCGTGCTGCGCGCATGTTGCGCTATTGAGGAATAGAATTTTTGGTTTCATGCGCCCTCCCCATCGCTAAAATGACCCATACCAAGCCCCCGAATCCAAAGGATTTATAGCTGGCATATAAAAACACATCAATCAAAAATGGCAACAATGCGCTTAAGGCAAACATTGTCTGATCGCGGCGCAATCGATAGAGCGTTTTTAGAATCAATCCCATATAGCCCAGCGCAAAACACAGTCCCACAATGCCTGTTTTCCACAGTAAAAATGATAAAAAACTATGGGTATAATTTACCCAAACATCGCCCACGGCGGCTGATTTTAGAGATGCACCCCACCCCATGCCAAACAGGACAGATAGCGGCGATTGCGAAATTGATGCCCATACCGCCCGCAATTCCGCATCACGGTTATTGACCCCCACTTGTTGGGTTTTTTGAATTAGTAAATGGATTTGATCTTGGATCGGTGGTAAAAATAATAAAGCCGCACCCCCCAAACATAACAGAATCATCGGTAATATAAGGCGCGGCTGCCGCGCCACAGGGGATAAGATGCCATACAAAGCAATACAAAATACCCCAAACAAAGACACACGCTGCATCATCCCTGCCATCGCAAGGATTGGCAACAGGGTCAACGCAAATAATATCAGTGCTGTTTGAATCTGATTCTTGTAAAGCGCATCAATAGATTTTTGAATCAAAAGGCAGGCGGTAAATAATACCAAAGGCGAGTTGGCAAGATAAGAAAACGCATCTGCCTGTAGGAATTGTAGCACGTCAAATAACGGATAGACCCCAATCAAAGACCGCACAGATAATGCCAATCCTGCCGCAAGGATGATTTTTAAAACAGGTTTGGGATCACCAAGGGGCACGAATACGCATAATGACCAAAACCCGACGGCCACAAGGTCGCGCATCATATTAGGCGATGCATTATGGTTCAGTATTGCTGCCAAAAATGGCACGCTGATCCAAAAAATCAGGCACGCCATCACCATAAAGGGCGCATCCACGATTGCACGGGGGCGTAAGGATAGGATCAAACACAGGAAAATAAAACCTTCCTTAACCCCCAAATGATCAGGGGTCGGCACACCGATTGCGCCATCCAAAAACAGGCTCAAGCAGAAATAAAATAAAGAAAATGACCCAAAAACAGCGCGTATCACGCGAATAAGAATAAGGGGTTTTTACTGTGCGTCATAGTCCCGAAACAATTTCGGCGGCACTTTATCCTCTTGTTTTTTATATTTATTGTAAATGGTGGGACGTTTGGGTTTTTGAACAGCAGGGGCAGTTGGATTGGTGATCGCTTGATCAGGGTTTGCCCCCCCTATATTTTGTCCGCCATCTGCACCTGATGCCCCTTGACCCGATCCATTTGAACCGCCCCCGAATAATCCGTTTACAGCATTCCCCACGGCATTGCCTGTTGCATCCGCCGCATTATTAATACCTTGTTCCGTTGCCGCCTGTTGCGCATCATCTAAGATTTGTCCAATTTGGACACTATCAGATGTATAATCTGTCGAGGAAAGTGTTTGATTAAATTGCTGTTCCCATTGCTGTTGCTGTGCATCATTTTCACGCTGTAATTTTAAATTAAAGGCGCGGATTTGGTCTTCTTGTGAAGGGGAACTGGTGACCTTTAATGTTGACATAGATCTTTTAGGTTGATTCGCTTGATTAATAATCTGACCAAACAGACCACTATTTTGCTGTGCATAAGCGATTATAGGTGACGTGGAAACGGCCAAAACGATAAGTCCCATTACAAAAACACGATTCATCCCTATCTCCTTTAAAAATACTCAAAATATATATCCGCAATATTATGTTGATTATATCAAGAAAAACAAAACCGCACAATAAACTATTCTGTTTAAAATCCCATATAAATTTAACACTATGTAAATAAAATAGCATTATGATAATCAAAGAATTTCTAAGATTAAAGATAAGGATAAAGACTATGCAAATTAATATCCAAGAATTTTTAAAAGAAGCAGGATTAGAAGAGCCACTATATCCCGGTCGCAAAATCGTGAAACCGTTCCTAAAACCGGGGGAATATAAAAGCTGTTGCGTGGTCTATGATTGGCAAAATCCCGATACAATCCGTATTACCCTAAAAGCAGGGATTCACGGGGAGGATCTGCCGAAAAAGGATTTAGCCAAATACCCACTCTATTTACAGACCACCAATATGATTGAAATCGCTGTTCAACGATAAAGGATAGATCAATATGAGTAGATTAACAAAAGCATCATCGCATGTATTTTCTAACCAAGCCCCAGAATCTGGATTTGGATCGGCAACAATATTGGGCAGAGAAGTGGGATTAGAAGGTGTAGGAGCGGTGTTCAAAAACCCTAACGCGCAAGCCTTAGAATCTGTTGTAGCACCAATTAAAAGAGTCGATGCCTTTAGCCCTAAGCCGTTTTGACAAAGGATATACAAACTTTGCCATACAGTCTTTGATCCAAAAGAATGGTATCATGGGGCAGGGTCAAATTCGGTTCACTTTCAATGACCCATAGGGCAGCAGGGTATAAAGGCATGATCTTCGGCAAAAGTGGTACAACCAGATTTTGCCCATAAGGCGGGTCACAAAAGATCAGGTCAATCGAATCAATTCCTTTGAGATTCGGGCTTTTCTGTAAATTTTGTTGCAAGATTTTAGCCTGTTTTTCTAAGGAGAGATTGACAATATTCCGCCGCACAAGCGCAGCATCTTGATCAATAAAGGTGCAAAATGATGCACCGCGCGATAGGGACTCAATACCATAAGAGCCTGTGCCACAAAATAAATCCAACACGCGCGCCCCATGCAAATCAAAATCCATATCCATGACAAACGGCGCACTGCCTAAGATATTAAAAATTGATTGACGCACGCGATCGGATGCAGGGCGTATATCATCGCCAAGGGGGGAAGCAATGATCCGTCCACGCAATGATCCTGATGTCACCCTCATGATGGTTTTTGATCCGATTCTTTTTGTTTAAAGAAACCGCCCAATTGGCTTTTCAAGACTTTTTCATCGACTTTTTCAATGGCGGATACAGGCATTTTGCCTAATTGAAATGACCCGTAAGAAAGGCGGATTAGGCGGTTCACTTGCAACCCCATAAATTCACAGACTTTACGGATTTCACGGTTTTTGCCCTCCGTTAAGGTCATGGTCATCCATAAATTGCGATCCGCAACATTATCTAATGTGGCCTCAATTGACCCGTATTTGACCCCATCAATGGTACAACCTTTTTTAAGAGTGTTTAGTTTTTCCTGTGTGATCGGCTCACCCGTATAATGGGCGCGCACGCGATAACGGCGTTTCCAGCCTGTGCTGGGATGTTCCAACCAACGCGATAACTCGCCGTCATTGGTTAATAACAATAATCCTTCCGTGTTTAAATCCAGCCTTCCCACGGATATAACCCGACCCATTTCCTCAGGCAAATCATCAAAAACCGTCATGCGGTTCTTTTCATCCTTATGTGTCGTTACCAATCCTGCAGGTTTGTGATAGAGATATAACACAGTTTCCTCAATGGCTTTGACCGGTTTACGATCCACTAAAATTCGATCCGCGCTTGTCACTAAAAAGGCCGGTGAGTCCAATAATTTGCCATTGACACTCACGCGCCCCTCGGCAATCAGTTTTTCTGCATCACGGCGTGAACATACGCCCGCGCGTGCAAGGCGTTTTGCAATGCGTTCGCCCTCTTTTTTCGATTCCATCTTTTTCTATCCTGTGTCATTCTATTGTGATGCACACTATAAAACCAAATGCGTACGATGACCACCAAATTATGCAAGCTGCATTGATTGAGGCACAAAAAGCCGCGCTTCGGGATGAAGTTCCTATTGGCGCGGTTTTGATCCATCATCAGACAGGTCATATCATCGCCCAAGATGGCAATAGGTCCATAGAATATCACGACCCCACCGCCCATGCCGAAATGTTGGTGATTCGTGCCGCTGCGGCACAATTAGGGCAACAAAGATTACCTGAGTATGATTTATTTGTAACCCTTGAGCCCTGCACCATGTGCAGCGCGGCCATCAGCTTTGCCCGTATTCGTCGCCTTGTTTTTGCAGCAACAGATCCAAAGGGAGGGGCGGTGATTTCAGGGGTCAAATTTTTTAATCAACCGACCTGTCATCATAAAATCATTGTTGAACATGACATTTTATCAGAACCTAGCGCACAGCTATTAAAAGATTTTTTTAAACAAAAACGTAATAAATCTATGGGATAATGATAGAAAATAAAGGAAAGTACATCACATATGACCCAATATGACCCTCCGATTCAAACCATGATCAACAGCCTCATGCATGGAATTAGTGGGGTCAAGGATCTATATCAGACCCGTGATTTAGACCCAGAAATGCTGTGCGCGATTTTAGAAGAAGCCGCTAAATTGGCGCGTGATGTCTTAAGCCCCTTAAATAAAATAGGCGATCGACAAGGGTGCACCCTAAACAAAGATGGATCGGTTCAAGCGGCATCTGGTTTCAAAGAAGCCTATCAACAATACCAAGCAGGGGGCTGGAACGCTGTGCCCTTCGACCCTGAATATGGAGGTCAAGGATTACCATGGTCACTCAGCTTTGCGATTCAAGAAATGTGGCAATCTGCCAATATGGCTTTTGGTCTGTGTCCATTATTAAACCAAGGTGCGGTCGAAGCCTTAAGCCATCATGGCAGCTTTGCCTTAAAAAACTTCTATCTCCCCAAACTAATCAGCGGTGAATGGACAGGCACAATGAACCTGACTGAGCCACAGGCTGGATCAGATTTATCCTTATTACAAACAAAAGCCATTCACACCCATCAATCCGATGAATTGGGGGATATATATCATATTTTTGGTCAAAAAATTTATATTACATACGGGTCACATGATTTTGTGGATCGGATCATTCATTTGGTTTTGGCACGCTTGCCCGATTCCCCCGTCGGATCAAATCAGCTCTCCTTGTTCTTAGTACCCTCACATCTGCCCGATGGGTCAATCAATGATGTGACCTGTACAGGTCTGGAACATAAGATCGGTATCCATGCCTCCCCCACCTGTACAATGCAATTTGGTGATACTGGTGGCGCTGTGGGGTGGATCATTGGTGAACCGCATCAAGGGTTAAAATGCATGTTCACCATGATGAATAATGCACGTTTAAGCGTTGGGTTGCAGGGCGTGGCACAAATGGAACGCGCACGGCAAGCCGCCATTCATTATGCCGCCGAACGCAAACAAGGCAAATCTATTGAGGATAAAGAGGGCGATTCCGTTGCCATTCATAATCATGGCGATGTGCAGCGCATGATCATGACCCTGAATAGCGTGACACAGGCTGGTCGCTTAATGGCCTATCACGCCGCCCATCATATGGATCAAAACCAGAAAGATCATGTGGCTCTATTAACGCCTATTGTAAAATCATGGTGCACGGATCAAGCGGTTCACATGACCTCCCTTGCTATTCAAATTCATGGCGGCATGGGATATATCGAAGAAACAGGCGTAGCGCAATTTTGGCGTGATGCGCGCATTTTACCGATTTATGAAGGCACAAATGGAATCCAAGCCGCCGATTTAATGGGACGCAAAATCTTAAAAGATAAGGGTCATTTTGCCATTGAGTATCTGCAAAGCCATGCCGATTACCCCCATAAACAAAAGCTGATTGATATGATTATGACCCTATGCAACATTAATTCGCCCCATGCGATTCATGCCGCCTCTGTTCCATTTTTAAATGCATGGGGCTGGATGTTGGGGGGATTGTTTTTGAAAAACCATGCCCAAAATATGTCCTCTGATTTAAATATACAGGCACAGTCGAATTTCTATGAAAAAGTCCTAAGCGCACAGATCAATCATGAATTAGATCAAGTACAAGGATTAATCAATTATTATCGATAAAATTATTATTGGCGAGATCGGATTGTATTAATACGACGTTCCGCATACTGACAATGATCTGTGGCTTCATCGCGTAGAGTCATTAAATGAATGGCCGTTGATCCAGGTGATTTTTCGTAATTTTTAGCAACTCTATTCCCAAAACAGGTGCAATATGATCCTGCATCATTTAACAACCCCTCATTAAACGCCATACAGTTTTTATAAAAATCCCCTGCAATGGCAGGTAAATTGGCACATGATCCATCTAATTTCACAGCAATTTCATCCGCTGGCACTTTGGGGCCTAATAAAATGCGTTGTTCCAGATATTTCACAGAATAACAACGGCAATCTTGCGCCCCTGATTCATACATATTATTTTGGCAATCTGCAAAAACCTGATTCATTTCTTGCAATAAAGCGGGGTTCTTTTTCACAACGGCATCAATTTCCGCCTGTGTTAATGATTTTTGTGTTTGAGATTGCGTATCAGGAATAAACTGTGCATACCCATGAAGAGGGAGGCACAAAATCAAAATAAAAAGGCTGAATTGTAATAATTTCATTTCAATATTCTATCATAAAATGCGCTTACTTGCCAATGCAAAAATCTTTAAAGATAATATCAAGTAAATCTTCGATATCAACGCGCCCTGTGATCCGCCCGATCATTCGCAACGCAAGACGAATATCTTCTGCCATCATTTCAGGCAAAGGGGCAAGATGGCTTCGCTTTAGGGATTCAAGGCAATCTTGCACATGATGGCGATGACGCTGGCGCGTCAGACTAGGCGTTTCAGCATTACCCATCATATCTTTGGCACGGTTCAATAACAGATCCAATAAACCCATCATGCCCTGCTGTGAATGCACGGAAATCATGATCGCATCGGGATAAGACTGAGAGATTTGATCCAAAATGACCCGATCCACCTGATCTACTTTGTTAAAAACCATAATATTGCCAGCACGTTGCGACAAAGCATAAGTTTCCGTATCTAAATCAGGCCATAAAGTTGCATCAAAAACACATAAACATAAATCTGCCTGCATTGCACGACTACGCGCTCGTTTGATCCCTTCGGCCTCGATAGAATCTTGATCCGTTTGTCCTATATTTTGCCGTAATCCAGCCGTATCAGCGATGATAAAAGGATAGCCGCCAATATCTAAGGTTACATCAACAATATCCCGCGTTGTGCCTGCGATACTCGATACAATTGCCACATCACGCTGTGTTAGAACATTAATCAGGCTTGATTTTCCTGCATTCGGCGCCCCCATAATAGCCAATTGCAACCCATCGCGTAAACGTTCACCACGGCGATTATCATTGAGATGCGCCTCAATTTCATGTTCAATCTTTAAAATCACAGGACGCACATGATCCGCAACACCATCTGGTAAATCTTCGTCGGGAAAATCCAAATCGGCCTCCAGCCACGCCAAAGCGCGCGACAAATGATCCGCCCATCCTGCATAAATTTGTGCCAACTGCCCCCCCATTTGCGCAACAGCTTGGCGGCGTTGCATTAAGGTTTCTGCGTGGATCAAATCCCCAATCGCCTCGGCCTCTGTTAAATCCAATTTTCCATTTTCAAAAGCACGGCGCGTAAATTCACCCGGTTCAGCCAAGCGATGATTGGGCTGTTCTGAGAGCGCATGCAACATGCCTTCCACAACAGCGCGTCCACCATGCAAATGATACTCAACGATATTTTCCCCTGTAAAACTATGTGGCGCAACAAAGCGTAAAACCAGCGCATGGTCAATCAAATAGGATTGCGAATCTTTAATAACGCGCAAACTGGCCATCCGTGGCGTAGGAAGAGGCTGACCCGTTAAACATTGCAAAGACTCAAAAGCCGCAGCCCCAGAAACCCTAACCACAGCCACACCACCACGCCCCGCAGGTGTACTGAGTGCAAAAATTGTATCCGAATAATGGGCATTCATAGTGACATAATCCAAATAGAAAGAATAAAAGGCTTGCTTTTCGAAAGAAAAACGAATAATTCATATATAAAATATAATAATATTACACAACAGGGACGTAAAAAACAAATGACCTCAAATAAAATACCCTCCTCTATGCCTTTTAACCAAAATGCACATAAAGATGTCAAAGAAACACCTAAAACAGAGGTAGAAAAGCAAAATCAACCAACAGATGTTAATACACCCCCAGAAACATCAATGAATTGCTTTTCGGATTCTTGGTTTGATGGGTTTCCGTTTGGCGGTTGCGATTCATTTAATGGTTTAAATCGCATTTAAATGACATAAAAAATGGGAGAACTTCTCCCATTTTTTATAGAAATTTTTTATATCTAAGCCGCTTTACGATTCAAGCTTGTTTCTTCGCCTTTGGGATCAATCCAGCCAATATTCCCATCGGGGCGACGATATAGCACGTTAATGCCGCCATGATTTACATTTTCAAAAACCAAGACCGAATCACCATTCAAATCCAAACGCATCAACGCATCAGGCACGGTCAATTTTTCAATATGTTTTGTGGTTTCTGCAATGATCAATGATTCATGTTCAATTTGCGCCTGCGATTCCACCTGTTCCACATGAGATTGCGTGGATAAAACATAATCCCGCGCCTTAACATTTTCAATTTCAGGGTTACTATCCACACGTTCATGGTGATCGCGCAAGCGTGTTTTATACCGACGCAATTGTTTCGCAACTTTCGCAGCTGCAATATCAAACGCAGCATAAACTTCGGTTTCTTCGTCATGTGCTGTGACGGTAATGTCTCTACCAACATGAATACGAATTTGTGCCTTAAAAAAACTTTGAGCTTCACGGCTAATTGTGACACTCACATCCGTGGCACGGTTGAAGTATTTTTCTAAAATATCTGTAATTTTATCTTCGATATGGGTTTTTAAGGCATCGCCAATACTGATTTGTTTGCCTTGAATACTGATTTGCATAATGAAATCACCTTTCTGTTTAGTTCACATGATTCAAAAAGATCTTTTATACTTTATAGTATACATTAAAAGCTTATTTTTGTGTGAAAAATTAAACAAAATGATGAAAATATCGATCTAGAAAATCCTAACAAAGACACAAATTTTGGATATTATGCAGCTCTTTTATAATGTCATTTACCAAGCAATTCGGATCAGGTGCAGAAACAGAAAAAAATTTCTTTGCAAGAGAATCACATGAAACATTTGCGATATATGCGCTATTTTCATTTTTTTGAATTGAAGCCACACAATTAAAATGCGGTGTCGGCAATGATTTTTTATGAGAATTGGTCAATTTTTGCTTTTGATCCTTAGATAAAATATTTTCTGGATCTTCTATTGTCACATTAATCATTTCGCTCTCCTGTGCTATATGCAGATTTATTATTTACAGATAAACATGTATAAAAACACATCAAAAAAAGCAAGAAAATTTTATCCCGCCATACGTTTGATACGACGTCGATCAACAGAGGATTGAATATTCATGGATTCACGATATTTCACAACGGTGCGACGCGCTAAATGAATCCCTTCTTTTTCCAGAATCTGCATGATTTTATCATCTGATAAAATTTGGCTTGGCTGTTCGCCATCAATAATTGTTTTAATCCGTGATTTTATAAATTCAGGCGTATGATCTAACCCACCCTGCCCTGTTAAACTGTTGGTGAAGAAGAATTTTAATTCAAATAACCCACGCGGTGTGCCAATATATTTCCCACTGGTGACACGGCTGACAGTGCTTTCATGCATTTGGATTTTTTCTGCCACGTCCTTCAACGTTAAGGGACGCAAAAATTCAATGCCATATAAAAAGAAAGCCTCTTGATGCTCCACAATCTCCGCTGCCACTTTTAAAATTGTCTGCGCGCGCTGATCCAATGCTTTGACCAACCAACTGGCGGCCTGCAGTTGTGATTGCACATAATTTTTATCTTCTTTACCGAATGTTTGTGTTGATATTTCAGCGGCATAGGTCTGATTTACCAAAAGTTTGGGCAATGTATGATGATTCAATTCCACCAGCCACCCCCCTCCCAAATGCTTAGGACGCGCTTTCATTAAGACATCAGGCACCAAAGTTTGCACAACCATATGGTCAAATTGTGCCGCAGGTTTTGGATTTAGGGTTCGAATCACTTTTAATCGCGCCTGTACCTCCTCAACACTCAAATTACAAATTTTTGCTAAGCCTTTTAAATCGCCTTTTTCAATATAGGATAAATTTTGAAGGAGGAGATCAAAGCCCGTATCCAGCTTTTTCTGATCTTCCAGCTGCAGGCGCAAACATTCTGCCAAATTCTCAGCAAAAATTCCTGAGGGATCAAAACGTTTTAACATATACAACAAATCATCCACCACCTCAACCGAACATCCCAAATCTTGGGCAAGTTGATCAAGCGGTTCACGCAAATAGCCCGCTGCATCCAAGCGGTCAATTAACATTTCGCATAAAACGCGCTCTTGCGGTGTAGCGACACACACAGCCAATTGATCCAACAAATGATGTCGCAGGCTTTTGACCTCTTCGGTATGGTCTTGGAAATCATAATCATGAACATCAAATTGCGTATTTCCACCCGATCCCATCCGCGCCATATCTGAACCTGAGTCAAAATCTTGTGATTCTTGGAATTGCCCTTCAAACTGAGCTTGCATAGCATCAGGTTTTTCGGTCGCAGTAAAATCCCCCTCACTATCATTTTGATCTTGATCCGTTTGATCTTTTTGCAAAAGAGGGTTTTTAGCCAATTCCTCTTCCACCAAAACCAAAAGATCTTGGTTATTCATCTGTAAAATCTCAATTGCTTGCCGCAATTGCGGGGTCATAATCAAGTTTTGAGATTGTTTAAGCTGTAGATTCTGTGAGACATTCGACATATAAAAAATATAGCATATTTTTATAAAAAGAACAGTTTTATTGACTTGATTTATAGGCTTTGGTGAGCTCTTGTATCGCCAAGATAGTCAACCAAAAGCTCGTGACGACCTTGCTGATCTAAAAAAGCAGCCTTTTTTCCTTTAGCAGATGAAATTGCTCTTTTCAGCACATCATCCGTAAAGTGCAGAGCAACCCCATCATCAAGTATATATCCATTTTCAATAACCCCATTCACAAGGGCGGATTGAAAGACAGATTGCCGCATCGGTTCAGAATCATAATGCGGGCAACAAGCTCCTTTTATAAACCCTAAACCAGATAAAAGAGAGATTTTTTCAGGAATTGAATCTGTTGTTCCCTGTTCAAACCAACAAATAGCCCCCGCACTAACGCCCGCAAGAACGATTTTCTCTTCCCAAGCCTTACGCAAAATCCGATCCACTCCCCATTCACGCCAAAGAGCAAGCATGCTTTTTGTGTTCCCACCGCCAACATAGATAATATCCTGTGATAACAAGAAACCTTCAATATCCGCCGTATGGGGTGCAAAAAGAGATAAGCTAGAACGCTGGCAATCAAACCGCGAAAATGACTTTTCGAAATAAGAACAATATAATTCAGGATTCGAATTTGCCGTAGGCAGCAAGCATATTTTAGGTGTCTTTTTATAGGATTGTTTGAGCACATAAAGATCCAAAAGAGGATTTTCAGGCTCATGGGTAAAGCCTCCGCCACCAATTGCAATAATTGTTCTATGTTCTTTATGCATGATAAACCCTTTATTTTATCGATCGTACGCTATAATATAGCAGGATACAATATTCGAAAAGCAGTTCCAAAACTTACATCCTTTTATTTTCTGACATAACAAGAAGTGATTTAAAGATGCTTGCAATATATTTTGACTTAGATGGAACATTGCTCGATTCATCTCAATGTTCTGTCATTACGGCACAGGATACATTTAAAAAATTCTGTGATATGGACATAGATCCCCAAAGAATCATTGCGAAAATGGGAATCCCTATTGAAATCAGTTTTCGAGAGCTATCAGACAATAAGATTAATGACGATAATTGGGAGGATGTGGCCTCTTACTTTAGAGAAAAATATAAAGCGAATTCTGAAATTTATACATCCCTATTTGAGGGTATTCCTGAATTTCTACAGGCAATAAATGGTAATACTGTACAGATGTTTATTGTCACAAGCAAAAAAAGCACGGCGGCTGAGCATAATTTATCAAGCTTAAATATTCGCCATTATTTCGAAGAGGTCATTGGCTCTGATAAAGTTGCGCACTATAAGCCTCACCCAGATCCAATATACCAAGCGCGGAAATTTTTGAAATCTCCTGCATCTGCTGAGATTGTGATTGGAGATGCAGACACCGATATTATAATGGGTAGAGCCGCAGAAATCATAACCTGTGCTGTTACATGGGGGGCACATGATGAACAGAGGCTTAGAGAAGCAAAGCCTAGCTATATCATCAATACAATTAAAGAAATGCAAAATTTGATCTTAAGCCTATAAAGTCAGAATTTTATCAAAACAAATCTTTATTGACTTGATTTATAGGCGTAAAAAAACATATAAAAGATCAGTCAATAAAAGGATTGGAGTAAAATAAATGAAACTGATTGCTGGCAATGCAAACCGTCCTTTAGCCGAGGAAATCAGTGCCCATCTTAAAACCCCATTAACCAAAGCCACAATCAAACGCTTTGCAGATATGGAAGCCTATATTGAAATCAACGAAAATATTCGGGGTCAGGATGTGTTTTACATTCAACCCACATCATACCCTGCTAATGATAATTTAATGGAATTATTAATTGCGATGGATGCCCTAAAACGCGGATCAGCACGGCGAATCACGGCCGTAATTCCGTATTTTGGATATGCGCGCCAAGACCGCAAAACAGGGGGACGCACGCCCATTTCTGCAAAATTAGTGGCTAATTTGATCACAGAGGCAGGAGCAGATCGTGTTTTAACGCTGGATTTACACGCAGGACAAATCCAAGGATTCTTTGATATTCCTGTTGATAATTTAGTCATTTCCCCTGTTTTTATTCCCCATATCAAAGCGAATTTTCATGCTGAGGAATTGGTTGTTGTATCCCCTGATGTTGGGGGCGTTGTACGCGCACGCGCCATTGCAAAACGCGTCGGCGCAGATTTAGCCATCATCGACAAACGCCGCGAAAAAGCTGGCGTATCTGAAGTCATGAATGTAATCGGCGATGTTGAGGGCAAAAAATGTATCTTAGTTGATGATATTATTGATAGTGGTGGCACACTTTGCAATGCCGCAAAAGTCCTCATGGAAAAAGGTGCAAAATCCGTGCATGCCTATGTTGTGCATGGTGTTTTATCAGGTGGCGCCGTGGCGCGTGTGACGGCATCTCCCTTAGAACAACTGATTATCACCGACAGCATTGCCGCCACCGAAGCGGTGCGGTTGGCACATAATATTACACAAGTGCCCATATCAACTTATTTGGGCAATGCCATCCACCGCATTCACACCGAACAATCTGTATCTGAATTATTCAATTTTGAATAAATGTTAATCTTTTAGAGCCTGTTTATAAAACATCGCGCATCGTATATAGCCCCACAGGTTGATTGATCAACCATTTTGCAGCCTTAAGCGCACCATTGGCGAACAGGCTGCGGTTGGTGGCTTTGTGGGTGATTTCCACGCGCTCCCCCTCCGCCATAAACGCGACTGTATGATCACCAATCACATCGCCGCCGCGGATAGTTGAAAAGCCGATTTGTCCAGTTTTGCGCTCCTCCATAATACCATGCCGTGCATAGACCGCCACATCGGATAAATCCACGCCGCGCCCCTGTGCCGCAGCCTTACCCAATGTCAAGGCCGTGCCTGAGGGGGCGTCTTTTTTATGGCGGTGGTGGGTCTCTAGGATTTCAATATCATAGGATTCATCCAATAATCTTGCCGCCTGTTCGACCAATAAATTGAGGATCGTCACCCCAAGGCTGGTGTTAGAGGCATATAAAATGCCAATTTTTTGTGCGGCATTTTTTAAGATCAATTCTTGGTCAGCATTTAAGCCTGTTGTGCCAATGACCATTTTTGTTTGATATTGCACGGCATAATCTAAATGCGCCATCGTTACATCCGCATGGGTAAAATCAATGACGATGTCGGAGGTTTCAAACAAAACCGCCATATCATCCGTGACAGGAAATGAACCATTTACCGCATCAGAAAGATGTTTCACAGACCCATAAGACAGGGTCAAAAGCGGGTCATTTTGAACCGCATGAACCAACAACTGCCCCATGCGCCCCATGCAGCCTGCAACACCTATGCGGATCGGATCAGTCCTTAAGGTCATCCCAGATTTCCTTTACTTTTTGAAAAAAACCTGAGCTTTCAGGGCTGTGTTTGGAGGAGGTTTTACCCCCCAAAGACTCATCCAGCTGTTTTAAAATATCTTGCTGTTTCTTATTCAAATTCACAGGGGTTTCAACCTGTAATTCGATATACATATCACCGCGCGACTCAGACCTTAAGATCGACATTCCCTTGCCCTTAATCCGCAATTGTTGCCCTGCTTGTGATCCTGCGGGGATTTTGACACTCATGCGTTTCCCATCAATGGTGGGCACTTCCATATCGCCACCAAGGGCGGCTGTGGTCATTTTAATCGGCACACGGCAGGATAAATCGGCTTCTTCGCGACGGAAAAAGGCGTGGTTTTTAATATTGACCAACACATAGAGATCGCCTTTGCCACCGCCTAAGCGTCCTGCTTCGCCCTCTCCTGTTAAACGGATGCGGCGACCTGATTCAATCCCTGCAGGGATTGACACTTTTAGGGTTTTATCCTTTTGTTTTACGCCATGACCATGACAGGAATCGCAGGGGTCTTTGATGACTTTGCCGCTGCCTTGGCAGGTGGGGCAAGTTTGTTCCACGGTGAAAAAGCCTTGCTGCATCCGTACGCGTCCCATACCGCCGCATGTGCCGCAGGTTTGCATGCCTGATCCTTTTTTTGCACCTGTGCCATCACACACATCGCAAGCCTCAGAAACAGAAAAACGAATGGTTTTCTCAACGCCGTTAAAGGCATCTTCTAAACTAATATCCAGCGCATATTGAATATCTGACCCGCGCTGTGCAGCGGAACGGCGTCCACCGCCCGCAGACCTTGCGCCGCCACCAAATATTTCCTCAAAAATATCGCCAAAACCGCCAAATCCTGCACTGCCGCCACCAAAGCCGCCTTGGAAACCACCGCGCCCTGCACCGCCGCCCATTGTGCCATCAAAGGCCGCCGCACCGTAACGGTCATAGGCAGCGCGTTTGTCATCATCTTTTAAAATATCATAGGCTTGATTGATTTCCTTAAATTTCTTCTCCGCCTCAGGGTTATCTTTGTTTTGGTCGGGGTGATATTTCATTGCCAATTTGCGGTAAGATTTTTTAATCTCCTCCGCACTCGCGCCTTTTTGCACGCCTAATAATTGGTAATAATCTTGGTCTGCCATGATGGGAATCCTGTGATTTTAATTTTTTTGAACACTAAGGGCACTAAGAACCACTAAGGAACACTAAGGGGTTAAGGTTTTGAAAGCTGAATTTAACCATAAAAAACCTAAAAGTCTTTTATTTTATTTCAAGACAGCCCACTGAAGATAAAAATCTTAGTGCACCTTAGTGGTTCTTAGTGCCCTTAGTGTTCAAAAAATATTTCGGAAACCTCCCCTATTTAGTTAAGGGGAGGTTTTTCAGATAGATTAAGCGCGTTTGCCTTCGTCCACTTCCGTAAAGTCGGCATCGACCACATCGGCATCATTGGCGGCGTTATCCGCACTGGCATTCCCTGCGGTGGCCTCTGCCTCTTGTTGCGCGCGGTAGGCGATTTCGCCGATTTTCATGCTGGCTTCTGTCAGAGCCTGCGTTTTAGATTGGATTGCATCCAAATCTTCGCCCTCCAGCACGGCTTTCAAATCTTCAATGGCTTTTTCTGCCTCCGCACGTTCAGCGGCAGGGGCTTTGTCACCAAGATCTTTGATGCTCTTTTCTGTGGCATGGATCATGGATTCGCCTTGGTTTTTTGCCTCGACCAACGCGCGGCGTTGTTTATCGGCATCCGCATTGGCTTCGGCATCTTTGACCATTTGCTCAATATCGGCATCGGACAAACCGCCGCTGGCTTGGATACGAATAGTTTGCTCTTTATTCGTTGCCTTATCCTTGGCGGATACATTCACAATCCCGTTGGCATCAATATCAAACGTGACCTCAATTTGGGGCACACCGCGTGGGGCTGGGGGAATGCCCATCAAATCGAACTGACCCAAAGGCTTATTATCCGCAGCCATTTCACGCTCCCCTTGGAAAACCCGAATGGTCACGGCATTTTGATTATCATCCGCCGTGGAAAACACTTGGGATTTCTTGGTTGGGATGGTGGTATTGCGGTCAATCAAGCGTGTAAAGACACCGCCCAATGTTTCAATCCCCAAAGACAACGGCGTCACATCCAATAACAACACATCCTTAACATCGCCTTGTAAAACACCGCCTTGGATCGCCGCACCAATGGCAACGACTTCATCAGGATTCACGCCTTTATGCGGCTCTTTACCAAAGAATTCCTTGACGGTTTCAATGACTTTGGGCATACGCGTCATCCCACCGACCATCACAATATCATCAATATCAGATGGCTTCACGCCTGCATCTTTCAACGCAGCCTTGACGGGTTCCATCGTACGCTTAATCAAGCCCTCAACTAAGGATTCTAATTTCGCGCGGGTCAATTTCACATTCAAATGTTTAGGCCCTGAGGCATCAGCGGTGATAAAGGGCAAATTGACCTCTGTTTGCGTGGTGCTGGAAAGCTCAATCTTGGCTTTTTCTGCCGCTTCTTTCAAACGCTGTAAAGCCAATTTATCATTTTTCAGATCAATGCCATTTTCTTTTTTGAACTCATCGGCTAAATGATGAATGATTGCATCATCGAAATCTTCACCACCCAATAATGTATCACCGTTGGTGGATTTGACCTCGAACACGCCATCACCCACTTCTAGGATCGATACGTCAAATGTACCGCCGCCAAGGTCATACACGGCAATCAGACCTGAATTTTTCTTATCAAGTCCATAGGCAAGCGCAGCAGCAGTCGGTTCGTTGATAATCCGTAAGACCTCAAGCCCTGCAATTTTCCCAGCATCTTTTGTGGCTTGGCGTTGAGAGTCATTAAAGTAGGCAGGCACAGTAATCACCGCCTGTGTCACAGATGTGCCTAAAAAGCTCTCCGCAGTTTCTTTCATTTTCTGTAAGACCATCGCGGAAATTTGGGACGGTGCGAATTTTTCGCCTTCTGCCTCAACCCACGCATCGCCATTATCGCCTTTGATAATGTGAAAAGGGGAATTGCTGCTAATCTTTTTGACCTCAGGGGAATCAAAGCGACGACCAATCAAGCGTTTAACGGCATATAAGGTGTTTTCAGGGTTTGTAACCGCTTGGCGTTTGGCAGGTTGCCCAACAATGCGCTCACCATCTTTTGTGAAGGCGACCATAGAAGGGGTTGTACGCGCACCTTCTGAATTTTCAATAACACGGGCTTCTTTTCCATCCATGACAGACACACAGCTGTTGGTGGTACCCAAATCAATTCCAATAATTTTACTCATAATACGTTTCCTTTTCAGTGGCAAATAAACATCAAAAGCCTGCACCATGCAGCACTTTTATGATTTCCATTTAAAAAACCCCCTTGTAACTTAAGGCGGATTTTTCATTTACAAATATAAGCGATTCGACTTGCTTTTTTCAAGAGAAAAGCGAAATATAGTTTGATATACATCTTGCAACCCTGACATATTTTATGCGTTTTTTCTTCTTTTGCGCTTTATTGCTTATTCTACCTATCACCGCCCATGCTTCCGATACGGTTGAAGATTCCCAAATTTGGGCAACAACCAATATCACCAAGACTTTTTCAGATCAGTGGAGCGCGAACATGGAAACCCAAGTCCGCTTCACTGAGGATTCCAGTACCTATGGCAACCGATTCCTACGCCCTAGCCTCAGCTATAAAATCACCCCCAATTTGACCCTGACGGGGGGATATGCCCATGTTTTAACCAATGCCAGCAGGGGCAGAGAATCATTTTCCGAAAACCGTCCATGGCAACAAGTTGGCTATCAGTTTATCAAAAATGACGCAGGCTTTGCCCTTAGCAGCCGCACGCGATTGGAACAACGTTTTGTAGAAGATTCAGATGATACAGGCTGGCGTTTACGGCAGCAAATGCGTTTCGAAGCCCCCATAAAGGATTTCAACGACCAAAAGCTAAAAGCCGTTTTATGGGACGAATTTTTTACGGATTTAAATGAAACCGATTGGGGTCAAGACCGCGATACCTATCAAAACCGTTCTTTTATTGGCATATCCATCCCGATCAATAAGGCTGTTTCTTTTGAAACCGGCTATATGAATCAAGCTATTTTTCGTCAAACGAATAATCAGTATAATCACGTCAGTGCCAGCACGCTGAATGTACGGTTTTAAAGACTTGCTTTTTAAAAAAAAGACTTTTAAGATTCTATCCCTATGCCAAATGATCACAAAATCTCAGGTCAATTACAGGGACGCGAAATCTTATTTGAATTTCACCCCATTGGATCTTATGTTAAAGTTACAGCCTTGGATGTCAAAACCTTAACAGAAATATCGATCCAAGGCGCGCGCGGCATGCCCTCTGCGATGTTACAACAAAACGCGCTGAAACGCCTTGAATATGTTTTACGCAAGAACGGAGTCATCATATGAAAACAAAAAACCCAAAAGATCTTACACCTTTACAAGAATATGTGACCTGCCAAGGCGGCACTGAAAAACCCTTTGATAATGATTATTGGAATCATAAAGAGGAAGGCATTTATATTGACCTGATTTCAGGACAGCCTCTTTTTGCCTCTATTCACAAATTTGATTCTGGCACAGGTTGGCCAAGTTTTACACAGCCTATTGATCATGATCATGTCAAAGAAATCAAAGATCACAGCCATGGCATGATCCGTGTTGAGGTCAAATCAAAACATAGTGATGCGCATTTAGGCCATGTGTTTCCAGACGGGATCAAATCAGCCGGCGGTTTAAGATACTGCATAAACTCCGCTTCCCTTGATTTTATCCCCAAGGATAAGATGATCGATGCTGGATACGGGGATTATTTAAACCTGTTTGAAAATGAGGAAAAGAAATAAATAAAGATTGGATTCAAAGAGCAATTTACAATATTATAGCATCGTATTTTTTAAAATTATAAAATTCAAAAGAGAGATAAACCCTGTATGAACGCTGTTTTACCGCAAGATTCTTTTGTGCAAAAACCCGATAGATTGCCAAAATGCCCTGATTTTTCATCAGGCCCTTGTGCGAAACGTCCAGATTGGTCGATTGAGGTTTTAAAAGACGCTTTAACAGGGCGCTCACATCGATCCGCGGAAGGAAAGGCAAAATTAAAGCAAGTCATTGACTTACACCGTGAGATTTTGGGGATTCCCGACGATTATCGTATTGGAATCGTGCCTGCCTCTGATACGGGTGCTGTTGAAATGGCCATGTGGTCATTATTGGGGGCGCGTGGCGTTGATGTTTTTGCATGGGAAAGTTTCAGTGAAACATGGCTTAAGGAAATTAAAAACCAGCTTAAAATCGCTGATATGCGCGCCTTTACAGCAGGTTATGGCGATATTCCTGATTTATCTGTTGCGGATTCTGAACGCGATATTGTCTTTGCATGGAATGGTACAACATCGGGTGTCCGCGTCCCTAACGCCGATTGGATTGCGGATAACAGAACAGGACTGACCCTTTGTGATGCAACATCCGCCGTCTTCGCCCAAGACTTACCATGGGATAAATTGGACGTCACCACTTGGTCATGGCAAAAAGTTTTGGGGGGAGAGGCGGCGCATGGGATGATTGTTTTATCACCCCGCGCCATTGAACGCTTACAAAGCTATATTCCCACATGGCCAATGCCAAAAATCTTTTGCCTTGCGAATAAAGGAAAAGTCATTGAGGGCATTTTTGTTGGGGATACCATTAATACCCCATCCATGATTGCGGTCGAAGATTGCATTGACGCCCTGAAATGGGTGCAATCGATTGGTGGATTATCCGCCACACAGGCACGATCCAATCAAAATTTATCGGTGATCCAAGACTGGGTTGCCAACAGCCATTGGGCTGATTTCTTGGCGCATGATCCCAAAACACGGTCAAATACATCCATTTGCTTAAAGATTAAAGACCCTGCTTTCCTAGCCCTTTCACCCGATTCCCAAGAATCCATACTCAAAACAATGGTAAAATTGCTTGCACATGAAAAAGTTGCTTATGATATTGCCTCTTATCGTGATGCGCCATTGGGATTACGCATTTGGGGGGGCGCAACGGTGGAATCCTCAGACATTCAGGCCTTGTTGCCTTGGCTAGATTGGGCGTATCAAAGCGCGTTATAAAAACATGACCTATAAGCCTGAGTTTTTATTTTTCCGCCGTGACACGACGGATATTGAAGATAAAATTGAAAATAGCATTCAGTTAAATGAGGCTAAAAAGCGAGGCTCAATTTGTGTTCCGTTTAATATAACAGCATTGGATGGATTGATTTGCATTGGATCTATCCCAAATCCGTTTGATTTAGAGCGGCAATTTGACAGCCTGCCTTTGTGGCCAGATATGGATCAAGTGAAAATTGCACGCCGTTATTTTGAAAGCCCTATTTTTCAAAACCATGCAGGGCGCAATATGATTCTGTGTGATTTTAATACAGCACAGATGGCACAATCCATTATGAAGTTGGAGGGAGATCAAGCCTTTCTTAAATTCACCCTGCCCAAAGCGATTCCAAATCACATCATCAAAAACACCAATAAAGAAGAGATTGAGCGCACATTAATGGAAAAATATGGGTATCACCTTGCCTATTATGAAGACCAGAAAAACGGTGCATTGGTGCAAGAATATGTTCCAATGCATTGGGAATATCGCGTTTTTGTCATAGACGGTATCCCCATAACAGGAGCAGGATGTGTAGAATGTCAAACCCCCTTAGACAATCAAAAACTGTTTAACCCAACAATGGAAAAAACACGCAATAAGGGTGTGATTGAAAAGCAAGAAAAATTTGTGGATTTATACCGCGAATTCGCAACAGCCATCACCAAACAATTCAAAGAAAAAGAAGGATTATTAAACTATACGCTGGATCTGTATTTAGACAACAAACAACAACCGCATATTATTGAATTAAACCCTGTTTATAATGCAGGGTTTTATGCGTGTAATTATCCTGTTTTACTGGATAAGATTGTGGAATATAGCCATCAAAAACAAATAAATCCCACACTTTCTTAATCAGGCAACAATACCCACATTTTTCCATCGCTGTTCATTTGTCCTGCGATCTGTTCGGCGCGGACGCCTTCTCCCCAAAATACATCACCACGAATGGCGCCGTTAATGGCGCCGCCTGTGTCTTGGCCAATCATTAATCGTGCCAAGGCAGGATTGTCGGTTTCAATCCAAAATGGTAATCCATAGGGATAAATATAATGATCAATCGCCATTGAACGTGTTGGCGTTAACCCAACGCCAGCGCCGCCAATGGCTTGGGTTGTATCGGTTTTCTTGAAAAACACATAAGATGGATTCAGATTCATCACAGATTGCGCTTGATCAGGATGCGCGCGCAACCATGCGGCAATGGATTGCAAAGACACCTCCTCCTTGGTCATGGCGCCACGCCTTACCAATTCACGCCCAATGGGGAAATAAGGATGATTATTCTGCCCATCATATCCGATGCCTAACCGTGTGCCATCTTGCATTTGGACAATGCCTGACCCTTGGATATGTAAGAAAAATAATTGCACAGGGTCATTTGTCCATAACAGCACATGCTGATTGGCTTGTTCCCAGCAACCTGCCTCAATATCGGCGCGGCTCATGAACTGCGGTATTTTGCTTTTTTTTGTGCTTAATTGTTCAGGGCGGCGATAGATGGGGTAACGATATTCATCAGTTTTAACCCATGATCCCTGCAATAAAGGTTGATAATAGCCTGTGAATTTTCCGATTTTTTCATGGGAATGGGTCAAAATTTTATGGGGCTGAAAATAGGTTTCAAAAAAATCTTTTGCGTGTGTTGAGGGGGTTTTAAAGGCTGTTGCGCAAATTGATTGCCAATCGTCCGACGTACCAAAATCACGCAGCTTTTTTGTATCATATTTTTGCAATCTTTTACAGGACTGCACAAAGCTGTTTAAGGCTGCGCCATGATCATCATCATCCCACCCATCCAGCGCCTCAAAACTGGTTGGTTTTAAGATAGGGGCGGCGTGAATATCTGGCTCTTTGTGACCAAAAGCACAGGCATTCAAAAAGACAATCAAAAGCAAAAAAACAATAGTACGCATCTTATTTTATATCTTATTCTGAATCAGGGCTTTCTTGTGTTTCACTTAAGTACCATATGGGGCTTACGTCGCCTAATTGACGAGTGAATGTCCAAATATCAATCACTTTATGGCTTTGGTCTGGGTGACCCTCATGGTAATTGCCCTCTTGATCCACATCATACTGGCTTTGATCCGATTGGAATCGTAAGGTGACATAGGCTGTCTGATTCACCAATTTCATATCCATCAACATAATTTCACGAATCGCCTGAATATCAATGTGACGCGCTGTTCCTGCTGCGGGGTTTTCCAAACGATTTTTAACAGATTCAAACAAATTGGGATGCAACAACATTTTTAAAACATCTTGTTCGTTTTTAACAAATGCCTCCACAATCATAACATAGGCATTTTCAGATTTACGCAGGAAATCATGGAGCTGGAAAGCGGGTTCTTTGCGTTTTATATCCGCCGTGACACGCTCAAAAACAGGCTGCATATTGCTGGGAATCTGAATATAAGGGGGCAATTTTACCGATATATCAACAGATTGATCATACTTAAACTGCGTTGCCTGCCCTGTGTTTAAGGGGGATGTCGTATTCGCAGTCGGCAGATCCGGCACAAAAGGCGGTCTTTCCTGTTCGTCGCCATGACGCGTCCCTAACAAAGAACGCAGCCATACACCTAAAGCCAATGCAACAATTGCATAAATAACAATATCAAAAGGCATGTAAATTCATTCCGCTATGTAATAATTTGATTTTTAGATTATATAGGATTAGTTTAACAAATAGAAACACAGATTGTAACTCTTTTCACATAGGATTCCACAAAAGTGGCCTTATTTTTTGTATTATTATTGATCCCCTTCCTTGAGCTGAGCCTTTTCATAAAGGTTGCCGCACATATTGGGGTTTTGGAAACGATCATTTTATGTATTATAACCGCCATGATTGGATCAAATATCATTCGCCAGCAAGGCATAAAGGCATGGACACAGGGCATGACCTCCATGCAAAGACAAGCCAATGAGCCCGTCAATGATCTGTTTAAAGGTTTGTGTTTGTTTATCGCAGGGATGCTGCTGATTGTCCCCGGATTTATCACAGATGGAATTGGATTTTTGCTATTAATCCCCAAAATGCGCGTTGTTTTATACAAAGCCCTGCAAAAATATTTTTTTAAAACAGGCTATACGCAATATAATAGCGCCGAAACAATAGAAGTGGACTATACAGTGATTGACGATGATCAAAACAATCGATAATCTGCCATCATTATAACTATAATTTTTTACGATCAAGCCCATCGTTTTTTAAGGAAACAAAACCATGTCTGATGAAAATATGCCTGCTATGCCGATTAATATTCATGCCCAATATGTGCGTGATTTATCTTTTGAAAATCCTGATGCCCCCAACAGTTTAGAGCGCCCAAAACAAGCGCCATCCATGGATGTTGGCATTAATGTTGATGTTCGGAATTTACAAGACGGTCAAGAAAACCCTGTTTATGAGGTTATTTTGAAAGTTTCTGCCAATGCAACAAATGAAGGACGCCCCATGTTTGTTGCCGATGTGGAATATGCCGCAGCTGTTTCCTTGGATAATGTGCCCACAGAACATCATCACCCCTTATTATTAATCGAAGTGCCAAAGCTTTTATTTCCCTTTGCCCGTCAGATTTTATCAGACATGACAACAAATGGTGGCTTCCCCCCCGTTTTCTTAAACCCTGTGGATTTCCATGCATTGTATATTGAGCGCTTTGCGCAGCAACAAGATGCGTCATAAAAAGCAATGCAGGTCAAAATTTGTGGTATTCGTGATTCAGAAACACTGAATCACTTAATGCAAAATAAGGCTGATTTTTTTGGCTTGGTTTTTTACCCGAAATCACCGCGTTTTTGTGATTTAGACAGCGCCAAAAACCTTTGGGCACAGCGTCAGAATATCAAAGCAGTGGGGTTATTTGTTGATGCCGATGATGATCTGATTCAATCGCATGCGCCTTTCGTGGATATGATCCAACTACATGGCAACGAAAGCCCTGCGCGTGTTCGTGAGATTCGAGCGATGACTGAAAAACCCGTGATCAAGGCCATTTCTATTGCCAATATCGATGATTTATCCGTAATTCCAATCTATGAACAGATCGCAGATTGGATTTTACTTGATGCCAAACCAACCCAGAGCGAACAATATGGCGGCACAGGTCATGCCTTTGATTGGGCATTATTAAAAAATATTCAGTTCCGTAAACAATGGATGCTGGCAGGCGGAATCAATATTGATAATGTGGCTGATATTTTTGAGATCCTCAAAGATAATCTTCCCGATTCTTTGGATTTATCCAGCGGTGTTGAAATAATCAAAGGTCAAAAAGATCCAAGTAAAATAACAGAAATTCTAAAGGCAATCTCTGTTTTATAAATCCTTCTGAAAATCTTGCATTTGCTGGGAATCTATCTATATTATCCCTATCCATTTTCTTAAATTATATAATAGGTTTTGACATGACAAATATTTCAGAATTCCCCATCAACTTAAAAACTGGCCTTGCGGAGATGTTAAAGGGCGGGGTGATTATGGATGTTGTCACCGCCGAAGAAGCCAAAATCGCTGAGGCCGCAGGCGCTGTCGCCGTCATGGCGTTGGAACGTGTGCCATCCGATATTCGTAAAGAAGGCGGCGTTGCCCGTATGTCCGCCGTGGAATTAATCGAAGATATTATGAAAGTATCATCCATTCCTGTCATGGCAAAATGCCGCATCGGGCATATTGCCGAAGCGCAAATTTTACAACAATTGGGTGTTGATTATATTGATGAAAGTGAAGTGCTGACCCCTGCTGATGATCTGTATCATATCAACAAGCATGATTTCAAAGTGCCTTTCGTTTGTGGAGCAACCAATTTAGCCGAAGCTCTCCGTCGTATTGCTGAAGGCGCTGCCCTGATGCGGACAAAAGGCGAGGCAGGCACAGGCAATATTGTGGAGGCTGTGCGCCATTTACGCGAAATCAACCAAGGCATTAAGCGCATTTGTCATTTAGACGATGCCGAATTAATGACGGAGGCAAAAAATATGGGTGCGCCCTATGAAATGCTGAAAATCGTTAAAAAATTAGGGCGCTTGCCCGTGCCAAATTTTGCCGCAGGCGGCGTTGCAACCCCTGCCGATGCTGCGCTTTGCATGCAATTAGGGGCGGAAACGGTCTTTGTTGGATCAGGGATTTTCAAATCCGAAGACCCTGAGGCCTATGCCAAAGCCATTGTGAAAGCCGTGGCACATTATGATGACCCTGCCATTGTCACAGAGGCCTGCCGTGGATTAAAGGGCGCGATGCGTGGATTAGAAATCAGCGAAATTCACCCTGAGAATCGCCTAGCAGGGCGCGGCTGGTAGAGGCTAAAAAAATGAAGCCCATCATTGGCGTTCTTGCGCTGCAAGGCTGTGTACAACCCCACAAACCCCATATCGAAGCCGCAGGGGGCATCTTTCAGCCTGTCAAAAATGCGACTCAAATTATGCAAGCAGATGCGTTGATATTGCCGGGTGGCGAAAGCACCACGATGATTCGCCTGCTCAAACAATTTGATGTTTGGGATAGCTTGTATCAGGCAATGCAGCAAAAACCAACATGGGGTATTTGCGCAGGGGCAATTTTAATGGCAAAACATGTCAGCAACCCCACCCAAGATTCATTTGGTGTGATTGATATATCTGTCACACGCAATGGATATGGGCGGCAATTGGATAGCATCGTCGAAAATATTGATGGCTATCCTGTATCTTATATTCGCGCCCCCATTTTTGAGGTTGAAAATCCTGATTTAATCATCAAATCAACCCGTGATGAAAGCCCAACTTGGATTATACAGGGTGATAAGATGGTAACCTCTTTTCATCCTGAATTAACGCCCCTCTATCCATCGCCTATGCATTCCTATTTCGTGCAATCGATTAACCAATAAGGAAAGATTATAATGCTTAAAAACACCCAAGATCATTATGGCAGCGTTGCACGATCTTTGCACTGGATCATTGCATTTTTTTTCTTAGGGTTGTTTGCAACCATGTGGATGGTGGAGGTTTTACCTGAAGAACATCCTCTTATCGGGACATTATTTATGATCCATAAATCACTGGGCACAACGCTTATGCCTTTGATTTTATTGCGGATTTTTTGGCGGTTTTACAGCCCTGCACCGCAATCTGTGCCAATGCCCATTGCAATGGATCACGCTAGTCAAATTGTGCATGGATTACTCTATGCTATCATGCTATCCCAACCGATTAGCGGATTTTTAATGTCGATTTTATCGGGATATTCGATTAATCTGTTTCAGCTATTCACGATCCCTGCCTTAAAAACCCCTAATCTGATTTGGGGTAAGGCCTTTAACCAGATTCATGTTTGGACAGCGTTGGCAATTTATGGGGTGGTGGGGATTCATATCATTGCGGCGCTATATCATCATTTTATTCGCAAAGATAACACCCTTATTCGTATGATAACAGGATCAAAAATATGACATCTCTTCCCTATGCTTACCCTGATTCCCGTGGCCATTTTGGTGATTATGGCGGGCGGTATGTTTCAGAAACCTTGATGCCCCTCATTTTAGAGGTCGAGGCTGCCTATAACCATATCCGCACCCAAGACTCTTTTTGGGAGGAATTGCACAGCCTGCAAACCGATTATGTCGGTCGCCCCAGCCCGCTTTATTTCGCCAAGCGCACAACCGAATTTTTGGGCGGTGCAAAAATTTATTTTAAACGCGATGAACTGAATCACACAGGCGCGCATAAGATCAATCATTGCTTGGGGCAAATCTTGCTGGCGCGCGCCATGGGCAAAACCCGTATCATTGCTGAAACTGGCGCAGGGCAGCACGGCGTTGCCACAGCCACTGTATGTGCTTTATTCAATATGAAATGCACCATTTTTATGGGTGCGGTGGATGTGGAGCGTCAAAAACCAAACGTCTTTCGCATGAAATTATTAGGTGCAGAAATCGTACCAGTAACCAGCGGATCAGGTACATTAAAGGATGCCATGAATGAGGCGATGCGTGATTGGGTTGCCAATGTGCGCGATACCTATTATCTGATCGGCACAGTGGCAGGCCCCCACCCTTTTCCCCAAATGGTGCGCGATTTTCAATCGATAATTGGGGAGGAAACCAAGGCACAAATGCTGGAAAAAGAAGGCCGCTTGCCCGATAGCTTGGTTGCCTGTATCGGCGGCGGATCAAATGCGATGGGGCTGTTTTATCCCTTTATCAATGATGAATCGGTTAAAATGATTGGTGTGGAAGCCGCAGGACATGGGGTGGATACCAACCAACACGCCGCCAGTATCTCAGGGGGCAGCCCTGCCATTTTACACGGTATGCGCAGCTATTATCTGCAAAATGAGGATGGTCAAATCCAAGAGGCGCATTCCATTTCCGCAGGCCTCGATTATCCGGGGATTGGCCCCGAACATGCTTTATTGCATGATCTCAAACGCGTTGAATATGTTTCCGTCACAGACAAAGACGCCTTAGCCGCATTCCAGCAATGCACAAGGCTGGAGGGCATCATCCCTGCCCTTGAACCATCGCACGCCTTCGCCCACGTCCTAAAAATCGCCCCCACTTTGCCCAAAGATCATCTATTGGTCATGAATCTATGCGGTCGCGGTGATAAGGATATTTTCACCGTAGCGGATGCGTTGGGGATGGAAATTGAATGATTTTTACACCTACCCAAAAGATGGGGGTTTTAAGTCATGAAGGATGTAAATATTGCTATGGGGCTTATCTGCTGCCACCCGATCTTTGAGGGATGATTTTTCATGTAATCCCAACAATTGATCTCGTGCTTTGGAATGTTTGTAGGCATTGTCAAGGCAGACCTGATTGTTTAGTTTTTTCATAAAATCTTGGCATGGTTGGTCTTCTGTACTGTAGCGTTTTTCTTTCAAAACTTTATGATCTTTCTTGACTGTTTGAGGATGTTTATTCTCAAAATGTAACAGAACAGCATATTCAAAATTTGGAGCAGAAAATATATTATGGATATTTTCGTTTTTGTCGCATTTTGGGATGTGATGATCGTTTGGGCTTAATGCATCAAGATCATGCACAATATAACAGCGTTCGTAGGGTGTCTTTTGATCTAACTCAGGTTTGGGATCAAGTCTTTTAGTCGCCTCTATATAAAGGCTGCCTAAATCCTGCCCCGTTGGATTAAAGATATGGGGTAGGTTAAGCGTATGTTTCAGATAAAATTCCTCTGATTGTCCTTCCACAACAAAGCAGTATTTTTTTGCGCTGCTTTTCTTAGGGGCTTGTTCTGACTTACGCACCATACGCCAACTCTATTCTTCTTTCCCTAGATTCGGCACAGCGCCAAAATCACCATTCATATATTGATGCTGTAATCCAATCGGATCATATCCATCATAATCCGCAATGGTTCTTAAGCTGGTTTCTTGGCTATCTGGATCGCGGTCAATCAGCCATATTTGATCGGCATTGGTCACTGATTGATGCATTAAACGCACATCATGGGTGCTGCATAATAAGATGCAATGATTTGGGTTTGTTTCAGGATTCCTAAACAAGTCGACGATGTGTTCAACGAGTTTCATGTGTAATGAAAGTTCAATTTCATCAATAACAAATATTTGGTGTTTTCCTGAGTTCATTTTGATAAAAACATGGGCGATAAACTTAAAAAAAGCCTTAGTCCCTTCAGATTGTTTTTTGTAGGATAGCCACTTTTGAGATTTATGCTGAAATACAATATCTTCTTTATTCTCATCATATTTTAAATCAATAATATCCCAGTCTGCTTTTTGAAGTGTTTCAATAATATAATCTTTGTTCTTTATGATATCTTCATTGTAGGAAGATGCTTTAGAAATCCGATTTCGCCACTTTACACCCATAAAACAGAAAGACTCTGTAGATGTCTCCATATTGCTTTGAAATTCTGACAAAGATTTGAATCGTTGATAAAAAATAGGCTCGTTATATAAATAATCTAACATGTTTAGAATATCTATGTCGTTAGCAAGTGCCTTATATTTCTCTGATTCTCCTTTGTACCAGTTAATTTTATTTTCATCTGCTCTTTCAAAAATAAGGATAGCGTTAGACTCTAATTTTTCTTTAACAATTTTACATCCATCACTTGATATAGAAATATGATAATCATACTCTATTGCATCTTGCCCACGAAATTTTAAATCAAAACAGCAGGGGAAATTTGTATCAAAAAAGTCTATTTTACGATCGACTTCATCTTTATTATCTTTATCTCTAAAAAGATATGGTCGATTAATAAAATCCACAAACGTTTGAATCGCTCTCAAAAAATTACTCTTACCCGATGCGTTCTTACCATATAAAATGTTAATCGTGTTGATCTCAAGCCCATTCACCTTTTGACGGGTTTCGGGGTTAAAGATATGATCGGGATCTAAATCCATGACCTCAAAGTTAATGGTCACCTTGTTTTTAAAGGAAGCGAAGTTTGTAACGCTGAATTCAACAAGCATATAAGTTCTTTCAATAATACACAGAAAATGCGCTTAGTTTAAAATCAATATAGAAATAAAATCTTAATATTTCAATGCCTATCTACCCCGTCGTCCCCAGCCCTGTTGCGATCCCCTCAATGCTGGCGATAATCACGCGCTCATATTTTTCGCGTAAAGAATGATCGATGGTGTCTTCATCTTCTGCAATCAAGGCGCGGTATTTTTGCAAGAGGGAGACTTGCAAATAGCTTAAAGGGTCAAGATACGGCTCTTTGATCGCCATCGATAGGCGCGTGGCTTGATCCTCAGGGCGTGAAAGCAATGGCACGCCGGTGACTTTTTCGACCATTTGACAGCTTTTTTGATATTCGCGGTAGATCAGGGGGAAAATGGATTTTGTATCACAGGTTTCGACACATAGGCCGCGACCGTAATATTGCGCGATATTCATATCGCTTTGCAGCAATGTGATCTCGCAATTCTCAATCAAGCTACGGAAAAACGGCCAGTTTTGATACATGGTTTGAAGGGAGTCTAAATGCCCCTGTTCGATCAAAGCAGATAAGGCACTACCCATGCCGTACCAACCCGGAATGATTTGCCGTGATTGGAACCAACGGAAAACCCATGGAATAGCGCGTAAATCCTTAATGCTTTTCATTTGACGGCGACGCGCAGGGCGTGAGCCGATTTTGACGAGTTCCACTTCGCGCGGCGTGACTTCTTCGAAATATTGGATAAAATCAGGGTGGTCGTGGACAAGGGCGCGGTAGGCTTTGAGGGATTCCACAGATAATTGCTCCGCCATACCCTCCCACGCAAGATCAATCGTACCGCGCATACTTGATCCTTGGGGGTTCTGGGCTTGGATCAATGCGCTTAAAAGCTGGTCAAAATGCCGCCATGCGCGGGGGGCGACGTTATAGAGGCGCGAAATCACTTCGCCCTGTTCCGTCAATTCCTGCCCGTGATGCGTGGTTTGTGGCGGTAATGCCAAAATCGCGCGTTGTGTGGGTGCGCCGCCGCGTCCAATATTGCCGCCGCGCCCGTGGAAGAATCGTAAGGTCACGCCATATTTTTCTGCCACGGCCATCAACGCCTTTTGCGCTTTGTAAAGTTCCCATCCGCTGGTGATATAGCCGCCATCTTTGTTACTATCGGAATAACCTAGCATTACCAACTGGGTTTGGTTGCGGCATTTTAGCTGTTGTTGATAGGCGGGGTTTTTGAACATATCCTCAAGGATTTTCGGGGCGCTGCGTAAATCCTCAACTGTTTCAAACAACGGCACAATGTCCATATTGCTGTGGGCATGATCTTTGGTGTCACTAAAGAAAAGCTGATTGACTTTCATGAGCAATAGCACATTTAACACATCACGCACATTGGTGGTCATGGATATAATAAAATGACGGCACGCCTGATCGCCCAAGCGGGGACGGCTTTTGCGGACGACGGAGAGCATTTGCATCAGGCGCAAAATGGCTTTGTCTTGGTCATTTTCGGGATCAAGGATCGGATCGTCATAGCTGCCTAAAATCTGCCCTGTGGTGAGGCTTGCTTTTTGCAAGAGATGCTGGGTGATGGCTTCGATTTTTGCCTCATTCGATAGATTTGTATAAGAGTCCGAAATGCCGTTCATAATGCAGTTCCCTGCAAGGCCTATATTTTCTGAATCTTCGCGAATATCAAGGCTGGCAAAATGAAAGCCAAACAGATCGACTTTGTGTATAAATCGTTTAATCTCTTGTTCCGCGGTTAAAACATAGCCATTGGCATGTAAAGCATCATAAATCATTTGCAAATCGGCGCGAAAGGCCGCCACATTTTTATAAACAAACGGCTGATCGGCGCGGTGCGGATCGAGGGGGGAAAATTTCAAGCTGTGCAGTAAGCGTTCCCGCACTAAATCCAATTTTAACCGATACGGCTCATTTGTGCCCAGCTTATCCAAATGCGTGGTATCCAACCGCGCGCGGCGCATGGACTGCAAATCATTTTCAATGGACGTTAAAAACGCAGGATCAGGACGCGCAGCATAGATGGATGCGCTTAAGGAAGGGATAATTTCCATTAAATCCGCGGCATAGCATCGCAAAATAGATTTAAATTGTTTTTCCAAGGCTTGGGCGAACACATGGGATGTGACAAACGGATTGCCATCCATATCCCCCCCAACCCAGCTGCCCAATGTAATGAGGGGGCGGACATGATGATCATCTTTGTTGCCCCTGTGACGAGCAGAAAGACGCGCCACCATTTCATGAAATTCAGGCAAGACATGGTAATGCGTGCGGCTGAAATAGGTCAAAACGCTGCTGACCTCATCTAATACAGTTGGCTTTGTCCAGCGGCTGAAATAGGTTGACCATAGGATTTCAATGCGTTGATGCAGCTGGTCAATGATTGATTCTTGCTCAAGGTAATTCAGGCGCGGATCATGCAACTGATCCATCAATTCAAACACTAAACGTTGGTGGCGCAAAATTGTTTGGCGTAAAATTTTGGTGGGGTGGGCAGTGGCAACAAGGCGCACATGCAGCTGTGATAAAATCCCCTCAATATCCTGCGCAGGCGTATCATGGATAGCGTTTTGAACATCAATTGTGGATCGTGCCCCACGGCAAACATGATAGGTTTGCACAATATCACACAAGGTCAAAAACAACCGAAATGCGCTGGTGACTTTATCTAAACAATCCACCGCATCATGGGCAGATCGGTTACTTAAGAAAGCCTCCAAAATCTGTTCAAAATCATCGGCAACCCATTTTTGTTCACGTTGGCGGCCTTGTTTTGCGGTACGGCGCAGGGATTCCACCAGTTGAAATAAGTCTTCCCCCTCAATATCCACAATCACTTTGCCCAGCAATGCACCAACAAGCCTTAAATCATCTTGGATTTTCTGATCCGTATCAAGGGCAATATAGCTGCCGCTTTGGTACGCCGACTCATCTTGGGGGTCTTGGGGGATAACCGGCAAGGACTCGCGCACCTGTAACGCCCATTTGCGAATGGATAAAGAATCAGAATATGCGGCTTGGGTCATAGGAAATGCCTTTTTCTTAAAAATAATGCTGTTTTTTTGTAGCGTATTTTTTCAAAAAAGTATAGAGGGGCATGGCATATACTGATTTTAAAATCAAAGAGTGGGCAATAAAACCGTATGAAACCAATAGGCATCCATTGTCTTAATCACGCGAATATATTGATCCATATTCACAGGTTTTGGGATATAGCCATTTGCATATAGATCATAGCTTGCCTGAATATCTTTTTGTGCGCAAGAGCTGGTCATAATAATCACAGGAATCGAGCGATATTCAGGCTTAGATTTTAAATATTCCAAAATCTGTACCCCATAGATTTTAGGCAAATTCAAATCCAACAATACCAAATCAGGGCGAGGCGCATCGTCATAAGGGGGTTTCTTATCGATAAACTGCAAGGCTTTTTCGCCATCCTTTGCAATATGCAGATCATAATCCAGCCCCGATTCTTCAAACGCTTCTTGCGCAAAAAAAACATCCCCAGGGTTGTCTTCGACTAATAAAATATGGCGTTTCATGGTCATGTTTACCCTAATCCTAAACAGTTTGATACGAGATTAAACCCCCGACATTATTTTTGGAATTGTGAAAAAAAAGCTTGTTCCCTGACCAAATCTTGATTCCAGCCAAATTCTGCCTCCTGCATTTTCAACCAGTTTCTTACAAATTGCCAACCCAATACCTGTGCCAGAATATTCATACCCCCCATGCAAACGACGGAAAGGGATAAAAATTTGATCCAAATACTCACTCTGAACACCAATTCCATTATCCACAACTTTAAATATATAACTCTTTATATCCTCTTGGCAAGAGATAAAAATCATTGGGTCACGATCATCGCGTTTATATTTGATGCTATTGATAATGAGATTTTGCAAAATTTGAACAAAGTGAATTTTATTGTAAATAATGATAGGTAAAGGATCAAAATCAACAATTGCGTTTGATTTTTTAATAATATTACGAATATCGGCCAAAACAAATTCCAGTGCGGATTCACACGAAACCTCTTCTAAAATCATGGGTTCTTTATCCAGCTGCACAAAACGCAATAAATCTGCAACCAATTGTTGCATCCGCAGCGCACCATCATGGGCAAAATTCAGATAATTACCCCCTTTATCATCCAAACGATCCGCATATTTTTCCTTGAGTTGTTGCGTGTAAATCGTAATCATACGCAATGGCTCTTGTAAATCATGGGAGGCCATGTAACAAAAACGCTCTAAATTCGTGTTTGTTTCCACAAGTTGATTGACTGCGGCTTCGATCGTATTTTCAGATTGCCGTTGTTCGGTCACATCTTTTATAAAACAAAAATACCCACTGATGATTTTATCTTTTTGATAATCAGGCACGAAAGACAACTGCAATGATCTGTGATTTGAATGCGATAACAGCATTTCAGCATAGCCAAATTCCTGTGCTGTATGAAAGCCTTGATCAAGCAATTCATGCGCATAACTCTCAAAAAAATCATAAAATCTTTGCCCCACAAAACCCTGTTCATGGATCAAAAACAGCGATAAAAAAGATTGATTGGCGGATAAAATCTTTCTATCCTTATCCAGATGGACAACGGCTTCTATTGTCTTGGACAAGGCGGCTTCCATACGTTGCAACCCAACATAAGGGCGCACTAAGATTTTATATCCAAATCCAAACATGAGGAAAGCCGCAAAGCATGATCCTGCGATAATATGAATCAAAAAATGAGAAAAAAGCGCTGATTTAATAAAATTATCAGAAATAAGCCCTGTTTTTTCTAAATACGGAATAAAAAAGATAAGATTGCTCAAGGTTAAAACAAAAACTGACGTGACCATAAAAACCAAGAACAGCCTAAAAACAGACTTTTCTTGATCATAGGTTCGGAGTAAACTATAGGGCATGTCGATTTTTAAAATAAGCCTTCTAAGCATTTAGGAAGAGAGTTTCAAAATATCAACCTAAAGTAAAATTTTCATTAAAGGATTTTTATTATAAAAAAATGCTCTATATTAGCTTGTGTGTTTTTTTAGTTATCTTTAATTTATAATGAAAGTCTTTGGGAATCATGCGTATTGCGATTATTGGCACAGGAATATCAGGGATGGGCGCAGCATGCTTACTTCATCCCCATCACGATATTGTGGTTTTTGAAAAAAATGCCTATGTGGGAGGCCACAGCAGAACATTAATAACACCTGATCATGTCCCTGTTGATACGGGATTTATTGTCTTTAATCATCGCAATTACCCCTTATTAACAGGATTATTTAAACATTATGGCGTTGATACCGCCAAAAGCAATATGTCCTTTGGAACATCAATTTCAAAAAAATCACAGCCTGCGTGGCTGGAATATAGCAGCAAAGGGGTTTTTGCCCAAAAACGTAACCTTATTCGCCCTGATTTTTGGCGTATGCTGTTTGATATTGTGCGATTTAACAAACATGCTGATGAAATTTTGCAAACAAACAGCACCATATCCTTACGGGACTATCTGAAACATTTAAAAATGGGGGATTGGTTTGGTCGCTATTATCTGCAAGCTATGGGCGCCGCGATCTGGAGCTGTTCCGTTGAAACCATTCTTGATTTTCCTGCACGCAGCTTTATTCAATTCTTTAAAAATCACGGTTTGTTGACCATCAAAAACCATCCGCAATGGTACAGCGTCATTGGCGGCAGCCGTGCCTATGTTGAAAAAATCACGGCCTCTTTTGCGGATAAAATTCATTTAAATTGCGGCGCTGTGCGGGTCACACGTACAAAAGACAATCAATGTATTGTCACCGATACACAGGGGAAAGAGACTCTGTTTGATCATATTATCTTTGCCTGTCACGCAGATGAGGCATTGGATATAATTGATGCCCCAACCGATGCAGAAATCGATGTTTTAGGCGGCGTTGCCTATCAACCCAACCGAGCTGTCCTGCACCAAGATTCCAGCTTTATGCCCAAAAACAAAAAAAGCTGGGCGAGCTGGATTTATCTGTCCGAAGATTTAAATGATACGGGGGCATCTGTATCCTTGACTTATTGGATGAATAATCTACAAATTTTAAAAACACAAAACCCTGTTTTTGTAACGCTTAATCCAGCCAGAGAGCCGCAAAATATCATTAACAGCCATATTTTCACACATCCTGTTTTTAATGATAAAACCCTAAAATCACAAAACACCCTCCCCCTTATCCAAGGAAAAGATCGATTATGGTTTTGCGGCGCATGGCAACGATACGGATTCCACGAAGATGGGCTGTTAAGCGCCGTCAATCTGGTGAAACAAATCGCCCCAGATTTGGACTTGCCAGATTGGTGTATTGTATAAAAAAACAGCCCACTGAAAAGGAGGGCTGTTTTTAAGAAAACGAATAAGATCAAATTAACGGCTGTAAAACTCGATAATTAAATTTGGTTCCATATCAACAGGGTATGGAATGTCTTCCAAAGCAGGAGTCCGCAAGAAAATAACTTTACATGCTTTTTGATCAACATCCAAATAATCTGGAATATCACGCTCACCTGATTGACCGGCTGTGATCACAAACGCCAACTGACGGGAGGATTCTTTGATTTCAATCACATCGCCCGCTTTGACGATATAGGATGGAATGTTCACAGATTTGCCGTTAACCAACACATGACGGTGGTTGACAAATTGACGTGCCGCGAAAACGGATGAAACGAATTTGGCGCGGTATACAACGGCGTCCAAACGACGCTCTAATAATCCCACTAAATTTTGTCCTGAATCGCCACGTAAGCGTAGGGCTTCTTTGTAATATCCACGGAATTGGCGTTCGCCAATATTCCCGTAATAGCCTTTTAGCTTTTGTTTTGCCATCAACTGCACACCGTAATCGGACAATTTACCGCGGCGTGTGCCGTGCTGTCCGGGGCGTGTTTGACGGGCGTTAAAAGATGATTTGGCGCGACCCCAAAGGTTGCAACCGAAATGGCGGTCAATTCTGCCCTTACTACTGGGGCGTTTTCTTTCACTCATGATATTTTCCTTACATTTATTGTTTTTATTGTTTCAGTCGGTCACCTATGACTTGAGAGTAATAAAACCCTCAACGGCACGAATCCGCATAACGAATCCCTACTCTTTCCTGAAAATCAGTTGCTGTTATATAATCTATCCACAATAAAATCAACAGAATTCTGTGATGATGTCAGGGATTCTTTCACACGCGGGGCAATTTGATTGGTTTTTTGATCACGCACCGCCCTTTGTAAGGCGTCAACCACGGCATCAGGCGTGGCGGAGTCTTGGATCAATTCAGGGATCAACGGCGATTGCAGCACAATATTACCCAAATGCGCATAGGGCGTTTTAACCAAAAACCGCGCCAACCAATAAGTCAAACGCTGCAATTTATAAACAATAATATGCGGCACCCCCGCCACGGCCAATTCCAGCCCCACGGTGCCAGATACGGCAATGGCTTGGTGACATTGTGAAAATAATGTCGCTTTTTCATCAGTGTTTTGCGGTTGCGCGATGGTGACATTCTTTAAAGGTTTTAATAATTCTGCAATGCGCTGCACTAAGTGCGGTAGCGTTGGTACAACAAAGCGCATATCAGGGTTTTGCGCTTGTAAAATTTTTGCAGCCTCCAAAATCACCGCACCATTACGCGCGACTTCTCCGCCCCTGCTGCCAAAAAATAAACCTGTGACATTTGCAGCTTCATCACGAAAATTGGGTAATTGCGCCAACGGCGTTTGCAACACAGGATGCCCCACAAAGGCCGCCGCCAAGCCATGCTTTGTAAAATAGGGCGGCTCAAATGGCAATAAACACAACAGCCCATCCAAAAACCGCGCAATCTTTGCCGCACGCCCTGCCCGCCACGCCCAAACGGTGGGGGCAACATAATGGATGCAAACGGGTGCATTTTTCATTTTACGACGCACGCCTTTTATCACCCGAAACGAAAAATCAGGTGCATCGACACTCAGGATCAAATCGGGTTGCACCCGTACAATATCACCCACCACCTGCCGTATGCGCGCCAAAATCGGCAATAGACGCGGCAGCACTTCGGTCAGTCCCATCACCGAGAGTTCCTGCATGGGAAACAAAGACTGCCCCCCCTGCCCTGTCATTTGTGAAGACATTCCACGCCCCCCAACGCCATAAAACTGGCATTTTCCATCAAAAAATGCCTGCAAATCCTGCATTAAGGGCGTCATCAACACATCCCCTGATTCTTCACCTGCAAGGACATAGATTTTTGGGGATTTTATAGGCGTGTTCATCAAACAAACCTATTATCCCTAGGAAATCCATTCGGTGGCATACGTCCTGCTGATGCCCGTGCACCGATCCATGGGGTTAAATCATCGACGGTGCGTGTGCCGCTGCCGTAGGGGAAGGTGAGGCTGTCTTTGAGGGCGAAGATTTTGGCATCACTTAGGCCGCCATCCTTGTATTTCTGCAACGTCACACCCTTACCGCGTGCCATTTCGGGCAGTTCGGATAGGGGGTAGATTAGCAATTTGCGGTTTTGACCAATCAGGGCGATATGGTCATTTTCAGGCGCAATGCTTAAGCAGAGATAGGCAGGGTTGCCGTCTTCCACATTCAGCACTTGTTTGCCGTTTTTGGTTTGCGCCAACGCATCGGGGGCGGCAACAACAAAGCCGCGCCCACTTTGGGAGGCAACCAAATATTTGCGATCAGGGGCAAAAATATGGATATTGATAATCTGTGTATCGTTGGGAATATCCAGCATCAAACTTAAGGGCTCACCAAAGCCGCGCCCAGCGGGCAGGCTATCGCAGCCTAATGTATAAAATCGTCCATTGCTGGCAAAGATCAGGATTTTATCTGTGGTCTGTGCCTCAATCACAAAGCGGCTCTCATCGCCTTCTTTATACTTCATATCCTCAATTTTCAAATTGTGGCCTTTCATGGACTTGATCCAGCCTTTTTCAGAAATAAGGATTGTCACAGGCTCTTTTTCAATCATCGCATCATTGGGAATGTCAATCACCACAGGCGTATCGCCAATCATGGTGCGCCGTGCGCCCAATGCGGTATCCAGCCCAAAGCGGATTTTTAAATCCGTAACCTGTGTGCGGATTTTTTGCCATTGCAAGGATTCTGATCCCAACAGGGCGTTAATTTCATCGCGCTCAATGCTTAAGGCATCATGTTCTTTGCGAATTTCGAATTCTTCTAATTTCCGCAAAGACCGCAAGCGCATATTCAAAACCGCATCGGCTTGAATTTCACTTAAACCAAAGGCGCGCATCAGCTCTTCTTTGGGTTCGTCATGTTCGCGGATAATGCGAATGACCTCATCAATGTTCAAATAAGCGATCAAATAGCCGCCCAAGACTTCCAAACGGTGCAAGATTTTATCAAGACGGTGCTTTGAACGGCGCACCAAAACGACTTGACGGTGGTTCAGCCAGTTTTGGAGGGCTTCTTTTAAATCCATGACTTTGGGCGTGATGCCGTTTTCCAGCATATTCATATTCAAACTGAACCGTGATTCAAGGTCAGAATATTTAAATAACGCCTCCATCAACACATCCGCGTCAACGCTGCGGTTTTTGGGGATTAGCACAAGGCGGATATCCTCCGTACTCTCATCACGCACATCATCCAGTAAGGGGATTTTCTTGTCATTAATCAGATCCGCAATTTTTTCCACTAGGCGCGATTTTTGGATTTGATAGGGGATTTCGGTGACAATAATTTGATATTGCCCTTGCTTTAGCTCTTCACGCTCCCATTTCGCGCGCACACGGAATGATCCGCGCCCCTCCCCATAGGCTTTGGCAATCACATCATGCGATTCCATCAAAATGCCGCCTGTGGGGAAGTCGGGGCCTTTGATCACTTGCATAATCTCATCCATGCCCGCATCATGATCTAAAATGCGCTCCATCGCCTCACAGAGTTCATAGACATTATGCGGCGGAATATTCGTTGCCATGCCCACGGCAATCCCCGATGATCCGTTTGCCAATAAATTTGGGAATGCGGCAGGCAGCACCACAGGCTCATGCGAATCGCCGTCATACGTGCCACGGAAATCGACGGCGTCTTCCTCGATCCCCTCCAGCATCAACATGGCGACATCGGTCAGTTTGGCCTCCGTATATCGCATGGCGGCGGCATTATCGCCATCAATATTCCCAAAATTCCCCTGCCCATCAATCATCGGGTAACGCACCGCAAAATCCTGCGCCAAGCGCACCATCGCATCATAAACCGATTGATCGCCGTGGGGGTGAAACTTCCCAATCACATCCCCAACCACACGGGCGGACTTTTTCGGCATCCCCTCCGGCTTTAAATTCAGCTGCGCCATCGCATACAAAATCCGCCGATGCACAGGCTTCATGCCATCGCGCACATCCGGCAAAGACCGGCTCATGATCGTAGACAGCGCGTAGGCTAAATATTTTTCCGATAAAATCTCAGCGAACGGTTGATCAAGAATATTATCCAAAATGGCACTGGTCATGGGCGAGAATGGCTTTCGTTATAAGGGTATGATTTTTTATAGCGAAATTGGGGGGCTGGGGCAAGGGGGGAAAATGATCGATCATAAAAATCAAAAAACCCCTTTATAAATTCACACAAAATGCGATATATTCTGCAAATGTTAAAAAAACACGCGTCACCTTTATTTATGGGCATCTTAATCGGGCTGTTTGCCTTCATGATGTTTTCCGCCACCCAAGCCGCCGCAAAGACTCTTTTTGAGTATCATTCGGTTTTTGAGGTGTTATTTATCCGCAGCCTTCTTGGGTTATTGATGGTTTTTAGTGGTATTATTTTATCAAAAAACAACCATTTATTAAAAACAAAAAATCCTCAACTGCATCTTCAACGTGGATTGGTGGGGGCAACAGGGGTGATTTGTATCGTTTATGCGGTTAAGTTTTTGCCGCTCAATATCGCCACGATTTTCTTTTTCTCATCGGGTCTTATTGCGCCCTTATTGGCAACGATCTTATTAAAAGAAAAACTGAGTTCAAAAAGATTATTTTGGATGTTCGTTGGATTTATAGGCGTTGGTGTAACCGTTTTTGCAGGAAAGGGAGGCGATTTAAAAACATCATCTCTTTATATTATCGGGGTTTGTTTTGCAATCATGGGCGCATTAATCCAAAGCTATATTTCGATTTTCCTGCGAAAAATTGGATCAACGGAAAATCCCATTACAACCAGTTTTTATTTTTTTCTCACCTGTGCTTTGGTCACCGCGATTCCTACAATCATAGGACATCATCCTTACCAAGCCTCTTTAATCCCAAACTATTTCATTCTTGCCATTACGGGGGTGTTGACACAAATTGGGATTGCCTATGCGTATCGATTTGCCCCTGTGATGTATGTTGCCCCTTTAAGCTATACATGTTTGATTTGGTCAATTCTCTTTGATATTTTTCTGTGGGATGTATGGCCAGCACCGATTAGCCTTGTGGGCGGTTGCATTGTGATTGGCAGCTGTTTGTGTTTATTGAGAAGTCATAGTCAATAAAGCTCCCCTCAGTGATTGCAAAATCATCCTCATATCGATAGAATGCATCGTATGAATCATAAAATTATACAAATCGACTCTCTCACGCAAGCGGGGCATCCAGATGTTCAAAATGAAGATCGTTATGGATTAAGTGATAAAATCGCCTTTGTGATTGATGGCGCAACAGGGCTTACGAAACAAGCCAAAGATTTTGGGGGTTTGAGTGAACCTGCATGGTTGGCGGAAAGGGCAGCACAATCTTTTTTATCTGTGGGGGAGGAGATTCAGGATGTTAAAAGCGCGGTGATTGAGATTAGCAAAATCGTTCAAAATCATTATCCCAACCCTGATGAGCAACCACCCGTGGCATCGTTTATATCCGTGGATATTGTTCGGGATAATCTTTTGACCCTGCATGCGTTGGGTGATTGCACAGCGATCTTGGCGGATGAAGACGGTGTCTTTTTTTGTGAGGATGTGTCTTCCCCCACATCGCGGATGGAGTGGATTTATGCACAGCGCGATTATAACCGAGGCGCACGCTTTAATGAAAAAGGACGTATGACAGGGGATGCTGAATTTGACCGAATTATGCTGGAGCGCAGAGCCAATCAAAACAAACCAAGCAGTGATATTTGGACATTAAGCAAATATCCTGAAGCGGTGGATCATTTTGTAACGCGTGACTTTCCAATAAAAGGTAAAATTACAGGGCTGTTATGCACGGATGGTGTTTTTCGTCTGTGTGACATGTTCAACCTTATATCCCCAAACGAATTATTATATCATGCACAGCATAAAGGATTAAATTATATATTTGATATGCTGCGCTACATTGAGCATGATCTTGATCCACAGGGCGATATATTTCCACGCTATAAACGCAGTGATGATGCAACGGCTTTGTTATTTGAGGTTAATTAAAAGCCCATCATAAGCAGGGCGATAGCCCTCAGGCAATTCGGCACACAGTGTTTCGTAATCCATAGAGGGCGTTAAATTGGTGATATAAACCTGTGATGCGCCAATTTGTTTATTTAAGGCATAAATGCTTTCTAAATTCGCATGCACAGGGTTTGTGGGTTGGTGATAGGCCGCGCCGTCAACGATCCATGTTTTTATTCCTTTTAAGGATTGAATCGCTGTATCATTTAAATTGACCATATCTGTGGAATATCCAACATCACCAAAACGAAAGCCCAATGTTGTGCATGTCCCGTGATCTTGCAAAAATGTTATGAAATCAATATCACCAATCTGATGTGTGGCAGGTTGATTTAATGTTGTTTCAACGATTTTAAATTCAACAATCGGTGGATACAGCCCCAGCGCATCATAGCGCGTTAGGTATGGAAAACGGCGATTAATCTCTGTTTTTGTTTCTGTTTGCATATAAACAGGCACGGGACGTTGATCACGCTTAAAGAAATAGGCGCGTAAATCATCAATGCCATTAATATGATCCGAATGATCATGGGTTAGAAAAACCGCATCAATAAAGGCAATATTGGCGCCATTCATTTGTTGACGAAAATCCGCCCCTGTATCAATGATGATGGTTGTGGTATCGGATTGCACGGACAAACAGGCGCGACTGCGTTGGTTTTTCGGGTTTTTCGGGTCACATTTTCCCCAATGATTACCTGCTGCAGGAACGCCTGAGCTATTGCCGCTGCCAAGCAGCGTGATCTTTAGCATGGTCGATTTGCCCGATCAAAGAGCGTAAAGAAATTATCTGTGCTGATCCGCGCCATTTCTGCCACGGGAATCCCAAACAAACGCGCCAAAAATGCACCTGTTTCCACAACATAAGCAGGTTGATTGACTTTACCGCGATAGGGGGTGGGGGCAAGAAACGGTGCATCCGTTTCCACCAAAATCCGATTTAAAGGGATAATATCCTTAACGATACGCTGTAATTCCGTGGATTTAGGGAAGGTCACGATTCCTGATAAGGAAAAATAAAATCCTCTTGCCAATCCCTGCTCGGCTAACCATGCGGTGCTGCTGAAACAATGAAAAACACCGCGTAAATGGTGATGGGGGTCTTCGTCATTCATAATACGAATCATGTCCTCATCCGCATCACGCGCATGCAAGATAATAGGCATATCCATATCCAAACAGGCGCGGATATGTTTGCGGAAAGAGGCTGCCTGATCAATACGATTGGAATGTTCATAGAAATAATCCAATCCCGTTTCCCCCAGTGCGATAATCTTACGATGCGATTGCGCCAGATTGATCAATTGATCCATGGTGATGGATTTTTCGGCTTCTTCCCCTGCCTCATGCGGATGCGTCCCAAGGCTGCACCATACATCATCATGCTGCGCCGCAATATCGGTTAATTGCTGATATTCCTGCGCAATACGGCAGCAAATTGTGAGCATGCCTGAAACTTGCGCCTGCCTCGCTTGCAAGATCAAGGATTCAGGATCACCCAACGGGGTGATATTTTCATGATTTAAATGACAATGGGAATCAATCCACATTTTTTAATATCCTTCTTTTTGATGTGTTTAGGGTTTTAGCCTCATCTTAGAGCGATTAGAAGGTTTACCACCATATTGAGATGTATATTTTGCAGCATTCTGAAACATTTTACCAGCCCTAGGGCTGGTAAATCTATCTTCTTTTTCCCTTATTTACTGTTAAAATGCAAGGGTATTTTTAAAATAGCAGGGCTGTTTGCTGTTTAAGGATATGTCTTTATGAACATGTTCTTAAAGACACGCCTTGGCGTAAATAATCTGCATCGGATCATGCCGACACTCCATGCCGCATTGAGCAATTTCATCGGCTAATGGCTTTAATCCTTCGGCAAAAGCACAGCTTTGTCGTTCCAAGCTATTCCATGTATTTCTTAGGCATTGATGGGCTGTATCGGATAACAGTAAAATTTCCGTACAGGGCGTTTTTAAATCATCTAAATGCCCGCCTTCTACCAAAACACGACGACCATAGGCGATCAGGTTGTCTGCATTAGGAAATTGCTCCTTAAGTGTTGAGAGATCATCCGTATCATGAGTCTGATATTGAATGTGCCCTTCTGTAATGGTTTGAGCCGTAATCTGCCATGTTTTTTGTAGTGTCATCTTGCGTAACCTCCCTGTCATTAATGATATTGATAATCATTATCAATTACAAAGCAGTAGGTCAAGGGGGTTTTTGATTTTTATAAATTTTAACGCCTTGAGATCATTTTTCCAATCGCTGAAAAACCCCCTGTGGTTCAGGGATGTTATGACCAGACTTTAGGGCGTGATTGCTGTTGATATGGCTGTAATCCTGTGCCTCTAAATTCAGCTGTGCCAAGATTTTATCGGATAATTCAGGTAAGAAGGGGCTGATGCTGATTCCCAATACCCGAATAGATTCCGCCAAAACCGATAAGACAACGCGCATACGGGCTTCATCGGTTTTCTTTAATGTCCATGGCGCAGCGGTATCAATATAGGCATTGGCAGCTGCGACTTGTACCCATATCGACTCTAAGGCACGGTGAACGTGGAATTTATCCATGGATACAGCAATTTGTTTCGGTAGATCATCGTAAAGCGCGTTTAATAAGGCGGTGTCTTCGGGCTTGATGATGTCTTTTTCCTGTGTGCTGTGCGGGATTCTGGCATCACAATTTTTGAAGATCATCGATAAGCTGCGCTGCACTAAATTCCCCAACCCATTGGCAAGATCGGCATTGATGCGCAATAACGCTTGATCGTGGGCGTAATTCCCATCATCGCCATGCGCGATTTCGCGCAACAGGAAATAGCGCATACCGTCGCGACCGTATCGTTCAATCAATAGATCAGGCGCAACGACATTACCCAAAGATTTGGACATTTTCTGCCCCTCAATATTGATAAAGCCATGCCCGAAAACCTGTTTCGGTAGCGGCAAATCAGCAGCCATTAAAAAAGCAGGCCAATAGATACAATGGAATCGGGTAATATCCTTACCAATCACATGAATGTTTGCAGGCCAGAATTTTTGGAATAAAGGATCTTCTTTGTCAGGGTATCCTAACGCGGTAATATAATTTGTTAGCGCATCCAGCCAGACATACATAACATGATCGGGATCATCCTTAACAGGAATCCCCCAATCAAAGCTGGTGCGAGAAATGGATAGGTCGGTTAAGCCGGCTTCGACAAATTTGATAATCTCATTACGACGCGCGCTGGGTTGGATAAAATCGGGGTGATCGCGGTATAAATCCAATAATTTTTCTTGATAATGTGACAGGCGGAAAAAATAGCTGGGCTGTTCCATCCATGCGACTTTTGCACCCGTGGGGGCAATCAAATCGCCGCTTTCATCTTTTGTCAATTCGTCTTCGCCAAAATAGGCCTCATCGCGTACGGAATACCAGCCTGCGTATTTTTCCAGATAAATATCGCCGCGCTCTTGCAGTGTTTGCCACAGGGCTTGGGAGGCTTTGTAATGGCGCTCTTCCGTGGTGCGGATAAAGCCGTCATTGGATATATTTAAATCAAGAGTCAATTTTTGAAATTCTGCCGCGTATCCATCACAAAAATCACGGACATTTTTGCCCTGCGCTTCCGCGGTTTGGGCGATTTTTTGCCCATGTTCATCTGTGCCTGTCAGGAAATACACATCATGGCCGCAAGCGCGTTTATACCGTGCCATGGCGTCGGTCAAAATCATTTCATACGCATGCCCAATATGCGGTGATCCATTCACATAAGCAATAGCAGTGGTGATATAAAATGGCTCTTTTTGTGTACTCATTTATTTAAGGCTTTCTTTAAAATATTTAAGGATTCCAAGATCATGAAATGGGCATCCAGCGTGCGCAGATCGCACAGTTCGAAATGATCCTTTATGTGATCGCGTAAGTGTAATAAATCTAATAGGTCATAATTGTTAGCAATTCCGTATAAAAGATCAAGGGATTTATGGTGATTTTTGCGTAAATTCGCATCAATTTTCAAGCGCACTATGTAATCCGCCGCCCATTGCACGATTTTTGTATAGTTTTTTAATGTGTCTTTTGAGGCTTTGTTCAAGCTATCGGCAAAATGATAATGCGGCAATATACCAGATTTTTGCTGAATCAATTCAAATTGTTGTAAGATTTTTTCGATGAGATCAGATTCACCATGATCCAGAAAATCTACGGCAACGCCAATCGAATTGCGGGCATAATCGCGCAAAAACGCCGCCATTATTTCGGATATATTCGATTGATAAGATGATATAAGCTGTTGAAAATCGGCATCCGTGGGGCTTTGAAAAAACACAGATTGGCAACGGGATCGAATGGTGGGGATCATCGCCCCCATGCGATGCACAATCAGAATAATCAGGGTATAAAGCGGCGGTTCCTCAAGGATTTTCAAAATTGCATTTTGGGCGTTGCGATTCATGGTATCGGCATCATCGATCAATATAACGCGCCACCCACCTTGAATATTTGCGGTCAGTTGACAGAATTTATTGATTTGACGGATATTTTCAACGCCGATTTGATTTTTGAACTCTTCCTTTTTCTCATCCCAATCACGTTGGACATAGAGAAAATCAGGATAGCCCCCCGATATAATTTGGGCGGTGATGGGGTGATCAGCGGCAATACCCAATTTTTCTAATCTTACAGGTGGCAAGGCATCACCAAATAAGCCTGCATCGGCGTGATCTTGTGTTTTCAACAAGCGTGATTTGGCAAATTGAAAGGCGGTGGTGCATTTGCCAATGCCCTTTGCGCCCTGAAAAATCAAAGCGTGTGGCATGCCATCATTGTTGAGCATATTCAGCAGTCGGACTTGCACATCATGATGCCCGATAATATCTTGCGCTGCAGCGGGGGAGGGTAAGCCTTGGGGTAAGGGGGGCTCAATCTCTATGATTGTTTCATCGTCGTCTTCAAAATCAAAGAGCATTGTTTATATGCTCCATAATCCGTTGATGTACGGACTCTATTGCTCCATTCGCATCAATGATTTTAATGCGCTCAGGCTGTGCTGCGGCCATTGTTTGAAATCCCTTATACAGGCGCGTGTGAAAATCCAGATTTAGGTTTTCAAAGCGATCTTCACCTGAATTTTGCGTGGTTTCCCGTGATTTTGCACGCAATAGCCCTGCGGAAGGATCAATATCTAAGAAAAAGGTGAGATCAGGGCGCAGGGATTTTGTGGTCAGCGCATCAATTGTATCAATAAAGGAGGTATCCAAGCCCAACCCATAGGCTTGATAGGCATAGGTGGAATCGGTAAAACGATCACAAATCACAATTTCGCCGCGCTGCAGGGCAGGATTAATGACTTGGCGGATATGGCTGCGCCGTGCCGCAAATAATAATAAGCATTGTTCCTGCATATCCCATTTCAGGGCAGAATTGGTCACAAACAGCGTACGAATGGCTTCTGCCTCCGCCGTTCCACCGGGTTCACGGGTGACGCATACGCTGCGCCCTTGCGCGGTTAAGGATTGCGCCAAAAGCTGGATTTGCGTGGTCTTTCCACTACCTTCGCCACCTTCGAAACTGATAAACATTTTTCTAATCCTTTAATCTTTTTTTGAACACTAAGGACACTAAGAACCACTAAGGTACACTAAGAAATAAAGGTTTGAAATACATTGTACACCTAAAAAACAGAGCAGTTTTATGTTTTTTATATAAATCCTTAGTGAAACTTAGTGGTTCTTAGTGTCCTTAGTGTTCAAAAAATGAGTGTTCAAAAAATGTTCAAAATCCCCCAACCTATCGCCGCGTATTCAGCACCATTTTTTCAAAAAACGCTGCAAAAAAGCCTTTTTCTGCTACATCACCGCCTGCGACGACATCGACACTCAGGGCAGGTTGGTCGGCGGCTTTGATACTGAGTGTACCGATTTTATCACCTGTTTTTATGGGGGCGATTAAGGGCTTTTTATAGGTGATGTTCATCTCCACTTTATTCTCACTCATGGCAGGCACCGTCATTTTAACGCCGTGCGCGACCGTGGCAGGAATTTGGGTTTTATCCCCCAAAACCACAGGCACATTGACCAAGGCCTGCCCCTCTTTCACGACACTGACATTTTCAAAGCTTTTCAGCCCCAATTCAATCAAGCGCCCTGATTCTTGGGCGCGCTCATTCATACTGGTTAGTCCGTTTACAACCAAAATCACGCGGCGTCCCTTTTGCATGGCTGTCCCCATCAGGCCATATCCTGCAATTTCGGTGTGTCCTGTTTTAATGCCATCTGCGCCTAAATTTTGATATAATAACGGGTTACGATTGCCCTGTTTGATGTTATTATAGGAAAACTCAATCTCAGAAAAATAATGGTAATAATCAGGAAAATCTTTAATAAGACGACGTGACAAAGTTGCTAAATCCGCTGCCGTGGAATAATGACGTAATTCATCAACGCTGGTATAGGTTTCAGGATCAGGCCAGCCACTGGCATTGGTGAAATGGCTGTTGGTCATACCAATTTCTTTGGCTTTGGCAGTCATCGCCTCCGCAAAGGCTTCTTCTGATCCCGCCAATCCTTCTGCTAAAACGATGGTGGCGTCGTTGCCTGATTGAATCGCAACGCCGCGGATCAAATCTTCAACCTTTACTTTGTCCCCCACATGAACAAACATTTTTGACCCTTGGGTACGCCATGCTTTTTCACTGACAGGAAATTCAGTATCCATCGTGACTTTGCCCTGTTTCAACGCATCAAAGACCATATAGAGCGTCATGGTTTTGGACATGGATGATGTTGGCATTTTCGCATTGGCGTTTTTATCCAATAAAATTGTGCCTGTTTCATAATCCATCATCAAGGCTTCGCGCGCAATTGTGTCCATCGCGCGCGCTGTATAGGGCATAAAGCACCCAGCAACGGTTAAAGCGGTAAATGTTAAATAGGTCAAAGCGCGGTTCATGTGATGATTCCTGAAAAAAGTATAAATTCTGTTGCCTTGACAATACAAAATCTAAACCTATCCATCAACCACAATCATGACTTTTTCTTTTGTCGCCTTTGAAATTTTTATCAACGCCAAATCTGCCTCATCAATTGTGGCATACGGACCCATGCGGACATGATGAATGGTGTGACCATTTTTCTGCTTTGTAATGACAAAGGCACGCCCTGCGCTTAAGCGCAATTGTGCCTCTAATTTCTTGGCGTTTTCAATGGATGAGAACGCCCCTGCCTGAATATAAAGCGTCGTTTTCACAGGCTGTTGTTGATACACAACGGGGGCAGGCATATCACGTTGATCGGCGGATTTATGGAATTGCACATCATCAAGGCTGTTGATACGATTTTTCGGTGCATATTCCGCGCCATAGGCTGATTCATAGTTTGCTTGGCGAATATTGGGGTCTTGAGTTTTGGATTGGCCGTTATACGCCATTTCATAACCGCGTGTATTTTGACCTGCCATCGCGGCGGCTGCAATCGCGCGGCTTTCCTCCGTTAGCACATCCAGCTGCACGCGCGCCGTGCCAATATGTTTAAATTCCAATAATTCCGCAGCACGCTGGGATAAATCAATAATGCGTCCGCGTTTATAAGGGCCGCGATCATTGATGCGCACCACCACGCTTTTGCCATTATCCAGATTTGTGACCTTCACAAGGGCGGGCATCTGTAACGTCTTATGCGCCCCTGTTAATTCACGCGTATCAAAAGATTCGCCATTGGCAGTATGCTTGCCCTGAAATCCAGGGCCATACCAAGAGGCAAGGCCTTTTTCGGAGAATTCATAGCGTTCCTCAGGCGTATAGAGTTTGCCGCCGACCCAATAAGGTTTGCCGACTTTAAAAGTCCCCTTAGACGGCGTATAAGATCCGCCGCCAAAACAGCCTGATAAAGCCAATAACCAGATACATAAAACTAAATAACGCATGTGTCTTTCCATCGTTGTTAAAAACTCTTAATATGATCCGCAAGCATGCCCACGGCCGCACCGAAATAGCGCGAATTATTCCATTTCAAAATTGTTTTGAAATTATCGTAAACTAAGAAACTTTGATTTGAATCCTCATTCATGCGGATCAAAGACGCTTGAATGGCAGGATCAACAGGTAATGCCGCACCATTAGGTAACCGCACACCACGCGCTTCCCAAAAGGACAAAGGATGTGCGGTTTTTAGATCAAACAAAGTCGCATCAATATTGTTCGGCACACGCACCGCACGCCCCCATTTTTGCCCTGATTTCCAACCGCTCTGGTGCAAATAATTGGCAGCAGAGGCAAACACATCGCCCTTATCCGTCCAAATATCTGTATGACCATCGCGGTTATAATCCACCGCAAACTTAAAGAAACTAGAGGGCATAAATTGGCACTGCCCCATCGCCCCTGCCCATGATCCTTTCATGTTTGCACGGTCAATATGGTTTTGCGCCAAAATATCCAAGGCATAGAAAAGCTCATCTCTGAAAAAATCGGCGCGGCGACCGTCATAGGCAAGCGTGGCAAGGGCGTTGATAAGATCAAAGCCGCCCGTGACCTGCCCAAAGCTGGTCTCAATACCCCAAAGCGCAACAATATAAGATGGATCAACGCCATAACGCGCACCAATTTTTTGCAATAGGGCATAATGTTGCTGATACAAAGCCCGTCCCTTATCAATCCGCGCCTGCGTCACCACATTTTGCTTATAACGCTGCCACGTGATTTTTGATTCGGGCTGTTTTTGATCCAGATCAATGACTTTGGGAAGATAGGTAAGCTGGTCAAAAACAGGCATAACAGATGCACCATCCAGATGATAATCAGGATAATCCCGTGCAATTTGCTGAAGCCGTGCCGCGTATTGATCGCGTATTTGCATCGTCCAGCTGCCAAAGGTGAGTTGTGATTCTGTTGTTGCAAAAGCATGGTTTTGTAATCCAAAACCCAACAAAACCGCAATCCCTATTGATAAAATCAAAGATCGCATAAAACGCACCATAGCAAATAAGTTGACAAGGGTAAAATCTTTTTTTATGAATGATACTATGAAAAACGCTATGGATATTATAAGAGATGTTGATCGTCTGGTTTTAAAAATCGGCTCAAATTTGATTGTCAATGAAAAGGGGCAGTTAAAAAAAGCTTGGCTGGATGCGATGGCATCCGAAGTTTCAGATTTACGCAATAAAGGAAAATCCATTGCCATTGTTACCTCAGGCGCAATCGCGCTGGGGCGCAAGGATTTGGGAATTGATTTTAATTGTGCCGCCCGTCATATTGATCTCAGCCTAAAACAAGCCGCCGCCGCCGTGGGACAACCCTTATTGATGCAGGCCTATCAACAAAGTTTTGCAAAATATGATTTAAAAGTCGCACAGCTTTTGGTGACCAACCAAGAATTAAAACATCTAGACGCACGGGAAAATACCAAAAACCTTATCAATGCGCTCTTTAAACAAGGCTTTATCCCGATTTTCAATGAAAATGATGCCACATCAACGGATGAGATTCGCATTGGTGATAATGATAATCTGTCCGCGCAATGCGCCAGCTTAATGCGTGCAGATGGTTTAATTTTGCTGTCCACTATTGATGGATATTATACTGCCCCCCCCAGTACAGCAGGCGCGCAGCACATTCCCTTTATTACAGAGATCACGCCCGAAATTGAAAATGCCGCAGGCGATGCCGAAAATGGCTTCAGCACTGGTGGCATGGTTACTAAAATCCAAGCCGCAAAACATGTCACAAAACATGGATGCAGTATGATTATCGCCGATGGGCGCGAACAATCGCCCTTAAGCCAAATAAAACAAGGCGCACGTTGCACGATTTTTTATAAAAATTCTGCTTGCGCTTTGGGATAAAAAACAGTAAAACCATACTCACCGCAAAATAGACGCCCAAATAAAACGGAAGAGTGGCAGAGCGGTTGAATGCAACGGTCTTGAAAACCGTCGTGGGTGCGAGCCCACCGTGGGTTCGAATCCCACCTCTTCCGCCATTTTTCTAAATTAAATATAGAAAAATGACAAAAATACCCAAAATTTTTGAAACAAAATCCACACCATTATTTGGTGGGACTAGACATAGAGTATTTAAAAATATTTATTTTACATAAAAAATATCTTGAATGGCTGTATAGCAATATCTGAAGCCATACGCGGCCATCTGCAAAATATGTAAAAATATATTGACTCTGAATATTGTTTTGTTTATTCATAATAAAAAAACTACAAAACAGAAAGAGGGAGTATTATTATGAATAAAGAAGTAGCTTTATATACATTAAGCGCATTGAGCATTTTAGGAATGTACAGCTATTCAAGCGGATTTTTGTCTGGCACAATTCCTTTTCAGGATTTGACAAATGTAAAAATTGGAAATCACGCAGCATTTAACGCCGCAGAAACATTATTCATGCCAAGTAAGGGCACATTCACGCCGATTATTACATATGGCTGGGATGCAGCCCCTTGTAAATTATTAGGAGACGAAGATTTACGAGTCACAGGCAGAATAGGGGATACAATATATACTAGATTGGAAGTCCGTACTTCAGATAAAACATGCTCCCCTCATAGTATTATTCCTTTTTCTACCGCTGTTTTTGAAAAAATGATGACTGAAAATGAAGAACGAGCCCCTGAGGAAGCAAAAGAGGAGCAGGAAGCAAAAGAAAAAACAAATTTCATACAAAATATGATTAACTTACGTGCTGTAGAAACATATGAAGGCTTTGCATTAGATCAGATTATTAACGCCACTGATGTAAACCCTGTGCATGACATAGATGGCACTGAATTTACGGAAGCGTTAACAATCGTTGCTCTGCCTAGCAAAAACGGCAGCATTTTGGTTATTCAAACCGCTTTAAATTCTAATAATGCAGATAATGTATCATATATTCCATCAGAGAACCTTAAAAAATGGAAACAGGCACAAGACAAATTAGTACAAACATCAAAAATAATCACGGATGTTTTTAATGGAACGGGGCGATATACAACGCCTGAATTAAAAAAAGATGATACAATTAATCTTACCGTGACCGAAGATATTAAAGAACAAATTGAAAGGACTTATTATCAAACGTCAAGTGATACAAATAATTCGGATGAATCTATTGTAAAGTATGTTATAAATGGTATAGAAATCAAAAACCCATCTGCTAAAATCGACGAGCTGCTTCAAGCTTTAGGCACTCCCAGTTCCAGTGATTTTGAAGAGCAGAAAATCGCCAAAGTTATGGGATTTAGCCCTGATGGAAAAACATCAGTCATGGCGGTTTTTAATGTGGGTGCCCGTTCTGCTTTGGGCTATTACACACAACCAACCCAAAAAATTGTGGATATAAGATCGAATCAGATCAAAGCATTGAAGAAGGTAAAAGGCTATATAGAATCTGGCATTGCACCTAAGTAAAAATATCCAAGAATCTTAATGCAAAAAAGCCCCATCACTGGGGCTTTTTCTTTTCCTGACCTGCTCCTCAATGGATTTCCTAGGGATCGTTTGTTGGTTATCTGCCCCACAAAGCACTGATGGGAACCGCCCATAAATGCGTTCCAAATGATAAAACATGTTCGCCTGTATAAAATACAATGCCGATAAATTTTCTGTTTTTTGCTATATGTTCAGAAAACCATATCAAATGCTTAAAATCTTTTTTATCAACCAATGATCCTGCTTTCACCTCAATCCCTAAAATAGCTTGGTCGGTAGTGCGTTCAATAATAAAATCAACCTCGCGTTTTTCACTATCGCGGTAATGCGTGATTTTATACTGCTCTTTATAGACATCGATATGTGCTGCCAATTGATTAAAAACAAATGTTTCTAATAACTTACCATTCTTATCCCCATCCAGCGCCACCGCATCAAGATGCCAATTCAAGATAGATGCCATCAAGCCGGTGTCGGTCATAAAGAGTTTGTCTTTTTTGCCCACACGGTCATAATCGGTATCATGCCAAGGTCGAACACGTTCGATGACATAAAGTGTTTCTAGGGCATTGATATAAGTTTCAAGCGTAGGACGAGTCAAAGACAAATGACTGCCGATGGATTGCAGCTCCATGAATTTTGATGACCATGCTGCCAAAATTTCAATCAATTTTTCCATGGCATCTTTACGGCGAATATTTGTAATATCTTTTAGATCGCGATCCAGTAATGCATTTATATAATCTTTGTACCATGATTGATACCGGTGCGTATTATCAAAATATCGTCTTGGTTCAGGAAAGCCACCTCTAAAGGCTTGGGTTAAATAGTCTTTCTTATTCCAGTAAGTATCTCCGTTCAAAGAATGCCCCAGCTTATGAACAAAAAATTCTTCATCAAAGGCATCTTGCAGAAACCATGACCTATCCATCCATATTTCGCCCATCGATAACGGACGCAAGCGCACTTTTGTGATCCGCCCTGCCAAAGACTCCATAACATTGGGTAAGGATTGAATATTGGCTGATCCTGTTAATAAAAATCGCCCTAAGCCTTGATTTTCATCAACATTTTTCTTAATGGCTTGCAAAAGCATAGGGGCGCGTTGAATTTCATCAATAATCATCAATCCATCACCATGATCAACAAAGCCATGCGGATCAGACAGGGCAGCATTCATCAAGGTTGTATCATCCAACGTGCGATAAATCGTATTTTCATCCGAAAGACCTTTAACCAAGGTTGTTTTACCGCATTGACGCGATCCTTCTAAAATCACGACACGCCGTTGACTCAAAGCATATCGCAATGTTTCTGATTGCCAACGAGGATAAGAAGGAAAATTCATATCTATAATTTCCGTTATTTTATAAATTCAATATCCGTTAAATTATAAATATAAAGTCCGCTAAAGTCAAAATAGAAATTCCGTTAAATGATAAACATCCTATTATTTTTCAGGACAACACAGGAGCACGCCTATAAAAAAGGTTCTGATAATATGAACATGCATGGTTATAAATCATCTGAAGATTTTCCAGAGGTATTGAAAACTATTCTTGCAGATGGCAATATTTTCTCAAGAGAAAAATTAGAAGTGATAACCATGGATGGATCAGGACAAGTTCATGATGATGTTGCACACATTGTACAAAATCTACCTGCATGGCATGGACATACTCGTGCAGGAAATATAATAAGATTTTAGAAAACATCTATTGTATAAATATAAAGAGAAAAAATGATGACTAAAAACCTACACACCAGAAATATTGTTCGTTTAATGATTACCTCCGGTGATTATCTTTTGGTCGCTAAATATGATCAGGGCGATGAGGCTATCTATTTTCTTCCTGGTGGAGGAATAGAGTATAATGAAAGTGTCATTGCAGCTGCTCAAAGAGAATTAGCAGAAGAAATAGGGATAACAAAAGAGCGGATAGAATATATTAAACCTGTCGCAATCTATGAACATTCTTGGGATGATAAAGGTCAGCCTATCCACGAAATTTCTATTATCTGCAAGTGTGGAGTTGATGGTTTATCATCTGATAAAGAAGTTCTTTCAAAAGAGTCGCATTTGAAATTTATCTGGAAGAGTGTTGTTAGTATTTCTACGATTAACTTCTTACCAGAAGATTTTAGAATCCATATTCCCAAATGGATAAAGGAAGATTTTCAACAGACATCATTCTTCGCTTCTGGAATGGATAAACTGGAAATTTAGAGCAATGAATGTAGCACTTGTGATTGATGATACAATAGGGGTCTTGTGCCACAATATTTCCATCTAAATGGCTTTACGATGAAATACATTTCCCGATTGTTGTTTCTCTTTTTAAAGAGAAGAAACTCGACATAATATATACTTGTAAGAGCCTGTTCATAATCTCGCTAGACCGTAGCGGAGCGTACTTGTGGGTACGTGAGCAACGGAGCGCAGCAAATCTGCGTTTGCAGTAAGGTATAGCCCAACCCAATAAAAATGATTATATCATTCGGTCTATTTACCCTTTATTTCCCTGCCTTATGACGTCATCCCGTGCGCGATACGGGTTCCACCGCCGTCATGCCGTGCCCTGACACGGCATCTCGTGCTTATAGGCGGGAGATACCGGATCACGTCCGCTATGACGATTCCTGTTCGGAACACCCTAACCAAATTTATTTGGTTTGACTATAGAGTAGAGATTATGAACAGGCTCTAAGTAAAAATATCCAAGAATCTTAATGCAAAAAAGCCCCGTCACTGGGGCTTTTTCTTTAGGCTTAAAAGCAATGGTCGGATTAAAATCCGCGGCATGATAATTTATGGTTGGATTAAAATCCGCCCATGCCTCCCATACCGCCCATTCCACCCATATCAGGGGCGGATGCTTTGTTGTCTTCTGGCGCGTCTGTAATCATGGCCTCTGTTGTAATCAATAGGCTTGCGACAGATGCGGCGTCTTGTAGGGCTGTACGCACCACTTTGGCAGGGTCAATGATCCCTTCGGCAACCATGTCAACATATTGACCTGTTTGCGCGTTATAGCCAAAATTGGCGTCTTTTGCCTCAAGGATTTTACCAACCACGATGGAGCCTTCTTCGCCTGCATTCGCCACAATTTGACGAATCGGGGCTTGGATGGCGCGGCGGATAATGTCAATCCCTGCTTGTTGGTCAACATTGTCGCCTTTTAGGCTCACAAGCGCGTGTGTGGCGTATAATAAGGCAACACCACCCCCAGCAACGATCCCCTCAGCCACAGCGGCGCGTGTGGCGTGCATCGCATCGTCAACGCGGTCTTTGCGTTCCTTAACCTCAACTTCAGATGCGCCACCAACGCGAATCACTGCAACACCGCCAGCTAATTTCGCCAAACGTTCTTGTAGTTTTTCACGGTCGTAATCAGAGGAAGTTTCCTCAATCTGACCACGGATTTGACCGCAACGTGCATCAATATTCACTTTATCGCCTGCGCCGTCAATGATGGTTGTGTCATCTTTGGTGATACGGACTTTTTTGGCTGTCCCTAGCATCGCTAAGGATACATTTTCCAATTTATAGCCCAGATCATCAGACAATAATTCACCGCCTGTTAAAATCGCCATATCTTCCATCATCGCCTTACGACGATCCCCAAAACCGGGGGCTTTGACAGCCGCAACGCGCAATCCGCCACGCAATTTATTGACCACCAACGTTGTTAAGGCTTCGCCCTCAACATCTTCAGCGATAATCAATAAGGGGCGTCCGCTTTGCACAACGGCCTCAAGTAACGGCAATAATGTTTGCAGGTTAGATAATTTTTTCTCATGCAATAGGATCAAAGGATTATCCAATTCACAAACCATTTTTTCAGGATTCGTGACGAAATATGGTGATAAATATCCACGGTCAAACTGCATCCCGTCCACTGTTTCCAATTCTGTGTGCAAGGATTTGGCTTCTTCGACCGTGATCACGCCTTCTTTGCCGACGACTTCCATCGCTTTGGCGATTTTCTCCGCAACATCTTGGTCACCATTGGCAGAAATCAAGGCAATTTGCTGCACTTCTGTTGTGCCTTTGATCGGTTTTGCACGGGATTGCAAGTCAGCCACAACCGCCTCAACCGCTTTGTCCATCCCGCGTTTGATATCCATCGGGTTCATCCCTGCGGCAACGGCTTTCACACCTTCAACCACAATGGATTGCGCCAAGACAGTGGCCGTGGTTGTGCCGTCCCCTGCGGTATCATTTTGACGTGTAGCAACAGAGCGAATCAGCTGTGCGCCGACATTTTCCTGTTTATCCGCCAAGGTAATTTCCTTTGCAACGGTGACACCATCTTTGGTGATACGCGGTGCGCCAAAGCTGGCATCAACAATAACAGTACGACCCTTGGGGCCTAAGGTCACTTTTACCGCGTTGGCGATAATATTGACACCATTTAACATTTTTGTACGTGCATCAGCACCAAACATTACATTTTTTGCAGCCATTTTATAGCTCCTTACTCTAAATGATTAAAATTAAAAATTACTCATTGATCCCGATAATATCGGATTCTTTCATCACCAACAGCTCTTCGCCGTTGACTTGGACTTCTGTGCCTGCCCATTTGCTGAACAAGATTTTGTCATTGATTTTGACATCCAACGGATGAATCTTGCCTTGCTCATCACGCGCGCCTGCGCCCACGGCAACGACGATACCCTCTTGGGGTTTTTCTTTTGCGCTATCGGGAATAATAATCCCACCTGCGGTTTTGGATTCTTGCTCGACGCGGCGAACCAGCACGCGATCATGTAAGGGACGAAATGCCATAGTGCGTTTTCTCCTTTTTCTTTTCTCTTTTGTTGTGTTGATTTTTAAAGTTTAGCACTCATATCGAGTGACTGCTAATAATTTAATCGCCAGAAAGCAAAAAGTCAATATTTAAAAAATGTAAAAATAGCATCAAATTTTTTATTGACAGAACTCAGACTTATATGCTACCACAGAAAATAATTACATATTAATAAACAGGAGCGACAAAAAGATGAACTACACAGATAAAGTAGAAGGAATACGCGCATCTCTAACCGCGGTTTTATTAACTCCTTCAATCACTCAAAAAACTTTGGAAGATTTGGGTAATAATATTCTGGGCACTAAGCAGTTACAAGGAATTGAATATGCTGATGAAAAAAGACTTTTGGGAAATATGACTAAGCTTGCGCGAGGATGCCATATTGATCAGATCTTAGCAATGCCTGCGCAAGAACTAAATGAGTATTTACTAAAGAAGCTTCAGTCAATCAATAATAAGATTTTGTCCGAAGTTGTTAAAAATATGGATGAAAATTATTCTTCAGGCGAAGATTATTCTGCAGTTGAAGAAAACGACTCCAATCAATGTAGTTGGAAAGATAAAATTGGAAAATCTTTTGACATTCTATACGATTTTTTTGGTAGGCTTAACCCTTTTGCAGAAAAAGATAATTTGGTTGAGGCTCAAGTTGTTTCTACTGAGTTTACAGTAGAAAGTTTACGTGATAAATTTTCAGAAATCAGTAAAGATCTAATTCAGCGGACTCAAGAAACAGAGCGACACACTAAAATGATTGATCAAGACTTGGTTGGTCGTATGGCAAATCTTTACGAGGTCATTGACTGTGTAATTGATCGCGCTTTTTTTGTCTATACACCTTTTATGATAAAATCATTACAAGAGTTGCAGAAGACTAATGACGCTGCTGGTCATACGGCTTCTATTGCTATGAAGGCTGGGATAGTTGGTTTTTTGAGAGAGACTTTAAATATATCTGAATTACAAAGATCTATTGAAAAACGAATAGAATTCACAACACAACAACTTGCGAATGTAAAGGCTGAACAACAGAAAATTAATCTAGTGGCGCAATTTTCTCCTGTAGTAAGCGAGGCATCTTTACAGACAAAAGTACTGATGACGGAAACAATTTCTATGAATGACGATCTTAATCAGCTCACAGCCAGTCAAGAAGAAATTGAAAATCATCTTAAATTAAGCGCACAGGAGCAGGATGATAATAGAAGATTCAAAAACTTATACGACAACAGAGGTTGGAGAAGAGTAATTGGATGTGAGGACATCAAACCCATTCCCAATCCCAATCCCAATCCCAGTATTTAACATAAAAAAATATATTGTGAGACATATATGTTTGACCTAGGAATATTGAACCCTTTGAATTGGGGAAAGCAGCCTGACGCGCCAACTGCTCAACCCCATGACGATGTCTTTTTAAGTGTGCAAATTGCATGTAAAAGCAAAAATATGGCTGATTTGACGGCAATTACAGGAAATATTTTAACTGTTGATCAAAGTGATCCTGAGTTAAAAGATATTTTGGACGTCTACACCCAAGCCAAAGGTTCATTTACTGCAGACTTAAATAAATGGCGCAAGGAATCGGGGCAGCAACAAAATTTAGACTGGTATGCTAAAGATTTAGCAGAAGAATGTATGTCTTTTTTAAAAGAGTTTCGAGGTGTAGAAAACCATGGGGCTAATCTTGAGAAAGAAAAAGCGAATGAATGTAAATTATCATCTAATGTACAATACCAAAAAATAACAGAACTTACCCAGAATCCTGATTTTAATGGGGCTTTAGAAACCTTAGCCAATATCAATGCAAATATTGCAAAAAACGTTGCATCCGTTGGCGATCAAGATTTTCTAGAGGGCAAGCGCGATATTATTGGTAGCGCTGGAATGGAATCTCTTAGTTATACCTTAAAATATTTAGCCGCTTATGCTGCGTTAAAAGAATATTATCCAGATAATCCGGATAATTCATCTAGCCTAAGCAATAGCTTGAAAAGCTATACCATTAAGCCTTTGGTTGATGCAAAACTTGAGACAATTATTGATAACCTTGGAGCCATGGCACAATTCACGGTGAATGCGAAACAGGCATATTTAGGATTAATTTATCATGTAGAAGCTGTAAATCGAGCGCGCATTGTTCAACCTGCAATAGCCAGTAACAATATTGCCGTGGCAACAAAATTAGGGAGTCAAGAGGCAACCAATAAGATATCCATTGACACAGCAGAATTCATTTCTCAAAGCGCGGACGAACAAAATGCGATGTTTAGAACAGCGATCAAAACGGGAAAAACTTTACAAACTGCATTCAACAAAGCTATTGATTCTATAAAAGCAAACAAAGATCTCCAGAAAGAGTATTTAAAGCAGGCTAATGACTCTATACCAAAAGCACACAAGAAATATATGGATGCAGTACGGGAATTAGATCAAAGTGCTGGAACTGTCTATCAAATTCCATCAACGTCTTCGCACTATACTCGCTAACCCAACGCCCCTTGTAAAATCTCCCGTGCTGCCATTTTATCAATAATGGCTTTGCGTTTAGCGCGGGATAGGTCAGCGGAGTCAATCAGCATGGATTCGGCCGCCGATGTGCTTAGGCGTTCATCTTGCAGGGCGATTTGCAATGTGCCGTGGAATAAATGCGCGTAATCCCGCATAATATGCGCACAAAAATCGCGCACGGATTGTGACCTTGCGCCCTCACTGCCATCCATATTTAAGGGGTATCCCATAATGAGGACGGCACATTCGTAATCATTATAATATTTGGCAATTGCAGCAATATCAGCGGCGAATTTGGTGCGCTGGATGACGGCAACGGGGCTGGCGATGATCCAGTTGGGATCACACACCGCCACGCCAATACGCTTTGACCCCGGATCAATGCCCAATAACCTGCAGGGGCGGTCAATATGGGGTTTTACATCATGCCATAAGGGGATGGGGGTGGGTTTTTGGGGTTTCATATTGAATTTTCTGCATTAAGGTATTTTTTGAACACTAAGAGCACTAAGAGCACTAAGAGTTTATATAAAAAACATAAAGATACTCTGTTTTCTAGGTGTGCAATGTATTTTACAATTTTAATTTCTTAGTGAAACTTAGTGGTTCTTAGTGCTCTTAGTGTTCAAAATAAGACTTTACCACAATAACACTTTTCAGCTTGTGTAAAAAATGTTAATTCTTTAATCTTTGTTTATACCCACAATAATCTTTGAGTCGTCAAAATGTCTATTGATCTAAAAACCGTATCGCGCATTGCCAATCTGGCGCGTCTTTCCTTAAGTGAAGAGGAAAAGATTTTCCATCAGCAAAAACTCAATGATATTATGAAATTCATTGAGCAATTGGGCGCGGTGGATACCACAGGCATTGAGCCGCTGACCAGCGTCATGGAATTCCCCTTGCCCCTGCGCGAAGATATTGTAACGGATGGAAACCGCGTGGAGGACATTTTGGCAAATGCGCCGGAGAGCCTAGAGGGGTTCTTTGTTGTGCCCAAAGTTGTTGAATAAATTATAAAAAACGGATTGATTTCAGATATGACCAGCTTATTAAACCAAACCATCCACCAAGCGATTGTGGGACTAAAAAACAAAGACTTCACCGCGACGGAGCTCACACAGGCGCATTTGGATGCGATGGCGGACTTACAGCATTTAAATTGCTATATCACTGAAAATGCCGAACAGGCTTTGGCACAAGCTAAACAAAGCGATGCCAAAATCGTCAAAAATGAAGCAGGCATTTTGGAAGGAATCCCCTTAGGGATCAAAGATTTATTCTGTACCAAGGGGCTACGCACCACCGCCGCCAGTAAGATTTTGGAAAATTTTATCCCACCTTATGAATCCACCGTATCACAAAAATTATTGGATGCAGGATCGGTGAATTTGGGGAAATTAAATTTAGATGAATTCGCGATGGGATCATCCAACACCACCAGCTATTTTGGCAATGTCATCAGCCCATGGCAAGACCCCACGCGCCCGACAGCACAGCTTGTTCCGGGGGGATCATCAGGCGGATCATCGGCGGCGGTTTCTGCCTTTTTGGCAATGGGCGCAACAGGCACAGATACAGGCGGATCAATCCGCCAACCTGCCAGCTATTGCGGGATTGTGGGAATTAAGCCGACTTATGGGCGTTGCTCACGTTGGGGGACAATTGCCTTTGCATCTTCCCTCGATCAAGCGGGGATGTTCGGGCGTGATGTACGCGATACAGCCCTATTGTTAAAAGCCATCAGCGGTCACGATGAAAAAGATTCGACCTCTGCCAACTTGCCTGTGCCTGATTTTTCAGGTCTGTTAAATGCGAACGTCAAAGATTTAAAAATCGGTATCCCGAAGGAATATCGCGTTGAGGGGATGCCTGCCGATATTGAAAAACTATGGGATCAGGGGATCGCGTGGTTAAAGGATCAAGGGGCAGAAATTATTGATGTATCCCTGCCGCATACGCATTACGCCTTGCCGACTTATTATATTATTGCCCCAGCAGAAGCCTCCTCAAACCTTGCGCGGTATGATGGCTTGCGCTATGGATCACGCGTGGCAGGCGATACACTGGATCAAATGTATGAAAACACCCGCGCCGCAGGTTTTGGCAATGAGGTCAAACGCCGTATTATGATCGGGACATATGTTTTATCGGCAGGATATTACGATGCTTATTATATCAAAGCCCAACAACTCCGCCGTTTAATCAGCAATGATTTCAAAGCCGCCTTTGAAAAATGCGATGTGTTATTAACCCCTACCACGCCGTCCTCTGCGTTCGTGATTGGTGAGAATGAAGATGATCCGATTAAGATGTATTTGAATGATGTCTTTACGGTGCCTGCCTCCCTTGCGGGCTTGCCTGCCATGTCTGTTCCTGCAGGATTGGACGCCAAGGGATTACCGCTAGGGCTGCAATTGATCGGCAAAGCATGGGATGAACAAGGCATTTTGAATGTTGCCCTTGCGCTGGAAAACGCGGCAGGCTTTACGGCACGTCCTACGATTTTACCGAAAGGGATTTAAGTCCCCATAAGCGAGGCCTATGTTTTATAACAATTTTCATGGCATTGATCATGTTCCTTATTTTTCGCAAAGGCTTTATGCGGAAAATTATAAAGCAGAAGGTTTTCCTGATATGGATACAGCCCTCAGTTGGTCAAGACGATTATGTGGATTGGCCTGTTTAAAAATGGTGATTGCCTATCATTCCCCCAAAAATGAACCGACATTATTTTGTTTATTACAAGAAGGACTTGCCATTGGTGCCTATAAAGATGGGGTTGGCTGGGTGCATAACGGTCTTATACAATTGGCAAATCAATATGGTTTAAAGGGCGGCAGAGAAGCTATAGGTGGAGAAATACAAAAAATCGCAACCTATATTAATAATGGAAATTTGATCATCGCATCGGTTGCACCAGCTTTTGAGGCAGGGCGAACATATACAGATAAAGACGGCCAATTAAAGACTGTAGGAAAAGGAGGCCATCTTATCGTCATCACACATGCTCTATATCAAGATTCCAGCTTAGTGGGATTTAGGGTTCATCACCCCTCCTCAGAGCAAGATTATGAATGGAGTCATAAAGATATAGGCTTGGATGATTTTAATAAATCTTTTTCTAGTCAAGGCAATATAATTTATTTAGGTTTAGAATTTCTAGAATAAAACCGCATTACCAGCACAGCCCTCTTGCGGAATGGGATGAATTCGTTTAATTATTGATTAGAGAAATGGGTAAAAGGAGTTTTTGTGAAATCGTATATTTTATCTTTGATTTTATGTACTGTGGTTTTGGTCGGCAGCGTTGCCCCTGTCGCCGCGCAACAATATACGAGCAAAAAATACACAGATCATAACGCCACCCCTGCCTTTGGCAATAATACCTATGAGGGCGGGCCCAAATTAGTGGAGAAAAAACCCCTTAAAATTGCCCCTCTTGCATCCACAGGCGGTGCGCCCATAGCAGGTGCTGCACCTGTGCAACAACCTGCTGCACCAGAACCCGCTCCACAACAACAAGCCGCCGCGCCACAGGTGACATATTATGAGAATTGCTTAAAACAAAAAGACCAGCGCTTTTCGGCCACCGATCAGCAACAATTTTGTGAATGTACAGCACAGCGTGTGCAGCCCTATCTAACGCCTGAATTTATGAATTTAATGTCCCAACCAACCAATGAGGGCAAAGAGGCACAAAACAGTATTTTAATCAATGTCTATGCGCCTTGTATGCAAGCCCCCGTGGCCTCCTTGATGGTTGAAAATTGCAAAAAAACCCAAAATTCCTTGGCGCAATTTCAGAATTTAGACGGGCTATGTGGCTGTTACGGTCAAAATATCGGCAAGGCCTTAGAAACCATGGCACCTGCGATCATGCAAGACGCGTTGAAAGCCAACCCGAATTTGCGTGATCCGCTCAACCCGATTTTGGACTCCCAAGCCTTTAAAACCAAAGCCCAAAGCATCTTGGCGCAATGTTTGGGACAGTAATATAAAAATAAGCGATTAAGGACAATAAAAATGGCACAAATTGTAAAAGGTGAAACAGGAGATTGGGAAATCGTGATTGGCATGGAAATCCATGCCCAGATCACGGCGCAATCCAAATTATTTTCAGGCGCATCGGCATCGTATGGGGCGGAGCAAAATCATCATGTATCCCTTGTTGATGCCGCGATGCCCGGAATGTTGCCTGTGTTAAACCGCGTTTGTGTCGAACAAGCTGTGCGGACGGGGTTGGGATTAAATGCCGAGATTCATAAAAAATCTGTCTTTGCGCGGAAAAATTATTTCTATGCGGATTTGCCGCAGGGCTATCAAATTTCGCAATTCGATCAACCGATTGTGGGGACGGGCGAAATCGAAATTGATATGCCTGATGGCAGCATCAAGAAAATTGGTATCACGCGGATGCATATGGAACAAGATGCCGGAAAATCCATTCACGATCAGCACCCGACAAAATCCTATGTCGATTTAAACCGCGCGGGCTGTGCCTTGATGGAAATCGTATCCGAACCCGATATTCGCGGCGGTGATGAGGCCGCAGCCTATATCAGCAAAATCCGCATGATCTTAAGGTATTTAGGCACTTGCGACGGCAATATGGATGAGGGGTCAATGCGTGCCGATGTCAATTTATCCATGCGCCGCTTTGGTGCGGAATATGGCACACGCTGTGAAATTAAAAACGTGAATTCCATCAAAGCCATTCAACAAGCCGTTGAATATGAATCCCACCGCCAAGTCGAGATTTTAGAGGCAGGCGGCACCATCAAACAAGAAACCCGCCTATGGGATCCTGTGAAAATGGAAACAAGGTCTATGCGGTCAAAGGAAGAAGCGCATGATTACCGCTATTTTTCCGACCCCGATTTGCTGCCCTTGATTTTGGAGGATTCCCTGATTGAACAAATCAAATCCACCCTGCCTGAGCTGCCCGATCAAAAAAAATACCGCTTTATCAATGATTATGCCTTAAGCCTCTATGATGCCTCTGTCCTCATCACTGAACGCAGCCGCGCCGATTATTTTGAAATTGTTGCCAAAAACCAAGACGCAAAACTCGCCGCAAACTGGGTCATCAATGAATTATTGGGTGCGCTCAATAAGAAAGGCCTAAGCCTTGAGGACTCCCCCGTTTCTGCCCAAAATCTTAATGGCTTAATTGGTTTGATTGCAGATAACACAATCTCAGGCAAAATTGCCAAAGACGTCTTTGCCGATATGATCGAAACAGGCAATGATGCCGCGTCCATCGTGGAATCAAAAGGCTTGCGTCAAGTGACAGATACAGGCGCAATTGAGAGCCTGATTGATCAAATCATATTGGACAATGCCGACAAAGTCGCCGAATATCGCAGCGGCAAAGACAAATTATTCGGCTTTTTCGTCGGTCAAGCCATGAAACAAAGCGGCGGCAAAGCCAACCCCGCAATGTTGAATGAGATTTTGTTGAAGAAATTGCAGGGGTAGAGCTTAAAATGTCCTTATCCACATGGAGGAACGACGGTGTTTCGGCATTATCAATCCTTAATAATGAAGATTTATACACTCAAGATCAAAATATATGCGCCCTTATTATAGATCCCTCTAAAGAGCGTTTCTTGAGTGATCTGGATGTTGTGCAGCTCATTATGGGTGACCTGTATGATTTCAGGGAGTCAGCCCTAATGGTGAGAAGTGCTGATGCCATGCAAAAGATCATTGAAAGCAGAGATAACATTAAACAAGCTCTTGAGAAAAGGGGATGGGAAAATATAAGCCATCCATACTATCCAGCCTATATTGATTTCATAACACAAAGCAAAATTAATTGGGATACGCTTGCGGAGGCAAGTTTTGATCCAAAACATATAGAAATTGCAAAAGAAAACCACAGCGAACTGGAGTTTAATCTTAAGCAAGTCAAAGACAAAGGCTTAGATAATGTTTCTTTTCAATTGAAACAAGCCTTTCTTTTAGCTGACCCTGTGCTTGCCCGATACTGCAGAATTCCTGATCTAATTGGCGATATGATTTACCCCGAGGCCGATCTAAACTCAGAACATCCCAAAACACAGGATTCCAGAGAATATATAGAACATCTTAGAAGAAATCTTCAGAGAAGAATTCTTCATAAGGAAGATAAGGGCGTTGAGCCTCACATCATAGCAATGAAATCCGTATATGTGCGCCTTAATATTGAGAAATTACGCTATCTTGATTTTATGATGCCCAAGAATGCCCCTTTTATCATGAGAGATTACCATGATTGGGTTTTATATAACGAACTAGGGCAGCCACATCATAGGAAATTTCACTTAGAACAATTCTTAAGATATACAGCCCTTGCCTACAGAATTTCTTCCGCTTGTGGCACACCAGAGGATCGACTATTGCCGAAACAAATCCTTCCCATGGATAAAAACTATGACAAAGACATTCTAACCCATGCTTGGACTCAATATGCAAAAGAGCTAAAAGATAAATCTTTAATAGAGCTTAGAGATGAGCTGATTCTGACCCTTAAACGCGAAGAATATTTCCCAATATCAATAAATAGCGCACCTAAAACCCTGTCTTTTTATATAAGCAATAGAAAATTCAATCAGAATATTGTGCCTACTTGAAAAGCAATACCCAAAGCCAACCCCACCCGCAATGTTGAATGAGATTTTGTTGAAGAAATTGCAGGGGTGATTTTTATTAAGCGTATGTCCCTAAGAGAAGAATGCGTTCATCAATTTCAGGATGCGTTTGCGATATGATTGAATACGCGTTTCTATAATGAAATAATATCGCCGCAATGGATTTCGGGAACTCATGCATATAAGCAAGATTTCGTATTTTTTTCAAAGCAGATATATAAGCCACATTGTTTTTGGTGATGCTAACCGCAGAAAGATCCCCCGAATAGATTAGTTTTTGAGAAATCATCGCATGAATAATGAATGAAATCGGATAGCCAATCAAACAAAACACCCAAATGAATAAGTAAAAAACACCAGAACCGCGCCCAGAATTCTGATTCTTAGACATTTTATTTAAAGAAGCAGAGGCGTAATCATAGATCATAGAAAACATCCCCACAAAAATGGTGGAAACCATCATAAACTGAACCGTACCATTTACAATTTGCGTAATATGATACGCAAAAACTCCTTCTATCTCTTCGTTTTTTAAATTATCAATTAAGCTGTTGGTCACAATGATTGAATATTTATTTTCCTGTATCCCAATGGCCATTGAATTATACGCGATACTATCAATAATAATAAGGTCAGGGGTTGTAATGCCACAGGTGATAGATAATGTTTCAAGACTATGTTTTGCGTCTTGATAAGGCTCAGTTGATATATATCGATATTGCGCCCGTATCAAATTAAATATGATTTCATTATAATTAAACCATGCGACAATATACCATATAATACACATACTTAAAATGAGCAGAGCATTCTTTATAAGAAACGCGTTTGCGAATAAAATAATTCTTTCTTTTTCACTCAATATTTCAGAAAAAGACCTAAGAACAAAAACAGTGTCTCCATGATATTCTATTCGATAGAAAAAAGCCCCGAAAAACAAAAAACACAGCCATGTTAAAAATAAGACCAAAACAGGAAACAGCAATAATAAAAAGATTGATTTCAGTCTATTATTCCAGATCGTTGTTTGTAACCCGACGCCATCCATTTTTTATATCTATCAAAACTGGATTTCAGGGGCATTATTAAGCGTGTGTTTTTTATCCTCAGGCGGTTCATACAAAGGTGACTGATCAAATCTAAAAATTCCAGCAATAACATTTGCTGGGAATTGAGCGCTGTAAATATTATATTCAGTCGTCGAATTATTGAAAAAACGTCTAGCCCCTGCAATTTTATCTTCGATTTCCGCCATTTCTTCTTGTAAAGACTGAAAATTACTATTTGATTTTAACTCAGGATAATCTTCTGATACAGCGAACAAAGACATAAGCGACTGATTCATCATTGATTCTGCCTGTGCGCGCTCTTCTATGGATTCACCTTTTGTTGAGTCCATCGCTCTTGCCCGTGCTTTTGTGACTTCTGTGAATACAGATAATTCATGTTTTACAAACCCTTTTACAACACTAACCAACTGTGGGACTAAATCTGCACGTTGCATCAATTGAACATCAATATCCGCCAGCGCTCTTTTGGAATAAGATCGTAACGCAATTAATCTGTTATAAATCATAATGAGCGTTCCCACGATGAATAAACAGAAAATAAGGGGGATTAGAAAGTACGTCATATATTTCCCAAATGATTGTAATGGTTTCATCGAATCGTATCAGGAAAATATTAAACTTTTGTAAAATAACTATTTTGCTCTATTCTAAATTATGACTTGAAACCCTAAACAAATCCTGTTAAAACTGTCATCTATTTTGGGCACGTGGCCGAGAGGCTGAAGGCGCTCCCCTGCTAAGGGAGTATACGGTGACCCCGTATCGAGGGTTCGAATCCCTCCGTGTCCGCCATTTATAGTATTTTAAATTTTTGATTAGATAATCAGCAAAAATAACTTTTGCTTAAGATTCTACGACCTCTATCCCTTTTTCGGACGACATAAGGGAAAGCGGCTTTTGGTACGGGCAAAGTTGACAATATCCATAACGGCAGCATGATCGGAAAAGTCGGACTCTAAGGATGAAAGGCGCTCTTCGAACGTGCCTTCATCGGAAAATAAATGGTTAAAGGCTTTTTGAATGATTTTGACTTGGGATTTATCGAATCCGTTGCGCTCTAGTCCTACTAAATTTAATCCACCTAAAAAAGCGCGTTCGCCCTTCACAAGGGCATAGGGGGGCACGTCATGTTCCACGCCAGACATACCGCCAATAACGGCGAATGATCCGATTCTGATCCATTGATGCACGGCGGATAAGCCGCCAATTAAGACATGATCGCCAACATGCACATGTCCAGCAATCGTGGCATTATTCGCCATAATCACGCGGTTACCGACTTGGCAGTCATGTGCGATATGTGCACCCACCATAAATAATCCGTGATCGCCAATAATCGTTTTTAACCCCCCACCCAATGTACCGCCATTCATGGTAACATGTTCGCGGATCTGGTTGTGCTTGCCAATAATCAGCTCTGATGCCTCACCTTGGAACTTCAGATCTTGGGGGCGTGTGCCAAGCGATGCGAAAGGATAGATAATCGTTCCTTGCCCAATCCATGTATGCCCGTCAACCACGACATGGGATTTTAAGATCACATCATCGCCCAACGTCACATGTTCGCCAATCACGCAATATGCGCCGATTTCGACGTTATTGCCTATTTTAGCATGAGGGTGGATGATGGCGGTGGGGTGAATTTGGGTCATGGGCATTAACTCGTTAAAGGACAATGAGATGCCGCATCAAGCACGGCATGACGATTTTCTAGGCTTTATCCATAATCATAGCACTAAAGACCGCTTCGGCATGAACAACATCACCGACTTTGGCAATGCCTTGGAATTTCCACACATTGCCACGGCAGCGGATTTTCTGAACATGAATATGCAAACTATCCCCCGGTGTCACAGGTTTACGGAAACGTGCCTCATCAATCGTCATGAAATAGACCAGCTTTCCCATTGCCTCTTCGCCTAAGGTTTGGACAACCAAACAGGCGGAGGTTTGCGCCATCGCCTCAATAATCAGTACACCGGGCATGACGGGAAAAGATGGAAAATGACCCTGAAAATGCGGTTCATTAAAGGTCACATTCTTTAAACCAACGGCACGTTCCCCTGCCTCAAATTCCAAAATCCGATCCACCAATAAAATCGGGTAGCGGTGCGGGATCATATCCATAATGCGAACAATATCAATGTGTTCCATTCTCATTCTCTTTCTTCTTTGGTTTTATAGCTTTTTGAACATAGGCCGTTTGGCGCATAAATTGTTTGATCGGCACAGCAGGTGATCCCATAATTTCATCCCCTGCCGCAACGTCACGCATCAATCCTGACTGTGCGGCAACGCGTGCGCCTGTGCCGATTTTTAAATGTCCTGCCACGCCGACTTGACCCGCAAGGACAACGAAATCGCCAAGCTCTGTGCTGCCTGAAATCCCAACCTGTGCGACAATCACACAGCCACGCCCTGTTTTGACATTATGCCCAATTTGTACCAAATTATCAATCCATGTGCCATCCCCAATGATGGTATCTGAGGATGCGCCGCGGTCAATGGTGGTATTTGCACCAATATGTACGCCATGACCAACCAAAACGCGCCCCAACTGCGGCACTTTCACATGACCACGCGGATCAATCGCAAAGCCAAATCCGTCTTGACCAATCCGTGCGCCTGTATAAATATGCACATGATCACCAATAATGGCATGCGACAGGGACGCATTGACGCCCACACGGCATGCTGCCCCCAAAACCACATTTTGTCCAATCACCGCCCCTGATTCAATCCAGCACCCATCGCCAATTTGTGCCCCTGATCCAATGATTGCCCCTGCATCAATCTGTACGCCCTGCCCTATAACCACATCATCCGCAATAATCGCATGATCTGAAATTTGTCCATTTGCGATATGTTCGGGATAAAAAAGGCTTGCAATCTGTGCATAGGCTTTGTATGAAGACGGCACAATCAAGCCCACGCAATCCTGTGGCAAAAACGCTGCCATTTCCGCCGTTATAACGCATGCACCCGCCTTTGTTTCCTGTAATTTATCTTTATATTTGATATTATCAAAAAAGCTGATCTCATGGGGTTGCGCGGTATGTAATGCCGCCACATCCTGAATGATCTTATCATGATGCTTGGGGTCAAGCTGACCGCCAACATGGGCGGCAAGCTGTGCCAAATTATATTGACCTGATTTTTGGAAAAACCGCGAATCTGCCATTTACTTAAAGACCACTTTTACCGCAGGTAACACCGCATCCAACTGAGTCATAATATCCGTGGTAATATTGGATTCCTTTTTTGCAACAATGACAGCCTGTGTTGGTAAAATTAAATCATACGATTTTTCAGAAGCCGTTTTTTGTGTAATTTCCTCGATTTTCTGACGAATCACATCGCCTGTTTTCACAATGGCTTGGTCAATATTTTGACGGCTTTGTTGAAATTCTCTTTGGTAATCAACATATTTTTTCTCTAAATCTTGGCGTTTCTGTGCAAACTCTTCTTTAGACAAAGTGCTTTTTTTAGAGATTAAATCATTTTGTGCCGCCTGCAACTCTTTTGCTTTGGCTTCATATTTTATTTTATAGGAATCGGTTTTATCTTTGATCTGACTGGCCATGGATTTTCCTGCTTTAGATTGTGTCATTAACATTTGCACATCCACCACAGCAATCTTTACGCCCTCCGCCGCAACAGCAGTTTGTGCCATTGATAAGCAAACCAAAACCAAAAAAGCTATTAAAATTTTACGCATTTTATTCTCTCTCTTTTCCTAATAATTTAAAAACGTGTGCCAAAATTAAACTGAAAGGCTTGTTCGACGTCATATTCTTTGCTGAGATAAGGCACAGAATAATCAAGACGAATAGGCCCCAAGGGGGATTTCCATGAAACGCCCAATCCCGCTGATGCTCTAAGAGCATTTTCATCGGCAATTCCTTGATTTGTCGTACTATTGCTGCTGCTATCCAGCCCCCAAAGGCTTCCGAAATCGGTGAATGTATGACCGCGCACACCATAGGATTCAGGCAATCCAATCGGATAAGAAAATTCGGCTGTTCCACGGTAAAAACGATTTCCGCCCAACGCATCCCCTGTTAAAAGGTCACGCGGACCAATCCCTGAAAGGTCAAATCCACGGAATGTATTGACCCCTAGGAAGTAACGGTTGTTAATTTGTACCGTATCATCGCCATAGGCCTCAATCGCACCACTTTCCCCCATCAGGTTAAAGATGACTTTTTTGGTCACAGGATAATAATAAGATGCCCCCAATTTCGCAGAAACAAAGTTTGCATCACCGCCTAAACCGGCTGCTTCTGTGTCAAACCATGCATTATAGCCCTCAGTTGGGAATAAGGTGCTATCCCGATTTTCGAACGTCAAGCGTTGTGTAATGGAACTGGTGATTTGCTGCCCTGCTTGCTCCCGAATAAAACGTGATGCATTATTTGACACATTGGTAATATCATTGGTTTCCAATTTATAGCTGAAATTTTGACGCCATTTTTGAGATAACGGATAACCAAAACGCACCGCCCCCCCAGAACGCTGCTGATCGAACGAACTTTGATCTTGGAAGTTACGGGTAACATGGAATAAATCAAATCCTGTTGTTAAGTCACGCCCTAAAAAATACGGCTCAGTGAAGGATGCATCGACCTGTGTTCTGATCCCTGCGACCACAGCCCCAAAAGCAAGCTGCTGTCCTTTCCCAAGGAAGTTATTTTCTTTAATTCTAAAATCCGCCAAAGGACCATCAACGGTTGAAAATCCTGCACCGACAGAAAGCTCTCCTGTGGATTGCTCTGCCACTTCGACATCGACTACTGTTTTATCGGGGGCGCTGCCCGGATTTGTTTCAACCTTTACCTTTTCAAAATAACCTAAATCTTTAATTTTTTGTTCAGATTTTGACAATTTGGTACGGTTGAACGGATCCCCTTCACTTAAATCGAAACGACGACGAATAACACGATCTTCGGTACGGACATTGCCTTTGATATTGATACGCTCCACATAAGTTTTTGGCGCTTCGCTTACGTTAAAAATTATATCTACAATCTGTGTTTTTGGATTACGTTTAATATCAGGGGTCACGGTCACAAACGCATATTGGTGATCCCCCAATTCCTTAACCATACTATCAATCGTGGTTTGTACGCTTTCTGCGTTATACCAATCTTTTTCTGTTAAGGTGATGTTATCGCCCAAAATATTTGCATCAAAATCCTTAAGTGCGGAATCAATAGTGATTTCACCAACTTTATAACGCTGCCCTTCTTCAATCGTAAAGGTCACATAGAAATCTTTGCGATCAGGGGATAATTCAGCATTCGCAGAAATCACACGGAAATCAACATAACCATTCATCAAATAGAAACGGCGTAACAATTCCTCATCATACGCCAAACGATCAGGATCATAGCGGTTATCAGAGCTGATAAATTTATACCAGCGGGATTCTTTGGTGGTTAAAACATCCGCCAAGGCTTTTTCATCATAGCGATCATTGCCAACAAAACGCACGGTGCGTACTTTTGTCAACGCACCCTCGTCAATCTCATAAACCAAATTGACACGGTTTTGATCTAGTTCAATAATTTTGGGCTCAATCGCCGCGGAAAAACGCCCATTTTTACGGTAAATTTGATAAAGACGCTCAACATCGGACTGAACTTTTGTCCGTGTCAAGACCTCACGCGGGCGCAGGGATATTTCATCAAAAAGCTCTTCTTCTTTAAGCTTTTTATTCCCCTCAAACACAATGCGGTTAATTAATGGATTTTCCTTAACATCAACCTCTAACATTTGCCCACGGCGACGCACCACAACATCCGCAAACAGCCCTGTGGCAAAGAGTTTTTTCAACGTACGATCCATGACTTCTGGCGTTAATTGATCCCCTGTTTGGATGTCCATATAACTTAAGATTGTGGCGTCTTCGATACGTTTGTTGCCAATAATATCAATAAAATCTAATAAGGGCGCATCTGTTTTTTTGTTAACTTTTTTATCTGCGGATGTCGTATCAGGCAAGGCAATATCCAACGGTTTTTCGGTGACCGTTGCAGGATTTTCTTTTACTGACAAAGGTTCTGTAACAACAGGCGTACTCGCTATAGGCACAGCAGGGGCAGCTGGAATAGACGATACCGCAGGTGCAGGAGTAGGAGTAGGAGTAGGAGCAGAAGAACGAATCTTCTTTGGCTCAGGCATGATTTTTGTGACTTGCTTAGCCTTCGGCGTCAGGTCAGGTTTAGCTTGCGGCACAATAGCAGGGGGAGCAGGTATTGGTTTTGAATCAACAGGTGAGGCAACCGCAGCAGGCACGTTTTTTTTCTTCATGGCTGGATTTGTGTAATGATCATCTTCAATACGGGATGAAAAATACCCCCCTGAGTCCTGTGCAAAAACGACCGCAGGCAAACCCAGTGTCGCAACACCTAAAAACAAGGATACATAAAAACGCGTATGACGAAAATCAGACATTAAAAATCCTGTATTTTAAAAAATAAGCTGCAAAACATCATTAATATTGGCAAAAAGCATTAAACCAATCAAGAGAACAAATCCCGTGCGAAATGCATATTCTTGGACTTTTTCAGGCACAGGTTTACCACGCAAGGCTTCAATCGCATAAAAAACCAAATGCCCCCCATCCAACATGGGAATGGGGAATAGATTAATAAGCCCCAGATTAATTGACAATAACGCCGCAAAAGCAACCAAAGACATAAAGCCCGCCTGCGCCATATCCCCCGCGACCGCACCTATGCGGATAATACCCCCCAATTCTGTGGCGCTGCGTGTGCCTGTGACCATCTGCCCCATGGCTTTTAGGGTACTGCTTGTAATATCCCAAGTTTCCAATAATGCCTTTTGCACAGCCTGTATGGGGTTGTATTTAATGATTTCCTCAGGCGCATCAGGAGAGATGTGCAAAACACCGTAATCCTTATCCTGCGCATTCAAAAAATTTGGATTATTTTCGACAATGGGATGGATTAAGATTTTTTGTGGTGCCTTGTCTGTTGCGGCGTCTTTACCTTTATCCGCTTGCGCAAGGCTAATTTCAACATCTTGACCCATTTTTGCAAAAATGGCTTTACGCAACGCATCTTCATCAGCTGCGGCATAGGCGACACCATCAAATGTCACAATTGATTTTAATGGAATGGCATAAAAAGGCCCCATAACCCCCAATGTTCCTTTGCTATGGCGGAATCCAAAACGATCTTCGATAATTTCTTTGCGTGCGGTTGCAGTAAGTTTTAAGGTTTTATCACCGCGTTTCACTGTATAGGTCACAGGCGTATCAAGGGCAATCATAACATTTTGACGAATATCATCAAAGCGCGTAATCGGCTTTCCATCAATCTCAGTCACACGATCTTGGGGTAAGAATCCAGCATCCTTTGCGGCGCTATCCACAATCACGGCACTGGCGACCGGAGGGGTCACAGGCTGCCCCCATATGCCATATAAAACGGCCAAAATCAAAATCGCAAATAAGAAATTAATTGCAGGCCCCGCAACAACAACAAGGGCACGCTGCCACACGGGTTTTGAAAACTGAGCGACCTTACGCTCTTCCTCACTCATCGGGCGTATATCGCCATTTTCTTCCGTAACATTTTCAGTTTTTCCAGCACTGGCGGGATCAGTATCACCAAATAATTTGACATACCCCCCCAATGGCACCATAGATAATTTCCAGCGCGTTTGGTGTTTATCATTAAACCCCCAAATTTCTTTCCCAAAACCAATGGAAAAAACTTCCACGCGCACATTGCACCAACGTGCCATAATATAATGCCCAAATTCATGAACAAAGACCAATAAACTCAGTACAAAAACAAATGTACCACCATAAAGCCATGCATTATTAAGCACCATGCTGATTATATCAAAAATGGAATTGGTCATTGAATAAAAGTCTTTCTAAGAAATATAACGTAAATTTACTGACCGATCATAATGCGCTTACGCATAAGGGTCAATAGAATTTAATATACGTCTTTGTTTAAATGCCCCTTTATCTTATACACCTACGCTTTATGTATAAAATCAGTTGCTAGGCGGCGAACAGATTGATCAAAGGATAGAATATCGCTGAGGGATTGTATGCCATATTGTCTTGTATCTATTTGATCTAACATATTTTGAACAACATTCATAATATCCAAGAACCCGATGCGGTGGTTTAAAAATGCCGCCACTGCAATTTCATTGGCAGCGTTATAAATCAACGTCTCCCCTTGATCTTTCCGCAAACATTCATATGCCAAGGGCAGCGCAGGAAAGCGCACAGGGTCAGGCAGGTAAAAATCTAAACGGCTTAGGGACTCTAAATCCAGCTTTCTGCCCGATGTTGCCATGCGGTTTGGCCATGCCAGTACATTGGCAATCGGCGTACGCATATCGGGAGCTCCCATTTGTGCCAAAATTGATCCATCACTATAATGTACCATACCGTGAATAAGGGATTGTGGATGCACCAAAACCTTGATTTGATCTGCATGCAAGCCAAACAGCCGCGCAGCCTCAATGACCTCCAGCCCCTTATTAAACAGGCTGGCACTATCGACAGATATTTTTGCTCCCATTGACCAGTTGGGATGGGCAACCGCCTGTTCAGGCGTGGCGTTTTTCATGGCATCCAAAGACCAATCGCGAAATGCACCACCTGAAGCCGTTAAAGTGATATGATCAATCTGCGCACGTTGATCTTCAAAGAAAACTTGATGAATGGCATTATGCTCACTGTCCACAGGTAATAAAATTGTGCCTGATTCTTGCAGCGCCTTTTGAAACAAGCCCCATGCCGCGACAAGCGGTTCTTTGTTTGCCATCGCCAAAATATGCCCTGCTGGTTTTTGGGCAGCAATCAACGCAGGCTCTAGCCCTCGCATCCCAACAATAGCTGCAATGGTAATATCACAGGGCATGGATGCGGCTTCTAAAACCGCACGCCAACCTGCCATCGCTATGATATTCGTATTTAATAGCGCCTTTTTTAAATCGTCGAATAAGGATTCATCGGCCGTTACCGCATATTCCACGCCCAACATGATTGCCTGTTCAGCCAGTAATGCCACATTTTGATTCCCCACTAAGGCACGCACGGAAAAATCCGCTGCATGAAAGTGTAATAAATCACAGCTGGATTGCCCAATAGATCCTGTTGATCCTAAGATGGTTACGATGCGTTTTGTCATGGTTATTTTGCTATAGGTTGTTATTCAGTCTATTCGCATAGACTATAAAATAGCCCCTACAAACATTCAATCCATGTTTCGGCAGTTCCATCTTTTTTAACAAACCCACGGATTTTAACATCATCCCACAGACCTGTTTTGCAGGAAAAAATAGGCACTAAAGTTCTGAGGTCAATTTGCAATCTTTGCCCCTCAAAAAAAGGCCCTGAACTGCAAGCCTCCATCGTTTTCCCTGCATTGAGAGAGAAGTTAGATCGATGGCGCGTCATCACACCATTGGACATTGGAAATTCATCGGTGCTGACTGAGCCTCTGATATTATAGGAGGCTGTATTAATGATTTTGAAACAAACAGGCTCTTGTGTAACAAAAGGCTGATCCGCGGATGCGATACAAGACAAAGAGAGACAACATACAACAATTAAAATGAGTTTATAAAAATGCATCATAAATTTGCTCCTTTTTTATCACTCGTTCTTTTATCATACGCCTATTAAACTTAAAAATCCATTGAAAACAACGTCCTTACATCTTTTGGGCAGGGTCTTAAAGATATTATCGTGCCAATAGCACATGGTAATATGCATAACATGATCCAGCACCACCACAACTGCTTGTTTCTTGAACACAGGCTGATTTTTGCCCTTTTAACAGAACTTCTCCCGCTACGTCGCCAATTGTGTCATTTAGTGGAAACGCGCCTTTAAACTTTGTATCCGATATATTGGCAACATCAACGGGCGTTCCATCAGGCATATTCAATTTCAGTAAATGATTAATAGCCACACATAATTGCAATTTCAGGGGGGCTGCATATAAAATTAATTCCGATGCGCTGCTATTCACCCCCTCAATCGCAATACCCGTATAAAATTCATACGCAAGAGGAAGGGCATGATCGCCTTCTTTGGCTAAATCAGAAGGCGCAGCGATAAAGGGCACATTGCCCCCCGAAGGGTGGAAAATACGGTTAGTGAGGGGTTGTGTGGGGCTGGAATCATAATCTGCATTCGTGTTGCCATAAGTTTCATCAAAAAAGCTAATTTGTGATTCTGAAAGCCCCTTTGAATAAAGCTGTGCGGTCGCCCTTTCAATTTGTTTAGCATATTCTATCATTTCTGTGGCCAATAAAGTGGCCTTGCGATCATCCATCTGAACATCATGCGTACGAATCCCACGGGAGGTAATAAACATCAATGTGGTAAACAACGCCACCGCAATTAAAATTAAGATCATCACATTTCCAGACTCTGTCGCGGATTCTGTGTGTGCTTTTTGTTTATTGATCATCATCATTTTCAGTCTGATCTGGGACGGGTTTTTGGAAAATATCAGGCATAAAGGGGAAAGCAGGCACAGGCGGTAAAGAATCATCATCGTCAATGACATCATCTTCTTTTGTTTCAACCCATTGTGAGGGGGCTTGTAAATCAGGGAAGGGGAAGGCTTTTGGCTCTTCATTGATCTGTGTTGTCCCTTGTCCTTGTTCGCGTATTTTAGCGGCTCTTTGCGCCTCATATTGACGATATAAATCGGCTTTGCTGGGGAATAAAATTCCTCTGAGCTCAGTTGCAATATGGCGTACCACTGCGCGAGCACGCGCATCAATGGGTTTAATCAACGCCCCATCGGACTCAAAAACATCAGGTTGCAAAGACGCCCAATCACTTTCCACAGGAACGGGCGGTGGCGTATTCGGATCAAAAATATTGATATTGGGGGATGCAAAGAAATCCATCGGATTGGCAGGATTGACCAAACTTTTTTCTGCGATTTCAGTTTTAGCAGGGGGATTATAGCCAAAAAATGCCATCGGATTCGCAACACCATCCGCAGGTTCAGCAGGGGACAGATCCATCTGATCTAAGCCACTGAGGCCAATAATGGAATCAACGGAATTTTTGGCTTCGTTTAAATTATGGGATTGTCTGACAATCTGTTGATCTGATTGGCTTTCGACGGCATCAATATCGTTATCTTGGGCGTATAATCCCACCAAGGCACATAACGCCGCCATAGCAGGCGATTGACCATTGCGATTTAACGCTTCATCCATTTCATCTGCTAATGTTTCAAAAATATCATCAATAGGGGCTGCAACATAGGCATTTTTTGCCGTCCAATCTTTGCGCACCAAATTATCACGGACTTTTGCAATAATCGGAGCATTTAGAATAAAGGCTTCTTCCAATTGTGGGAGAGCAACATAGCGTGTCACACGCATTGCCCGTGCAAATCCGGGGTTAGAAAAGAAAATATCAACCCCAATCACATTACTGTTAAAGGAGATAATGGCATCCCCTTCTTTAAATCCCTGCAGTTCCCCGTAACTGGCTTTGGATGATAATTTAACCCCTGCACTTTTGGTGTCGTAATATCCACCAGTCTGCATATCCCCATGCAATTGCATGGATTGCATTTCTGTGACGAAATCATCCCCCACAGTTTTTTCAAAAAATTCTTTGGTTTGTGTGGGGTCTTCTAATTTTCCAAAGATTTTAATGTTACAGTTCGCTGTGATAGAGCGCGCCTCTTCCTTGACACGTTTTTCAAGGGCAGGCAAATCCTGTGCGGAATAAACAAGCGAAAACCCCAAAGATCGCGCTTGCGCGGCCATAACAGCCATCCCTGCGGCGGTATAATATCCGACCTCATCAAAAACAGTAATAAAGGGCGTTGCGGAATGGGTGGGTTTATTTTCAATGACTGTTGCGCTTTCGCCCTCCACCATTGATCCTAAGGTTGATCCCATCATCCCTTTCAAGGTAGTTGCAACAATTTTCCCCAAATTGGCAATCTCATCCCCTGATTTTTCCAATGCTGGAATCAGCACAACTAAGATACGACGGTTCAAAACCACGTCTAACATATCAACATCAGCGGCCTCAGCATTAAAGATATAGCCATAATCATCGCCCAAAGACTGCAAAGATCGTGTAAACTGCATGGATAAATATCCGTGCTGCTGCCGTGGGGTTTGGTTATCAACCGCTGGCACATCGGGCCCTGGGGCACGGTCTTTTCCATCATCGGAAAAGGCCTCAGCCACATAACCCGGCAAGGTATCCAAATATCCTAATAAACCATTGCGTAAATCCAATGGAATGGCCTGATCACGGGAGAGTTGAATGACTTTGTTCAGCGTCAGAAATTCACGAATCGTGCCCACATTCATGCGCATATCTTGGTTATCACGCTTCCATAACATGGCAGGCATCATGGCACTGACCAAGGATACCGCCCGTTCTTTCCACATGGCGTTATCGCCATCCGCATCAGGCATCAAACTGACCAACATATTGGTTAAGTATGACGCAGAGCCCGATGAGAAGGGGTTCATGGAATTTGACGCGGCTTTTGTATCGGAATTCCCTGTCATGTAATTTAACACCAGCAAATCATCATCACGACCAAAGCGGCGGCACAAAGAGGATAAAGATGACCACAAATCTGTATCCGCCTTACCATCAACATAAATAAAGCCTGATCCCCACGCCATAGCATTGGTGACGATTGATTTTAACCCTTCGGTTTTTCCAGATCCTGTTGTTCCTAAATATAAAATATGCGTTCTGGCATCGGAATTTGTAAACCAAATTTCTTCATTGGTTTTTTTCATATTCCCCATATATAATATACCCTCTGGGCGCATATTTCGTCCGGGGGCGGTATTGGAGGGATCTTTGAATTTCGCGCCCATTGGCACGCGGAAGGCTAAAAAACGTTTACGCTTTGTAAGCCACCAAAAATATAAAGCAGAAAAGAAAAAAACAAAATCCCCCGCTAAAGCAAAGCCATCAACAATAAAATAGCATGCCCCCATAACCACCAAGATCGCAAAAGAAAATTTGGGATCTTGCATGCGATCTGCGGCGCGTATGTGTAAGGGTCTTACATCACGAATGATGTTCGAATAATCAACAACATAGCGACGGGTATCGAGAGCCATATTCGCCTATTTACCCGTTAAATCTTGTTGTAAATTTTGCTTTAAAAAATCATCCGCCGAAACAGGGCTTCCCACTGTGGAAACAGGGGCAGCTGTATCAGATGGAATTTTTATTGATTTTGGTTTCATAAAGACACCAATCAAGGGTAAAATAACCGCCAACAGCACCCCAATAAACACAATGAATAAGGCGGCTTTGAATAAATTTTTGCGGCTGCCTTGTGTTTTAACGGCGAGATTCGATCCTGATCTTTGGGTTTTTCCGGTGTCATTTTGATGAAAACAGGTCAAGGCGTGCATGATGTCCATCGCATCTGAGTGCACCCCAAACTGTGCGGCGATATGCTGTTTCTCCCCCTCATTATTGCCCTCATTATTGATTGTAGTGTAATAAACTAAATTGAACTGATCGCCGTCTGTTTTGACCTCAAAACGTATCACATCATAGGCCACGAGATTAATTTTCAGCACTGTTGGATTTTGAGCCTTGATCAAGGATAGGGTCAAATGATCTCCTTGCATAAAAACAAGTTTTGTTGTGCTTTCTACGCCCTGTGTACAAGATCCGATTAGAAAACGATGCACAGGGCATCCTTTGTCTTTTATAGGAATGGGGGGCTCAATGTTATTATTATTCATCATCATCTATATCGCTTGATTTTTGGGTTTGATTGTTTTCTGTGCCGCCTTGATAGGTTGCTTGATCCCTTGTTTTGGCTTTTTAATGGCGCGTTGTTTTGATCCTGTATAATCCAACTGCGGAATCGGTCGCGCCCTATTTGATTCCATATATTCAACCAAAGCGGTAATGGCATCTTGGATTTTAGGCGTTGGAATGGGACGACCGATAATTTTTTCCAATTTGAAATGCGCCATAGAGCCAAAGGCTTCCATATGAAAAGATTGACGCCCCAAATTATTCAACGGATACCATAAAACCCGATCATATCCACGCAACCATAAAAATTGTGACGATGCCAAAACCCCCCCATCTTGACGCGCCGTCATCAACGCGCGTAACATCGCGGTTTGTTCAAAACCATGCTGATTGCATGTTTTTAGAACCTTATCCGATAATTTGGGATTTCTTAAAACAGCACGCGCATCAGAAAGTAATTTTCTATCTTTTGAGAAATTTAATCTATTTTTCTCATCCCAACATTTTGCAATACGGGACATCATATCATCCGAATCATTGCGTTTCCGTGAGGCTTTTAAACAAAAAGCCGCCAACAAAATCTGTCGGTGGGGAGCTAATTTCTGCCATCCGCGCCATCTTGCGCCTAACTGTTTTGAAAATGCCCGCTCTAAAGCTGGTAAATCCATTTTCCCATCGGGCATAGGGATATTATGATATGCGATCCATTCCTCAGGCGACAAAGCCTCAGCGAACAAAGGCAATTCCGCAGGCACAGGCGATCCCGGCGGACGAGGTGGCTGTTCATTCGGGTTAAACTTAACAAACGGGGAAATAATCGGGAAATTCCGCGCCTGACGGGTAATCAAGGCATTCACATCCATTTTCGAGCGATACCCCGTCCGTGGCCCTTTAAACAAAGCCCATAATCCCATTAAAAATAAAATAGGTGGGAAAATCCAACGATAATAATGCATCGTTGCGGATCTAAAGATCAACATGAGTTCAGAATTAAGTTTGGTTTTTGGAATTTCCAAAATAACCTGATAAATTTCGCCGAATGTATACTCTCTCTTATTAATAACCAAGATCTGTTTGGCATCCACAAACCAATGTAAAATCCAAAGCTCTAAGAAACGGACATAACGAATGGCGTTCCGAATATTATCTTGTTGATAATACCAGATTAAAATTGATAAACCCAAAATGACCAAAGACAGGAAAAACCATGCAATGGCATTATCGGTAGCAGTAACATTTTCTTGACCAGACAAAGGCCGTCTTCCCTTTTTTGACTATAAAATACTTTAATACTCGTATCATTTATATCTTTATAAAGATTAAAATCATATCATATTTTTAAATATAAGGCATATTTTTTACCATTTTTGAATCTTTTTGTCATCTGACCTTTGCTCTTTCAGTCCACCACTCAGGGTTAGAACCAAATGTTCAATTTCTAACCGATTATTCAGCCCTGTTTGTTTGATGCGTGATTCGGCATGTGCAATCTTTTCCAAAGCCTTCATTAAAGACACCACCGACCAGCGCCCCAATTGTGTTTTCACAGAGGGAACTTGCTTAAAAAACACAGGGGGGTAAATGGATTTCATAGCCATATCCACGCTCTTCCCCTCCTCACTCATCATTAATTGCATACGCAAGAGCCGTTTGAAATGATAGGCCATAGCTCTGACCACAGCAACTTCCATATTACCCTGTAACAAAACAGCATCACAAGATCGTAGGGCTTGCGTGACATTGCCTGTGGCAACGGCATCGATTAAATGATCACTATTTTGTTCAATGCCTTCGCCGCATACAGCTTGCGCATGCGCCCAGCCAATTTCACGCTCTGTACCCATATAAATCATTAATTTACTCAGCTCAGATTGCGTTTTTAACCGCCCTCCATTGGCTAAAACAGACGCCAACCACGCAGCAACATCGCGTTCCATTCGAAATCCATTATCTTGAATGGTTCTTAAAACATACGTTGTAATGTCTTTTTCATCATCAAAATAACACGGAATTGCGACCGCTTGGGGGTGCTTTTCAAACAATAGACGCAGAGAAGATTTAGCGTCCAAAGAGGCAGCAATGATAATTAATTTATTATAGGGATCAGGTTTACTAAAATATTTCTTGAGCAATTCCGTGATTTTATCGGTTGCGGATTTGATAAAAACAACACGATCCCCCCCCATCAAAGATTGCGCCCCTATTTCATCCCAAAATGATGCAGGGTCATTTAACAAGGTCGATTGATCCAAATGCGCCGTGTTAAAAGGATCTTTTAAATCTTGGACAAAATGCTTGGCAAAAATATGGGAACGTTCAATAACCGATCCCGCATCTTCGCCATAGACTAAAAAGGCCAAACAATCATGAGGAGGTTTTTTTAGAAAATCGGCAATTTGGGCATAAGATGGTTTCATAATCACACCCTATCAATTTCAAAGGATCATGAAAAGGGGCTTTTTTTATGCATCAAAACATGTTTAATTATCATAAGAATTTTTTATTACAGCAGAAAGAATCAATTGAGAATGTCTATTATCGCGGATCGCCTAAAACGTATTAAACCCTCTCCCACGATTGCTGTGACGACAAAAGCGCGAGAGTTACAAGAAGCAGGGCATGACGTCATCGGCCTTGGGGCGGGAGAACCTGATTTTGATACGCCTGATTACATAAAATATGCGGGGATCAAAGCCATTCAAGATAATAAAACACGCTATACCGCTGTTGATGGGACGAATGAGCTGAAAGATGCGATTGTTGAAAAATTTAAAACCGATAATCATATTACCTATACACGCGATCAAATTACGGTGGGCACAGGGGGCAAACAAGTTTTGTATAATGCCTTAATGGCCTCTTTAAACAAAGGGGATGAGGTTATTATTCCAGCACCTTATTGGGTATCTTACCCCGATATGGTGGAATTGGCAGAAGGTGTTCCTGTGATTGTGAACTGCCCCCAAAGCGATGGATTTAAATTGACACCCTCTTCCTTAGAAAAAGCTATTACCCCTCAAACAAAATGGTTAATTCTAAACTCGCCCTCTAATCCCACAGGCGCAGGGTATAACAGACAGGAAATTACGGCCTTAATGGATGTGATTCGCGCTCACCCCCATGTCTATGTCATGAGTGATGATATTTATGAAAAAATCACCTATGATGATTTTGAATTTACAACCCCCGCACAAGTTGCTCCCGATTTAACAGATCGTATTTTAACCGTGAATGGTCTATCCAAATCATTTTCCATGACAGGCTGGCGCATGGGATATGCAGGCGGGCCCAAAGCGTTAATCAAAGCCATCGCTATTATCCAAAGCCAAAGTACATCGAATCCGTCTTCTATATCTCAAGCCGCGTCCGTGGCGGCATTGCGCGGTGATTTATCCTTTTTATCTGCCCGTAATGACAGTTTTAAACAACGCCGTGATTTTGTGGTTAATGCCTTAAATCAGATTGATGGGATTGATTGCTTAACCCCAGAGGGCGCCTTTTACGTTTACCCAAGCTGTGCAGGTTTAATAGGACGCAAAACCCCCGATGGTAAAACCATTGAAACGGATGAAGATTTTGTAACCTATCTCTTGGAAAAAGCAGGTGTTGCTTGTGTACAAGGGGCAGCCTTTGGGCTGTCGCCGCATTTCAGAATTTCCTATGCGACATCCATGGAAATTTTACAAAATGCGTGTGCCCGTATCCAAAAAGCGTGCTTAGATTTGGGATGATATGGATTACAGCTATCTCCCTGAAATACTCAAAGACAGTCACGCACAAAAAACAGCCAAATATCCTGATCGTTTGATTCACTCAGACATGTTTTTTTATAAAAAACAAAATGCTGTTGAATATTTTACAGCACGATTCAATCCAGATGATCAGAAATGGATTGCACAACGAACGATTCAAAAGGATTCTAGCTGTACGCATACGGCTCTTCCACCAGATGATTTCCTGCAAATGATTATGAATTTATATAAATTCGAAAAAATCCGCAGCATGGATCCAGAATTTGAAAAACTGGTAGTTTTAGGGGACAATAAAAATATCTATTACCTGCAAAAAGCCATTCAGGATAACGGGATCATTTTTGACACACAAAATAATCGCCCTTATTTATATGAATATTTTCATCACTATGAAAATATTTTATTTGATTATCATCATATTATAAGGGTGAATAAAAAGGCAAAACCCTGTGGGTTTTCAACATCTTTGGCACGCGTAACAACAGGAAAGCAAGAAAACGCCTATACACTACACGCCCAAGAAATACAAAATGATCTTTATAATATTATTCAGACTGACTATATGATTGATCATGAAAAAAACACAATAACTGTAAAATATCAGGTGAAAGACCAGCAAAAGACCTTTGATCAAGCCTTTGTCATGATCCGAAACGAAGCGTATAAAGCCCTCAAAAATCCGCCCTCTATCGCGTTAAAATCCATTCATAATGCTGTGAATATATCAACCCTGATTAAGGACAAAGAGATTTTATTAAATCTAAATAATGGCACACTCATCAAATATGATCATCGATTCACCCAAAAAGGTCGCTACTATGCGGATGATTTAACCTTAATTGCTAGAGAAAGAGAAAAAGCATCCATCCATTCATTATATAAACGGTACGAATCTGTGCCAAATAAAGGTCTTTATTATGGACTTATTATATCTGAACAATGTTTACCAAATAACGATCCCATTCTGATTGATTGTTATTGCGCCAACGATAAAATCACTGAGATTTTTAACGCCGCAACACAACCCAAAACCTATAAAAACATACCAATATCACCTATCTTGGCGGCGCAAATTGCCAAAGATCCACTCCGTTACCAATCCGAACTCGGCAAATGGTGCGTCCATAAAAATCAATTATTCTTGCTGGAACAAAGAATTTCTGTGATTTAATATCGCTAAGGCAGCATAATACGGCGTGCGCTATAAGATCCAGACGCTAACCCACTTCCGATAAATTCACCAAGCTAATATTGCCGCCGCTGGCGGTGATGTTGCGCGTGATCGTTTTTTCGTGAATCAGTTTTAACAAATAATGCCGCCCCCCTGCTTTGAACCCTGTTCCAGAAAGGCCGTGTCCGCCAAAAGGATGGACACCCACAACCGCCCCTGTCATACTGCGGTTAATATAAACATTGCCCACAGGTGCAGCTTTTGAAATTTGTTGGATAAAGGATTCAACACGGCTGTGAATACCAAAGGTCAGTCCATAACCGCTTTGTGCAATATCATCCATAATCTGATCCATATCAGATTTTTTATAACGAATAATATGCAAGATTGCGCCAAATTTTTCCTCTGTTAATTCGTTCAAATGATGAATTTCAAATAAGCATGGCGCAAAATATGTGCCTTGATGCTCTTGATCTTTATCCAATGGGGTTTCGGCCAAAATATGGCCAAATCCACGCAAGGATTCACGATGATCAATTAGCATCTTACGAGCTTGTTCATCAATGACGGGGGCAATATCTGTGTCATACGCAATGGGATGCCCCACTTTTAACAGATCCATTGCCCCTTTTAACATCTCAATCACTTTATCGGCAATCTCATGCTGTACGTACAGCACACGCAGGGCAGAACAGCGTTGCCCTGCAGAACCAAAGGCGCTTAAAATCACATCATCGACCAATTGTTCAACCAAGGCAGATGAATCTGCAATCATGACATTTAATCCACCTGTTTCCGCAATAAAAGGCGTAATTGCACCATTTTTTGCTGCCAATGTTCGGTTAATTTGATGGGCGACTTGCGTTGATCCTGTGAATAGAACCCCTGCCGTATCAGGATGTTCTACCAAGGCCGCACCAATATCCCCCGCAGCAGGCAAAACAATAAAGACATCATCAGGTACACCAGCACGGATGGCAAGATCATGAAAATAGGATGCAATTAAAGGCGTCTGTTCCGCAGGTTTGGCAATGACGGCATTGCCCGTGACCAAGCAGGCAACGATTTGTCCTGTAAAAATGGCTAAGGGGAAATTCCACGGGCTGATACAGACCATAACGCCACGCCCAGTAAAGGCACAGATATTGCTTTCCCCTGTATAACCTATCAGTTCATTATCAGGGTGATCATATAAATGCGCAGCCTGTACCGCGTAATAACGGCAGAAATCAACAGCCTCACGCAATTCCGCAAGCGCATCCGCGATTGTCTTGCCTGCCTCAAAGACACAAAGGGACAAGAGTGCATCTTGCTCTGCCTCCATCAAATCAGCAATCTTATTTAGAATTTCTATGCGTACATGAGCAGGACGGTCATTCCATGCAGGAAATGCTTTTTTCGCATTTTTGAACGCTGTTTCGACATCTTCTGGTATAGCGTATAAAACATGGCCAATAATATGCTTATGATCAGCGGGGCTGTGTATTGCCATTAATCCATGCGATTTTTGAACCGATTTAAAAGACGGCGCCGCAAGATGATCGGCACCATCAATAAAATCACGCATCAATTGAATGCGATCTGTTAGAAATTCCAAATCATATAGGAAAAATCCCTTTGAATTCAGGCGGTCTTTAAAAAGATAAGGCGGACAAGGGATTTTAGGATGCCGCTTTTCAGCATGCGTCAGCGCATTAAATACAGGATCATTCAATAAATCCTCAATCGGCACGTCGTGATCGCGTAAATGATGCACAAAGGAAGAGCTAGAGCCGTTTTCCAAAAGGCGTCGAACCAGATACGGCAATAAATCCGTATGAATCCCAACGGGGGCATAAATCCGACAGGCAACTTTGTGCTGTGCTAAAACTGAATCATACAAAGCCTGCCCCATTCCCCACAGACGTTGAAATTCATATCCTTTATATAATCCAAAACCTTGCTGTGCGCTCAGACGATCCATCTCTAAAATCGCCATGACAGAAAAAACATTATGCGTCGCAAACATCGGGTAAAAACAATCACGATAGGATAACAGCTTTTTCGCACAGGCCAGCCATGATGTATCTGTATTGGTTTTTCGTGTAAAAACAGGGTAATCCTCAACACCATCAATTTGTGCCATTTTAATTTCTGTATCCCAATACGCCCCCTTAACCAAACGAATCTGGATAAAAGCGCCCTGTGACTGTACATATGTGTATAAATCATCAATAAAGGGCATAGCGCGTTTTTGATAGGCCTGAACCGCTAAACCAAAGCCACGCCAATCTTTGGGCATGCGTTTAATGACCGCTTTGATAATCTCTAATGATAGGCCTAAACGACTGGATTCTTCGGCATCAATTGTCAAACATAGATGATGTTTGGCGGCAATTGTGACCAATTCCATTAATCGCTCAATCAAAAAGGGTACGGCCTGTTTATGCTTATGCGCATGATAAAAAGGGCAAATTGCAGATAATTTAACCGAAATACCGGGTTTTAAAGCCCCTGCTGGCATTTCAGGTAAATAGTCAATACAGGCATGTAATGAATTTTTATAATGGTCAAAATAGATATTGGCATCTTTCAATGTCCGTGCACCTTCGCCCAACATGTCATAGGAAAAACAATATCCCATTTGCTGATATTTAACAGATCGCTTTAATGCTGCCTGCATTGTTTCGCCTAAAACAAACTGCCCCCCCATAATGGTCATGGCCTGTTTCATGGCTTTGCGCAAGACAGGCGCACCCAAGCGCGAAAGGGCGCTATTTACAAAACCTTTAGAAAATTCTAATCCTAATCCTGAGGCTTTGATCACCCAATCATTGCTTTGCAAAGATTTCCAGTCGCCTTGTTGCAAGACATCATGAATCATTTGATCTTGGGTTGTGCGATCAGGAATGCGTAACAAGGCCTCAGCCAAAGACATTAAAGCCATGCCTTCTTGGGAGGTTAAGTCGTAATCACGCAAAAACGCTTCTAATTCCCCTGTGCCCAATTTACGGGCACGAATGGATTCAATCATTCCTCGTGCGGCATCGCGGATTTTACGAGAGATCGTTTCATCCCAATTCAGTGCCGATAATAAATCTGTAATGACGTCGTCTTCACGCTTTGTCAAATGAGTTGAAAGATAGCTATAAGTCACAATGAACTCCGTTCAATATTAATAAAATCCTGCTGTCCCACTCATGGGAGGCGAAGAATCCTGAGGGGGGGGTGAAGAAGAATCCTGCGTTGGTGAATTGGGTGCATATGGAACAACACCCCCATTCTGATAAGGTGAACCCTGTTCAAGATCTGGGAAATCAGGCTCAATCACTGATCCTGCGCCGTATGGTCGAATCCCATTTGCTCCCAAAATTGTATTGGCGCCTATTTCAGGTTCTGTGCCTGCAATATAATGTTCCCAAATGACATTGCTATCATTACCCTGCGCGCGCATACCTGTTTTATGATTAATGCGTACTTGACGTACACCATCTGGTTTTGGGAAAGGGGTAATGGGTACATTTTTTAAGGCCTGTTCCATAAATTGTTTAAAGACAGGCACAGCAACAGATGACCCTGTTTCTTTTGCTCCCAAAGATTTTGGCGTATCATATCCAATATAAACACCCACCGCTAAATTAGGCGAAAAGCCAATAAACCAAGCATCTTTTGAATCATTGGTTGTGCCTGTTTTTCCTGCCAACGGACGATTAAGCTCTTTTAACTTAACCGCTGTTCCGTTTTGAACCACCCCTTCTAAAATTGAGGTGATTTGATAGGCCGTACGGGGATCAGCAATTTGTTCATACATAGCAGGCAAAGTTGGTAATGATTGATTTTCCCAGCGCACCAATGGACCACAATTGACGCACTGACGTGTATCGCGGCTGTAAATGGTTTTGCCTGTGCGATCTTGGATACGATCAACAAAGGAAGGATGCACGCGATACCCACCATTCACAAAGGTCGCATAGGCCGCAGTCATCCGCATTAATGTTGTATCCATTGATCCCAAAGACATTGAAATATAGGCTGGCATAGTGTCAACCACACCAAATTTCTTGGCATATTCAACCACTTTTGGCATACCAACATAATTCGCCAAACGTACCGTCATAAGATTTTTTGATTTTTCTAATCCCACACGCAATGGCGTGGGGCCATAAAATTCTTCCTTATAGTTTTTAGGTCGCCACAAAGGCAATCCGGGCCCTTGTGGTAAAGCAACAGGCCCATCTAAGATTAAGGTTGAGGGCGTAAAACCATTATCCAAAGCCGCCAAATAAATAAAGGGTTTAAAGGCTGATCCGGGTTGACGTTGGGCTTGGGTTACACGGTTAAACTGATCTGTGCCATATTTCCAACCGCCCTGCATCGCTAAAACTCGCCCCGTATAGGGATCAAGCGCAACCAATGCCCCTTGAATTTTAGGGATTTGTTTAAGGCGGAAATCTTTTTTGCCGTCTTTTTCTTCAATTTTGATCATAATTAAATCCCCCTTACGCAAGCGCTTGGCGGATTGATTTGACCATTTGACATCAACGGGGGAAATCTGCACCTCTTCATCTTCGATACGCTGTGCATGTTTGGGCAAAAAGATTGTGGCATTTTCCCCCTGAATATGCGTGATAATGGCTAAATCCCAATCTTCTAACATCGCATCAGGACGTTTAAAATCAGGCAGAGCCGCTTTGGCGGCATCCACAGAATCATAAGATTCCAATGCCCCACGCCAGCCATGACGACGATCATACTCCATTAACCCCTGTTGCAGAGATTCACGGGCTAAGGCTTGGAAATCAGGCTCAACACTGGTACGAACAGCAAGCCCCCCTTCATATAAAATGTCCTTACCAAATTTTTCTTCTAAATCACGACGTACGGATTCTGCAAAATAAGGGGCGTACGCACCGCCTTCTGTTTTTTCAGTAAGAACAGTTTTTAATGGGGATGATTGTAAGGGTTTGAGATCGGCTTTTTGAATATAGCCATCTTCGACCATTCGCTCTAAAACCCAGTTACGTCGCGCCACTGCCTTTTCATATCGCTTAATGGGGTGGTAATTATTCGGTGCTTTGGGTAAAGATGCTAAATACGCGGCCTCTTCCGCCCCCAACTCATCAAGGGATTTATTGAAATAATTCTGTGCCGCAGCCCCCACACCATATGTGCCGATCCCTAAATAAATTTCATTAAGGTACAGTTCCAAAATACGGTCTTTGGAAAGGATTTTTTCCATCCGCGTGGCCAGAATGGCCTCTTTGATCTTCCGCGTTACAGAAACTTCGTTAGTCAGTAAAAAGTTTTTTGCGACTTGCTGTGTGATTGTGGATGCCCCAATCGGGCGACGGCCTGTGCTTACATTTTTAATATTCGTGGCGATTGCCCGTGCAATCGCAAAATAATCCACGCCACCATGACTATAAAAATTTTGATCTTCTGCGGCTATAAACGCATTTTTGACATTATCAGGAATTTGTTGAATGGGAATAAAAATGCGTTTTTCCTCAGCATATTCCGCCAAAAGCTTACCATTCCCAGCATAAAGACGTGTTACCACGGGGGGATCATAATTTTGTAATTGAACATGGTTCGGTAAATCACGCCCATAATACCCAACCAAACCAATTAAAAAACCGATCCCAACCACAAGGCTTAAAAGACCAAGGGAGAGCAGGGTTAATAATAATCCTGAAAATCTACTTTCTGCTTTCATGGCATTTTTTATCCAATACGCTTAATTTACGGAACCATAATCCATGTCTTTAAAACCCCCAGATTTTGGAAATGTTCAATGAACTCAAACACAGGCAATGCCAAAAACCACCAAATCGCATCACGAAACGCATTGTTTAAATAATGCGGCACGATCTGAATCCCCTCAGGTGCTTGATAGAGCGATAAATTCGGGATCAAGCGTGGAACGCGGGTTTTATACGCACGATAATCATCTCCAAATGTTTGTTCTAAAAATACTTCTTCGCGGGCGATTAAAAAATGATACAAAATGATAAAAAATATCGGCAGCCCGATAATAATAAAAATATGTCCTGACATCAAAGCAATCCCCGTCATTCCCAACAAAGAAAAGAAATAAAGCGGATTGCGAACAACCGAAAACGCACCATATGTAATTAAATTCTGATTTTTAAACCCACCCAAAAACGCCGTCGTATAAAGCCGCCCTAGCGCACAAAATGCGATCAGAAAATATCCGAATAAATCTAATATTTTGTGGGACATGGCCTCCAACGGGATAAAAGATTTGGTAAAAACAACAATAATACAGGCAATAATCATCGCAAAACGTGAATAATGCATGCGTGATTTGTTGAGGGACACCGCCATAAATAAAAAATCCTTTAAAGATTTAAGTTAAAAATATGATAGCATCATGATAAACATTCCCATTCAAAACACAATCAAAATCATAAGATACACCGCGCTAAATGCCTAAATTCTCCACCGATATTCTACACAGAGTTTTAGATGCCTATAAAATGGGATTATTTCCTATGGCTGATGAAAAAGATACGGATGATTTTGCATGGTATCAACCCTATCATAGGGCGATTTTACCCCTTCAAACCCTGCATATTTCCAGAAAATTAAAACAATTATTGCGTGGAAAGGGCTATATTGTCACAGTAAACCAAGATTTTGAGAAAATTATCCATCACTGCCAAAACAGCCCCTTGCGCGTGACGGAAGGGAGCTGGATTAACACCCCCATCATGAATTTATTTTGCGCCCTGCATCACGCAGGACTTGCCCATAGTGTTGAAGTACGGGATTTAGAAGGGCATATTATCGGTGGCCTTTACGGTCTTTCCATAGGGCGTGTCTTTTTTGGGGAAAGCATGGTGTCTTTACAACCTAATACCAGCAAAATCGCTTTGATTTATTTGGCGGCGATTTTATGGCACCAAGGTTTTGAGATTTTAGATTCCCAGATTGCCAATGATCATATGGCGCAGTTTGGATTGATTGAGATCCCTCATGATGATTATTTACCATTATTACATGCGGCAACCAACAAAAATGCTGATTTTATGTCCTCTTCTATGCCTGATTTACGGATTTTGATGGAAGATTACCTAAAGTGTCGCGAATCTGGAAACAGGCCTTAAGCGTTTGTCGGAAAGAATGATGGGTTTTTTCGGTATCAGGCGCTTGGCCATATAACGCGACATTATACAGACTAGATTTATATAAATCTTCTACCCAAACAGCGTTAAAATATTGCTCCTCATTCAAATAGGGGGCACATAAAAATAACAATCCCATAATGACAGAACGACATTCATGCGTCATGATCGCCAACAATCCAAATTGATAATCATCCAAATGATGTAAAAATTGATCTATCCAGCCGATCAAATTTTGATCTTGCTGAACCGACCCAAGCGCCGCAGTTTGACGCAATGTGACATTTGTTTCTATTTTCAATGCATCTAAAAAAGGCTGCCATTTTTCTTTTTGAAACGGTGAAAAAACGGCATTTTCTAAATCAGGATAGACCAATAAATCCGTGGATAGATAATCCATAAACTGCATCATCATGCTTTGTCGGTTTGGAATAACGCGGTCTTGGATCGTGGTTAGAATTTGGGTTAATGGCATGGTTTCAGGGCGGATCACATCAATTTGATCTTGCCATTCCTGCGTGATAGGCATGGTTAATGCCGCACATGGAATGGATAGTACACGCCGCATCGGTGTATGAACCGCTTTTCCATCCAGCAAAACAACCCACTGCGAGTCTATCGTTTCAGCGGTAACGGATTTATAAAAACGCTTCACAGATTTTCATTTCTTGTGGTTTTTGGTTGAACAAATCAATACATTGCTTTGTATCTTTTTCAATGAATAAAAGATAGGCTTGCTGCCCTGCTAAATTTAAAATGACATGACCTGCGCTTTGGGCGTGCTTTTCACCGTCAGATAGAACCAAACGATCCGTTTGAAAGGCAATGACAATTTTATCAATCCATAAATTTTTCAAAGGCTTCTCTTTGATATAGGGAATAAACATTTGCTGTAAATCCAACGACTCCGCTTGGATAGCGCCAGTGACTTGGCGTTTTATCAGATCTGGTTTAACCTCTCCTATAATCTCCTTATCACCATAAATTAACACAAATTGTGCGGTATCAAATGACAGTTTTTCAGGACTAATATTAGGATTCAGCTGATTTTGAACCGTATCAGAAATCGCTGTGCTTTTCATCCAACGCACGCTCTCAAATTGCAAAGCTTTGTCACTGATGATTTTTGCACCCAATATTGCATTTTTAATAAATAAAACTTCAGGCAATAAAGATTGCGAAAAAACATTGCTTTTCAACAGCAATTCATCGGAGGTAAAAACAAAATCATCTTGTTGCCCTGCTTTTGCAAAAGACAGACCATCAACATCAATCTGGAAAGAGGGCACGACACTGAAATAATTTAAATATTGAAGTTCAACATTCAGTCCTGTGCGTTGTTCCAAAATTGATTTCACCATTTTTGTTTGTTTTTCACCATTGCCTGAAAAACCAGACATAATGCCAAAACCAACCAAATAGAAAACGCCCCCCAAAAAGGCCATCCAAAAACAAACTTTGAATAGTTTCTTAATTACTCTGAAAAATCGCATGCGCCGTTCTCACATAATAACGCCCCTGCTGCAGGGTCAAAACCTAAATCACGCCAGCTTTTCATCAAATCTGGGGCTAAATCCGCCGTTAATTGAATCTCTTGACCCGTATGGGGGTGGGTCATATTTAAGCGCCACGCATGCAAATGCAAGCGCTCAACTGCGACATCCCCTTCCATTGATAACTCATCTTCACGATATTTGGGGTCATTGACCAATGGAAAGCCTGCAAAATAGGCATGGGCACGAATTTGGTGCTTACGCCCCGTAACCGGAGAAAACGCCACAAAAGCCGCTTTGCGCCCTGCTCTCTCTAAAACGCTAAAATGCGTCACCGCACGTTTACCATTTTCATGGTCATCAATGACACGGTCTTTTAATGATCCATATCCAATCGATAAAGGAATATCAATCGTGCCCTGATTACGCTCTGGCGCAGGGCTGGTAATGGCCCAATATATTTTTTTGACCTCACGATTTTTAAACTGTAATCCCAATGCACGAATAGTATGCACACGACGTGCAAACAACAAAACGCCCGATGTGTCTTTATCTAAACGATGAATAAGGGATGGAGCACAGCCATCAGGATCAGTAAAGATTTTAATCATTTCATCCAAATGACGACCAACTTTTGACCCGCCCTGAACCGCCCAACCATAGGGTTTATTAAGAGCCAAAATATCCCCATCATCATAGATAACGGCTTGTTGTAACAACAGACGATCAGATTCACTAATGCGAAAGGGCATGATCTCAAAATTCGGATCATGTTCATTTTGCACCTGTGGGGGCAGGCGAACCTCTTGCCCCTCACTGATACGCGTATCCATTTTTGCCCGTTTGCCATCAACACGCACCTGCCCCGTACGAATCATTTTCTGTACCAACGCATAGGGAATATGGGCGTAATATTTTTTAAACCAACGATCTAATCTTTGGCCGTCATCGCTGGGATGAATGATGGTATGGGTAACGTTCATGGAATTTATGACCTTGTCAAAATATAATAACCCTTTACATGCCAGAAATCATTTGAAAAGTCTATAAAAACAATTGCAACAGCTTGCATCATTTGCTTAAAACATGGTATCACAAATCATCTTATCCATCATTATAGGGCGTTTATGCGTTTCATTTCCGTATCCCTTTTTGCAATTCTTTGTTGTCTTACCCCCCTTCAGGCACGCGCTTTGCCCTTAAATGCCCAAAGCACGACGCTTGATAATGGCTTGCAAATTGTCTTTATCCCCAATAAGGTCACGCCTGCGATTATGCATATGGTATGGTACAAAGTGGGCTCAGCCGATGATCCGTATGGTCATTCGGGGTTGGCACATTTTATGGAACATATGATGTTTAAGGGCAGCCCGAATATCCCAACAGGTCAATTTTCACGCATGGTATCGCATAAAGGCGGCGAAGATAACGCCTTTACGGGCAATGACTATACGGCCTATTATGAAATGATCTCCAAAGATTACTTGCCCTTGGTGATGCAAATGGAGGCAGATCGGATGCGATCCATGACACCGAATGAGGCGGATACGGTATCAGAGCGCAATGTGGTCATGGAAGAACGCCGCCAACGCACCGATAATAACCCTGAGGCTCAGTTGACGGAGCAAATGCTCTATAGCCTATACCCCAACCACCCTTACGGTCGTCCTGCGATTGGCTGGATGAGTGAACTACCCAACATGACCCGTGATGATGTGGTGCAATTCCATGATACATGGTACGCGCCCAATAACGCCATTGTGGTAATTTCAGGGGACAGCGATTTTGAAACCGTGACCCGTCTGGCGACCCAATATTACGGCGATATTCCGCGCAAAGAATTGCCTAACCGCACACGCCCGAAGACTGCACCCTTGGTTGCACCAATCTTATCGGTCATGGAGGATCAAAATGTGGTGCAGCCCCAATTGCAAAAGATCTTACTTGCGCCATCATGGAACCAAGACCCGACCCGTTATTACGCATTATTGATTTTAGAGGAGATTTTAGCAGGTGGCAGCGATTCCCTGCTCTATCAGAAATTGGTGGTGCAGGATAAAAAAGCAATCAACATCAGTGTCAGCTATCGTGGTGATACGGTGGATGATGGTGATTTCTGGATTAATGCCTATCCTACGCCCAAAACGTCCCTTCCTGATCTGGAGCGATCCATTATGCAGGCACTCTATTTTATCGCACATAAGGGCTTAAGCCCTGATATGGTAACCCACGCCAAGACACGTATTAAGGAATCTGCCCTGTTTGATTTGGACAATTTCAGCAACCCTGCACAAATTGTGGGACGATTCATGGCGATTGGTATGCCGCTTTCAGAATTGGAAGGGTTTGAAACAAAGCTGGATCAAGTCACCCCTGAGCAGGTCATTGAGGCTTTAAAAACCGTTCTGATTGACAATAAAGGGGTCAGTGGGTATTTGTTACCGAAAACGCAAAGGGTAAAACAATGAAAAAGAATCTGATCCTATTGGCCTGTGCCACCACCGCCCTTAGCGTCGTTGCAGCAGGTAGCTCGATTTATTTTATGAAAAAATCAAATGCGCCTGTCATGCCAATTTCTAAACCAATCCAAAAACCTGCTTCTGCTATACAGCAAGACATCATTCCGCAATCTTCCACCACAGAATTGCTAAAGATACAGCAGATCACATCGGATCAAGGGGTCAATGCATGGTTGATCGAAGATCACCGTTTGCCCATTATCTCCATCCAATTTTCCTTTGTCGGGGCAGGGTCAAAAAGCGATCCAGCGGATAAATCAGGATTATCGCGTTTGCTTTCCAATACAATGGATGAAGGCGCGGGGATTTTAAACAGCCTTGCGTTTCAAAAGGAACTGAATGATCATTCCATCAATCTTAGTTTCAACATGGATCGTGATGATTTTTATGGGTCATTGAAGACCCTTAAAAAACATGATCAAAAGGCTTACGGTCTCCTAAAAATGGCACTGACCCAGCCGCGCTTTGATGCGGAGGCGGTGGATCGCATGAAACAGGCCAATATGGCACGGATCAAATCTGCCCTAGAAGACCCCGAATGGATCGCCGCGCGGATCGCCAATGATCGGTCATTTTCGGGTCATGTCTATGCCCAAAATAGCGGCGGCACGCTGCATAGCTTAGCAGCCATCAATGCAGATGATTTGCGTGCCTATCATGCCCAGCATATCCAAAAATCCAATCTTAAAATTGCCGTCATGGGCGATGTGACGGCCGATGAATTAAAGCTGATTTTGAATATGATTTTCGGGTCATTACCCGATGCAAAAACCCAAAATGAACAGGTTTCTGATCTGACTGATTTGCAGCACAAAGGGCAGATTGTCTTGTATCAAAAACCCATTCCACAAACCTATATTCAGATTACGCAAAAGGGCATTGATAAACATGATCCGCACTATGCGGCAGCCTTGGTGATGAACCATATTTTAGGCTCAGGCGGTTTTGGATCACGGTTGATGGATTCCATTCGTGAAAAAGCAGGGCTGACCTATGGGATTTACAGCAATTTTGTGCATTTGGATCATGTAGATACGCTGGAGGTCACAACATCCACCAAAAATGAAACGGCGTTACAGCTGCTTGATATGGTGCGCCAAGAATGGCAGAATTTACCCCAGACATTAACTGAGGATGATTTGAAAAACGCGAAGGATTATTTGGTGGGGTCATTGCCTTTGGGACTATCATCTAGCGATGCAATTGCGCGCACCGCCCTATCATTACAGATTGATGGGTTTGCACCAGATTATTTAAGCCAACATATCAAAGATATTGCATCTGTGACCCTATCTGATGTACAAGAATTGGCAAAAAATATGTTAAAACCAAATGATCTGACCATCACCATGGTTGGAAGCCCCGTTATCCCGAATGACACAAGTTTAAAAATTGACGAAATAAAGGAAATTCCCAATGCCCAGTAATTCTAAAAGCAGATCCGAAACCCCTGAATGGAATGCCTTAAAAGCCCATTATGAAACAATCCAGTCCGTGTCTATGCGTGACCTGTTCGCGGCGGACGCAGATCGGTTCAATACGATGCATTTGAAACTGGATGGGATGCTTTTTGATTATTCGAAGCATCGGGTCACGTCTGAAACCATGACCCTGTTGTTAAATCTAGCCAAAGCCAGTGATCTTGAGGGTTGGCGCACCAAAATTTTCGCAGGGGATCGGATCAATAACAGTGAACAACGATCCGTTTTGCATTCTGCTTTACGCCGTCCTAAAGGGGAAGCATTAGAGGTGGAAAATGAGGATGTCACTGAGGATATTCATGCCGTCTTGGATAAAATCAGGGATTTTACCGATGCGGTCAGAAGCGGGTCATGGATGGGTTACACAGGCAAGAAAATCCAGCATGTGGTCAATATCGGGATTGGGGGATCAGATTTGGGTCCTTATATGGTGTGTGAGGCCTTAAAGCCCTTCTCAGATCGCAGCATACAGATGCATTTTGTATCTAATGTGGATGGTACGCATATTGCCGAAACATTGCAGCGGTGTGATCCTGAAACGACCCTGTTCATCATTGCTTCCAAAACCTTCACGACTCAAGAAACCATGGAAAACGCGCATTCCGCCCGTTCATGGTTCTTGGATCAAACAGGGGCAAATGAACAGGCTTTGTTAAAGCATTTTGTGGCGGTATCCACCAACCCAACCGAAGTGGTCAAGTTCGGGATTGACCCTGAAAATATGTTTACCTTCCGCGAATGGGTCGGCGGGCGTTATAGTTTATGGTCATCGATTGGTCTATCCATTGCGGTATCCATTGGGTTTGAGAATTTTCAAAGCCTGCTGGGCGGGGCATATGCGATGGATCAGCATTTTATCCATGCGCCACTTTCGCAAAATATGCCGGTCATTATGGGGTTACTTGGGGTTTGGTATCGCAACTTTTTTGGCGCACAATCCTATGCAGTGTTGCCTTATGATCAATATTTGCACCGCTTTCCTGCCTATTTGCAGCAGCTGGATATGGAATCAAACGGCAAGCATGTGGATCGCGATGGGCATGATTTGGATTATGATACAGGTGCAATCTTATTCGGTGAAC